>SVPJ01000052.1 GCA_015065885.1 Oscillospiraceae bacterium | reverse complement strand
CCTAAACTTGCGAAGCAAATATCACTCGGCGTAAGCCGAATAACACTGCGTAGCAATAGAACTCGCCGTAGGCGAATAGAGTTGCGTGATACTCCGCTTGGAGTATCACGCATACGGCGGGTGGTTTGTTTATTCCGCTGTCAGCACCGCCGCCGAAAGGGGCGGCAGATGCAGTTTGCCGTTTTGCATTTGTCCCGCGCCGAGTTTGCACGGCGCCTCACAAAAGGCGGCGGGCACCGCCACCGTCACCGCCTCTTCCCCGCGATTGACCGCACAGAGAAGCGACTCCCCACGGGTAAACGCCACCACGCCGTCGGGCGCGGGCAGGCGGTGAAACGCGCCGTCCGAAAGCGCAGGGCAGGCGGCACGCAATTTGCCCAGTGTTTGATACCACGCGAGCAGATCGGCATCCTCGTGCCCCCACGGGTAGCACCCGCGGTTGAACGGGTCGCGGTATCCTTGTGCCCCCGCTTCATCTCCGTAGTACAAACACGGCACACCCGGCAGGCAGTATTGCAACGTCGCCGCCAGTTTCAAAAGCGCCTTGCCCCGTGCGTACTCCGCAAGGGACAGCCGTGCTTCTGCCTGCCAGTCCCGCCCGCGGCGACCCGCAGGCTCACCGCCCAGCACGGTCAGCGCACGCGGGGTGTCGTGGGTACCGAGCGGATTCATCAACACCCGCACGACGGGGGCGGGGTAATGTTCCAAAATATCCCCCACGGGGTGGAAGAACGCTTCGGGAGACTCCCCGCTCAAAAAGGCGTAGATCGCATTGGCGAAGGGATAGTTCATCACGCTGTCGAGCTGTTCGCCGAGCAGATACCGCCGACGACGGCCGTAACTGAACTTGTTGCTCGCGTCCTCCCACACTTCGCCGAGTACCAGAGCATCCTTCTTTTCGGCTTTCGCCGCACGGCGCAGGGTATCCAAAAAGCCGTCGGGCAACTCGTCCGCCACGTCCAGCCGCCAGCCCGCAACGCCCGCTCTGAGCCAGCGGCGCACCACGCCGTTTTCGCCGTTGATATACTCCGAAAACGCGGGGTCTTCCTCTTTTACCTCGGGCAGGTTTTCGAAATCCCACCACGCCGCGTAATCGTCGGGGTACCTGCGGAAGGTATACCACGAGGCATACGGGGATTCGGGGGATTGATACGCCCCCACGCCCTCGTACCGCCCGTAGCGGTTGAAGTAGCGGCTGTCCGCCCCCGTGTGACTGAACACACCGTCCAATATCACGCGAATGCCGTGTTTTTTTGCTTCACGGCACAGTGCCTTCAGGTCTTTTTCTTCACCCAGCAAGGGGTCGATGCGTTCGTAATCCGCCGTGTCGTAGCGGTGATTGGAATGCGCTTCAAAAATAGGGTTTAAATACAAACAACTGATGCCGAGCGCCGCCAGACGGTCGAGATGTGCGGTGATGCCGCGAAGACTGCCGCCGAAATAGTCGTTGTTTCGTACCTTCCCCTCGGCATCGGGTTGCCAGTGCGGTACCCCGCCCCAGTCGGTGCGAAGCACGCGGTCAGCGGGAACGTGTTTCTTTTCGCCGCCGTCGGGTGCAAAACGGTCAGGAAAGATCTGGTACATCGTGCCGCCCCAAAGCCACGACGGAGTTTCAAACGCCGCGTCGTAGCAGGTGATCTGCCAACTTTCGCCGCCCGTATCCGAAAGACGCGCCGTACCGTCGGGGCACTTTACCAAAAACCGCACGCCGCGGGCGGTATCCAGTGCAAAACGGTAGAAGAAAAGCCCCGTTTTTTGCGGTGCGTAATCGCATTCCCACCACTCGTGGGTGTCCCCTTCCATCCCGCACCAAAACATACCCCAGTTGAAGGCGCGTTCCCCGTCCGGTTCCATCACCAAACGCACGGCGTAACAGCCGAGTGCGCGGGGTAAACACACGCGAAAATGAATCGACTCCTCTACCGCCACCGCGCCGAAAGGGGCACGGTAACGGGTATCGCGGGAATCGAACATCCGCTCGGTGGCGGGGCGTAAAAACTCTCGGTGCAGCATGGGCGGACTCCTTTTTGATAAATTCTGATATTTAGTATACCCGTATCTCTTAAAAATTGCAATAGGGGGATTGCAAAGTGCAGAGTTTTTCCGTATAATAGGAAGATACAAGGAGGTGAGCGAAATGACGGTCGTATTCGTATGCACGGGCAACACCTGCCGCAGTCCGATGGCGGAGGCGTTGATGCGTGCCGAACTCGCCAAACGCGGCATTTCCGCCGCCGTCACCTCGGCGGGACTTGCGGCAACGGGTGATCCCGCCGCCGACCACGCCGTCACGGTGATGGAGGAATGCGGATTGAATATTACTCGCCACCGCTCCCGCCCGCTCACCCGCGAGTTGGCGGATGCCGCCGACCGTATCGTGGTGATGACCGAAAATCACCGCGCCCTCCTGCTGGCGGCAGGGGTTGCGGAGGAAAAGATCACCGTCCCGCAGGGCGGCGTGCCCGACCCGTTCGGCGGCAGTGTGGATACCTACCGCCGCACGCGGGATGCGTTGCAAACCATCGTCTGCTCTCTGGCGGACGCATGGTTCGGTGAGGTGGGCGTATGAGCATCACCGTACAACCGATGAAGGCGGAACATATCTCCGCCGTAGCGGCGCTGGAGACCGCCTGCTTTTCCCTTCCGTGGAGCGAGGACGGGTTGCGCGAAGAACTTGCCAACCCGTTCGCCCGCTTTCTGGTCGCGACGGACGGCGACACGGTGGTGGGATACCTCGGCATGCACGTCATCGCGGGGGAAGGTGCCGTAACCAACATCGCCGTTTCCCCCAACCGCCGCCGCGAAGGTATCGCCCGCGCGTTACTGCACGCGAGTGCGACCGCCGATGTGTGCCGCATCACGTTGGAAGTGCGGGAAAGCAACACCGCCGCCCGCGCGTTGTATGAACGGGAGGGCTTTGTGTGTGACGGAGTGCGCCCCCGTTTTTACGAGCAACCCACCGAGGACGCCGTATTGTATTCGCTGTATTTAAAAGAGGAGTAACCGTTATGAATATACTCGCTATCGAATCCTCCTGCGACGAGACCGCCGTTGCCGTCGTATTCGACGGACGCGCGGTGCGCTCGTCACTCATCGCTTCGCAGGTGGAGGAACACAAACTCTACGGCGGTGTCGTGCCCGAGATCGCGTCCCGCCGCCACGCGGAGGCGATCAGCGGCCTTTGCCGCGAAGCGCTTGCCGCTGCCGATATGACCCTCAACGACATCGACGCGGTGGCGGTCACCGCCGCACCGGGACTGATCGGGGCGTTGCTGGTCGGTGTTAACTTTGCCAAAGGTCTGGCGTTTTCAGCGGGCAAACCACTCGTCCCCGTGCACCACTTACGCTCGCACATCGCGGCGAATTACATCGCCCATCCCGACTTAAAGCCGCCGTTTTTGTGTTTGGTGGTGTCGGGCGGACACACCCATCTCGTGCAGGTGGAGGATTACACGAAATTCACCGTGCTGGGCAAAACGCGGGACGACGCCGCGGGCGAATGCTTCGACAAAGCCGCCCGTGCAATGGGGCTTCCCTACCCCGGCGGTGTACATTTAAACGAACTGGCAAAGGACGGCGATATCCACGCCTTCCGCCTGCCCCACCCGAAGGTGGAGGGCAGTGCGTTCGATTTCAGTTTTTCGGGGCTGAAGACCGCCGTACTCAATCAGCTGAACAACGCGAAGCAAAAAGGCGAAGACGTGTGTCTGCCCGACCTTGCCGCCTCATTCCAGCACACGGTGGTGGATATTCTTTGCACCCGCACCCTGCGTGCCGCCGAAACGGTCGGGGCAAAAACGCTGGTGCTGGCGGGCGGTGTGTCTGCCAACACGCTGTTGCGCGAAGAAATGACGGCCCGCTGTGCCGCACGGGGAATCACTTTGTACTTCCCGCCCCTCAATCTGTGCGGTGACAACGCCGCCATGGTGGGGGCGCAAGCGTATTACGAATATATCGCCGGGCATCGTGCGGATACGGCACTTAACGCCGCCGCCACCATGCCGATCGAAAACGAATTTTAAAAAAGGAGACTGCCGCTATGTACAACGAAGAAGAAAAGGATGTTATGCCGACAGCGGAGACTCTCGCAGTCGAAGAAACCGAAACGGAAGAGGACGGTGGGATCGTCGACGAAGACCCGTTTGAAAACGCGTTCCAATACACCGAAGAGGATACACCAAAAACCTCCAATTGGCCGGTCGCGGTGCTCGCGGTATTGCTGGTACTCGTGCTGGTCGGCGGGGTGTTGTGGTCCACGGGCGTGTTCGACAAAAAGCCTGCCGACGGAGGTGGAGACGTCACCACCGTCGAGCCGTTCGGTGTCGCGGACGTATCGGACGCCGTTGCCGCGACCTGCGAAGATATCGAAGTCTCCAACGGTGCGATCGCTTTCTTTATGGAGATGGAGTATCAAAACTCCGATCAGTATCTCTCCTACGACAAGAAGAAGCCGCTGAAAGACCAAGATGCTAAAGCATACGAGGCACTGGTCTCCTCTGCGAAAAAGCAGTTTGAGTGGATGCTCACCCTGAACGCTTCGGCAAAGAAGAGCGGCACCACGCTGAACAAAGCGGCAAAAAATATGATCGAAAAAGCCACCCTTTCGGTGGACGTTTCAAAATTCCACAACGGCGTGACCGCTGACGACGTGCGCGAATTCTATACCCTCTACTACACCGCGTGGATGGAGGAGAGCGTGCTGTATAACAACGTATCGCTGACGGATGAAAAGATCAACGAGTTGTACGACGAGTACGCGCTGGATTTCCAGACCTGCTCGGTCGCAAGTTACCTCTTCTACATTGACGAAAAGGGAACGTACAAGACGGCAGAAGAAGCCACCGCCGCTGCCGAGGCGCTCTCCGCTTGTAAGACTCCCGAGGAATTCCGCGCAAAGGCGGTACAGATGATGGTGGATAACGGCGAATGCAAGACCCGTGAAGAAGCCGAAAAGAAATACGACACCACCTACGTTGCCGAAGGGGTCGGGTACAACGAAGAATATGACGTTGCCAAATGGCTGTTCGACAAGAACACCAAGGCAGGTGACACCAAAACGGTGACGGGGGACGATTACGTCACGGTGTATATGCTCACCGCTCCCCCCGCAAAGAATACCGACACGCTTGCGCACATGTACCATCTATTCCTCTCCACCGACAGTTACGGTGACAAGACCGCATTGGATGCGCTTGAAAAAGAGATCATGGATGCTTTCGAAGCCGGTGACGGCACCGCCGCTTCGTTCCGCGCACTGGTGCGGGAGTACACCGCCGATTTCACCACCCTGGACGGTGCGTTTTGGGAGTTTGAGGACAACCCCTCGATCAATAAGGATTTCACCGCGTGGTGCTTCGACGACGCGCGCCGTGCGGGGGACGTAGGCTCGATCACCTCGGACTACGGCCGTCACATCGTGTATTACGTGGGAACGGAGGAAATGTGGCGCGCGCAGGTACTCTCCACCGTGCAAAACGACGCTTCAACAGCCGCGATCGACGAGCTTTCCAAAACCTACCCCGTCACCTTTAAGGATGACGTCATTCAAACGGTCGTACTGTAAAGCATACCGTAAAAAAATCGGAACAGAGGGTCTCTCTGTTCCGATTTTTTTAGCCTGCCACCGTGGTCGTATTCGGCATCAAATCGGTAGCGTCGGGCAGCACGCCGTCGGTCGTGGTCGGTGCCGCCATCGTGGTCGTAGTGGTCATCGTCGTGGTCGTCGTAGTCGTAGTCGTGGTGGTCGGTGCCGCCGTGGTCGTGGTGGTCGTGCCACCCTCTTCCTCGGTGGTGCGGCCGCAACCGCTGAGCCCCACCATTACCGAAAACGCCAGCAACAACGCCAGCATACACGTCGCAATGCGCATACGAATTCTCCTTTGCTGTCAATATAGGGATTTTGCGCATTGCTATTGTGTCCGCACGACGCCGCAAATATACGCCGCCGTCTTTTTGCGAATTTTTTGAAAATTTCGGTTGACAAATACGAACGGATACATTATAATAGTTAGGCGCTGTTGAAGAAATGAAATTTTGGGCACCGCAAACGGACATAACGGGCCTGCCCGTTATCACAACGGAATACGAGCGTTAATCCCGCCTCGCGCGGGTTAACATATACGGAGCGGTATCGAAGTGGGCGCGTTTGCGAGCGCCGCCTGCGGCGGATACAGCGAGCAATAAGCGGGTGCCGCGGTCGAAATTCGCCGAGCGTGAGCGAGGAGTGCGAATTTCGGGCACCGCAAACGGACATAACGGGCCTGCCCGTTATCACAACTGAATACGAGCGTTAATCCCGCCTCGCGCGGGTTAACATATACGGAGCGGTATCGAAGTGGTCATAACGGGCCTGACTCGAAATCAGGTAGCCCGCAAGGGCTCGTGGGTTCGAATCCCACCCGCTCCGCCAAACATAAAAGACACCCTTTCGGGTGTCTTTTATGTTTTATCGTTGGTGGGATTCGAAACGAACTCCAATCTTGAGGCACGACCGTGCCGAAAGATTGGGAGAAAGCCCCGGTGGGGCTTTCGTCAAGTGAGAGGAGAATCCCACCCGCTCCGCCATGAAAAACGACAAGTTTCGACAGAAACTTGTCGTTTTTCAATGATATCCGTTCCTGCCGGAACGGGTGATATATCTTCGATATGATATCCACCTGCGGTGGGTGATATATGCCTGCGGCATATGAAGGAACGGATATTATATCATGCTTGCGAAGCAAGTGTATCATACGGCGGAGGCCGTATATCATATTGCGTAGCAATATATCATTTATGCGAGAGTTCGAATTTATACGCAAAAACGGCAAAAATATCTTTTTTGTAGCCCATAGACAACAAGGAACAGACACCTTTACGGTGTCTGTTCCTTGTTTTGTGCACGAGTTTGATAGGAAAGATGTTAACAAACTTCCCTGAAAATGTAAACAAACTTCCCGACGGCTTGAATTTTGCGGTGAACTGTTATATAATATCCGTTGCAAATTTTGATTTTACGGAGCGGAATTATGAGCGATAACAAAGAAATGCTCGGCACGGCACCGATCGGCAAACTGCTGTTTACATTGGCAGTTCCGACGGTGGTTGCCCAGCTTATCAATATGCTGTACAACATCGTTGACCGCATCTACATCGGTCACATACCGGGCAACGGAAGTTTGGCGTTGACGGGCGTCGGTGTGTGTATGCCGATCATTATGATCATCTCGGCGTTTGCGGCGCTGATCGCCTCGGGCGGTGCGCCGAAGGCATCTATCTCGATAGGCAAAGGTGACAACGACTCTGCCGAAAAAATTATGGGCGGTTGCTTTTCTTTACAGCTTATCATTTCCGCCGTTCTGACCGCCGTTTTGCTGATCTGGAACAAAGATCTGCTTTTGATGTTCGGCGCGAGCGAAAATACCATCGGTTATGCCAACGATTATATGAACATCTATGCGATCGGTACGGTTTTCGTTCAGCTGACCCTCGGCATGGGCGCGTTTATCACCGCACAGGGCTACACCAAAATCAGTATGATCACGGTGCTGATCGGTGCGGTCAGCAATATCATCCTCGATCCCGTTTTTATTTTCGGCTTTAAGATGGGGGTCAAAGGCGCAGCGCTTGCTACCATCCTTTCCCAGGCGATCTCTTGCGTTTGGGTGCTTCTGTTCCTTTGCGGAAAGAAAACCTATTTGAAACTCAAACGGCAGAATCTTCGCATAGACGGAAAACTCGTTTTCCCTTGTATTGCACTGGGAACGGCGACCTTCATTATGCAAAGCAGTGAAAGCGTGATTTCGGTCTGTTTTAATTCTTCGCTCTTAAAATACGGCGGCGATATTGCTGTTGGTGCGATGACCATCCTTACAAGCGTGATGCAGTTTGCCATGCTCCCGATGCAAGGGATCGCACAGGGCGCACAACCGATCTTGAGCTACAACTACGGTGCGAAAAACACCGATCGTATCAAGAAGACCTTCCGTCTTTTGCTTATAGCCTGCCTTACCTATTCCTTTGTCATTTGGGGCGCTATTATGCTGTTCCCGCAAATGTTTGCCGGGATATTCACACCCGATGCGACGCTCATTGCATTCACCGCAACGGCACTGCGTATTTACTGCGGTGTGATGTGCATCTTTGGCATTCAGATTGCCTGCCAAATGACCTTCGTTTCCATCGGCAACGCGCCGTGTTCCATTATCGTTGCCATTGTTCGCAAGTTTGTTTTGCTTTTGCCTCTTATCTACATTATGCCGCAACTGATTGCGGATAAGACGATGGGTGTTTATGCGGCTGAGCCGGTTGCCGACGTGATAGCCGTAACCTTTACCGCTATCCTTTTCACCGTTCAATTTAAAAAGGCACTGAAATCTTTAACAATAGAAAACACAAAGGAGACAGCACAATGAAAATTGCCGTAACGTACGAAAACGGACAGATCTTTCAGCACTTCGGTCACACCGAGCAGTTTAAGATCTATACCGCAGAGGGCGGAAAAATCATACACAGCGAAGTGGTTGACACCAACGGCAGCGGTCACGGAGCGCTTGCAGGACTGCTTTCGGCGCTCCACGTTGACACGCTTATTTGCGGTGGCATCGGCGGCGGCGCACAAACGGCGCTGACGCAGGCGGGGATCAAACTTTACGGCGGTGTCAGCGGTTCCGCGGATGCCGCAGTTAAAGCGTTGCTCGGCGGCACGCTTGGTTTTGATCCCAATGTAAAATGCGACCACCACGACCACCACGGCGAAGGTCACACCTGCGGCAACCACGGTTGCGGACACTGTCACTAAATAAAGCGGCGGCAAGGAGAGTTTCTCCCTGCCGCCGTTTTATCATTTGAACGGACATCTCACACCGATGCATTGATTGTTCTGCGCGGAGTGGACGCATGTAATTTCATCAAGTTCCATTTCAACACCGAGGTTTTCATTTTTAATCCTCAACTCAAACGATATCTCTGCTCTGAAAACTTTATAACATACAAGCGTTACTCTTCGCTTTCCGCGCTCTGCTGTCTCGCCTCGTCGAACATTGTTTTCAGCGACGGGCTGTTTTTAGTGAGTTTCTTAATGCTCAGATCCTGCGCCTTATCGTTCGCCAGGCGCAGATTGCGCTCGGAAGAGGTGAGCGCTTCTTTTACCTTTTGCAACTGTGCAATGGACTTGTCGATCTCGGCGATCGCGTCGCCGAATTTGCGGCTTGCCAACTCGTAATTGCGGGCAAAACCCGCCTTAAAGGCATTCATATTCTCCTCGAAATGTAAAATGTCGAGTTGCTGATTGCGCACCACTTGTAACTCCTGCTGATACTGCAACGAATTGAGCGCCGCGTTGCGGAGCAGCGTGATCATCGGAATGAAGAACTGCGGGCGAATGACGTACATTTTCGGGTAACGATAGGACACGTCCACGATTCCCGCGTTGTAATACTCGTTGTCCCCTTCCAACATCGATACCAGCACCGCGTATTCGCACCCTTTCTCCCGACGGTCTTTATCCAACTCCTTGAAGAAATCCTCGTTTTTATGTTTGGTGCGCGTCTCGTCCGCTTCGTTTTTCATCTCAAACATAATGGAGATAAATTCCGTGCCGTCCTCCGCACATTCGCGGAAGATAAAATCTCCTTTGCTCCCGCTTGCCGCGTCGTTGTCCTTTTCAAAATACGCGCGAGGAAACGCCGTCATGCGCAACGAATTGAACTGATTCAAGCAATGTTGCTCCAAACTTTCACCGATCATTTTGGTGGACTGGCGCGCTTTAAAGTCCTTGTAATACTCGATCTGCTCGTCCTTCATGCGCAGGCGCGCTTCATATTGTTCCTGCAAAGATTTTTCGCTCAATTGCCGCTCGGTCTCCTTGCTTTGCAACTGTCCGCGCAACCGCGTGATCTCGGTGGCGCGCTCGGCAAGTTCCTGTTCTTTCGCACTGACAGCTTCACGGATCGCGAGTTGCTTTTCGGTCTCCCCCGCCGCCAGTTTCGCCTGCAGTGCGGTCACTTCCTGCTTTTGCCGTGCGATCTCCGCTTCTTTCACCGCCACCGCTTCGGTACGCACCTTTTCCTGCTCGGCCCGTGCAAGGCGCAGGTCGTTTTCGCGACGCAGGTCAAATTCCTGCTCACGTCTTGACAATTCCTGCTGAAATTCAGCGTCCCGCACCTGCCGCACGATCTCGGCGTACCCCGCCTCGTCTATTTGAAAAAGTTCCCCGCAACGCGGGCATTTGATCTCCTGCATCGTATCCTTCCTTTCTGTATTACAGTATACACGTTTTTACGCTCGGTTTCAACCGTGTTTTACAGAAAATTGATATCGCTACCACACTAAAACAAGGGTACACGATCACTCGTGTACCCTTGTTGTTAAGGTTTACGCTATTGACACTTACGCTTCAGGACTTAACACGCCGTTCTCATCTGCAACATACTTGCCTGCCGCGCACAGACCGTTGGTCTTCGCCGCCGTGATGGTGAACGTCTTGTTCACGTTCAGGGCACCGTAAGTACCGCTGACGTAGTACAAGTTGCCGTCCACTTCCACAACACCCGCATACGAGGGCGCCGCGCCGTCCGGGCCGTAGTACTTACCGTTCACAACCGCGTTGGTCACCAGATGACCGTTCTCGTCGAAGTAGCAACGTGCATTCTTCGCTAACCCTGAGTTGTTCACGTTCACCAGGATCTGCTGCTTGTTCTTCACATACGCGCCGTGGTCGGACACATAGTACCAGTGGCCTTCGTACATCACCATACCGGCGTACGGCACACGGATACCGTTCTCATAGTAGAAGCCGTCCACATCGTAGATGCGGGTCTCTTCCAGCATCTTACCGTCTTCATAGAAGGTGT
>SVPJ01000006.1 GCA_015065885.1 Oscillospiraceae bacterium | reverse complement strand
GTCGGCTCTACTTCGTACACGAGGTAGACTTCCGCCTCTTCGCCCACTTCGTAGACCGGCACTTCGATCTCGTTACCGTCGGCATCTTCCGCTTTTTCCATCACGGATTCGATCGCCTTGAACTCGTCGCCGTCCTTCACGTAGACGCCGAGCAGACGCTCTGCGGGGATGTTACCGATCTTATCCAGTTCTTCGGGCAGAGCGGTCAACTTCACAGCCAGTTCCTTGCCTTCGAACAGAGGAGCAAACGCCGCCAGAACGTCTTCGTCCGCCACATCTGCCGCCAGCGTCGCGTCGTAGCTGTAGATATCCGGAGCCAGATCGGGAGCCTCGGTGGTGGTGGTCGCTTCGGTCGTGGTCGTGGTCGCCTCAGTAGTGGTGTTCACGTCCACGTTGGGAGCGGTGGTGGTGTTCTGGGTGTTCGAGGGAGGAACAGTCGTGTTGCCCTGCTGATTATTACCGGTCGTGGTGGTCGTCGTAGTGGTGGTGCCCGGACGATTATTACCCGTGGTGGTAGTCGTGGTAGTGGTAGTGGGAATTCTGGTCGTGGTGGTCGTGGTGGTCGTGGTGGGGTCTTTGTCTTCGGACGAACTCTTGCCTTCGCAGGTGATGATGCCGGCTTCGCTCAAGGTCTTACCGGTAACCAGACCCTGCGCCCACTCCATGAAGTAGCCGTTATACGCGTCGGGATCCGCCAAGCAAGCGGGGGGCAGCTTGTCTTCGTGCAGGTGCAGAGCAAAGCCCATCATGAACTTGTCGCCCTTCGCCAGGCCGTCGCCGCCGAGCCAGGAGTGCTTCAGCGCAATCTCATAAGTAGTGATGCCCTTGTCGTCGTCACGGCCCACGTAGTAGTAGTAGTCCGCACCGGCACTCTTGGACATATCGACCGGATTCTTGTCGGCACGCAGGAATTCACCGGTCACGTCGGTTTCCCAACGGTAGCCGAGCTGACGATCCTGCTTATTGTTGTACGCGAAACCGAGCTCGAAACGAGCGGAATCGTCGAACATACCCTGCTGGTTGTGGCAGATCTGGAGCTGCAAGCAGTCTTCACGCCACAAGTCATAACCCTGAACACGGCCGTTCACGTGCTCGTAGTCAGAGATCTGCAGTGCGTAGTACACGTATTCGGAGTCCCAGCCGATGTAGGCGTCGCCGTCACCGTCTTCGGGCAGTTCGGTGAAATCATCGCCTTCCGGATAGGACCACAGCAGGCCGTCGCCGCCCTGCAAAGACTTCTGCGTGAAGGGGAACTTGGTCGCCTGAGTCCACGCTTTGTCGTCCAGCTTACCGTCGATTTTGGGACGGTCGCTGACCTGATTTGCTTTCACAGTGGGACGACTGTAGTCGTCGTTCGGGATAGCCACTGCCACTGCGCCGGCGGAGATCGCCGTCAACGAAAACAGCAGGCAGACAGCGAGAACCACTGCAATGATCTTGGATACCTTTTTCATTGTTTACACTCTCCTAAATTATTTTGTTGATCGTGAGGACGTCATATCCCCCGTTCTAACACCAATATGATACCGCATGGAACGGAAAATGTCAATAGGCTTTTCTTGCGGTATTGCAAAATTTTTAGCGGAATATCACAAAAACATTTTTTGGAAATGTTGCACAGACAGTCCGCGTTGCTTTTGTGCTATCCCAACAGAAAATACATGCCAACCGCATTCAAAACGCCCACCAGCGTGCCCGCAATGACCTGCACGGGGGTGTGACCGACGAATTCTTTGAGTTTCACTTCGGGCAGGTCTTCGGTGGTGAGCGCCTCAAACGCACGCACCAACTCGTTGATGATGACCGCCTGCTTGCCCGTTTCCTGCCGCACGCCCGTGGCGTCGTGGCACACGATGATCGCAAGCACCGCCGTCACCGCAAATTGGAACGACCCGAAGCCGTAGATCAGGCCGCTGATCACCGCCAACGACGTGACGGTCGCCGAATGTCCGCTCGGCATACCGCCGTCACCGAACAAGCGGGCAATATCCCACTTTTTGTAAATGATCGCATGGATGACCGTTTTGATCACCTGTGCGATCAGCCACGAGGAGACCGCCGTTATCAGCAGCGGATTTTTTAAAAGATCCCATAACCAATTCATACTGCATTATCCATCCTTATTGTTGATCGTTACTCATAAACACGTCCGCGACCTCGCTGATGGTCATATACGCCTTCGGATCGACGGCGTGTACGATCTCCCGCATTTTGGAGATCTGAAAACGGTTGACCACGAAATAGATCACCGTCTTTTGCGCGTTGGAATATCCGCCCGTCGCGTCTATTTTGGTACATCCGCATTCGAACGTCGCCATCAAGGCAGCAGAGACCGCGTCCGCTTCCTCGGTGATGATCATCACCTCTTTGGAATGGTCGAAACCTTCCACGATAAAATCCACCGTTTTCAGCCCCGCCATATACGTCACAATGGAGTAGAGCGGCAGTATCCAACTGCCCATCACCACACCGCACACGATATACAACAGCACGTTATACGCCATCACGAAAGTGCCGACCGTCACGTTCAACCGCTTTGCAAAGATGACCGCCATAACTTCCACGCCGTCGATCGCACCGCCGTGACGAATGGTGAGACCGCTGCCCACGCCCGAAATGATGCCGCCGAACAGCGCACACAGCAACAGATCCTCCCCCGCGAGCGGTGACGCCATGCTGACGTCGATGGGCAGCACGTCGGTGATCAGCCACGAGGCGAGCGAATACACCCCCACTGCAAACAGCGAATAGACCGTAAAGGTCACGCCCTGCTTCTTAAGGCCGAACAGAAACAACGGTATGTTGAGAACCAAAAGGAAAACGGAAAGCGTCATCCACGCGGGGGTGATCTGCGAAAGCAGGATGGAGGTGCCCGAAATGCCGCTGTCGTACAACCTAACGGGTGCCAAAAACACCGTTACACCGAAGGCGTTGATGCACCCCGCCAACAGCAGTGCAACGAAGTTCTGCCAACGCAACCGCCTCAGTTCTCCCATCAATCGCTTCATACCCTACCGCCTTTCCGAACTACTCTAATACAGTATAGCACGTTTTTGCCCGTTCGTCCAGCGAAAAAGCAAAAAACCGCACTTTTTGACAGTAAAGTGCTACCGCGGTAAAAATTTATCTTGCTTTTTTGCAACACATCGTTTATAATGGAAAATATCATTCACGCGGCGAAGTCCGTCTTCGCTTGAAAGGAGCGCGTCCCCTATGCAAATCTTAGCATTCGTACTGTACTTCGTACTGATCCTCGCCATCGGCCTGTTCTTCTTTTTCCGTTCGCGCGGCGGCGGAGAAAAAGACTACTTCCTCGGCGGTCGTTCGATGGGCCCGTGGGTCACCGCCATGAGCGCACAGGCTTCCGATATGTCGGGCTGGCTGCTGATGGGTTTCCCCGGCAGTATCCTCGCGTTCGGCATGGGCAAGGTGTGGATCGGCATCGGTCTGGCACTGGGCACTGCCGCAAACTGGATCTTGGTGGCACGCCGCCTGCGCCGTTTCTCCCGTGCATCGGGCGATGCCATCACTCTCCCGCAGTATCTCACCAACCGCTTTGCTTCGCAAAGCCCCGTGCTGAAGGTGGTCTGCGCGATCATCTTCCTCGTCAGTTTCACCATCTACGTGGCTTCCGCCTTCGTTGCAGGCAAAAGTGTGTTGATCGCCGTTATTCCGTGGTTTGCGGATAAAGAGATGCTGGCGATGGCGCTGTTCGCCCTGCTGATCTTGGCGTACACCTTCCTCGGCGGTTACAAGGCGGTGTGCTGGACCGACTTTTTCCAGGGACTTATGATGCTCATCGCCATCCTGGCGGTGCCGATCGTAATGGCGCTCGGCAAGTTCGACGCCTCCTTCGCGGGTGCGTTTGCCGAAGGGGTTGCCGCGTTTGAGCCCAACCCCTTCACCGCCAAGTGGCAGGATATTGTGACCGGTCTCTCGTGGGGTCTCGGTTACTTCGGTATGCCGCACATCATCGTGCGCTTCATGGGCATCCAAAAGCCCTCGCAGGTGAAAAAAGCGTCCACCGTTGCCATCGTGTGGGTGGTGCTTTCGCTGGGCAGTGCGATCGCGATCGCCGCTCTCGGCCGCACCTTCTTGTTGGCGGACGGCACGTCGGTTGCCGCCAAACTGTTGCCGCAAAACGGGCAGGAGATCTTCATCACGCTGGCACAGGATATCTTCCCGCCTCTCGTTGCGGGCCTGTTGCTTGCCGCTATCGTAGCGGCGGCAATGTCCACCGCAGACTCCCAGTTGTTGGTGGCGTCTTCCGCTTTCACCAGCGACTTGTACAAACCGCTCATCCGTAAGAACAAGGCTTCGGACGCCGAAACGCTGTGGGTCGGCCGTCTGGTCGTTCTTGTGGTCAGCGTGATCGCCTTCTTCATCGCCTCCAGCGGCAGTGCGTGGGCAAGCAGTATCATGAGTATGGTGGAGAACGCGTGGGGTCTGTTCGGCGCCGCGTTCGGTCCCGTCGTGTTGCTGTCGCTGTTCTGGCGCCGTTTGAACTACACGGGTGCCTGCGCGGGTATCATCGTGGGCGCAGTGGTAGACATTGCATGGCTGCTCTGCTTCACCGGTACGATCATAGATCCCATCGTCTGCAACACGGGTGTGTATGAGATCCTGCCCGGCTTTATCGCGGGCGGCATTGCCGCCGTGGTGACCTCGCTCATAACCAAAGCCCCCTCGGCAGAGGTCGAGCAGATCTTTGCCGCCGCCACCGACCCCGCGGTGGACGATTGATACAGGTAATAAACAGTGGTAAAAGCCACCCGTAAAACGGGTGGCCGGTCGAGATAAAAACGGAGAGGATGTACCGTAGACGGTACATCCTCTCCTTGTATTAGTCGATATTCACTTGACTCCGAAAAGTGCTGTGACCCTTGGCCCCCTTGTCTAAAGGGGGCTGGCATTTTCGAGGAGCAAAGCGAGGAGAAAATGACTGGGGGATTCTCTGCGACCGAAAAACAGCTTATATAGGACAACCCCTCAGTCTCGCTGCGCTCGCCAGCTCCCCTTACACAGGGGAGCCAAGACGCACGCCCCCGATCCCTAACTAATCACACCCTTACAGCGGTCTTTTCACTCTTCCGTCTTTTTCAGCGGTGCCCAGTTCTGCTCGAATTCTTCGGGGCGGAACAGCCACGCGTAACAGCGGCGAATGCTCGGCATACTATCCTTGTACCACGTGCCGTCGTCGTACCGTTCGCGACCCGCGGCACACCCCATCATGTAGCGTGCGGGCACCCACGTGGTCTCCATCACGCCGAGGATATTATCGCCACCGTGTTCCGCGGCATAATCCAAAAACAGCTTCGCATTCTCGGCGGAGGCGAACGGACACAGCCACATTTTCAGCCCCGCTTCGGCAAACACCTCCACCGAGCGGAAGTGCGGCCAGTTGTGATAGTGCCAGTCGGTAATAATATAATCCTTATCCAACAGCGGCAATGCCGTCCAGGTGCCGTTTTGGCTGGCGTCCCACGGACCGTAGCCGAAATCGGAAGAATTGAGCAGACGGTCACCCCACATCATCGGGATCGCGCCCTTCGCCTTGATGCGTGCCGCCAAACGGTTGCACCAATCGGCAAACAGTTCGCCGTTATCTTTGCCCGTGGCTTTGCAACGATCGCAATCGCCGATATAAAACACCTCGTCCATACCGACGTGCATATAATGCGCATCAAACGCATCCATTACTTCCTCCATCAAGTCACACACCACTTCGAACGCCTGATCGTTGGTGGAACAAATGCTGTAGCAGTATTCCGGCTCCTGGTCGACCGGCGTTTCGGAAAATTCGGGGTGTCCTTTCAAAAGGCCGTCGGGACGATGGGTATCCTGCACCGTTTGATGACCGAGCAGGTTCATGTCGGGAATCAATTCGATGCCGCAGCGGCGGCAGGTCGCCACCATCTTTTCCACGTCCGCACGGGAGAGCGGATGCTCACCGCGGCATTCGGGATGGCTTTGGAATTCGTAATTATAACGGATAATCAATACGAGGGTATCGATCTTATCGGCCGTCAGTTCCTCTTCCACATAGCGGCAGAAGATATCGACTTCATCGGGCAGGGGGGCAAACAGGCACAGCCCGCGCCCGTTCCACGGATACTTTGCAACACTCATAATTTACACCTCATTTCGTTTCACAGTATACCACGTATCTCAGCATTTGACAAGAGGGGCGGCTGCGCAAAGCAACCGCCCCTCACCGTTATTCAACTTCGACGACACCGTTTTCCTTCACCGTCACGGTCATACCGTCTTTCACATACTGCAAAAATTCTTCGCCCAGCGAATCCACAACCGGCATAGCCACGCCGTCCACCCACACGTCCGCAAGCACCGCGCCGGCCGCCGCCAACGAATCAATGGGATTGGCAAACAGCATACACGCGGGGTTTCTGCCCATGGCGCAAGCACAGTAGAGCACCAACCCGCCCGTGGTGGAGCCGATGGTCTGCGGCAGGCAGAGCGCCCGCCCGCACAGCGGTTTGCCGTGCAACTCTTTGTTGTTTTGATCGCCGCATTTCGCTTCTTTATCCCCGAACTGCAACGCCATTTGCAACGAAGCCAGCGTGTTGAATCCTTCGGTGGTCACCACCGCGGGCGCGGTCACCTCACCGGGGGTGATCACACGACCTTGAAACTGTTTCATCTTATTTCCCCTCCTTCGTAATGGCGTGCAGGATCTGCTCGTCGGTGTAGTACCGCGCACTGGTGTAGGTGCGCAGTTTGTTGGAGGAGGTGATGACCGGCATGGTCTTGCACAAGGGATTGTTCATATACATCAGCGGACAAATGTAGGAGGTGATGACGCCCGTGGCTTTCAGCCGTGCCGCATACGGCGTTTTTTCAAACGCTTCGAGTACCCGCGGCGCGGCGGTGAACACGGTGGGGATCGCCACCGTTTTGCGCCCGCTCGCACGCAGTCCCGCTTCCACCGCATCGGTCCAGTCCTTCAGCTGTTGAAGCGACAGATGCGGACAGCCGACGAAACAAAGTTTCGGAGTGGCATTGGGATTCTTCCACATCACGGGATATTCCCGTTGTACGCGTTCCAGTTCCGCGTCGTCGATCACGTATTCGCGCGCACCTTCAGCGATCAAGGCTTTGCCTTGTTCCACCGCTTCGGGGGTGAGATTTTCAATGTGGTAGAGGCCCACCGCACCGTTCGACGCGGTTGCCGCACCGAAATCCTTCAGATACGCACAGGCGGTGTCCGAAAGTTCGGTGCCGAGCCAACGGTCGAGTCCCACGACGTAGGGCACGTCCTCCATCACCTTCATACCGATTGCCGAGCCGAGCAGTTGCGCTTCGGGCTTTTTGGTGGTCTCGACCCGCACCACCCACGTGGCGCGGCGACCTTCGTCGGTCAGCAAGCCGAAATACGGCACGTACCCCACGATAGACCCCATAATGTCGATAATGCCCGAATTGCGGTTGCACCGCGCACCCAGCACCGAGTTTGCGTACACCACCGCCGAGGATTCCGCCCACGAAAGCACCTCGCCCTTTTGCGGCTTGTTGCCCATCTCGTCCATATAGCAGGTGCAACTGAACGCGTCCTTATCCATCAGTCCCAGTTTGGTCAACTGGTCTTCATAAAAGTCCTGCTTGGTATACATAAACTTGTTGAACACGAAATTCTGCAAGACGTTCGCCGGCACCTTTTTATCCAGCGGACGGGGGTCTACCGAAAATTGCTGTTCGGAGCAGACCCCTGCATCCAGCAACTGCTGCATCAGGTCGTACACGGGCGACATCACCTTCAAACCGAAGGAGGTCACCAAATGGTTGTACTTCGAGGTGATGGGCACCAGTTTTTCCGCGTGAAACGCCTCGCCGTACATCACCAATGTTTTCATCACCTTCGCAAGCGTTTCGCCTTTTTCGCCGTTCAATATCGCTTGCTGTTCTGCCGTTAGTATCATCCTCTGCTTACCCATATAAAAAACCGCTCTTCAAAAACGAAGAACGGTTTTTTCTTGATACCATTATGCAGGCAACGCCGTTTTGGTATTCTTACCTTTGAGCAACTGGATCGTCAGCACCGTTGCCACCAGTGCCAAACCGACGACGTCGGTGACGAGACCGGGATAGATCAGCAACAGACCGCCTGCCGCGCTGAGCAGGCGCTCATACCACGCCATCGTTTTGAGGAAGTATCCTTCCAGTGCCGCTGACACACCGAATATGCCGACGCACGAGGTGATGCAGATCAGCACCACTTCCCACGCCGTCGTATCAATAAACAACATAGCGGGATTCAGCGCAAACACGTACGGCACGATAAATGCGCCGATGGCAAGTTTCGTTGCGGTGAACGCCGTCTTCATCGGGTTTGCCTGCGCGATCGCCGCGCCTGCATACGCCGCCAGCGCCACGGGAGGAGTCAAGTCGGCAACAATACCGAAATAGAACACGAAGAAGTGTGCCGCGAGATCCGGCACCCCCATCTTGATGAGGATGGGAGCGCAGGTCGCCGCCATAATGCAATAGTTTGCGGTGGTGGGCACACCCATGCCAAGCACGATGCAGGTGAGCATCGTAAGGAACAAGGCAATGATGACCTTGTCGCCCGCCAACGTCAAAATACCGTTGATCAGCATGGTGGCAAGACCCGTCATGGTGATGGTACCCGCAATGATACCCGCCACGCCGCACGCCACCGCCACGGTGACCATGCCTTGTCCGCCCGCCGCAAGCGCTTCCCAGATGCGCTTCGGGGTAATGCGGTTTTCCTTGTTAAACAAGCCGACCACAATCGCCGCCACGATCGCCACCGCCGCCGCGTACGCGATGGAACGGGAGCCGGAGCTGACCAGCACGATCAGCAAAAGCAAGGGAAGCAGTAAGTACGCCTGCTTCAGGAGCGGCAAAAAGCAGGGCAATTCCTCGCGGGTAAGACCGCGCAAACCCTCTTTTTTCGCTTCCAGATGCACCGCGATAAACACGCCGAGGAAATAGAGGCATGCGGGCAAAATCGCGCGCACCACGATGTTGCTGTACGGCACGCCGATGTTTTCCGCCATCAGGAAGGCAGCAGCACCCATGATGGGCGGCATGATCTGTCCGCCCGTAGACGCCGACGCTTCGGCGGCGGCGGCAAATTCGGGCTTGTAGCCCGTCCGCTTCATCAGCGGAATGGTGACCGAACCGGAGCCGACCGTATTCGCGACCGACGAGCCCGAAACCATACCTTCCATCGCGCTCGCGACCACCGCCACTTTAGCAGGGCCGCCCGAGAAGCCGCCGACCACCGCATTGGAGATCTTAATAAAGAAATCCGCAATGCCCGTGCGCTCCAGAAACGCACCGAAGATGATGAAGATGGCAATGTACTTCGAGCAGGTGTTCACCGGCACCGAAAGGATGCCCGAAGTGGTGGTGTAAAACAGTTTACCCACCAGGCCTTCCACACGCCGCAGAATGTCGGGGTTACTGAGTCCCCAGAAGATGGCGTACACGATAAAGGCGACCGCCACCACGATGATCGGAATACCTACGCAACGGCGGCAGAGTTCGAGCAGACAAAGAATACCGATCGCACCGATCAGGATCTGATACCACTCAAACTTGTTGCCCTGCTGAATGATGTTCACCGCGTCCACCGTGTAGTAGAAGAAGGAGGACGAGCCGATCACCATCAGCACCACGTCGTACCACGGCATACTGTTCGCTTTTTGTATCCCCTTCTTCGCGGGATACACGAGAAAACCGATCAGCATGATGCACCCCACAAAACTGGACAGTCGCACCACGTCCAGCCACGTGGCAAAGAAGGTCACGTAAATGCAAAACAGCGAAAACACCGCCAAAATGCTGTTCACGACCCAACGGGCTTTGCCTTCCCACACGCGCGTGTTGGATTCGCGGTCAAATTTTTTCATGACCGCGTCCAGATCCATCGGCGCTTCGGGCACGGCCGTTTTCTTTTTTGAGAAAAGCACAAACTCACACCTTTCCGTAAAAAACGGTCTGACAACTGCGACGGAATAGGCCGCAGTTGTCAGACCGTCCGAAGTTGCTTTGGAAATTAACCCGCGTTCACATCAATGCCCTTTTCCTTGAAGTACTTCGCCGCACCCGCATGGAACGGGACGGTCAAACCTTCGGTCGCGTTCTTGAGGCTCAGCTCCGCGCCTTTGGCGTGTTCTTTGGAAATGGCTTCGATATTGTCAAAGATGGCGGCCGTCAGTTTGTATACCGCCTCTTCATCCGCGTCCGCGCTCACGATCAGGGTCGCCTTCACAGTGACGGTGGTCACGTCGGCAGCCTGATTTTTGTAGGTGTTGGCGGGAATCTTGTACACCGAGTAGAAGGTGTTGTCCTTCATCAGTTTTTCCGCGATCGCACCGTCGATCGGCACCAGGCGGGTATTCGCGTTGGTCATGCAAAGCTCGGTGATCGCGGGAGTGGGCGCGCCTGCCACGATGAACGCCGCATCGATCTTGCCGTCCTTCAGCGCGTCCGCACTCTCGTCAAAGTTCTGATACTGAGGTTTCACGTCGTTTTCGGAAAGACCCGCTGCCGCGAGCACGTCCATCGCATTGAAGTACACACCCGAGCCGGGAGCGCCGATGGAGACCTTTTTGTCCTTCAGGTCGGCAACCGACTGAATTTCAGGGTTGACCGTGATGAGCTGCACCGCTTCCGCGTACAGACCCGCCACCGTGCGGAAGGTCTCGATCTTGCCGTCCTTCTCGAAGGAGCGGGTGCCGTTCCATGCGTAGTGCATAACGTCCGACTGCACCGTACCAAGCTGATAGTCGCCCGCATCGATGCCCTGGATGTTGTCCTTGGAGCCGCCGGTGGAGACCGCGTTCACCTTAATGCCCGCGTTGTTGGTGATGTACTGACCGACGATACCGCCGTAAGCGTAGTAGGTACCCGTCGGGCTGCCGGTACCCATCGTCATGGTGGTGCCGCCGCTGCACGCTGCCAGCGAGAACACCATCGCCAGCACTAACAAAACAGAGAAAATGCGTTTCATAGGTATAGTCCTCCTCAAAATAAAGATTGCGTTAGTATACATTATAACAAAAGAAGCAGCGCATTGCAAGTAAAAAATGAAAATCCGTGTTTTTTTGTTGCACGACGCACAACCGCCGCCGTGCGGTAGGGGCGTGCATCGCGCGTCCGTTCCACGAAAAAGGCACCAACCACCACTCTTGAATCGGCAGAGAATTTCTCCTCTTTTTTTACACCACGGTTTTTGTTAAGAATCGCAAGCGTTGCCTGACCGGTCTGTTATTTCTGCTATGTATAAGATGATGTTTTCGTGTTCTCCTTCTAATTCTTCCACAACGTACTTCACTTTGAGATACTGACCGTTTTTCTTAACGACACCACCATGCGATGCCGATTTGTGATATCCATTTGTTATATAATAATCCGAATACTCAAAATGTATCCCATTGATTTCGAAACGCTCGGTATCGTGCCCTTCGTATGGCATAGGGTGGAAATTTTCCACATATCCCTCTACAATAAAAACATCATTATTAGCGAGTTTTTCTTTGTATTCTTTATGTTCTGCAGACATACCAATGGTTGACAAAAGAAATATCCCGACCCCTATCGGTGCCACAACAAACCCGGCAATCTTGAAAAAGGAAGTAATGAAACCCTCCCAACCTTTTTCTCTATCCCCCGCCTTCATTGTAAGTATCGAGTTGTACAGAAACCCTACACCAACAAAAAGGGGAATAAGATTCCATAGATAGTCCGTAATATTCAGTTGGTATTCATACAAAACATTCTCCATAAAGTCACCGCCTTTCATTAGATTATAGCAGAAACCGTACATTATATCAAGTCCCGCGACGATGCCGCACACCCACGGTGGGCGTTGTAGGGACGGGTCTCCCGACCCGTCCGTCCGAATTTGCGCAGATTTCCCCCGGCGGCACGGTCACACCCTCTGTGGTGGAGAGTTCGATCGTGTAATAAACGGCATAACTTGGGAATAGGTTGACAACGGGGGCGGAATATGGTACACTGTTTTTTACAGAAACGCCCTGCCTGCGTTGGGGGTCTTTTGACCCGCCATGGTAACATGGCGTTTCTGCTCAAAAGATGCATCGTTTAATACCGAAGGCACAGTGTTGCTGGAAGTTCTTTGCGGTGCATCTTTCTTCGTTACGCGCGATCTTTTGAAACCGCCCGCATCTTTTCCAATCGTGGACGTCCACAACTTGAGGAACAACGCCCTCCTCCGTGCTTGACACCATCACTCACGCATGCTATACTACGAATGAGCACGAATTTGGTTCCCTCTAACGGCACAGTGTGGTCGCAGACTTGGAACCATTTTCGGGTTCTCTTTTCGTCTTCGTTTAAGTACAACACCGTGCCGTCCGGCATCACGCGCCCGTTTCCCACGACCGACCGCACACCCACGGTGGCGTTGTAGGGACGGGTCTCCCGACCCGTCCGTCCGAATTCGCGCATGTTTCCGCGGGGCATCGATGCACCGAGGGTTGACGACAGCAGTACAGTTGTGATATAATTACAAAAGAATGTGTTTTGCCAATGGGCATTGACCCGCTTGCTCTACCGAGCCGGCGAAACGCATTCCTTTGTAGTTGACACCCCACGTAAAACGTGGTATATTTTCCTCGGAAGATGCATCGTTTAACACTGAAGGCACAGTGCTGCTGGAAGTTCTTTGCGTTGCATCTTTCTTCGTTATGAACAAAATTTTTGACCCACCTTTTGACCCACCTTGACTACCCTTTTGACTCCCCTATATTCCTTCAAAATACCATTTTGTGAAATTGTTCACTTACGCTCACGGTGGTGGTGGAGAGTTCGGTCGTGTGACAAACAGCATAGCGCGCGCAGCCCGCCCGGAGGGATTCTCCTCTCGCGAACGAAAGCCCCACCGGGGCTTTCTCCCAAGCCTTCGGCGCTTCACGCCTCACGCTTGGAGCTCGTTTCGAATCCCTCTTAAGGGGGGGCCAAAACAAAAACAGCAACCTTTCGGTTGCTGTTTTTGTTTTGGCCCGCCCGGAGGGATTCGAACCCCCGGCCTTTGGAATCGGAATCCACTGCGATATCCAGCTTCGCCACGGGCGGATATATGCCCGCCGTTTGGCGGGCATAGGTAGTATACACGAATTTGCAACGCTTTGCAAGTGTTTTTCGAAAATTTTCAGCGGAACATGGCGTGCAGTTCTTCGTCATCCAGCACTTTGACGCCCGCATTTTGCAGAATTTTGGTGGCAGCGTCGTTGTCCGTCACCCGCATCACGACGTAGGCGTAACCCTTTTGCGGGGTGATGAACGCATAGACGTATTCGAGATTCACCTCGTTGTCCGAAAGCGCCTGCACCGCCGCGGCAAACCCGCCGGGAGTGTCGTCCACCGCCACACCCAGCACCTCGTTCACCGACACCACGCAGTGCTCCGCCTGCAACGCCGCGACCGCTTTTGCGGTATCGTTCACGATCATACGCAAAATGCCGTAATCGGTGGTGTCCGCCAGCGAAAGTGCGCGGATGTCCACGCCGTTTTGCGCCAAGATCTGCATGATCTGGGCGAGCTTACCCTTTTTGTTTTCCACAAAGACCGAAAGTTGCTTAATGGTCATAACGAACAGCCTCCTTACACCAATTTACGTTTATCGATCACGCGCACCGCTTTTCCTTCACTGCGGGCAATACTCTTCGGTGCCACCAGATGCACCGTCGGGTTAATGCCGAGCATCGTCTTCATCGCACCTGCGAGTGCCTTTTCCAGCGCCGCCACACCGCGCACCGTGTCGATGGCCTGATCGGGATTCATCTCCACGTATACGTCGAAGGTATCGTTGTTTTTCTCGCGATCCACCACGATCTGATAGTTCGGCTGATACCCCTCGTTCAAAAGCACCGTTTCGATCTGGCTCGGGAACACGTTGACACCGCGGATGATCATCATATCGTCACTGCGACCCATCGGCTTGCTCATCTTGATGTGGGTACGCCCGCAGGAGCAGGGCTTGCGGGTCAGCACACAGATGTCACGCGTGCGGTAACGCAACAGCGGGAACGCTTCCTTGTCCAGCGCGGTGAACACGAGTTCGCCCTTGCTGCCTTCGGGAAGCACCTCGCCCGTGTCGGGGTCGATGATCTCCGCCAGGAAGTGATCTTCGTTGATGTGCATGCCCGTCTGCTCCGCGCATTCGAAAGACACACCGGGACCCGACGTTTCGGTCAACCCGTAAATGTCGTACGCCTTGATACCGAGAGTCTCTTCGATTCCGCGACGCATTTCTTCGGTCCACGGCTCCGCACCGAAGATACCCGCCTTCAGCGGAATATCGTCGGGACCCATCCCCTTTTCCTTCAACGTCTCACCGATGTACGCCGCATACGACGGAGTACAGCAGAGAATGGTCGCCGAAAGGTCGGTCATAAACTGGATCTGGCGCTCGGTGTTACCCGACGACATCGGCAACGTGAGACATCCCACGCGGTGCGACCCGCCGTTCAAGCCGGGACCGCCCGTGAACAAGCCGTAGCCGTACGCCACCTGACACACGTCCTCGTTGGTGCCGCCCGCCGCCACGATGGCGCGCGCACAGCAGTCTTCCCACAGATCCACGTCGTGCTGGGTATAAAACGCCACCACGCGGCGACCCGTCGTACCCGACGTGGACTGGATACGCACGCATTCCGAAAGCGGTTTGGCAAGCAAGCCGTAGGGATAAGCATCCCGCAGATCCGCTTTGGTCAAAAACGGAAGTTTGTGCAGATCCTCAATGCCGTGGATATCGTCGGGGGTGACCCCTTTTTCCTCCATCAAGGCGCGATAATACGGCACGTTATCGTAGACGTGGCGCACTTGCTTGACCAATTTTTCAGACTGGAGTTTTTTCAGTTCCTCCACCGGCATCGTTTCGATCTCCGGCTGATAATAACGCTGTTCTGACACTGAGCCCATCTCCTTACGCATTGTAACCGAGTTCAAACGCTTTTTTGTTCATCTCAACAAATTTCGGTGCCACACTCTTTTCGATCGCAGCGATCCATTTGTCGTAGTCCATCGAGAAATATTTGGCAAGACGGCCCATCAAGACGATGTTCACCGCCTTGGCGGAGCCCGCTTTCTGTGCGAGGGACAGCGCATCCAGCGCATCCACTTTGACACCTGCGGCGGTCATCTCGTCCAGCACCGTTTCGGGATAAGTTGCCGCACCCGTGATCACGGGCATCGGGTCGATCTGCTGGGTGTTCACGATCACGGTACCGCCTTTTTTGAGGCAAGCCACGTGGCGTGCCGCTTCCAACTTTTCGAACGACACGATGAAATCCGCTTCACCTTGTTCAATGACGGGGGAATACACCTTATCGCCGAACTGCACATAGGTGACGACCGAACCGCCGCGCTGGCTCATGCCGTGTACTTCCGACACCTTCACGTCGTACCCTTCGTCCACCAACAGACGGCCGAGCAATTTACTGGCGAGCAGAGAGCCCTGCCCACCGACACCGACGATCATCAAACGTACCGTGTTCATTCGCTCACCTCCCCGATGGCATCAAACGCACAGAGTTGTTCGCACACGCCGCAACCCACGCAAAGGGTCGCGTCGATGTCCGCTTTACCGTCCCGCATACGAATGGCGGGGCAACCCAGTTTCATACACTTCTTGCAACTGCGGCACTTGTCGGCATCCACCGTGACGGGCGGCTTGGTCTTGACCGATTTCAAAAGCACGCACGGACGGCGGGAGATGATGACCGACGCTTCGTCCGCCGCAAGTTCTTCTTTTAACACCGCTTCGCACGCCGCAAGGTCGTACGGATCGACCACCCGCACGCGACGGATACCCACCGCACGGCACAGCGTTTCCAGATCGATCTTCGCCGCAGGGTCGCCCTTGATGTTGTACCCCGTGGTGGGATTCTGCTGATGTCCCGTCATACCCGTGATGGAGTTGTCTAAAATGATGACGGTGGAGTTGGAATTGTTGTACGCAATATTCACGAGACCCGTGATACCCGAATGCATAAAGGTGGAGTCCCCGATCACGGCGACGGCGGGATTTTCGTTACCCGCTTTGTTAAAGCCGTGCAGACCCGACACCGAAGCGCCCATGCAAAGGGTGGAATCCAGCGCACACAGCGGCGGTTGGGCACCGAGGGTATAACAGCCGATATCGCCGATGACCGTCACCTTGTTCTTCGCCAAGGTATAGTACATACCGCGGTGCGGGCAACCCGCACACATGACGGGCGGGCGCACGGGGATAGCGGTATCGAGCGCCACGTGTTCCTTCTGCGGCAGACCGAACACCTCGGCCACCGTACGCTGAGAAAACTCACCGATGTTGGTGAACAGTTCTTTGCCCTCCACCGTAACGCCGATGGCGGTACAGTGTGCTTCGAGCATACCGTCGAGTTCTTCAATGACCACCACGCGGTCCACCGCGGCGGCGAAATCGCGGATCAGTTTCGTCGGCAGGGGATGTACCATACCGATCTTCAGCACGCTTACCGACTCACCGAAAGTCTCGCGCACGTACTGATAGGACGCACCCGAGGTGATGATGCCGAGTGCCTTCTCCCCCATCTCCGCGCGGTTGAAAGGGCAATCCTCCGCCAAGGCGGCGAGCGACGCGGTGCGCGCCTCCACCACGGGGTGGCACTTCTTCGCGTTGCCGGGCATCATGATGTACTTCTCGGGGGTTTTGACGTAGGGGCGGTTGTCCCGCTCGTCACGTGCGCCCGTTTCCACGATGCTCTGTGCGTGGGCAATACGGGTGCACATACGCAAGATCACGGGGGTGTCGAACTCTTCCGAGAGCGCGAACGCCGCCTTCGCAAAGGCAAGCGACTCCGCCGAATCGGCGGGCTCAAGCATCGGCACCTTCGCCGCCACGGCATAGTGACGGGAGTCCTGCTCGTTCTGCGAAGAGTGCATGCCGGGATCGTCCGCCACGCAGATGACCAAACCACCGTTCACGCCCGTGTAGGACATGGTGAACAGCGGGTCGGCCGCCACGTTCAACCCAACGTGTTTCATGGCACAGGCACTGCGTGCCCCCGCCATCGACGCACCGAACGCGACTTCCATCGCAACCTTTTCATTCGGCGCCCATTCGCAGTACATTTCATTGTATTCGGCGGCATACTCGGTTATTTCGGTACTCGGAGTACCGGGATAACTCGACACCACGGTGCAGCCCGCTTCGTACAGACCGCGTGCGACCGCCGCGTTACCGATCATCAATTCTTTCACTTAAACTTCTCCTTTATCTGCGGCAAAGATCACACTTCGTCTTCAAGTGCATCTTTCGCCGGTACGTTTACCTTTCTATTATAGCACATATACATCCGTTCGACAAGCGTTTTATCCATTTTTCGCGTAAACAAACTCACGAGGGGTACCAACACCAGTCCCAGTGCCATCGACAGCACGCCCGCATTGATGGGGGACGAGAAGTAGGCGTTGATGAACGGCACTTTGAGGAACGTGCAGATCATATTCGCCAGCATCACGCCGACGCCCACGATGAAGGACATCCACACCGACGCCTTCGTGGTCTTTTTCCAGTACAGGCCGAATAGGAACGGCGCCAGGAACGCACCTGCCATTGCGCCCCACGAGATACCCATCAACTGCGCAATAAAGGTGACGGGCGAGCTTGCCTGCACGATCGCCAGCACCGCCGAAACGGCAATGAAAAACACGATGAACACGCGCATCGTCCGCACCGAGGTCTTTTCTTTCCACACTTTCTTAGAAACGGGTTGCAGAAAGTCCAGTGTAATGGTGGAGGAGGACGCAAGTACCAGCGACGACAGTGTGGACATGGATGCCGCCAGCACCAACACGATGACGATACCGATGATGGCGTCGGGCAAGCCTTCGAGCATCTTCGGGATCAGGCTGTCGTACACCACGCCGCCCGCGGCGTTCATTTCAGGCTGATACAAACGGCCGAAACCGCCGAGAAAATAACAGCCGCCCGCCACCACCAATGCGAAAATGGTGGAGATCATGGTCCCCTTACGGATCGAGCCTTCGTTCTTGATGGCGTAGAACTTCTGCACCATCTGCGGCAAGCCCCACGTGCCGAGCGAGGTGAGCAACACCACGCCGACGAGTTCCAGCGGCTTCGGGCCGAGGAAAGAAGTAAACGCGCCTTGCATCGCCGTCTCCTCCGCCGCCACTTGCGAGAGCGATGTCATCGCCGCGGTGAAACCGCCGTTGCTGTTCAGCACCGCCGCGATGACCGCAATGATACCGCCGAGCATAATGATGCCTTGAATGAAATCCGCCATGGCGGTCGCCATATAGCCGCCTACGATCACATAGACACCCGTGAGTACCGCCATACCGAGTACACACCAGATATAATCGATATTAAATGCCATCTGGAACAGACGGGACAGCCCGTTATACAGCGATGCGGTGTACGGGATCATAAACAAAAAGGTGATGACCGACGCCGCCACTTTGAGGGATGTGCTGTCAAACCGCTTGCCGAAGAATTCGGGCATGGTGGAACTGCCAAGGTGTTGCGACATAATGCGGGTGCGCCGCCCCAGTATCTCCCACGCAAGCAACGAGCCGATCAAGGCGTTGCCGATGCCGATCCACGTGGACGCCACACCGAAACGCCAACCGAACTGCCCCGCGTACCCCACGAAGATGACCGCGGAAAAATAGGACGTACCGTAGGCAAACGCCGTGAGCCACGGGCCGACGTTGCGTCCGCCGAGTACAAACCCTTTTACGTCCGCCGCGCTCTTGCGGTAGTAAACACCGATCACGATCATCATCGCAAAGAACACGACCAAAAACAAGATCTTCAACAACATACGATGCGCCTCCTATCAGTCTGCCAAATCGCCACTTTAAAGCGCTAAAATCTTTGACCACAAAAAAATGGGCTTCTACCCGTGTGTTGAAAGACATTACGCGGAGCAAAGTGGACAATGCTTTTGGACATGCCGCTATTATAGCACCCGTCCCCGTATTATGCAACCCCTTTTTTTCAAAAACCACAACTTTCGGCAATTTGCCACTTTAAACCGCAAAAGAGTTGTGCAATTTTACAACGAACGAAATTTAAAAAATTGTAAATTCCGAAAAAAGTTCACGTTTTCCTCTTGATTTTTTCCAAAATGTGGGTACAATAGGTTTTGGCACTCAAAGAAGTCGAGTGCTAAAATTGTCGAATACCATGATTGGAGGCGTATCATTATGACGATAAAACCGTTAGCTGACCGCGTGGTCATTCAGATGACCGAAGCGGAGGAGACTACCAAAAGCGGTATCATTCTGGCGGGCACCGCCAAGGAGAAACCGCAGGTGGCGGTCGTGACGGCTGTCGGCCCCGGCGGCGTGGTGGATGGTAAGGAAGTCACCATGCAGGTCAAAGTGGGCGACAAAGTACTCATCAGCAAGTATACCGGCACCGAAGTGAAGGTGGACGGTGAAGAGTACACCATCGTCCGTCAGGGCGATATTCTCGCTATTGTAGAATAAGGCGAGCAACAAAAAGGAGGCAATCACACATGGCAAAAGTTATTTTGTACGGCGAGGAAGCGCGCAAGGCTCTGCAGTCGGGCGTGGATCAGCTTGCCAACACCGTAAAGATCACCTTGGGCCCTCGCGGCCGTAACGTGGTGCTGGACAAAAAGTTCGGCGCTCCCCTCATCACCAACGACGGTGTGACCATCGCGAAGGAGATCGAACTGGACGACCCGTTTGAGAACATGGGCGCTCAGCTCGTGAAGGAAGTGTCCACCAAGACGAACGACGTCGCGGGCGACGGCACCACCACGGCGACCCTGCTTGCGCAGGCGCTCATCCGTGAAGGTATGAAGAACGTGGCGGCGGGTGCCAACCCGATGGGTGTCAAGCGCGGCATTCAGAAGGCTGTCGATACCGTTGTGGCGGAAGTGAAAGCCAATTCCAAGAAAGTCAGCGGCACCGAAGATGTCGCCTCTGCCGCCACTATTTCGGCTGGTGATGCGGAGATCGGCCGCTTGATTGCGGAAGCGATGGAGAAAGTGTCGGCGGACGGCGTTATCACGGTGGAAGAATCCAAGACGGCGGAGACCTATTCCGAAGTCGTGGAAGGTATGCAGTTCGACCGTGGGTACATCACCCCCTACATGGTGACCGATACCGATAAGATGGAAGCGGTGTTGGACGACGCGCTGTTGCTCATCACCGATAAGAAGATCTCCAACGTGCAGGATATTCTGCCCCTGCTCGAACAGATCCTGCAGTCGGGTCGCAAGTTGCTCATCATTGCGGAAGACGTGGAAGGCGAAGCCCTCTCCACCCTCATCGTGAACAAACTGCGCGGCACCTTCACCTGCGTCGCGGTCAAAGCCCCCGGCTTCGGCGACCGCCGCAAGGAGATGCTGCGTGACATCGCCACCCTCACGGGCGGTCAGGTCATCTCGGAAGAGATCGGTCTGGAACTCAAGGATGCGACCATGGCCATGCTCGGCCGTGCCCGTCAGGTGAAGGTGCAGAAGGAAGCCACCATCATCGTGGACGGCGCGGGCGATGCGGATGAGATCCGCGCCCGCGTGGCACAGATCCGCACCCAGATCGAAACCACTACCTCGGATTTCGACCGTGAGAAGTTGCAAGAGCGCTTGGCGAAACTCGCGGGCGGTGTGGCGGTCATCAAGGTCGGTGCCGCGACTGAGATCGAAATGAAGGAAAAGAAGCTGCGCATCGAAGACGCCCTTGCCGCGACCAAGGCCGCGGTGGAGGAAGGTCTGGTTGCGGGCGGCGGCGTGGCGTTGCTCAGTGCCGCGAAGGTGCTGGAAGCCATGCTCGACACCACCGAAGGCGACGAGAAGACGGGTATCCGCATCGTGCTGAAGGCACTGGAAGAGCCGGTGCGTCAGATCGCGCTGAACGCAGGACTTGAGGGCAGTGTCATCATCGACAAGATCCTCACTGCGGGCAAAGCGAACTACGGCTTCAACTTCGCCACCGAAGAGTTCGTGGATATGTTTGCCGCCGGCATCGTGGACCCGACCAAGGTCACCCGTTCCGCTTTGCAGAACGCCGCTTCGGTCGCCGCCATGGTGCTGACCACCGAATCGTTGGTGGCGGACAAGAAAGAGCCGGCACCTGCCGCTCCCGCCGCCCCCGCGATGGACGGTATGTATTAAAAAAAGACGCAAACAACAAACGGCGGTCTGTTCCGATCGGAACAGACCGCCGTTTTGTTGCTTTTTACCGACGCTGAAATGTCGGCTCCACGTCGAGCGATTCGTCGTCGAGCAACACCGCGCGGACGGGTGCGCCGTCACACCCTGCAATTTTGATGGGTGCGGCGAAGAGGAAATACTCCCGCTCGCACACATCCGAAAGATCCAAGCCTTCTAAGATCAGCACGCCGCTGCCGAGCAGGTGGCGATGTACCGCCTCACTGCGGTCTGCCGCCGCGACCGACGGTGCTTCCACACCGACCAAGCGCACGCCCGCATCCGCCAGCACGTACGCCGCCGAGATATCCACCGTCATATCCCCCTTGAACAGCAAACGCTCGGTGGGGTAGCGGGCAACGATGCGCTCCGCCACGTCCCCCGTAAGCACGCCGTCAAAGCAGACCACGCGGCAACTGCCGCAGCAATGAGACAGTGCCACCGCCGCAACGTCGTCGCCGTGCGGCACAAAGTGAAGCGGCGCGTCCAAATGGGTGGCGTTGTGTGCGCACAGTGACAGAGCAGATAGATTGCAGGTGTCGCCGAATTCCAATTGTTGTATCCGCGTCACCTGCGGTGCAGGGTCACCGGGGTATACCGCCGCCGCGGTCAATTCACGGGAAATATCCCACAATTTCATCGTTTTCACCTCACGGAGCCGTGGTCGTTGCGACCGTCGTGGTGGTCGTCGTCGGGTTGGTGCCGTAGATCTCACTCAGATCCAGCGTCGTTCCCGTCGTGGTGGATTCCCCTCCGATCACCCCGCCGTCCGGCGTGGTGGTGGTCCCTTCCTTCACGTGCTCGGTACAGAAACCGGGCATAAACGAGGTCTTGTACACGCCCGTCTTCTTCGCAGTACAGGTGTTGTTTTCGCCCACCAGCATACCCGACTCTTCACAGTAGGTCGCTTCCACGATCATTTCGCGGTTGATAAGGTCGGCTTTCACACCGCCGAAGCCCTTTTCTGCCGCATCAACGCTGTCGTCCCGCAGGGCGATCATCACCTTGTTCCAAAGCGAGCGTGCGTAGCCGGTCTGTTTGCTGTTGAGCGCCTTGTCGTAGTCGTAACCGAACCACGAAGCCGCCACGTACTGGGGCGTACCGCCCGCAAAATATACGTTGTAGTCACTGCCGCTGCGGCTGGTACCCGACGTACCCGTCTTACCGAAAACTTCCCAACCGCCGCGCCAGTCGCCCGAAATGTTGGCACCCGTACCTTCACGCACCACGAGTTGCATCAGGCGGTTCATCACGTAGGCACTGTCCTCGCCGATGACACGGACGGGCACGGATTTGGCTTCGAGCAACACTTCGTCCCCTTGCTTGACATACGCATAGGTGGAGGTCTCGCGGTAAAGCCCGCCGTTACCGAAGATCTGATATCCTTCCGCCATTTCGCGGCAGGTAACGCCCTTGTGGAAGCCACCCAGTGCCATGGCACTGTAGTCTTTATCGGGCGCTTCCAACGTAAAGTCGAGTTTGTTCACCAAAAAACTGTAGCTTTCGGCGGGAGTCAGCTTTTCCACCAACTGTGCCGCCACCGTGTTGAGCGAGCGCTTCAAGGCATACGCCACCGTCACGGTGCCGCGGTCACTCGTGGAAGAGGAACCGTAGTTGGGGGGCCACTTCTTACCGTTGGCGAGCGTAATGGGCGCATCCGGCACGAGGGAGGAGAAGTGTACCAGATTTTTATCGATCGCGGGGCCGTAACTGCCCAGCGGCTTAATGGACGAACCGCACTGACGGCGCGCGTCGGTCGAACGGTTGTACACGCGGTCGCTGTCCTTCTTGCCGCGACCGCCCACCGTCGCCACCACATGTCCGTCGTAGTCGATGACGAAGATCGCGCCCTGCGGATCCTGGTCGTCCGATTCGATCGGCGTGGGGAAATTGGACTCGTCAGCGTAGATCGCCTCCGCCTTCTTTTGCAGATCCACGTTTTCATACGAATAGATGGACAGACCGCCGCGATAGATCTTCGAAATGGCCTGGTTGTAGGAATAGCCGTATTTCTCCATCAGGTCTTCCGCGATCTCCTCCACCTGCAAGTCCACGTAATAGTCCTGCAACATGCTCTGCGACGCGTAACTCTTAAAATGCAACTCCTCGTTCACCGCCTGGATATATTCATCCTCGGTGATAAGTTTCTGATTCAGCATGGCACGCAGCACGGTGCGCTGGCGGTCACGCAGATTTTCGGGGTGGGAGAAGGGATCGTACTTGCTGGGATTTTGGGTGATACCCGCGATCGCGGCGCACTCCGCAAGGGTCAGGTCTTCCACTTCCTTGCCGAAGAAACTGTTCGCCGCCGCACCCACACCGATGACGTTACGGCTGAGCGGCAGAATGTTCAAGTACGATTCCAATATCTGATCCTTTACGTCCGCTTTGGAGCCGTCAAGCGACTTCTCCATGCGAAGCGCACGCATAATTTCGGTGATCTTGCGTTCAATGGTCTGGTCGTCCTCACCCGTGGACACTTTGATGAGCTGCTGGGTGATGGTCGAGCCGCCGAACTCCACCGATTGGAAGTGCAACACCAAGTTGGCAGAAGCGGCAATGGTACGCCGCCAATCCACGCCGTCGTGTTCGTAAAACCGCTTGTCTTCGATCGCCACGACCGCGTGTTGCATATTGAGCGGGATCTCTTCAAGGTCCACCCAAATGCTGTCGTTCCCCTCCAACCGTTGGTGTTCCTGCCAGGTACCGTCCTCCGCCATGGTGTAGACGATACTCGTCTCGTTGATCGACAGGTCTTCCAAATCGGGCAACCCTTCGGTGCCGTCGAAGTTCGCAAGGACGTACACCACCATCACCGACGCCACCACCGTGAAGGTGATGACACCGATGAGTAAGATCGTTATGATACACTTCAGCAACGCACCGACCGTCTTCCCGATGATACGCACGGGCAGGCTCTTAAAAAACGCCTTTGCTTTTTTCACTGGCATCGTCGCATCCTTTCCGAGTCACTGTTATCACTTTATTTTACCATAAAATCCCCAAAAGTCAAATCATAATACCGCAAGTGGGCATATTTTCCGCACGACGGGGCACACTTTTTTCAAAAACAGCAGAAAAAGGGGAGTTTTTGTATGCAGACGCATCCGCTTTGGAAACGGTTTTACGTCCTCGTCATCCTTTTGGCGGTGGCAAGCGGTATCCTCCTCGCACTCACCCGCCCCGACGCACCCGCGAAAACGGGGGAAGACGCCGCCACCGTCAGCACCGCCGACCCGCACGCCGTCGTGGGGGTGTTTGAAGGGCGGCTCGCGGTCTTTTCGCCGCACGGCGACACACCTGCCGCCGTGTACGACGTGTTCGTCTCCTCTCTGCCCGCCGCCGAGCAGGAAGCGCTGTATGTCGGCATCCCCGTATACAGTGAAACCGCCCTGCAACGCTTACTTGAGGATTACACAGGTTAGTACAAGATAAGTATACACCCATTCCCCGAAAAAAGCGTAACAATATTGTAACTATTTTGCCACAAAATAGTGGGTTGTATATTTTTGAAATGTATGGTATGATATATCTATCTATTGGAAGGAGGGATCTTTACGACCTATTTGGATAACGCCGCCACCACTGCCGTTTGCCAAGCGGCGGCGGACAAGGCGTTGTATATGATGACCGAGGCGTTCGGCAACCCCTCCTCCCTGCATACGGCGGGCATTGCGGCGGAACGCGAACTTACCGCCGCCCGCCGTGCGGTCGCCGCTTTGATCGGCGTGCCCGCGGAAGACCTTGTCTTCACCTCGGGCGGGACGGAGGCAAACAATCTCGCGGTTTTGGGCGGTGCTGCCGCCAATTTCCGTGTGGGAAAACACGCCGTCACCACCGCAATGGAACACGCGAGCGTCGCTGCCGCGTTTGATGAATTGGAAAAGCAGGGGTGGGAAGTCACCCGCCTTTTACCTGACGAAGACGGCAACATCACCCCCGAAGCGGTCGCCGCTGTCTGCCGCAACGATACCGCGCTTGTCAGCGTGATGACGGTGAACAACGAAACGGGGGCACGCTTCGCCGTGGAAGAGATCGCCCCCGCCGTCAAACGCATCGCCCCCCGCGCGCTGTTTCACACTGACGCGGTACAAGCCGCGGGAAAACTCCCCATCAAAGCGCAAAAGTGGAGCGTGGATCTTTTGACTGTGAGCGGTCACAAACTGCACGCACCCAAAGGGGTGGGCGCTTTGTACATACGCCGCGGCGTGCGGGTGTTGCCCCGCGCACTGGGCGGCGAGCAGGAACGGACGCTGCGTGCGGGCACCGAAGCCGCGCCCGCCATTGCCGCCTTCGGTGCGGCGGTGACTGCGCTCCCCCCGATGGGCGACACACACGCGCGCTACACCGCGTTGTGCGACCGCTTGACTTCGGGGCTGTCCGCCTTCCCCGAAGCGCGGCTGCATCTGCCGAAATCGCACGTACCGTACATTGTGAACGTCTCCTTCCCCGGTCTGCGCAGTGAAACGCTGTTGCATTTTTTGGCGGAGCGCGACGTGTTTGTTTCAAGCGGGTCCGCCTGCTCGAAGGGGAAGCACAGTTCCGTTTTGCAGGCGTTACGGCTCCCCGCGGCGGAGATCGACAGTGCCTTGCGTATCAGTTTTTGCCACACCACCACTGAAGACGATATCGACCGCTTTTTGGCGGCGATGCGGGAAGCGGTGGATACCCTCACCCGCGTGGCGGCGTTCCGCCGTCCAAACCGCTAATGAAAGGGGATGCAACCTATGTCTGACCGTGAACAAGAGTTTTTAGACAGTATCCCGACCGTTGCCGACGCCGAATTGGACGAAGCGTTGGCGTTCGTGGAAAACCTGCAAAAGCAGGACACCGTCTCGCTTTCGACGTTGGCGGAAAAAGCACCTCCGCAAAAGCGCCGCCGTCGCCGTCGCCCGCTCGCGGCGTTCATTCCGTATCACGACGATCCCATCCGTGAGATCGCCCGTAAACTGCTGTTGCTTCTCTCCCTGCTCGTGTTCATCGGCACCACCGCCGTGCTGGTGAACGAATCGTTCATCATTCCGCAACAGAACACCGCGCTCGCGGAAGAGTTGACCAATATCCGCTACGGCAAGCAGGACGCCGAACTGACCGCGGAAGCTCAACAATGGGACGGCTATCCCGCGGGCATTCAGGACGATCTGAAAACGCTGTATTACCTGAACAGCGATATTCGCGGCTGGCTGAAATATTCCGCCTGCGGTATCGACCGTGAAGTGATGCACAGCAACGACAACGACTACTATCTCACCCACGATTTCTACAAAAACAAAAACAAGAACGGCGCGCTGTTCTTTGACGCCAAAAACAAACTGGATACCCCCACGGCGTCCTCCAAAAGTCTCGTGATCTACGGTCACAATATGGCGAGCGGTCAGATGTTTGCGAAACTCAACAACCTCGCAAATTCGCTGGCGTATATGAAAAGTGCCAACCAGATCATCACGTTGGATACGCTGTTTTACACCTCGCAATACAAGATCTTTGCGGTGGTGATGCAGGACTCCAAATCGAAGGTCGAACACTACTACTCCATTCAGGAGACCTCGTTTACAAATCACGACCAGTTTATGAAATACGTAAACGGCTTACGGGACCGCTCGCTGTACGATTTCAACGACGTGGACGTGAAGGCGAGCGACGAGTTGCTCATTCTCTACACCTGCACCCCCAAGAGCATTGCTCATTTTGACGACGCCCGTTTGGCGGTCGTTGCCCGCAAAGTGCGTCCGGGAGAGACGGCCACCGTGTCTGCCAACGTCACAACGAACAAGGATGTCATTATGCCCTATCGCTGGTACACCGCGCAGAAGAAGACACCGCACAGCGTGTACGGCAAGAGCGAAACGACTTCCGCGACCACCACCAAAAAAGGTGCTACGACCACCACCAAGAAAGGTGCTACGACCACTACCAAAAAAGGTGCGACCACCACGACTGCCAAAGGTGCTGTAACCACCACCCAAAAAGGGGTGACCACCACGACGGGTAAGGGTACGACCACGACCGCCCGGGTGACGACGACCGCAACGACCGCGCAAGTCACCGTAACCACGACGACCGCAAAGCCTGCGACTACGACCACGACGACCGCAAAGGCGGCAACACCCTAAAGGAGATACGACCATGTACATACCCGAAGAAATTCTGCTTATCAAAAACGGTGAGTTGGCGCTGAAGGGCTTAAACCGCAGCAGTTTTGAAGACGTGCTGGTGAAGAATATCCGCCGCCGTCTGCGCCCGCTCGGCTCATTCCAGATCCGTCGCGCGCAATCCACCATCTATATCGAACCGCAAGCGGACGGCATCGACCTTGACACCGCCGCCGACCGCGTGGCACACGTGTTCGGCATTTCCGCCTTCTCCCGCGCGCGGGTGGTGGCAAAAGACATTACCGTGATCTGCGAAGAAGCCCCGCGCTACCTCGCCGACCAACTGCGCACCGCCAAGACCTTTAAGGTGGAAGCCAAGCGCAGCGACAAAACCTTCCCGCTCGGCTCTCCTGCTATCTGTGCGGAAGTGGGCGGTGCGGTACTCGCGCAGTTCCCCCACTTGAAAGTGGACGTGCGCGATCCCGAACTGCTCATTATGGTGGAGATCCGCGATTTCGGTGCGTACATCCACGCGGCGCAGTTGCCGGGTGCAGGCGGTATGCCCGTGGGCACGGCGGGCCGTTCGGGCTTGCTCATTTCGGGCGGCATCGACTCTCCCGTTGCGGCGTATATGATGGCGAAGCGCGGCCTGCAGTTGACCGCTGTCCACTTTGCCTCCCCGCCGTACACCAGTGAGCGCGCCGAAATGAAAGTACTCTCCCTGCTCGGCAAAGTCGCGAACTACGCGGGACGCATTTCGGTAAATATCGTCCCGTTTACAAAAATTCAAGAAGAGATCAGCCGCCGCTGTCCCGAAGAACTGTTCACTCTGTTGATGCGCCGTTTTATGATGCGTATCGCCGAACGGGTGGCGGTGGCGGACGGCTGCCATTCGCTCATCACGGGCGAGAGTTTGGGGCAGGTCGCAAGTCAAACGGCACAAGCCCTTGCCGTGACCGACGCGGTGTGTACCGTTCCCGTGTTCCGTCCCGTGATCGGTATGGATAAAGAGGAGATCATCCGCATTGCCCGCCGTATCGACACCTTTGATATTTCCATTCAGCCGTACGAAGATTGCTGTACGGTGTTCACCCCGCGGCATCCCCGCACCCGCCCGACCGTGGCGATGCTGGAAGAAGCGGAACGCTGTTTGCCCGTGGAGGAATGGATCGAAGAAGCCATTGCCGGTATGCGCCGTATCACGGTGGATGCCGCGGACGACGAAGTGTAATTTCTGAAAAGGAGGTGCCGCATGAAGGCAGAGATCGTTACCGTCGGTGCCGTACCGTCGACCGTCACCGCGTTTTTGTCGCGCGAATTGCCCGCGTGCGGACTCACCGTTGGCACACCCGTCAACGTCGACACCACGGGCGCGGTGCTCCGCGAAGCACTGCAAAGTGCCATGCGCCGTGCGGATTGCGTGGTGCTGTGCGCTGCAGAAGAGGCACACAAGGAACTCACGGTCCTGCTCGGTCTGCCGTGGGAGGAGGACCTCCCCCGCGGTGCCGTGCCGTTTTACGATGAAGCCGCCGCCATTCGCGGCTTTGCACTGGAAAAATATGCCCAACTGTTTTTGTGTCTTCCCGCGGCGGAAGAAACGCTATCTCCCTTGCTTCGACGGGCGGTACTTCCGTTCTTGAGCGAAAAAGGTGACGGCGCGTATTACTCCCGCACGGTGGGCGTGTTCGGTCTTTCCTCTGCGGCGGTGAACGAACGGGTAGCCGACCTGCTCAGAGGGGATGACCCCGCCGTGACTCTCACCGCCCGTGCGGGCGGCGAGGTGCTGTTGCGCATCACCGCCCACGCCGCAACCGCGGACGAAGCCGCCGCGTTGTGTGAGCCGTGCGTTGCCGCCGTGTGCGAGCGGCTCGGCGCGTACGTGTTCGGGGTGGACGTGGACGACTTGCAAACGGCAGTCGTTCACCTTTTGAAAGAGAAAAAAATGAAGATCGCTACCGCCGAATCCTGCACTGCGGGTCTGCTTTCAGGTAAACTGACCCAAGTGGCGGGTGCTTCGTCGGTGTTTGAGTGCGGTATCGCCGCCTATTCGAAAGAGATCAAACACGACGTACTCGGCGTGTCCGAAGACATCCTTGAAACGCAAGGTGCCGTATCGGCAGACACCGCCCACGCGATGGCATGCGGTGTGCGCCGCGTGGGAGGCAGCGACCTCGGCGTGAGTATTACGGGAGAAGCGGGGCCCACGTCAAGCGAGGGAAAACCTGTCGGCACGGTGTTCATCGCGTTGGCGGACAGCCGCCGCGTGTGGGTAAAAGAACTGCTTGCCACGGGCGTCGACCGCGACACCGTGCGTGCCGTTGCGACCGCGCAGGCACTCGACCTCACCCGCCGTTATTTGGAGGCGTATCCCACCGTGATGGCGGGCGGTCAACTGCTCGAAGCGATCGATCACACACCCGCCATTCCCGCGGGCGAAGCCACGGGGCGCCGTCACTTTTTGCCTTTCATTCTGCCGTGGCGCGGCGACCGCCCCGCCGTGTGGGTAAGAAAGATATGTCTGTGGCTTGCGGTGATCGCATTCTGCGTGGGCGGCTGGCTGCTGCTCGATGCCTACGTCATCGACCCCGCACAAAACCGCGAACAGTACGTATCGTTGGAACTTTTGTACGACCGCGAACACGACGGCAGTTTCGATGCCGCTGATTTCCCGCGCGGTATGCTGTCGCGTTTTTATGCACTGTATCAGAAGAATGACGATATCCGCGGCTGGATACGCATTGCCGACACGGGCATCAGTTATCCCGTGATGCAAAACGGACTGTACGACTACACCAAGACCGATTTTTCGGGGCAAGCGTCCCACTACGGCGTACCCTATTTTGACGATACGGTCGCGGTATCCTCCATCACTTCGGTCAACCGTTCGTACATCATTCACGGCAACAACACGGAGGACGGGCAGATGTTTTCCGATCTCATCCGTTACACCGACGCAAACTTCCTTCTCCGCCACACGGCAGTGGAGATGAACACCCTCTACACCACCGGCACGTTTCAGGTGTTCGCGGTGCTGTACGTGGATGAAAACGACCCGTCGTTCGATTACCGCACGACGGCGTTCGACGGCAGCGAGGACTTTTTGGCGTTCACCGAAGCACTGGAGGCGCGCTCGCTGTTCATCACCTCGGTGAAACCGCAAAAGGATGACACCCTGCTGTTGCTTGAGACCGACGCCTCCGCCAAAACCAAAACGGAAGGCATCCGTCTCATCGTGGCGGCACGCCGTCTCTCGCTCGGCGAATCCGCCGACGAGGACGTGGTCATCTCCTATAACCCGCACACGGTGTATCCCGCCGCGATGCTGAAAAACGCGACCACGACGGCGACCACCACCACGACCACCACGACGGTATACGACAGCAGCGATATCGTGCCTGATATCGAACTGCCCGTGCCCGACGCGACCGAAACCAACACCACCACCGCAACCACGGTGGCCACCGAAACGACCACCTCGGCCGAAACTGCGACGACAACCACCACCGCAACCACGGTGGCAACCGAAACGACCACCTCGGCCGAGGACGATGCGACAACGACCGCCTCGTCGGCAACGACCGCCACGACCGAAGTCACCACCACGACGGCGGTAACCACTACGACCGCCGCGACGACCACCGAAGAACCCGTCACCACCACGACCACCGCACCGAACGGCACGTCGAATACGGACACAGAGACCGCGTTCTTCCGTGGTATCAAGGTGCGCATTGCGGGCGGTGAGGAGACGGCGTTGCAAACGCGGGAAGACCTGCAATACGCCGTTGCGTGTGCGGTGAAGACCGAAATGGGCGCCGCCCGCAGTATGCAAAACTCCACCGAAGCGCAAAAGGCGCAGGCGGTAGCGAGTTATACGTATATGTTGTATTCCTGCATGAACGGCGGCACCTTCTCCATCTCCTCCCGTATCGACCTTGCGGACGCGAACGACCGCAAACTGTACGATGCCGTCGGCGAGGTGGTCGGCGTGAAGATGGCGGATACCGCCCAGACGGTAAAGAGCAAAATGCCGCTGTGCGCGATGTATTCCGCCAGTACCGGCGGTGCTACCGCCAGTTGCCAGCACGTGTATACCGCCGCTCTTCCGTATCTGCAAAGCGTCGAAAGCCGCTACGATACGGAAGACTATATCCAAAAATATTCGGGCAACGACAACCTCGTTGCCACCCATTCCCTCACCTTCACCCAACTGAAAGCACTGCTTTCGGCGTACGTCGCAAAGGAGACCGACGGTGCGGTAACCACCGTGCTGTTCGAAGAGGGCGACACCCCGCTGTTCGGAAAGACCTTCGACGGTGCGGGCGGCTACGTGGTGGATACCAATGCGTATTACGAACATGAAGGTGAGCGGGTATATCTGCGCGGTATCGATATCCGCAAAGCCATCGGCTCAGGCACGTTGCGCTCCCATAGTTTCACCGTCTCTTATGACGCCGTGACCGACCGCATCACCTTTACCACCCGCGGACACGGGCACGGGCTGGGCCTCAGCCAATACGGTGCCATCGGTTACGCCAACGAGGAAGGCTGGACCTGGCGCGAGATTTTGAACCACTACTATTCGCTGACCGACGGCGGGCGGTACACCATCGTACTGCCCGTGTGGGAATGAGGTGAACGGAATGCCGCAGGTTGTGGTGCTGTTCGGCTCTCCCCATAAAGACGGTGCGACCGCTCGCCTGCTTGCCGCTTGTCTTGGCGGCATCGGAGCGGCGACCCTCACGCAATTCGACGCCTTTGCCGTCACCGCCGCCCCGTGCGACGATTGCGGCTACTGCCGTGAGGTGAACGGTTGCCGTCACCGTGATCTGGATGCGTTTTACGAAGCACTCGAAGCGGCGGACGTACTGGTGATCGCCACCCCCGTGTATAACCGCGCGTTTCCCGCCCCGCTGAAAACGATGCTCGACCGCTTGCAACGGTATTGGTCGACACGCTTCGTGCGCGGGGTGCGCCCGCCCATCGCGGTGCCGAAAAAGACAATATTGCTCACCGCCGCGGGTGCCGACCGTGCGGACGGGGTGTATTTGGAAAAGCAACTCGCCCCCACGCTGACGGTCTTAAACAGCGCCCCCGCCGTGTGCGTACACGCGGACGCGACCGACCGCGCCCCGCTTTCGGCGGCGGTACTCGACGCCGCCCGCACCGCAGGGAAAACGGTGCGGGGATAGCGCGATTCGAATTACGCACGGTAGGGGCGCGCATCGCGCGTTTGCAGGAATGACGCCAACGCGTAGGCTGTATCGTTAAAGTCTTCCCCTTGAGGGGACAACGATGGCGGTCGTTCAAAACGGTGCGCGTAGGGACAGCCGTCCTCGGCTGTCCGTTATCGCATTCTCATTTCCTATACTGCAAAACGACCGCCCGAAGATGGGAACCATCTTCGGGCGGTCTTGTTATGTCGTGTTACGCTACAGGAAATTTGTCGATCTTCTTCACCGGCATACCGAACGAAGGGCTTGCCCTTGTTCTGCAAGTTTGCCTTCGGCAAACGTTGCGCCCGCATTAAGCGGAAGCAGGGAAGTCGGTGATTTTCCGAACGGTGTACTGTAATATAAGGCGCGCGTCGGTGGAATCCACCGCACCGTTGCCGTCCACGTCGGCGGCCGCCACGTTCAACGCCGCAGCATCGATCTTCTTCACCGCATACTGCAATACCAAACGCGCATCGGTGGAGTTTACCCCATCGTTGCCGTCTACGTTTCCGAGATGCACCGCGCCGCTGTTGTAATGCCACGTGGCATCAAAAAGATCTCCGTTCTGCTCACCTATAGCAATACATTCCGCTTCTTCTTTTGATCCGGCATAGTACACATCGGTAAGCGAAAAGCACCAATCGAAAGATTCGTTCTTGATCTCGACCACAGACACCGGCAGTTTCACTAAAACAAGTGCACAATCAAAAAACGCACGCTCTCCTATGGTCGTTACGCCGTCGGGAATCGTCACTTCGGTCAGTGAATGACATCCCTTAAACGCACGGTCACCCACCGTTACTATGCTTGGGGGAATCGTTACGGACACAAGCCCCTCTTGTCCGTCGAACGCTCCTCCTGCAATCGTCTTAGTGCCTTCTTTTATCGTGTATTCACCGTTGAGCTCAGGCGTGACACCAACTAAGTGGCGGTCAATATACAGTACTTTTCCTTCCCAATTCTCGCTTTGATTAAAATACCCCGTCCCCACAAACGCCTCTACTCCAATAGAGGTAACCGCATCAGAAAGAGTAATTTCATTGAGTGCCGCGCACCGATAAAATGCACGTTCACCAATTTTTCTCACACTGCTTGGAATCTCCAACACTGCCAGCGCCGAACACGCATCAAATGCGCACGCCCCTATCTCCGTTACGCCATCCGCCATCGTCACCGACTCAAGTTGAACACAGCGTGAAAATAGTTCTTCGGCGATAGTTGTTACCCGTGACGGCAGCGTTGCCGTTTGAAGCGCAGTACAATCGCTGAATGCGCCCTTTCCTATATTTACCACACTATGGGGTATTGTCACAGATTGCAGGGATTCACAATACCGAAATGCATAACACCCGATACTTGTAATACTGTCGGGCAGTGTCACCGCCGTGAGCGACTCACACCCCTCAAAAGCAGCGTCGGCAATCGTCTTCGTGCCCGCGTTTACTGCATATATACCCTCTGTTTCATATTTACGAGCTTTAATCAGATGATTATTGATATACAACACGTTATTACTCCAATTGGAATTGTCATTTTCTACCCCCGTAGAGTCAAACGCGTGCACACCGATACTTGTCACGCTATCCGGTATGGTCACCGAAGTCAGCGAAAAGCAGCATTGAAATGTTTCATCGCCAATGGACGTCACTCTGTTTGGTATCACAATGGTCGTAAGAGCACAATCCCAAAACGCGCGGTCGGCAATCTCCGTAACACTATTCGGTATCGTTACGGAAGCGAGTGACGTGCAGCTTTCAAACACCGATCTCTCCAACTTCTCTATGCCATTCCCAAGAATCACGGTTTCAAGCGAATGACACGAAGCAAAAGTTTCTGCACCTATCGTCTTTACACTATCGGGAACGGTCACCGCCGTGAGGCCACAGCCTGCAAACGCATACTCACCAATACTGGTTACGCTACTCGGAATTTCTGCGACTACAAGCGAGTAACAGTTTTCAAATGCTCTGTCACCAATTTCGGTTACACCGTACGGCAAAGTTACCGCCGTCAGAGAGTAGCAATTTTTAAACGCCTCGTTCCCAATACCGATTACGGGATACCCGCCAAGCGTGGACGGAACGGATATTTTTCCGTTAATGGATTCATCGACCTGCACGATTGTCGCCGTACCATCGCTTACCTCGTAAGTATAATAAAATCCTTCCGTTTCCGCTGTTACAGACGTTACTCCCGCCGGCACGGTTGCCAACAGTAATGCCACCGTCAAGGCCCACACAAAGTACTTTTTCATTTTCATAGCTCCATCTCCTTTTCCACGTCGCACTGCACACCGCCACACGTCGCCTGACACCCACTCACGTATGATTCTCACGGTGCTGATACGCTTTAGATAGTTTCCGTCTAAACAACATTTTAGACGCTTTGCTTCTATTTGTCAATAGAAACTTTCTGTCTAAGGTACACTATACTTTAGAGGTGACGGAAATGACATTGACGTTTGGCGAGAAGATTCGCAACTTGCGGGAAGATATGGATATGAATCAAACCGAGTTAGGCTTGGCGGTGCATATGAGCCAACGGAAGGTTTCCTATATTGAATGCGGTAAGTATGAACCGAGTTTACAGGACATCGTGGAATTTTGCCGCTTCTTTAAGGTGTCCGCCGATTATCTGTTGGACATTCCGAAGGAATACCGCCGCGGGTGATGGGTACCCACGCGGGCGAACACCGTTCGCCCCTACCGCAAGGGGTTACCACCCATAGGCTGTATCGTTAAAGGCTTCCCCTTGAGGGGAAGGCTCTAATGATCATCCAAAACGGCGGGAGCCGAGCCCCGCCCTACCGCCGCAACAAAAAGACTACGCGAACGTTTCGCGTAGTCTTTCTTATTACCTATATATCTTATTTTTTCACACCGCCGTCAGGGTGATGACACCGTCGTTCACGCCGACCGTGACCGACGTGGGCGGTTGTTCACAGCGTTCGACCAGCAACGTCGCGAGTTTATCCTCCACCTCACGGCGGATGGCGACCCTGAGGTCGCGTGCGCCGCGCTTACCGTCGGCGGCCCGGGCTGCCAAGGCGGCGGGCACTGCCTCGTCGTAACGGAAGGTGATACCCCGCTCGGCAAGCGGGTCGCACAGTTCATCCAGCAGCAGCGCCGCAATACGGGTGTAGTCCTCCGCGACCAGCGGGCGGAAATACACCACTTCGTCCACACGGCTCAAGAATTCGGGGCGCAGGAAATCCGACAACGCTTTCATCGCCTTGTCGCGCCCGGCTTCGCCCGCGTTTTTACCAAAGCCCATCAACGCACCGCTCACGTCGCTGCCTGCGTTGGAGGTCATCACCAGCACGGTATTTTCAAAATTCACCGTGCGGCCGTGGGCGTCGGTCACGCGCCCTTCATCCAAAATTTGCAACAGAACGTTCAAGACGTCGGGATGCGCCTTTTCGATCTCGTCGAACAACAGCACCGAGTAGGGCTTGCGGCGCACCTTTTCGGTCAGTTGCCCCGCTTCGTCGTAACCGACGTATCCCGGAGGCGAGCCGATGAGACGCGACACCGCGTGCTTCTCCATAAACTCCGACATATCCAGCCGAATGAGCGCATCGGGCGTATCGAACAGGTCACGTGCCAACACCTTCACAAGTTCCGTCTTACCCACGCCCGTGGGACCGACGAACAAGAAGGATGCCGGACGGCGGCGAGGGCTGATCTGCACCCGACTGCGGCGCACCGCCGCCGCCACCAACTTCACCGCTTCATCCTGCCCGATGATGCGGGCAGACAGCCGTTCCTCCATCCCGCTCAAACGCGAGAGTTCGCTCTCCTGCACCTTCGCGGCGGGGATACCCGTCCACAGTTCGATGACCTTCGCCAAATGGCGGTCGAGGAGCGGTGCTTCGGTCGCGGCTTCGCGAATGGCGTCCGCCGCCTGTTCCGTCTTCATCAACTCCGCACGCACGCGGGCAAGCGCTTCGTAATCCACCGCTTCTGCCGCCATGTGGCGTTCTTCCTCTTTTTTCATCAGCGCGATCTCCCGCTGATAGGCGGCAAAGCGATCCGCCTCTTTGTTTTCCAGTGCCGCTGCGGCACACGCTTCGTCCAGAAGGTCGATCGCTTTATCGGGCAGGAAGCGGTCGGTAATATATCGCTCCGAGAGGGTGACCGCGCGGGCAAGTATCTCCTCGCTCACACGCACACCGTGGAACTGCTCGTAATATTCCTTGATACCGCGCAGCACCGCTTTCGCCTCTTCCACCGACGGCTCCTCCACCGTGACCGGCTGAAAACGGCGTTCCAGTGCGGCGTCCTTTTCGATATGTTTGCGATATTCGTTAAAGGTGGTGGCGCCGATGACCTGGATCTCCCCACGGGAAAGTGCGGGCTTTAAAATGTTCGCCGCCGACATACTGCCCTCAGCATCCCCCGTGCCAACCAGATTGTGTATCTCGTCGATAAAGAGAATGACGTTCCCCTTGGCACGCACTTCGTCCACCAACGCCTTAATGCGGCTTTCAAACTGACCGCGGAACTGGGTACCGGCGACCAATGCCGTAAGATCCAAAAGATGGATCTCCTTTTCCTGAAGGCGCGGCGGCACTTCGCCTGCAGCAATACGCAAAGCAAGCCCTTCCGCGATGGCGGTCTTACCGACGCCCGGCTCACCGATCAGGCACGGGTTGTTCTTGGTGCGGCGGCAGAGGATCTGGGTCACACGGTAGAGTTCCCGCTCGCGCCCGATGATGCGGCCGAGTTTGCCGTCGCGCGCGCGCGCGGTAAGGTCGGTGCAATATTGCTCGAGAGCGGACGGACGACGGGACTGCTTGTCGCGTTTCTTTTCTTTCTTTTCTCCGTCGTTCGCCTCCTGCGGCTTTTCGGCGGTATCCCCCATATGGGGAAACAGGTTTTGCAAAAACGGGAAGGTCGCGGCACCGCCGGGTTTGAACCCGTCTTCGTCATCGCCGCCCATCGCTTCCATCATCCCCGAGATCTGCTCATCCACCGATTCGAGGTCGTCGTCACTCATCCCAAACTGCTGAATGATATCGCACACCGGCTTGATGCCCATCTCTTTCGCACAGACGAGGCACAAACCGTCGTTTATCGTTTTATCCCCTTCCATGCGGGTGATGAACACCGTGGCGGGGCGTTGTTTACAACGTGAACAAACCATACTTATTTTACTCCTTATCCGGCAGTGCCTTGCGCGCACCGATGTAGGTGGAAAGATAGCCGAAGAAAGTGATCAGCATCAGCACACCGACCAGCACCACCAAGCCGATACGCACGGCAGAGGGCATATCGTCAAACAGCACGATCGCCGCCATCGCGGAATAAAACACGAAGGTGCAGATCTTGCCAAACCACTGTGAGCCGCGCACCTCGTCACCGCGACGAAGCAACAACAATCCGCCGATCACCTGCGCCGCCTCTTTCAAAAGGCAGAGCGCCATCAGCCACACCAGCTCATGAAACTGCGTGGCAAGGCAGATCACCACCGTAAGTTGCGTCAGCTTGTCCGCCAACGGGTCGAGTAGCTTGCCCGCTTCGCTGATCTGGTTAAAGCGGCGCGCGATCCAGCCGTCGAACAGGTCGGTAAGACCTGACACCACCACCACCGCGAACGCCCACCACAGCAGGGCGGGATGCGCGTTGCTGTTCAGATACAGCAATGCGAACACGGGAATGAGCGCAATGCGGACGAGTGACAGCACGTTCGGCACCGTCCACTGCCATGTAACATTTATCGATTTCATACGAGGTCGCCAAACCTTTCTTTAAAACAACCAATTCCAATTGGCCAGTTTTGAAACTAACAAAGATTCCTTCACCGTCTCGAGGGTAACGACGGTGCCGAGCCAGCCGCAACCGATCGCGAATTGCAGCACAGCGGTAAACACCATTGCCCAAAACACACCCTGCAACAGCCCTGCCGCCAAGCCGCCAAACTGATTGAGTTGCTTGAGTACGGGGAGTTTGAACACCGCGTCCAACAAGCGGGAGATCAGGAACACCGCGATCAACAACACGATGAACAAGAGGAACGATACCACGGCTTCGATCAGATAGATCAGCACGGGTTCCAACACCTGTCGGACGGCGGGGATCACCGCTTCGCGTATCGCCTCTTCCGAACGGTCGCCCAACGGCACGGTCACCGCGGTATCCCAACCCATGCTCTCAAAGTACGGGATGATCCCCGACTCTTCACCAAACAGCGTATCCAACCCGACGGTGATCTCACTCTCACCGATCTCTTCGACCCGTGCGGTGATCGCCGCTTCCACACGCGGTGCCACCGCCGTGTCGTATATCCCCCGTGCCACGGGTGCCGCCACCTGTGCCGCCACGAACGCCGCCAGTATGAAACCCACCAGCATCACGGCGGTGCGAATAAGTCCGTGCCGCCATCCGTGCCACACACAGAACGCTACGATAAGTATGACCGCTATATCCAACACGTATGCCATTCTTTTACCCCCTTATCAGCGTTAACGGATTGACGCTTTGCAACCAACGGTACCAATCGGTCTTTTCAAGCACTTCGGGGGTGAGAAACACCAACTGCTCCGCCGTTTGCGGCACCACCCGTGCCAGCACCGCTGCTGCGACCCACGACCACAACAACCCGCACAGCACGCCGAACAGAAGCGGCACTGCACGCTTGACGCCGCGATACCGCCGCAAGGGCGGCAGGTTTTGCTCCACGCGGCGTACGATCAGTTGCAAGACCAACATCAGTACCAAACACAGCAGTAAAAACACCGCCGTTTCGGCGAGTACTGCCGCGAGCGGCGCCGCTATACACCGCACCACGGCGACACCCGACCCTTCCGTACGCCACACGGTCTCCACCGCCTCGGGGGTCACGTGGTATTTCGAAAGCAGGTGCAAATACCCGTCCGATCGCTCGGTGATCATATCGCCGAGCGGCAACGCCGCCACCGTTTCCCCCGCCGTTGAAAGATGCGGTGCAGAATGCATGTCCGCGATCTCCCCCGCCACCGTTTTTTCAACGAACGGCGTTACGGTATACGCCGCCACGGGCGGTGCTGCAAGCGGCGCCAAAACGGTTGCCGCCACGATCGCGACCGCCGTTGCGAGCGTGCCCATCCCCGCCGAGAAAATGGACTTGCGCGCATAGACGGTCACCACCGCCGCCAAAATGCCGATCAACACGATATCTACTAAAAAGCTCACCGTGTCTCCTCCTTCATCGCCTGTTGCGCGTCATTCTTCCCACGTACAGCGGGTCAGCATACTCAAATGCAAAACCAAAGGTTTGCCGTTCATCTCCACCGTCATCAGGCTGTCTGCCGACACCGCCGTTTGCTTCGCAATGCCTGCACCGTCCGCCTGATACAGCGTATCCTCCGTCAAGAGGTAAAACCCGCGATCCGCCGCGGTAACGTGGCGGTAATTCCCCGCAAAGGTGATCTCCCGCACGGGGTTGCCCACCGTGGTGATCACGCGGAGCATACCGCCGCGGCTTTCGCCGTAATCTCGCGTGACCGCGCCGACCCCCTCGTCGCTGAACGCGTAACCGAGCAACACGGCGTCCTCGAAATCGGTCACCGCCGTCTCGTTCTTATCGGGGTCGTACACCCACACGGCAGTATCTCCCACCGCCGCCACACGGCCGTTATCGAAGTAGTTGAGAGCGGTCATCATCGCCCCCGTCGCGCGGTAAGTGTGGGTGGGTCCCTCCTCCTTACCGCTCAGCGAAAAGACGTGCAACGTCGAACACATATCGCCGCCCACCGCCGAAAGACCGAGTACCGCGATCTCTTTTTGACGGGGACTGAACGCCACGTCCACCACCATCAGGTCGGCGCTGTACCAGTGAAACGCCTCATTTCCCTTGCGGTCAAACACCAGCACCTCGGACATATAGCTTTGGGAAGATTCGGTGGCAAGTGCGACCTGCCCGTTTTCGCTAACGGCGGCACTGACGACGGTACCGATTGCCGCCCCGTCCCGCACCGCCTCTTTTTTGTTGTGCAAGGTGTAGCGGTTGCCGCCGAGTTCTGCCACCAGCATATAGTCGCCCGCCGTGCAAAGCAACGGATCGGCAAAGGTGTGCCCGCGATCCACCGTCTCGGCACCCGAGGAGTTGTATACGAGCAGCGACGTATCGGTCAAGAGTGCCGCGTTGTTGCCGAAGGCCTGCATCGACACCACGCCGTCTCCGCTGATATCCACGGGGTAACCGTCGCCGCCGTCGCCGCCCGTGACCGTGCGGTCAAACCATTCGGTCAGCGCGGCGGGTGCCAGAGTATCCCAGTTGCGCCACAACAGCACGCCGAGCAACACCACCGCCACCACGAGCGTCAGACGGAACAGCACCGCCCATATTACCGAACGCCCGCGACGGCGTGCCCGCTTTTTTCGGGAAGGACGCCGCCCTTTGGCTTCGGTCGCCGTGTTTTCGGGCATCGGCTCTTCGGTTGCCGTTACCCGCCGTTTCTTAATGGTGAGGTCCCGTTTACTTGCCATCTTGCCGCGCCTCCTTTCACCCGTCGTAATACACCTGCGTTAAGTACAGTCCGCACGCAGGGGCGGTGTGCCCTGCCGCCTCGCGGTCGCCCGCCGAAAGCAGAGAGGGAATGCAACCCTCTGCCAGCTTGCCGCTTTCGATATCCAGCAGCGTGCCGACCATGATGCGCACCATATTGTAGAGAAATCCATCCGCCGCCACCGTGAAGGTGACCATGCCGTTTTCGGCGGTGACGGTGCTTTGTGTGACCGTGCGCACACGGTCTTCCACCTCACTGCCAACGGCGCAAAACGCCGAAAAGTCGTGTTTTCCTAAAAAATCCTTTGCCGCACGTTGCATCTTTGCTACGTCGAGCGGACGTTTCACGTGCAGTGCGCGCCCTTCCAAGAAGGGGTTGCGGGCGGGACGGTTCCAAATGCGGTATTGATACTGTTTGCCCCGCGCATCGTACCGCGGGTGAAAATCCGCCGTCACCTCACGGCAGTCGGTGACCGCCATATCGAGCGGTAACCACGCATTCAGTGCCGCGACCAGTTTATCGCAAGGGATCGTCGCTTCCGTCTCGGTCACACAGCAGAACATCTCGGCGTGTACTCCCGCATCGGTGCGACTGCACCCCGTAAGCGGCGAGCGCACACCCGTCACCCGTTCGATGGCATCCTGCACGCACTGTTGCACCGTCACGGCATTGGGTTGCACCTGCCAGCCGTGATAGTTTGTGCCGATGTATTGTAAGGTCAGCATCAGCCGTCTCATACTAAATCACCCTGGGAAACACAAAATTGAGCCACACGAGCAACGCCACCGTCACCGCCGTAACGCCGAGCGCCACTCCGTCCCGCGCCGCCAGTTGCAGCCGCTTCATCCGCGTGCGCCCCTCACCGCCGCGATAGCAACGGCACTCCATCGCCAGTGCCAACTCGTAGGCACGGCGGAAGGAGGAGGCGAACAGCGGGATCAGCACAGGCAGCAGGGAACGGATACGGCGGAGAAGTCCGCCCGATTCCATATCCGCCCCGCGCGCCTTTTGCGCCGACATGATCTTATCCGTTTCTTCGATCAAGGTAGGAATAAAACGGAGCGCGATGGTCATCATCATCGCCAGTTCGTGTACGTTCAGTCCCACCGCTTTCAGCGGCGAGAGCAGGCGTTCGATCGCATCGGTGAGCGCCGTGGGAGTTGTGGTATAGGTCAGGAGTGAACTGCCCACGATGAGACAGAGAATACGCACGATGATAAACGCCGTTTTGGCGAGCCCCGCGTCGGTCACGGTGAAGATCCACCACTGAAACAGCACCGTGCCGTCTTTGTTATAAAACAGGTTGAGTGCCGCCGTCAGGGTCACGAGCAATAGAATAGGTCGCACGCTTTTGACGACCATGGAAAACGGGATACGCGCCAGTGCGTACGCCGCCGCGAGCAGTGCCACCGCGATCGCAAGGCCCACCCACGTTTTGGGCAGAAACAACGCCACGATATACAACACGGTAAGCACCAGTTTTACCCGCGGATCCAATCGGTGCATCGGCGAAGACACGGGGAAATACTGCCCGATGGTAATGTCACGTAACATCGGTCATTCCCCCTTTCCGCGGCGCAGGAGAGGCAAAAGACGCGCCGCCGCCTGCTCGACGGTGTACACGTTGTCTCCCACATCCAGCCCGCGGGCGCGCAGGCCCATAAACACCCGCGTCACCGCGGGGATCGAAAGACCGATCTCCCGCAATTCCTCCGCGCGGGAGAACACCGCCGCCGTTTCGTCGTACATCGCCACGCGGCCGCCGTCCATCACCAACACGCGGTCTGCCACACGCGCCACGTCTTCCATGCGGTGGGAGACGAGCAACACGGTGCATCCGCGCTCCTGCTGATACGCCTTCACCTGGCTCAGTAAATGTTCCTGCCCCGCGGGGTCCAAGCCCGCGGTCGGCTCATCCAGAATAAGCACTTCGGGGCGCATTGCCATCACGCCTGCCACCGCCGCACGGCGCTTTTCGCCGCCCGACAGATCGAAGGGGGATTTGTCCAGCAGTGCCGCGGGCAACCCCACGAACGCCGCCGCTTCTTCCACCCGCGCGGCGATCTCGTCCTCCGAAAGTCCCATGTTGCGCGGGCCGAAGGCGATATCGCGCCGCACGGTATCTTCAAACAACTGATATTCGGGATACTGGAACACCAGCCCCACGCGAAAACGCACCTCGCGGACCTTTTTCGGATCTGCCCAAATATCCTTGCCGCCGAGCAACACGCGGCCACCCGTGGGACGCAACAGCCCGTTGAAGTGCTGTATCAAGGTGGATTTGCCCGACCCCGTGTGGCCGATGACCCCCACGAAACTGCCCGCCTCCACCGAAAGCGACACGTCGTTCACCGCCGCACGCGCCGTCGGCAAGCCGTCGGAATACGCGTAGGTTAGATTTTCGGCTTCCAAAATGGTCATAGTCTTACTCCATCATCGAGGCTAACGCCTCTACACATTCATCTACCGTCAGTACGTCGGGCGGCAGGTTAACTCCCGCCTTGCGCAGTACATGACACAGTTCGGTGGGTTGCGGAACGTCGAGTTGAAACCCACGCAGGCGTTCCGCTTCGCGGAACACTTCGCGCGGGGTGCCGTCCATCACGATGGCGCCGCCATCCATCACCACCACACGGTCGGCTTTGGCCGCTTCTTCCATATAGTGGGTGATGAGTACCACCGTCATACCCTGCTCGCGATTCAAACGGCGCACCGTTTCCATCACTTCGCGGCGGCCCTGCGGGTCAAGCATAGCCGTTGGTTCATCCAGCACCAGACACTGCGGTTGCATCGCGAGTACCCCCGCGATCGCCACCCGCTGTTTCTGTCCGCCCGAAAGTTTGTGGGGCGCGTGTTCGCGAAACTCCCACATGTCCACCGCACGGAGCGCCGCCTCTACCCGTTCCCGAATTTCGGCAGGCGGTACTCCTAAATTTTCGGGACCGAACGCCACGTCCTCCTCCACCACGGTGGAGACCAACTGGTTGTCGGGGTTTTGCAGCACCATACCCACCGTGCGGCGCACGTCGTACTTGTTTTCCTCACGGGCGGTGTCCATACCTTGCACCAACACCTGTCCGCCGCTCGGCAAAAGCAGGGCGTTGAAGAGTTTTGCCATGGTGGATTTGCCCGAGCCGTTGTGCCCGAGCAACGCCGTGAAACTGCCCTCTTTCACCGAAAGCGACACCCCGCACAGCACTTCGTGCGGGTCGTCTTCGGTCGCGTAGGAAAAGGACACCTGTCGTGCATCGATCATCGTTGCCATCGTAACCTCCCGATTACTTACCGTCTGCGCGCCAACGGGCGGTCGAGCCGCAGGGCAACACCTGCCCGCTTGCCGTCACCGGCAAGCCGATCTCGTCCGCATCCACCGTGCCGCCGAGCGCAGGCGGTATCAGCGCGTGCAAAATGTACCGCATCACCGACGGGGAGAGCCCCGTGGTGTAGGAATTGATATAGAAGAACAGCGGGGCATCGGACAACAGCGACACGCAATCCCGCACCAAGGGGAAGATCTGATCCTCCAGTTTCCACACTTCGCCGTTCGGTCCGCGCCCATAGGAGGGCGGGTCCATCAAAATGGCGTCGTACTTGTTACCGCGGCGCATCTCCCGTTGCACGAACTTGCCGCAATCGTCCACCAGCCAACGCATCGGACGGTCGGCAAGTCCCGACTCCACCGCGTTTTCGCGCCCCCACGCAACCATTCCGCGGGACGCATCCACGTGGGTCACGTGGGCACCCGCCGCCACGCAGGCGAGGGTGGCGCCGCCCGTGTAACCGAACAGATTCAGCACCTTCACGGGACGGCCTGCCGCACGGATCTGTGCCGCCATATCCGCCCAGTTGACCGCCTGCTCGGGGAACAACCCCGTGTGCTTGAAACCCATCGGCTTCAAGTTGAAACGCAGACCTTCCCACCCGATCTGCCAACTGTCGGGCAGAGGACGCAACGTCTCCCAATGACCGCCGCCGCTGTTCGAGCGGTGATAGTGCGCGTGTGCCCGCTTCCACATCGGGTGGGTCTTGGGTGTCGCCCACACCACTTGCGGGTCGGGGCGGATGAGAATAAACTCACCCCACCGCTCCAAGCGTTCCCCATCGGAAGCGTCGAGCAATTCATAGTCTACCCAATTTTTTGCTTCTCTCATATCGTATAAGCTCCAATTGCCTGTTTTATCGTTTCTGCGAGCGTGAGTGCCACCCGGTTGATCTCGTCAAACTCGCGCCCTTCCACCATCACGCGGATGAGCGGCTCGGTCTCGGATGGACGTACCGTCACCCGTCCTTCGCCGCCGAGTGACGCGTTCAGCTTTTCGATGTGTGCCGCAAGCGCTTTATCCGCCACGTACGCGGCTTTCGTGCGGTCGTCCGCCTTCACGGTGAGCAGCACCTGCGGTGAGCGGGGCATCTGCGCTCCGAGAGCCGACAGTTTACATCCTTTTTCGCGGCAAAGGGTAAGCAGTTGTACCGCGGTGAGCAAACCGTCCGCCACGGGCGAAAATTCCCGCAGCACCAACGCACCCGTGGAATCGCCGCCGAGTGCGGCACCGCTCGTTTGCATGTTTTCTGCCACCTCTCCCGCTTGGACGCTCTGCACCGCAATGCCGTGTGCTTCGCAGAAGCGGAAAAAGCCAAGGTTTGCAAGCGGGGTGGTCACCACCGTGTTCCCGTGCAGCGTCCCCTTCTCTTTACGGTCAAGCGCAAAGGCGGCAAGCAAGCGGTCGCCGTCCAGCAGATTGCCTTTTTCGTCCACCGCCACGCATCGCTCGCCATCGCCGTCCAGCGCGATACCGCCGAAGCATTTGTGCGCTTTTACGTAGTCCGCCAGGCTTTCCGCGTGTGCCACGCCGCACCGTTCGTTGATATTGCGGCCGTTCGGCTCGTTATTCAGCGGCACGGGGGTTGCCCCCAGATCGGTAAGCAGTTGTACCGCCGAAGCACCTGCCGCACCGTTGGCACAATCCACCGCCACCCGCATACCGCGCAGATCCGCCGCGGTGGAGGCGAGATACCAAAGGTACTCTTCCGCCCCGCGCGGCAGGGTCGTTGCCCGTCCGATCTCACCCCCGACGGGGCAGGGGATCGTCCCCGCGCCGTCGAGCAGCACCGCTTCGATGCGTTGCAGGTTCTCTGCCGACAGCCGTCCTGCCCCGTCAAACAGTTTCAATCCGCTGTATTCACACGGGGTGTACGAGGCTGCCACCGAAACACCGAGTTCCGCCGCCCGCACGCGGGTGAGGTACGCCACCGCGGGAGTAGGTATCACCCCGAGCAGTTCCACGTCCGCCCCCACCGAGCAAAGCCCCGCCGTGAGTGCCGCGACCATCATTTCCGAGGAGGCGCGGGTATCCCACCCGATCAGTACGCGGGGACGGGGATTGCTCTCGCAAAGCACCGCCGCACAGGCACGGCCGATATTCATTACAGTCTCGCAGGTCAGACCCGCGTTCGCCACGCCGCGCACGCCGTCACTGCCAAAGAGTCGCCCCATAACATTACATCCTTATCCGAAAGTCTGTTGCCCCGGCTGCGGGATACCCAGATGCGCGTATGCCGCAGGCAACACCACGCGTCCGCGCGGCGTGCGGGAGAGGAATCCGATCTGCATCAGATACGGCTCGTACACATCTTCGATGGTGACTGCTTCCTCCCCGATCACCGCCGCAAGCGTATCGAGGCCCACAGGGCCGCCGTTATAATGGTCGATCATCGCCGTAAGCATACGGCGATCCACCATATCCAGTCCCAACTCGTCCACTTCCAAGCGGTCAAGCGCCGTCTGCGCCGCCGCGGCACTGATCACGCCGCCGTTCAGTATCTGCGCAAAATCACGCACCCGTTTGAGCATGCGGTTGGCAATACGCGGGGTGCCGCGGCACCGCGACGCGATCTCCAGTGCGCCGTCCTCATCACAGGGGATATCCAGTATCCCCGCACTCCGCCGCACGATCAACGCCAGTTCCTCGGGCGTATACAACTCCAGGCGGGAGATCACACCGAAACGGTCGCGTAAGGGGGCGGAAAGTTGCCCCGCCCTTGTCGTCGCGCCGATCAGCGTAAACTTCGGCAACGGCAGGTGAATGGACATTGCCCCCTGCCCCTTACCGTTCATAATGTCGATGGCAAAATCCTCCATCGCAGGGTAGAGGATCTCCTCCACCGCGCGGGGCAAACGGTGTATCTCATCGATAAACAAGACGTCCCCCACATCCAAGTTCGTGAGCATTGCCGCAAGATCGCCCGGACGTTCCAGCGCAGGGCCCGAGGTAATGCGGAAATTGACGCCCATCTCGTTCGCAATAATGGCGGCAAGGGTGGTCTTACCCAGCCCCGGAGGGCCGTACAGCAACACGTGATCCAGCACGTCGCCGCGCTGTTTTGCCGCATCGATAAACACCGACAGGTTTTCTTTTACTTTTTCCTGTCCGATATATTCCGCGAGGGCACGCGGACGCAGGGAGTTTTCCGCCTCATCCTCGGGGATATATTCGGTGGTCACCATACGGTTTTCAAAATCCATCTCCACGACCCGTTACCCCCTTTTCGCAAGGCTTTTCAGTGCTTCGCGCACCAACTCGTTCACCGAAAGGGCACTGTCTAAGCGGCCGACCGCGGCGGAAGCCTCCGCCGCCGAAAATCCCAGCACCGTCAGCGCATTCACCGCTTCGGCGGCGTTGCCCGCGGCAGAAACAGTGCCCTGCGGCATCACTGTGTCACCGTCGCTCATCGAAGCGCCCATTTTATCCTTCAACTCCAGCACCACACGCTGTGCCAGTTTCGGGCCGACCCCCTGCGCGCGGGTGATGGTCTTGTGATCGCCCGTCGCAATAGCAAGCGCCAACTTATCGGGCGAAAGTTCCGAAAGAATGGCAATGGCGGCTTTCGGGCCGACACCGCTGACGGTGGTCAACTGCCCAAAGCAACGGCGCTCCGCCGTATCCGCAAAGCCGAACAATTCCATCGCGTCTTCCCGCACGTTCAAGACGGTATACAGCATGACCTCCTCGCCCTGCGCGGGCAACTGACGGGCGGTGTTCATGGTGATCTGGCACGCCATTCCCACGCCGCCGCATTCCACCACCGCCAGGCGCGGTTCAATATGCACGAGCGTTCCGCGTACACTGTAGATCATTTGTCATGCCCCCTTTGCTGTTCCATTCGTTGTTTCAGTAGATTCCGTTTCAAAAGCGTACCACCCGTCTGCCCGTGACAAATGGCGATCGCCAGCGCGTCGGCGGTATCGTCGGGGTGGGGCACATCTTTTAAATTCAAAAGACGGCGGGTCATTTCCATCACCTGCGGTTTTTGCGCGCGCCCGAAACCGCACACCGCCGATTTCACCTGAAGCGGGGTGTATTCGAACACGGGCACGCCGCTTTTTTTAAGTGCCAGCAAGGTAACACCGCGCGCCTGCGCCACGTCGATGGCGGTCTTTTGGTTGTTTTGAAAATACAGCCGCTCCACCGCCGCCGCATCGGGCGTATACTTCGCACACAAAAGTTGCAGCTCTTCATAGATGTATTCCAGCCGCACCGCAAAATCCATACCTGCAGGGGTGGTCACGGCGCCGAACGCCAACGGGGTAAACCGCCCGTGTTCGTATCGCACGCAACCCCAGCCGACGATCGCGTAACCGGGGTCAATACCCAAAATGATCACCAAGCGCCACCTCCCCACGGTAAAACTACTTATATTTAAATTATTATATCATATATGTCCCGCCGTGGCAATATCCGAACAGGGAAAATTTACACTTTATTTAAAGGATAAAAAACGGTGACCCGTCTTTCGACAGGTCACCGTATGTTCGTACTATCAGCCTTGGTTCTTTTTCTCGAAAATACCGTAGATATCCAAAAGATCGCCTTCGTCCACCGAGCCGGACGGCGGCGTCACGCCGCCAAGGGTGGTACCCGCATCGGACGAGCCGCCCTCGAAGCCCGTGGCGATCACCGTGATGAACATTTCGTCGCTGAGCTTCTCATCCAGCGCAACACCCCAGATGATGGTCGCGTCGGGATGCACCGCACGGGAGATCATGGAGGAGGCGACGTCCACGTCCTCCATATCGATATCCACCGAAGCGGTGATGTTGATGATCACGCCGTGTGCACCGTCGATCGAGGTCTCGAGCAGGGGGCTGGCGATCGCTTCCTTCGCCGCGTTTTCCGCCTTCTCCTTGCCTTCCGCGTGGCCGATACCCATGTGTGCGTAGCCCGCATCCTTCATGATCGCGGTCACGTCCGCAAAGTCCAGGTTGACCATCGCATTGGTCTTGATGAGTTGGGAAATGCTCTGCACGCCCTGACGCAGCACGTCGTCCGCCATATCGAACGCGTTAGCCAGCGTGATGCGCACGTCGCTCACCTGCTTCAAGCGCTCGTTCGGGATCACGATCAGGCTGTCCACGTGCTCACGCAGATTGGCAATGCCCGCTTCCGCCTGCTCCATACGCTTGCGTCCTTCAAACAGGAAGGGCTTGGTCACGATACCCACCGTGAGGATGCCCATATCGCGCGCGATCTCCGCCACCACAGGAGCGGCACCCGTACCGGTGCCGCCGCCCATACCGGCGGTGATGAACACCATATCGGTGCCCTTGAGAGCGTTCATAATCTCGTCGTGGCTTTCCTCCGCCGCACGCTGACCCTTTTCGGGATTGGCGCCTGCGCCCCAGCCGTGCGTCAGTTTCTCACCGATCTGGATCTTCATCGTCGCCTGCGAACGGTTGAGCGCCTGACGGTCGGTATTCACCGCCACGAACTCGACACCGGCCACGCCCGAACGCACCATGCGATCCACCGCGTTACCGCCGCCGCCGCCGACACCGACCACTTTTATTTGAATACCATCCATAAATTCGTCGTCAAACTGAAAAGCCATTGCTTTTTCCTCCTGCACACTTTATTTTTCCGTGGGCAAACACGTACCCTAATTTACAATTACACTGTTATCATTCTAACATATACCGCAAATAAATTCAACAGGTTTTTACGCATTTTTTTGAAAATTTGTAAACTTTTTTAAACAATCAATAAGGCGGCGTGCATTCGGCACGCCGCCTTGTTTTTACGTTGTTGTCGTGGTGGTCGTTTCTCCGTCGGGCGAGGTGGTGGTCGCGGTAGTCGTGGTGGTCAAAAGATCCCGTGGAGTGAACACCGCCATGGTGCCGTCCTCCGAGAACGAACTGACGTCGAGCTGCCCTACCGCGTGTTCACCGTACTGCCGCTCAATGCCGGGCAACGCGGATTTCACCACCCCGATCTCGTGGGTGAGGTTGGAGTCGTTGCCGAGTTTCACTGTGATGCGGTTGTTCCAGTTCAGCCGCAGATCGCTCTTGTTCGAAAGGTCGATCTCACACACGCCGTCGAGTTCGTATTCCCCGAACGCCGCAAGCAATTCGGTCACGATGGCAAATGAGCGGTCGTCCATCGCCTGTTCACCCACCGCCGTGCCGACGGCTTCGGCACCTTTTAAGTAGAGCGCACGGAGCGGACGGTCGGATTCCACCGCCGTCACCTCCAAAATGCGTCCGTTTGATCCGACCGCAAGCCATTTGCCGCCGCCGTACATCACGCCGATCTCGTCGGTCTCGCTCACCGCGATATTCAGCTTGTTGTACGCGGTATTGGTCACCTTTACGTCCTGAATATACGGAAATGCCGCCAGTACCCGCTCGCCCGCTTTCACCTTATCCACCGACCAGATGCTCTGTCCGACCGCAAGCCCGCTTTGCTGTACGATCGCCTCTTTTAAGTATCGCGTGTCTCCCGATACGGTGATCTCTTTGAGCGCAAACATCGAGTCTTTTTTCTCACTCGTCTGAGGCTTGCCGTTTCCCTTCACTGCCACGTCCACCAGCACGTTCGCCAGGATCAGTGCCACGACCATACCGAATAGGATGCACACCGTCGTAAAGCGGCTGACACGCCGTTTCTTCTTCACTTTGGTCCGTGTCTGCTGTGCCATGTTCTGCCTCCGTTCGTTTTACCGTCCCGCCGAGCGCCGTCAGCGTCCGTTCCATATCCTCGTACCCGCGGTCGAGATGGTGAAGTTCACCGATCACGGTGACCCCTTCCGCCGCCAGTGCCGCCACCGCCAACGCGGCGCCGCCGCGCAGGTCGGTGCAAGCAACGCCCGTGCCGAACAAGGTCGGACGACCCTCCACCACCGCTACGCGGTCCTCCACCTTGATGCAAGCACCCATACGGCGAAGCTCGCCCGCGTATTTGTAACGGCTTTCAAATATCGTTTCCACGAACACCCCCGTGCCTTCCGCCACACAGCACATGGCAAGCAGGGGTGCCGCCGCATCGGTGGGAAAACCCGGATACGGCATGGTGCGCACGGTACGCACACGGTGAAGCCGCGGCGGCGCACTGACAAGCAGGGAGTCTCCCCACAGCGTCAGCCGACACCCCGCTTCCTCAAACGCGGGCAACACCGGCATCAAATGTTCGGTCTCCACGTTTTTCAGCACCACCGTACCGCCCGTGGCGGCGGCCGCCGCCATATAGGTCGCGGCTTCGATGCGGTCGGGTATTACCCGATGCTCACACCCGTGAAGTGCTTCCACGCCCTCCACCGTCACGGTGCTTTCCCCCGCACCGTGAATGCGTGCGCCGCACCGTGTGAGAAAGGCGCACAGATCGCATATTTCGGGCTCCCGCGCGGCATTGCGCAGCACGGTGGTGCCTTTTGCGGTCGCCGCCGCGATCAACACGTTTTCGGTCGCTCCCACGCTGGGAAACGGCAGGGTGATGGCGGCACCGTGCAAGCCTTTCGGCACGCGGCAGCGGAGTACGCCGAACTCCTCCCGTATCAGGGCACCCATGCGGCGCAGTGACGACAGATGCAGATCGATCGGACGCGGTCCGAGTTCACACCCGCCGGGGAAGGACAACGCCGCCTCTCCGCACCGCGCCAGTATCGCCCCCAAAAAGACGATGGAGGAGCGCATCTCCCGCATCAACCCTTCGGGAACATCGTGGTGAGAGACCGCCTCCGCCCGCACCGTAACCGTACCGTCCTGCCGCGTAGCACGGCACCCGAGATGCTCCAAAATACGCATCGCGACGTCCACGTCCGACAATCGCGGACAGTTATGTAACGCACATTCGTCTTTGCAAAGCAGCGTCGCCGCCAGCAGCGGCAGAGCGCTGTTTTTGGCACCGTGTATTGCAACGGTACCTTCCAGCCGACGGCCACCTTCGATTCTCAGCCGCTCCATACTCCGCACTCCTTCGGAAAAGCCTGAAACTCGGCGCAAAGGATATCCTATGCACCTGCATCCCATCTTATGCCAAAGGAGAACGCCGTGTTATTGTTTTATCAACGGCTCGAGTGCCGCCAAAATGCGGTCATCTACGTCCCGAATAGCGGCACGGGCGGCATTTTCCGCCATTTGTTGCCGCTTTGCGGGATCGGACAAAATACTCTGCAACGCTTCCCACAAGGTATCCCCCGTGAGATCTTTTTCTTCAACACATACGGCGGCGCCCTTATTCACGAGTGCCATCGCATTGTGATATTGGTGATTTTCCGCCACGTACGGCGAAGGGATCAGCACGGCAGGTTTGCCCGCTGCTGGCAGTTCGGTAAGGGTCATCGCCCCACAGCGGGAGACCACCACATCCGCCGCCGCCATACACCGCGGCATATCGTCGATGTAGTCCCGCACCCAAATGCCGTCACCGTGAAGGGGCACGCCCGCCGCACAAAGTGCCGCTTTGGTCTCTTCGTATTCACGCTTGCCCGTTGCGTGGATGTGCTGTAAGCCGCCTTCTTTATGACTGCGGCACAGCACTTCGATCATCGTTTCGTTGATACGGCGGGCACCGAGACTGCCGCCCACCGACAGCACCAGCGGGCGTTCGTCCAGTCCCAGTTCCCGCCGCGCAGTTGTGCGGTCGGTACTTTGGAACCCTTGGTGAATGGGATTGCCCGTCACCACGACCTTCGCCTCGGGCGGCAGATGCTTTGCCGCCGCTTCGTCACACAGCATGATAACGTCCGCCCACTTCGCGAGCATTTTGACCGTCACACCCGGAAACGCGTTGGATTCGTGTACCGCCACGGGAATGCCCATCTGTGCCGCACGACGCAGAATGGGACCGCTGACATAACCGCCCGTGCCGATGGCGATGTCGGGCTGAAACTCTTTCAAAATACGGGTGCAAGCGGCCGTTGCCGTTACGGCGCACCACGCCGCCGCGATGTTTCGGCCCACGTTTTTCAGCGACAAACGCCGTTGAAAGCCGCGCACGTCCACTGTTTTTAAGGTATAGCCTGCCGCAGGGACGAGCGTTTCTTCCATACGCCCCCTCGCACCCACGAACAAAAACTCGGCATCGGGATAGCGACGGCGCAAAATGGCGGCGATCGCCAACGCCGGGTTAATGTGTCCGCCTGTACCGCCGCCCGTCATTAACACGCGCATACCAATTACTCCTCGATAAGGTCTTGATGCAGGCGATTTTGCCCGCGAGAGATCGACAGAATGATCCCCATTTGTCCGAGCAACATCACGAGCGACGTGCCGCCGTAACTGAAGAACGGCAGGCTGATGCCCGTGTTGGGGAAGAGGTTGGATACCACCGCCAAGTTGAGCGCCACCTGCAGACCGATCTGCGCGGTAAGCCCGATAGCGAGCATAAATCCAAATTTGTCTTTGGCTTTCATCGCGATGGCGAAACCGCGCCAGATCAAGGCGGCGAACAACAAAATGATGATGACCGCGCCCACGAAGCCGAGTTCCTCGCACACCACCGCAAACACGAAGTCGTTTTGCGGTTCGGGCAAGAACAGATGCTTCTGCCGCGAGTTGCCCAGCCCCTGCCCGAGAAGGCCGCCCGATCCGATGGCATAGAGCGACTGCACCGTTTGCCACGCCTGGTCGCGCATTTCGCCCGCATAGCTTTCGAACGGCTCGAGCCATACCAGAATACGGTCGTATTCGTATCCCAGCTTAAACACCATGATATACGCGCCAACGGCACCGAGTGCCAGCAAGCCGCCGAGTGCGATAAGGTTACTGCCGCCGACGAACATCATCACCAGTCCGATGGCGGCGAGCAGAATGGTACCCGACAGGTGGGGCTCAACGACCACCAGACCGCACACCGTACCAAGCACCAAGAGGAACGGCCAAAAGCCGACCGTCAGCTTCTTCATCCGCTTTTGATTCAGCGATATCATATGTGCAAACAGCACGATAAGGGCAAATTTTGCCACTTCCGACGGCTGAAACTGCCCGATACCCGGCAGACGGATCCAACGGCGGATGCCGCTCGCAGAGGGCAGAAGAAACACGATGATGAGCAGAATATACGAAACACCCATCAGCGGCAGTGCCGCCTTATGCCACCAGTGGTAATCCACGCAGGAACACGCGAGCATCGCCACCACGCCGATAAGCGCAAAGATCATCTGCTTTTTGATATAAAAGTAACTGTCACCGTCGTTGTAATAGGCGTACACGAAACTTGCGGAAAACATACAGATCAGTCCGATGGACAGCACGAGCAACAGCAAGATCAAAAACGGCATATCAAAGCCGCCCACCGCGAGCAGACCGTAACTGCGCTTTTTCTTTTTTGCAGGCGTACCCGTCGTGCGTGCCGCCTCTTGTCCGTTCGTAGCCATACGGTCACCTCCGTGTGTTAAAGTTCAAAAATTTAAGCGTACCAGGCGAGCAGCAATGCACCGATACTGCCGATAAGTGTCACCGCCGAAAACACGGTGACAATGGTGGTCTCACTCCACCCGCACATCTCAAAATGATGGTGGATGGGACTCATTTTAAAGAGCCGTTTACCGTGAGTCAACTTAAAATAGGTCACCTGCAAAATGACCGAAAGCGTTTCTGCAATATACACGATACCCACGGGAATCAAGAGCAGCGGACGGTCGATACCGAACGCCACCGCACACAGCACGCCGCCGAGAGCAAGGGAGCCGAGGTCTCCCATAAACACCTTCGCGGGGTGCAGGTTCCACACCAAAAAGCCCAGAATACCGCCGATCATGGCCGCCGCAATGAGCCCTTGCCCCATCGCGCCGTAATACCCCGCAAGCACCAACAGCGGGATCAGCGCGATCACGGTGATACTGCCGCACAGGCCGTCCACACCGTCGGTGATATTGACCGCATTGGTCGCGCCCACCACGATGAAGATACCAAGCGGTATGTACCACCAACCGAGAGCTACCTCCCCCGCGAAGGGAACGTACATCCTGCCTTCGTTACACAAAAAGAGCGAGGTCACGTAGCCTGCCGCGACCACCAACTGACACACCAGTTTTTGCCGTTCGGTGAGTCCCAGATTGCGCTTTTTGACCACCTTGATGTAGTCGTCTGCAAAACCGATGGCGGCACAGCCGAACACGAGCAATACGCCTGCAAAAAAGCGGGTGATCGCCCCGTTGGTGCGAAACAGCGCAAGTGCGGGCACCTTGGGCGCAAGCAGACAGCAGATCGGCACCGCCGCCAACAGTGCCGCCGTCATACCGACCAAGAACAGCATACCGCCCATCGTAGGGGTGCCCTGCTTTTTTTGGTGCCACGAAGGGCCGACTTCACGAATCGTCTGTCCAAAACGCAGGCGGTGCAACCACGGGATCAGCCATCGGCCCGCAAGGGCGCTGACCGCGAACGCCACCGTTGCGGTGAGCAAAAAACAAACGGTCTGTCGAATATCCATGATTTACCCCCTTACCTCCGCCACGATCTCCCGTTCGTCGAGATGGATCACGCCGTCCGCCAAGATCTGATACGTTTCGTGTCCTTTGCCTGCAAGCAACACCGTATCGCCCGGACGGGCGACCGCCAGTGCCGCGTGAATGGCGCGGGCACGGTTTTCCTCCACGATGTACGGGACGTCTACTTCCCGTACGCCGACCAAAATCTCTTCAATAATGCCCATCGGGTCTTCCGAACGCGGATTATCGGAGGTGACCACCACGCGGTCGGACAGTTCTGCCGCGATGCGCCCCATTTTCGGGCGTTTGGTGCGGTCGCGGTCACCGCCGCAACCGAACACGGTGATGAGTTCCCCTGCACAGCACTCTTTTAAGGTGCGGCAGATATTGGCAAGCCCGTCGGGGGTGTGCGCGTAGTCGATGACCACCGTGACACCCGCGGGGCCTTCCACGATCTCCGCGCGACCTTTCACGCCGCGTGCCGCCTCCAGTGCCGCCGCCACTGCGGACAACGGAAAACCAAGCGCGAGCAGACACGCCGCGGTCGCCAAAGCGTTATACACCGAAAACATACCGGGGATGGCAAAATGCACCCGCGCAGCAGTATCCCCCGCTTGCAAAAGGAAATCCACCCCGTCGGGACGCGCCGTGATCTCACGGGCAGTGTAATCCGCCGTCGTTTTAGCCGAGAAGGTCGTCACGGGGATGGTGATACCGTCGCACATGGTCGCCGCCCACGCGTCGTCCGCATTGATGATGGCGCATTTCGCCTGCGAAAACAATCGTTTTTTCGCCTCGGCGTACGCTTCCATCGTACCGTGATAGTCGAGATGGTCTTGGGTCAAATTGGTGAAAACGGCGGCGTCAAATACGCAACCGTCCACGCGATTCTGGCACAGCGCGTGGGAAGAGACCTCCATCACCGCGTAATCGCACCCTTCCGCCACCATCAACGCCAACAGACTTTGCAGTTCGTACGGGTCGGGGGTGGTGTGCCCCGAAGGCAACACCCGCTCGCCGATCATATTTTGAATGGTGCCGAGAAGCCCCACCTTGTGACCGCAGGCGGTGAGCGCCGCCTTCAGGAGCCACGTGACGGTGGTCTTGCCATTGGTGCCCGTCACGCCGATCAAATGCAGGCGTTCCGCAGGATTACCGAACCAACGGGCACACATCTGTGCCCACACCTGCCGCGTATCCGAAACGGTGACTTCGTCGAAAAGGCCCTGCGCCTCTTCGGTGATGACCACCGCCGCCCCCTTTTTCAGCGCATCGGCGGCGTATACGTGCCCGTCCTGCGCCGTACCGCGAATACACACGAACGCAAATCCGCTCTCCACACGGCGTGAGTCGCAGGTGATCCCCGCAATATCACGGTCCGCAATCGGTAGTGTGCCCCCAAGCAGAGCCGATAACCGCATCATACAGCCACTTCCTTACTGATTATTCGATAGCATCCGCATAGATAAAGTTCACGGTGACCACCGTTGCCCGCGGCACGGTCGTACCGCCCGCGACACTCTGGGTGGACACCTTCGGGTCGCCCGAAGCACCCGTGACCAACCCTTTGATGAGAATGTTCACACCGCTTGACGCCGCCGCTTGATTTGCTTGTGACAGGGTCATGCCTTCAAAATTCGGCACGGTGACCGTTTTGTCCGCCACCGTCGTTTCGGTGTACAGCACCACCTGACCGCCCTTCGGAATGGTCGCGCCGCCGTCGGGCACTTGTTTGAGTACCGTACTGCCCTCGCCCACGATGTAATATTCCAGCCCCTGGCTCTTCACGAGCGACGCCGCGGTATTTACCTCTTTGCCCACCACCGCGGGGGTCGCACTGTTCATATTCGCAAGTTCCGCATCGGTATACACCGGCTCAATGCCGAGATACGGCAGGGCGTCCGCTAAGATCTTCTGTGCCACGGGAGCGGAGATGGTACCGCCGTAACGAATGGCACTGTGCGGCTCGTCAAGCACCACCAAAATGGCGATCTGCGGATCGTCCGCAGGAGCAAAGCCCGAAAAGGACGCCCACACGTTATTATCTTCGGGTCGTTCGGTCTTATCCGACGTGCCCGTCTTACCCGCCACGCGATAACCCGCCACGTAGGCGTTGCGTGAGCCGCCGCCGTTGACCGACGCCGCGAGCATCGCACTCACGCGGGCGGCGGTGTCCTTTGAAATGACCTGCCGACGCACCGTCGGAGTGGTGACTTTCAGCACGTTGCCCGCACTGTCCAGTTCCTCCGCCACCACGTACGGGGTCATCAGGTCGCCGCCGTTCGCCACGGCGGAAATGGCGGTGATCATCTGAATGGGGGTGATCTTAAAGGTCTGACCGATGGCGTTGGTCGCAAGCGACACGTCACCCATCGTATCGTCGTAATACAGTGCCGAGGTCACCTGCGACTCACCGAGCATATCGATGCCGGTCAGTTCGGTAAAGCCGAAACCGACAAAATATTTGAAGAAGTTTTTCGCACCGATGGAGAGACCGAGATTCATAAATGCAGGGTTGCAGGAATTGGAGATCGCCTGTGCGAAGGTCTGCGTACCGTGCGCCGACGGATACACGTGGCAGTTCATTTTGCGCCCGAGTACCGTCAGCGAGCCGCCGCAGTGGAAGGAAGTGCTCTCATTCGCGACCCCTTCCTCAATGCCCATGCACGAGGTGAACACCTTGAATACCGAACCCGGCTCGTAGAAATCGTATACCACCTTGTTGTTCCACTGCTTTTGCAACGCCGCCGAACGGGCGGTCGATTCTTCGTCACCCGAAAGTTCTGCCAATTCCGCCAGCACGTCGGGGTCGGCAATGGTGAACGGGTCGTTCGGGTCGTAATCCCCCTTCACCGCCAACGCCAAAATGCCGCCGGTGTTCACGTCCATCACCACCGCCAGACCGCGGTTGGTGCAACCCGTTGCTTTTACCGCTTCCTCCAGATACTTTTCGGCGTAGTGCTGAATGGTCTGGTCGATGGTGAGTACCAAACTGCTGCCGTCGGTCGCGTCGATGGTCTTTTCGTAACTTAAGGTGTTAGGCATTTTTTCGCCCCACCCGTTTTGGGTGGTGATAACGCGTCCCGCTTCCCCTGCCAGCGTGTTTTCATACAGTGCTTCAAGACCGTACAGACCCGTGCCCTCCGCGCCCGTAAACCCGAGTACGGTGGAGGCAAGCGAACCGTAGGGATACACCCGCTTGTAGTCGGTGATGACGCGGAAGACGCCGCCCATCTCTTTTTCGCTTACCCACGCCGCGAGTTCCTCCACCTTCGCACGCGGGATCTTCTTTTTCACATACTCAAACTGCGAGTACGTCTTTTGCGTCTTTGCATACAGTGTGTCCCGATCCACCTCCAACAATGCGGAGATATCGTCCGCGATCGTTACACGGTCTTCGTCCGTTTCAATAGCGGCGGGAGACATAATGACCGTCCACACCAGTTGCGATTCTACCAGCGTACTGCCGTTGCGGTCGAAGATCTTACCGCGGTTCGGAGAGGTGACGGTATCGCTGAGCTGCTGTGCTACCGCCTCCTGCTGCAGCGAGTCGCCCTCTTGTATCTGCCAGTGAAACAGTTTGCCGATCACGCCGCCGAAGGCGATCACCACAACGAATATCAACACGGCTGCTGCGCGCAATTTCATTCCGCGTACCGGTGCGCGCGTATGTATTTCGGGCGTACCCTTTTTATCCGAAACCGCCATGAAAACCGTCCTTTCGTTCGTTATAAGTGCAAAACGAGAGTTGAGGTGCGCACATCTCAACTCTCGATGGGATTCCTTGCCGAAATCGCAGAGTGCCAGCCTCCAGGGTGAACCGATAACAGCATATTACGCAAAACGGTCATACATACCGTCTCACTCAAACAAATATTTCACCCAGTGGAAGAAGTCGCCGATACCCGCGGCAACCGCTTCAAAAAAGCCTTGCTCGCCGTCATCCGTCACTTCCAGCTTGTCGCCCGCTTCCACCGTAATATACTGCAACTGATAGTTGTCGATCTTCTGCATTCCGTTCGCGGCGGCGTAGGCGTCCACCTGTTCTGCCGAGGTCTGCGCCGCAAGCTCGTTCGACAGACGAATGGTCTCGCTTTCCAAAATATCGAGCGTTTCCTGCTTTTGAATGATCTCGTCATTGATCTCGGTGATCTGCACGCGGTCGAAGATCATCAAGGCGACCACCGCACACACCGCGGTCGTCACAAGCAGGGTCACCGCCACGTTGATGACGGATTGCAGACGTGCGGTGCGGCGCCGTGCTTTTTGCACCTTTTTGCTCGGTTTTACCTCTTTCAGGCGGGCGGGACGTTCTTCAAACAACGACAGATCGTACGCTTCGGTACCGTGTACCGGCGTTTGCATTGCCATGTTCATCCCGTCCTTTCCGTTTTATCCTTGACTTACTTGTTTTTTGCGTGTATCCGTTCCACACACCGCAACTTTGCACTGCGGGCACGCGGGTTTTCTGCGAGTTCTTTTTCGGAAGCCTCCCACGGTTTGCCGACCGCGGCAGCAGCAGGGGTCTTACCGCACACGCACACGGGGAATTCCCGCGGGCAGGTACACCCTTGCCGCCATTCGTTAAACCGTTGCTTCACGATGCGGTCTTCCAGCGAGTGGAAGGTGATAACGGCGAGTCGGCCGCCGTCCTTTAAGCAATCGAATGCGGTATCCAACGCTTCGGACAGACGGTCCAGTTCCCCGTTTACCGCAATGCGCAACGCCTGAAACACCCGCCGTGCGGGGTGCCCGTCCCGCCGCGCCGCGGCAGGAACGGCATCGCGGATGATATCCGCCAGTTGTATGGTGGTGAGAATGGGGGCTTTCGCTCTTGCCGCCACCACCGCGCGGGCGATGCGGGGGGAAAACTTCTCCTCACCGTAATCGTAAAATATCTTCATCAGTTCCGCTTCCGACAAGGTGTTCACCAAGTCGGCGGCGGTGGTACCGCTTTGACTCATCCGCATATCCAGCGGCGCATCCATGTGATAGGAAAATCCGCGCTCCGCCGTATCCAACTGGTGGGAGGATACGCCGATATCGAGCAAGATGCCGTCCACCGCGGGAATGTCCAACGATGCGAGCACCGCATCCATCTGTGCAAAATTGGACTGCACCACCGTAGCGGGCAGGCCGACGAGCCGTGCGGACGCCGCTTCAATGGCGTCGGGATCCTGATCGAGTGCGATCAGCCGTCCCGTCGTGAGCCGCGAGGCAATGGCAAAGGAGTGTCCGCCGCCGCCTGCCGTACCGTCCAGATAGATCCCGTCGGGGCGGGGTGCGAGCGCCGTCAACGTTTCGCCCAGCAACACCGGACGGTGATAGCCCGAAACCTCCTGCGCCACGGTGCGCCCTCCTTTAAAATCCGAGTTCAACAAACTTCTCTTCCAACGCTTCGTCGGTCATCGCACTTTCGCGCTCAGCCAAACGGGCAGCGTTCCAAATTTCGGCGTGGTTGCCCGCGCCGATGACCGTCACCTCTTTTTCAAGGTAACCGTACGCCACCAAATGCTTCGGAAGCAGGATACGCCCTTGTGCGTCCACTTCCACGTCGATGGCGTTGGAGGACAGGGCGCGCTGTAAGTCGCGCGCTTTGGACACGGGCAGGGCGTTGATGCCCTCCATCAACTTGTCCCATTCTTCAAACGAGTACAGGGAGATGCAGTGATCCAGCACCGCCGCGGCAATAAAACCGCTGCCGAGCTTATCGCGGAACTTCACCGGCACGAACACGCGCCCCTTGGCATCGATCGTGTGCTGATACCGTCCGTAAAACCCTTTGGTCACCGTTTCTCCCTCCTTTATCGCAATATGCAAACCGTCTGTTGTTGAAAACGTGTTGAAAAGGTGGAAAACCTCCACTTTTCTCCACAACGGTGGTTTTGAGATACACTTTTCCCCACCATAGGAACATTATACCCACTTCTTCAAAAAATTGCAAGCCTTTTGACAGAAAAATTTTCACATTTCTTTTGGTGCTTTTTGCCAAAATCGCACAACCCTCTTGTTTGGGTGTTGCAAACCGAAAACAAATGTGATATTTTATGTATATAAAAATAGGGTGAGCATTTAAACTCGAACCCGCCGCGAAGCGGGGTATTTCGGTGCTTTTTGCTTCACTCGTGCTCGCAAGGCGCGAGCATTCCTTCGCCCGACTGAAGCAAAAACCCCTCAAAATCTCCTCGCTTTGCGGTCGCAGATTTTTGAAAGAGCGGATTTTCGCTCAACCGAGGCGAAAACGCAGCCAATACTCCCGTATTGGCGAGTATTTTAACAATGGGTGAGTGAAAATCCGCCTTCCAAAAACGGAGTTCGGGTTTGAATGCTCACCCTAAGGAGGCGGTCTTATGGTCCGGCGACGTTTACTTTCGGTCGTGCTGTGCGCGGTTCTGTTCATCACCGTTTTCGGCGGCACGTTCACCATCACGGCAGAGGAGAAGGATCCCATGGATAACTATGTTCTCTACACGATCCACGAAAAGAAACAGTTCGATTACATCGCCGCCTCAAAGGTGTACGGTAACGGCTGGGTGAACGGGCTCTCCATCCCGCTTTCGGCGGCACCTGCCGAACACCTCGCGCTGTCGATGCGCTTTTTCTTTGAAGACAGCGAAGATCCCGAAAATACCGATCTTTTGGCAAACGCGGGCAACGTCATCTATTTTTCGGATACCTTCTGCGGCAGTAAACGCCTGTCGTGGAAGATCAAGGAACTGAAAGCGGTGGACGGCGGTGCCCTCGTGCCCGGCGAGTGGAACGAGATCCTGCTGCCTTTCTCCACGGGTACGGGTTACTCCGCGTGGAATTTTGCGAGCGATACCTTCACCTTCTGGTGGATGGAGTTTTCGGGTGTCACCACCTCCACTTACACCGTACGTATGTCGGACGTGTGCGTGGTGGACACCTCCCGCCCTGCCGTGAAAGAGGAAGAAACGGAATGGGACACCACCTATCTCGTGGGCGAGATCCCCTTCACGATGAACAAGACCTTCACGGGCAGCGGCAACGCCACCGCGACCGTTGCGGCAGAAAAGAAATTTCCCGCCATCGATGCCTCCAAGCACAACCCCGAAACGTTGGTATTGCTGATGGACATCACCTTCGAAAACCTCACCGATCCCGACGACTTCACCCCGCCCATTTTGGCGGGCGGCCAGATCGAACTCACCTCGTCGGGCGGGTGCGATATTAACGAAGCAAACTTCAGCACCACGCAGTTGCGTTGGCGGTCGGGCACCTACGAATACGCCTTGCCGCTGTCCTCCTTCGGCACGACAGGCGGCGTTCTCGACCTTTCCGCCATCAACTATATGCGTATATACATGAACAACTGGCAGGACGATTTCTACGACAAATTGCATATTACGGTGAGTAACGTGCGTTTGGTGGATACGGCGGGTGCGCCGATCCTGCCCACCCTGTTCTCGGACGGTATGCTGTTCCAGCAGAACAAACCGATGAATCTGTGGGGCTTCGGTGACGCAGGCTCTGCGGTCACGGCAGAACTCTACAAGGGCGAGACCTTGCTCGAGACCGCCACCGCCACCGTGGCGGAAGACGGACGTTGGGATGCGGCGTTTGCCGCCCGCGAGGGCGGATACGACCCCTACACCATCCGCATCACGGTGGGCGATCACGACTGGACGATCCGCGACGTGCTGGTGGGTGAACTCTGGATCGCCTGCGGCCAGTCCAATATGGAACTGTGGATCGGACGGGATATGGATGCCACCGCCATTCTGGACGCGGCAAACAACACCGCCATTCGCGTGTTCTGCGAGCCGTTGCGTGCGAACGGCGGTACTTCCCCCACCCCGTCCCGCGACGTGGGTGCCGCGTACTGGTGCCTCGGCAACGATAAGGCGGCGCTTTCGAACGTCTCCTCCATTGCCTACACCTTCGCCAAGGAACTGCAGGAAGAACTGGACGTGCCGGTCGGCATCGTCAACGCGGCACTGGGTGCCACCGTCATTGAAGCGTGGCTCTCCCGCGAAGCGATCGAGCAAAACGCCGCACTGAAAAAGGCACTGAAGGATCACAACAAATATTACGACGCCGATTGGTGGCCGAGCACCGCGGGTATTATGACCACGTGGTACAACGCGAAGATCGCCCCGCTTGAGGGGATGAATATCGCGGGCACCATCTGGCACCAGGGTGAGAGCAACAGCAGTTACTCGGATATGTACGACGACGCGATCGCCGTCCTGAAGGACAGTTGGGGCGATGTGTTCGGGTATCCCGACGGGGATATGCCGCTCATCTTCGCGCAGATCTCGCCCTATAACTACGGCATCGGCAAGGCGACCATCGGTTACCTTTCGGAATATATGGCACGCGGTTGGGCGGTGTGCGATGCCGCCACCACCGCGATGCTCCCGCTGTACGACCTGCCGCTCGAGCATATGCTCGGCTCCAACACTTCCGACCCCCTCCACCCGCGTATCAAGACCCCCGTGGGTGAGCGGTACGCGCTGGCGGCGCTGAACATGGTGTACGGCGGACACGGTGAATACACCGCTCCCGTGTATAAGTCGATGGAAGTGCGGGACGGTGCGGTGTACGTCACCTTCGACCGCGTGGGTGAGGGTTTGCGCAGTCTGGACGGCAGTGCCGAACTGCACGGTTTTACCGTGGCAGGTGCAGACGGTATCTATGTGAACGCCGAGGCGGCCGCCGTAGACGAGGACACCGTGAAGGTTTGGAACCGCTACGTGGCAGAGCCCCAAAACGTGATGTACGCCTTCGACGACTTTGCGCAGGCGGCCAATCTCGGCAACTCCGTCGGCATTCCTGCCGCCCCCTTCCGCACCGCAAAACCGAACGACACGGTGAACGCGCAGGATAAAAACAGCACCCGCTTCACCGCGCAGGATTGGATGTACGCCGACCGTGACGTGTGGGTGTACGACGAAGCCAATACCGAAAACTACAAGTACGGCTACCGCCCCTCCTTCAAGGTGTCGGGCAATACATACGCCTACGATACCAATATCAAGGCGGAAGGTACGGCTTCACTGCGGGTGGATTTCGAAGACGACTTTGCCGTATCCCCCATTCTCTCTTATCCGCAAACAGCGGGGAAATGGGGCAACTTCAAAACGCTGTCGGTCAGCCTGCTCAACCCCTCCGCCACCGACGTGAGCCTTTCGCTCACCTTAACGAGCGGCGGGAAGCAATACGACGTGCCCCTGCTCGACGGCGGCAGTGCCGAACTCCTTTCGGGCGGCACCAAGTTCAAGGTATACACTTTTGCGCTGGATAAACTGACCTTGAACGGCAACGCCGTCGCCAACCCCAAAACCGTGCTGAACGGGATCAGCGGTGCCACCTTTAAGGGCACGGCGGACGGTAGCGGTACACTGTTCTTTGATGCGTTCTCCTTCGGCTTGACCGCGCCCGCGGTGACGGACGCTGCCGTGAACGCCGAAGCCCCCGACGCGTTTGCCTCCTTCGACGATCTGCTCAATGCGATCCGCGAGGCAGAAGCGATCGACCTTACTCCCTTTACCGTTGCCTCGGCGGCGACACTCGAACTGGTGTTGCAAAACGCCCGCGCGGTGTACGGGCAGACCCCGCCCGCATCCCTGCTCGCCGTGACAGACGCGCTGGCGGCACTGCGAGCGGCGATGGACACGCTCGCATTGCTGCCCCCGCCGACCGCGCTGCTCGGCGATGTGAACGGGGACGATAAGGTAGATTCCACCGACGCGCGTCTCACCTTGCAATATTCCGTGAAAAAGATCGCAGCCGATGCTATCGATACTACCGTGGCGGACGTGAACGGAGACGGCAAGGCGGACTCCACCGATGCGCGACTTATATTACAGTACGCCGTTCGGAAGATCAGCAAATTCCCCGCCGAAAACTGATACTTGTAATTTTTTGAAAATCTGTTACAATACAAAAAGAACGTTTTTACAGTTAGGAGACTTTTCCGTGGATACTCAAAAACCGAAGTTTTATTTAACCACCGCTATCGCCTACGCGTCCTACAAACCGCACTGCGGCAACTGTTACGATATCGTGTTGGCGGATGCGATCGCACGCTACAAGCGTCTTTGCGGCTATGACGTGCATTTTCTGACCGGCTCGGACGAACACGGTCAAAAGATCGAGGACGCCGCCCGTGAGCAGGGACTTTCCCCGCAAGTATACGTGGACGGTATGTCCGCCCAGATCAAAGCGGTGTGGGATTCGCTGAATGTGACCTACGACCGTTTCATCCGCACCACCGACGAGGATCACGTGAAAGCGATCCAAGCCATCTTCAAGAAGCTGTACGATCAAGGCGATATCTATAAGAGCGAGTACGAAGGCAAATACTGCGTACCGTGCGAATCTTTCTTCACCGCCTCGCAACTGAAAGACGGGTGCTGCCCCGATTGCGGCCGCCCCGTGACCGACGCGAAGGAGGAGGCGTATTTCCTGCGCCTGTCGAAGTATCAGGATCGTCTGCTCAAGTATTACGAGGAAAACCCCGACTTCTTCCAGCCCGAATCCCGCAAGCACGAGATGATCAACAACTTCTTAAAGCCGGGTCTGGCAGACTTGTGCGTCTCCCGTTCCTCTTTCACCTGGGGCATTCCCGTGGAGTTCGATCCCCGCCACGTCACCTACGTGTGGCTGGATGCGCTGTCCAACTACATCACGGGCGTAGGGTATCATCCCGACGGCTGCGGTGAGTTGTACGACCGCTATTGGCCCGCCGACCTGCACGTCATCGGCAAGGATATCGTGCGGTTTCACACCATCTACTGGCCCATCATTCTGATGGCACTGGGCGAGCCGTTGCCGAAGCAGGTGCTCGGTCATCCGTGGCTGCTGTTCGGCGAGGACAAGATGAGCAAATCCAAGGGCAACGTAGTGTACGCGGACGAGCTTGCCGAACGTTTCGGCACCGACGCGGTGCGTTACTACCTGCTCTCCGAGATCCCGTTTGCGCAAGACGGCACCATCACCTATGAAGCGTTCATCGCGAAGTTCAACACCGACCTTGCGAACACGCTGGGCAACCTGGTCAACCGCTCCATCGCGATGACCAATAAATATTTCGGCGGCACGGTCGTCCGCCCTGCGGCTGTTGAGCCGCTCGATGAAGACCTGCGCCGTGCCGTGGCGGATACGGTGCGGGATTTCGCCGCCCGTATGGACACCTATCACAACGCCGACGCGGCGGACGTGCTGATGAATCTTGCCCGCCGTTGCAATAAGTATATCGACGAGACCGCCCCGTGGGTGCTTGCCAAGAATGAAGCAGACCACCCGCGTCTTTCGGCGGTGCTGTATAACCTGCTGGAAAGCATTCGCGTGCTCGCCATTTTGATGGCGCCGTTTATGCCCGCAACCGCCGAAGCCATCTTCGATCAGTTGCAGGTCTCGCGTGACACGATGAATTACGACACCCTCACCTTCGGCACGACCGACACCTTCACGGTGGGCGAAGCGAAGCCGCTGTTCCAGCGTTTGGACGCCGAAAAGGTGCTGGCGGAACTGGAAGCGGAACTGCAGGCGAAGATGAAAGCGGCGGCCGCCGCAAAAGAGCCGGACGCGCCCGCGTTCGCCCCCATTCTGCCCGAGATCGCCTTTGACGATTTCGGCAAGATCGACCTGCGCGTGGCACAGGTCGTGGAATGCGAGCCGGTGAAGAAGGCGAAGAAACTGTTGAAACTCACCCTGGACGACGGCAGCGGCACCCCCCGCACCGTGTGTTCGGGTATTGCCAAGTGGTACACCCCCGACGAATTGAAAGGCCGCCGTGTGGTGGTGGTCGCAAACTTGAAGCCCGCCGTGCTGTGCGGTGTGGAATCGGCGGGTATGATCCTCGCCGCCGACACGCTGGATGAAAACGGCGAAGATGCGGCACGCGTCCTGTTTGTGGACAATCTGCCCATCGGCAGCAAACTGCGCTGATATGGCACGGATCTTTGATTCCCACGCGCATTACGACGATGCGGCGTTCGACACCGACCGTGACGAACTGCTCGCCGCTCTGCCTTCAGGTGGGGTGTGCGGCGTGATCAACGCCGCGTCGGATGTGGAATCCGCCCGCCGTTCGTTGGCGCTTGCGGAAACCTATCCGTATTTCTACGCCGCGGTGGGTATCCACCCCGAAGCGGCAAACACCTACACGGCTGACGCAACAGCAACGTTGGAACGGCTCGCGGCACATCCGCGGGCGGTCGCCGTCGGGGAGATCGGGCTGGACTACCACTGGGAGGACAACCCGCCCCGCGAAGTGCAACGCACCTGCTTTGAAGCGCAACTGGAACTTGCCAACCGCCTCTCACTACCCGTCATCGTACACGACCGCGACGCGCACGAGGATACCCTCACGCTGTTGCAGAAATATCGCCCGCGGGGCGTTCTCCACTGCTTTTCGGGCAGTGTGGAGATGATGCAGGAAGTGGTAAAACTCGGCATGTCTATCGGGCTCGGCGGCGCCGCGACCTTTAAAGGTGCGAAAAAACCGTTGGCAGTGGCGGCGGCGGTGCCCGCCGACCGTCTGTTACTCGAAACGGACGCGCCGTATATGGCACCCGTCCCCTGCCGCGGACATCGGTGCGATTCCCGTATGATCGCGCACACGGCGGCGGTGATCGCCGCTGCACGCGGTATAGAAGTCGATACACTGTTAAAACAAACGGAACAAAACACCCGTCAGCTGTTCGGGTTATAAAGGAGAATGCGTATGAAATTCCTGGTTATGGGCTGTAACGGTATGGCGGGACACATGATCTCGCTCTACTTGAAAGAGCAAGGGCACGACGTGACCGGCTTTGCCATGGAGCCGTCGCGGTACGTCACCACCATCGTGGGCGATGCTACCCGTTTCGACGACGTTAAAACAATGGTGCTGGAAGGCGAATACGACGCGGTCATCAACTGCATCGGCCTCTTAAACCAATTTGCAGAAAACAATCACCCGATGGCGGTGTTGCTCAACGGCTATCTGCCGCACTTTTTGGCACACATCACCCGCGAGACCGAAACGCAGATCATCCACATGAGCACCGATTGCGTGTTTTCGGGCAAAACGGGCGGCTACACCGAGGACGCCGTGCCCGACGGGACGCTGTTTTACGATAAATCCAAAGCCATCGGCGAACTGGACGACGAAAAGAACATCACCCTGCGCAACTCCATCATCGGCCCCGATATCAACGAAAACGGTATCGGTCTGCTCAACTGGTTTATGAAGCAGGAAGGCCCCGTGAACGGGTTTACGGGCGCTATCTGGACGGGTCAGACCACTCTGCAGCTCGCGAAAACGATGGAAGTCGCCGCCCGCACCCGCGCGCACGGCTTGTACAACACCGTGCCCGCCTCCTCCATCAACAAGTACGATCTGCTGTGTCTCTTTAACAAGCACATTCGCCGTGCGCCGATCGAGGTACAGCCGCTCGAGCGTTTTGTGGCGGACAAGTCGCTCGTCCGCACGCGGTTCGACGGGTTTGACTACGTGATCCCCGATTACGAAACGATGGTGAGAGAACTGGGCGACTGGATGCGCGACCACAAGTCGATGTATCCGCATTACGATCTGTAAGCAGAGGAGGCGCATCCGAACACGCCTAAAACGGCATAATTTCCGCGCTTTTTGATTTGTTGTCGGTGGCAGGCGACAGCCTTGCCACCTTCGCCGCACCAAAAATCGCACGAAATTCTACTC
>SVPJ01000005.1 GCA_015065885.1 Oscillospiraceae bacterium | reverse complement strand
GGGTTCCAGCGGCGGGTCTGGTGACCGAAGTGGACACCGGCTTCCAGCAGCTGCTTCATGGATACGACTGCCATTGCTATTTCCTCCTTGGTTTTTCCTCCGCAGAAGGGCGCGACCACCATGCGCTTGCACGGCACCGACCGCTCCCTTTGCCACCTGCGTGTGAGATTAAAATATTTTTGGCTGTACGATTATAGCATACTTGTTTCCCGTTTGCAAGTGTTTTTTCGAATTTTTTCAAATTTTCTTTGTGCAAACTTTACTTTCTCGCACAAAAAAAGAACGGTCGGGTCGCTCCGACCGTTCGGAGGGGATTTGCTTGTTTCCCCTTATGTTTCATCGGTTTTATTCTATAAATTGCATGGCCTGAAAATGTTGATAGTAAGCGAACGCCATAAAAGTATTGGCAATGATAAGCATTAGCATTCTCAATAACATATTATCCGATTCAGTAACTCTAATTGAGTGGAAATTGTTGTTTACAATTGTACAAACGAAAACGCCGGCACATATTACGGTAATGAGAACTACTATTGTAACCAACACTTTATCTTTTGCTGACATAATATCCGAGTTATCATTTTGAAACCATTGATCAACAGATATTTTAATCACACAAGATCCAAGCACCAAAGACAAAACGACGACTGCAACATTGACCAACATAATCAGCGATGTGAATCTATGTGTAAGCGCCTTGGAACTAAAAGCAAAATATACGACAACCCAAAACGCTATAAACAGACAACCCAATATGCAAAACAATAGACATAAAAACTTTTTCATTTAAGTTTTCAACCTCTTGGTCCCTTTATCAGCAAAATTTTTCATTAGTATAGTTACATTGAGCACCGGAGAACCGCCACCCCTGTGTTTGTCACGTGTTTTTTAAATTTTCTCTGAAAGCACGGCGTTGAGCATCGCCATTATCTCGGCAGAGGGTTCAGGCAGGTGACCGAATGGGAAAACCAACCCCATATTATCGTATTTCGCCTGACAAATTTTGCGAAACGGCAACAACTCCACCTTATCCACACACGGGTATGCCGCGGCAACCGCACGCAAATTTCGTGCGTTTTCGACCGTATCGTTTACGGTGGGAATAATCACCTGCCGTAAGGTCACGGGAATTTCCCGCTCATTCAAATACCTCAAAAACGCTTCCACCGACTCCAAACGACACCCTACATGTGCGCGGTATAAGGCATCGTCGGTGTATTTCCAATCAAGCAGCACACGGTCGGTTTCGGCAAGCGCGGCCTTCGCTTCGTCGGTCAGCACACTGCCCGACGTATCGAGGCAGGTGTGAATACCGTGGCGGTGACATTGAGAAAAAACGTCGCGCACGAATGTGGCTTGTAACAACGGCTCACCACCCGACAGAGTAACGCCGCCCGTCTCGCCGAAATATTCACGGTAACGCACGGCCTTTCCCACCAGTTCTTCGGCGGTATATTCCGTGCCGCCCGCAAGCGCCCACGTATCGGGGTTGTGGCAACATTTACACCGTAGGTGACACCCTTGCAAAAACGCCACAAACCGCACGCCGGGGCCGTCCACCGTGCCTAAACTCTGAATGGAATGTACGTATCCGCTCATACGACGGAATGGAAGGTGCGGCTGATGACCTCCCGCTGTTGCTCGCGGGACAGTTTGTTAAAGTTCACCGCATAACCCGACACACGAATGGTGAGATTCGGATATTTTTCGGGGTTTTCGTACGCATCGATCAACGTCTCGCGGTTTAACACGTTGACGTTGATATGGTGCGCTTTCTTCGCAAAATAGCCGTCCAGGATCGCCACCAGGTTGCCCACGCGCGCCTCCTCCGTCTTGCCGAGTGCTTCGGGGGTGATGGAGAAGGTGTTGGAGATACCGTCGCGGCAATCCTCATAGCGGATCTTCGCCACCGAGTTGAGCGATGCCAGCGCGCCGTTTTCCTCGCGGTTGTGCATCGGGTTGGCACCCGGTGCGAGCGGTGCGCCCGCGGGACGGCCGTCGGGCGTCGCTCCCGTGTGCTTGCCGTACATCACGTTGGAGGTGATGGTCAGCACCGACAGGGTGTGGATCGCGTCGCGGTAGGTGGGCGTTTTGCGCAGTTCGGTGATCACCTGATGCGTGAGATCCCGCGCCAGCAAGTCCACGCGGTCGTCGTCGTTGCCGTATTTCGGGAACTCCCCTTCGGTGTTGAACGCGGTGATGTAACCGAGTTCATCCTTTACGGGATGCACCTTCGCGTATTTGATCGCGCTGAGCGAATCCGCCACCACCGAAAGGCCCGCCACGCCGAACGCCATCAGCCGTTCCACCGCGGTATCGTGAAGCGCCATCTGCGTCTTCTCATAAGCGTATTTATCGTGCATGTAGTGGATCACGTTCATCGTGTTCACGTACAGTTTGCTCAGCCACTCGATGTATACGGCGTACCGTTCGGCAACCGCTTCGTAATCCAACGTATCTCCTGTCATCACGGGCATCTGCGGACCGATATGGATTCCACTCGTGGCGTCGTAGCCGCCGTTGATGGCGATAAGCAACAGTTTGGCGAGATTACACCGCGCACCGAAGAATTGCATCTGTTTGCCTACTTCCATCGCGGACACACAGCAGGCAATGGCGTAGTCGTCCCCGTGCAGCGGACGCATCAGATCGTCGTTCTCATACTGCACCGAATCGGTGTCCGCCGAGACCTTCGCACAAAACCGCTTGAAGTTTTCGGGCAGAGCGGTGGACCACAGCACCGTCAGGTTCGGCTCGGGCGACGAGCCTAACGTATACAGCGTATTCAGCATACGGTAACTGTTTTTGGTGACCAGCGTACGTCCGTCTTTGCCCATACCGCCCACCGCTTCGGTGATCCACATCGGGTCGCCGCCGAACAGTTCGTTGTATTCGGGGGTACGCAGATGGCGGGCAATACGCAGTTTCATCACGAAATCATCCATCAATTCCTGTGCGCCCTCTTCGGTCAGCACACCGCGCGCCAGATCCCGCTCGATGTAGATATCGAGGAAGGTACTCACACGACCGAGCGACATCGCCGCCCCGTTTTGCTCTTTAATGGCACCGAGATAGGCAAAATACGTCCACTGCACCGCTTCGCGGGCATCTTTTGCAGGGGCGCTGATGTCGCAGCCGTACATGGCCGCCATCTCTTTAAGATAGCCCAAAAAGGTGATCTGCTGGAATATCTCTTCCGAAAGACGGATATTGTCCTGCGTAAACGCCTCTGCCGCAAGCGCCGCCTTGTCCTTCTGCTTTTCTTCGATCAGGCGGTCCACGCCGTACAACGCCACGCGGCGGTAGTCGCCGATAATGCGGCCGCGGCCGTATGCATCGGGCAGACCCGTGATGACGTGACACTTGCGTGCCAGACGCATCTCATCGGTATACGCGCGGAACACACCGCTGTTGTGGGTGGTGCGAAAACGGAATTCGTCCTCCACCTTGTCGCTCAAACGGTACCCGTACGCCGCACACGCCTGCCGTGCCATACGAATGCCGCCGAAGGGATTGACCCCGCGTTTGAGCGGCGCATCCGTCTGCATACCCACGATCAGTTCGTTTTCTTTATCGATGTAACCGGGAGCGTAATTGACGAGCGAAGACACGGTATTCACGTCCACGTCCAACACGCCGCCCTTTTCTCTTTCCAAGCGGAACAATTCCTGCACCTTGTCCATCAACGCCGCAGTGCGCGGCGTTGCACCCGAGAGAAAATCGGCATCGCCTTCATACGCGTGATAGTTCGTCTGAATAAAGTCGCGCACGTTGATCTCATTCTGCCACACGCCGGTGGTAAATCCGTTCCAATTTTCGTGCATCATCGTTCTGTCTCCTTCTATATAAAACAAATAAAAAAGGGCGAAATCCGTTCACTTCGAACAGATCTCGCCCAGACGGTCGGCATACTGTGTTTTACACTTCCCCGCAGTGCTCTGCGAAATCCGTCAGTCATGTAAAACTGTGAATACAGTATACCAAACCTTTCCCCGTTTGTCAATACTTGCGTCCAAACAATCCGCGGCAAACGCCGCCGCTCGGCTTACACGCCCCTTGCGGGCGGTTGACCAAAATGGTCTCCTCTCCGATCACTTCGATCTCTTTCCACGGAATGACCGTATCCTCCTCGCACCCCATAATACCAAGCATTTTCGGTCGCCCGTGCAGCACGATCGCCGTCAGTTGCGCGGTGTGGGTGTCCACCTCCACGTCGTCCACGCACCCAAGACGGGTGCCGTCACAGACGTTGATGACCTCTTTATTGTGCAGTTCCGTAATCCGACAAAACACGCCTGTCCACCTCCTACTACACCATATGTGCGAGAGGCGGTAAATATTCACAACTGGTCTTTAATACGCTGTAACGCACTTTTTTCCAAGCGGCTGACCTGCGCCTGGCTGATGCCGATCTCCGCCGAAACCTCCACCTGCGTCATTCCTTTAAAGAAGCGCAGTCGCAAGATCTTCTTCTCCCGCTCACCGAGCGAACGGATCGCCTCTTTCAGTGCCAGTTCTTCCAACCAGTCGTTTTCGCCGTTCGTGTCTCCCACTTGATCCATCACGTAGATGGTATCCCCGCCGTCGGCATACACCGGCTCATACAAACTCACCGGTTCCACCACCGATTCCAGCGCCAACACCACGTCTTCCCGCGCCACGTCCAGCACACGGGCGATCTCCTCCACCGTCGGCTCGGTCTGCCGCTCGGCGGTCAACCGCTCCTTCACCTGCATCGCACGGTACGCCAGATCCCGCACCGAACGGCTGATACGCACGCTGTTGTTATCCCGCAGATACCGCCGTATCTCGCCGATGATCATCGGCACGCCGTAGGTGGAAAACCGCACGTTTTGCGTAATATCAAAGTTGTCGATCGCCTTCATAAGTCCGATACAACCCACCTGAAACAGATCGTCGGGATTTTCGCCGCGTCCTGCAAACCGTTGGATCACGCTGAGTACCAACCGCAGATTGCCGTTCACCATTTCTTCCCGCGCTTTCGGGTTGGTCCCCTCACGCATCTCCCGCAAAAGCCGCATTTTTTCCGCCTCACTCAGCACCTTCAGCGTGGCGGTGTTCACCCCGCAGATCTCCACCTTACCGAGCATCCGTCGTCCCACCTTTTCTCGTTTTAAAAACAGTATGGGCAATCCCGCCGACCGTCATACACGAGGGAAAATATACCGTTTGAACAACCTATGCATACTATTATATTCCTAATATATTAACACATTTTACAAAGTGCGTCATCTCTTTCGCAAACTTGACAGTCTTCCCGCTTTTGTGGTATCTTTAACGTACGTAAATTGTCAAAGGAGGGGTTTCCGTGAAAACGAACCCTATTCGCTTTTGGGCGTATATACTCACCGCGCTTTTTTGGATATCGTCACTGACAGCGTGTCACGCCACCCCGCCTGCCGCGCCACCGACGAACGCACCCTCTGCCTCAACCACCCCGATGAGCCGTGCGCTGTCGGTGGGGTACGACCGCTTTTCGGGACGGTTCAACCCGTTTTTTGCCCGTACCCCCAACGATCGGGAGGCAGTATCCCTCGTCACCCTTTCTCTGCTCGATACCGACCGTGAAGGCAACGTCGTTTTGAACGGACAGAACGGTATTGCAAACGGCACCGTCACCGAAAACGAAGACGGCACGGTAACGTACGATTTCACTTTACGCGACGACGTGAAATTCAGCGACGGCGAAACGCTCACCGCCGACGACGTGATCTTTTCGATGTACGTGCTGGCGGACCCGTCGTACGACGGACCTTCCGCCTTTTCCTCCCTGCCCATTAAAGGACTCGCAGAATATCGCACAGGCGTCAGCCCCGTTTTGTATGAAAAATACGCCGCTGTTGCGGACAAGATCCGTGCGGCGGGTCCCGACGCCACCGCCTACGACGGCTTCACCGAAGCGCAGTACACCGCCTACTGGGGAGACGTGCTGGCGGCGGCAGGTGAGATGTTCGTCGGTGAGATCGTCGCGTATTGTCTGCAAAACTATGCGGAGTTTCTTCCGCGCTGCGGAAACGACGACGTGGTACTCGGTATGTACGTGTGGGGATACGGTTCCTTAAATGAGGACGGTTCTTTCACCGACGCATTCGGCACGGTATACGATCTAAGATCTGCCTTCCCAACCAAGGCGGATTTTTGGCAGTGTATCCTCACCGCCCATAATCACGATCTTTCGGCAGACGGCATCGACCGCGACGCCGTCGTCACCCCTATTGCCGACCTTTTGGAAACAGCGTTTGTGACAGCAGAAGGGCCAAAGGACGAAAACGTCGAGGAACTTGTTCACGCCGTTGCCGGTATCGAAAAGACGGGCGACTTCTCCGTCCGCGTGACGCTCACCACGGCGGATGCCGCCGCCCTGCGCGGTTTAAACGTTCCCGTAGCCCCTCTGCACTACTACGGTGCGGACAACGCGTACGACTACCAAAACAACCGCTTTGGCTTTACGAAAGGCGACCTTTCGGGTGTGCGCGCCAAAACGACCCCTCTCGGTGCGGGTCCCTTCGTCTTCGACAGTTACGAAGACGGCACGGTCACCTTAACGGCAAACACGAACTACCGCAAAGGCTGTCCCACCATCGAGACCCTGCTGCTGAAAACCGTCAGCGATCGTTTGAGCGCCCTCGCCGACGGCACGGTAGACGTTGCCGCAGTGGATATACGCGAAGACAGCGACATTCCGGACGACGGGCGTTTCACCGTCCTCACGGTGGACGGTCTTGAGGACAACGGTACCGACTCCGCAAACGGCGGCAAGACCGTCGTGGTTTTCAATACCGCACGCATCGACGCTTCCACACTTCCTGCCGACATCACCCCTTTTTGGCGTTGGATGCGTGAAATCGAAACGCTCAAGATGCGCGAATAATGCGCGAATAATGAACGGTCGGCAAACGAAATTTTGCCGACCGTTTTTCATCGAATACGCTTTTGGATGATATCGTAAAATTTTTTAAACGGATTTGTATAATGTAGCCAATTTTCGTACAAGCACTTGACAGAATGGGGCGTTTTATGGTATCTTACCAGTATATATACGCAGGTCTTTTCATTACGGTAAAGGTGTTCTTTGTATGGTAAGTAAGAAGTACGCCGCCGACTATCGGCTGGAAAATGTACGGGACAAACAAGGAAAATTAAGGACGGTAGCCGTGTATCGCGGTACGCGATACACGTTTAAAGCCTCACCGCAAGCGGTGAGGCGCGCGGCGAGGCTGTACGCCCTGCTGACCGCTTGGTCGGTGCTGTGTTTCGGAGTGATACTGTTCTTAAACGCGGCGGTGTTGCGGCAATTTTACGTGCTGCTCCCCGTGCTTTGTTGCCTGCTTCCTCTGGGGTATCTTACTGTCGCGGTGATCTACACCTTCACCTCGACGCCCCCGCTCACCCGCGAGCGACGGGACAAAATTTGTGACCGCTTGGCTCACACCACCGTGCTGTTGATCTTCTTTTCGGGTGTATCTTTGCTCGGAGCGGGTGCGGCGGTTGCGCTTTCTCTTGCAACAACGGAATGGCAAACGTGGGTATTTTTTCTTGCTGCACTCGGCATCTTCTCCGCATCGTGCGTTATGTACCGCAAAAAAGGTGCGTTTGACGTGATTCCCCTGTAAGGGTTTCACCTTTTTGCTTTACTCATTTAAATCGATGACGATTTGCAGTGTCATCACTCACCAAGGAATTTCGCGGCTTTGCCGCAGATTCAAATATTTTAGGAGGGATTCTTATGAAAAAGAACCTGGCAAAAATCCTGGCTCTGGTACTGTCTGTTCTTATGATGGTCTCCATGCTGGCGGCGTGCAACGGCACCCAAAAGCCGAATGAAGATCCGAAAAAAGATCCGGCGAACCAAGATCAGGGCTACACCGGCGGCGACACGCTGGTGGCGGGGTATGACTACTTCTCGAGCAAGTTCAGCCCCTTCTTCGCAACGACTGCGTATGATCAGGACGTTGCGGGTATCGTCTCGATCGGCCTTTTGGGCACCGATCGTGAAGGCAACGTTGTCCTGAAGGGCATCGAAGGCGAAACTATTCCCTACAACGGTACCGATTACAAATACACCGGTATCGCGGACTGCACCATCACCAACAACGATGACGGTACGGTCGTGTACGAGTTCAAGCTGCGCGAAGACATCAAGTTCAGCGACGGCGATGCTCTGACTGCGGATGACGTCATCTTCTCGATGTACGTTCTGTCCGACCCGACCTACGACGGCTCCAGCACCTTCTATGCTCAGCCCATCGTTGGTATGGAAGAGTATCGCAGCGGTATGGACGCTCTGTCCAACCTGCTGCTCGCGGACGGCCCCGACAAGACCAGTGAGTTCTACACTGCTGAGCAGGCTGAGTACTACTGGAATGCGTTCGAAGCGGCCGGTCTGAAGTTTGCTACCGGCATCCTCGATGACATCATCGAAGCGTACGGCGCGGACTACGGCGTATCCGATCACGCCGGCGCTGCAGAGCTGTGGGGTTACACCGATATCGCAACTGCTGCAGACTTCTGGGCGGCGATCAAGGCGAACTACGGCTACGACATCAGTTCCACCGGTATTGACTACGAAGCGTTCAACGAGTCCATCGTGGACCTCATCAACGCGGAACTCGGCGACAAAGCGAACGAGTATGCCGCGGGTGTTGTCACCGGCGAATCCGCTGCGAACATTGCGGGTATCGAAAAGACCGGCGACTACTCCTTGAAGATCACCATGAGCAAGTTCGACGCTGTGTCCATCTATCAACTGGCTGTTTCGGTTGCTCCTCTGCACTACTACGGCTCTGTGGATGCGTATGACTATGCGAACAACAAGTTCGGCTTCACCAAGGGCGATCTGTCCGGCGTGAAGGCCAAGACCACCCAGCCTCTGGGTGCCGGCCCCTACAAGTTCAAGAGCTTCGAGAACGGTGTTATCACCTTCGTGGCGAATGAAAACTACTTCAAGGGCTGCCCGAAGATCACCAACCTGCTGTTCAAGGAAACGGCTGCTACCGATAAGCTGGCGGGCGTGACCTCCGGCGCGTTCGACGTGACCGATCCGAACTTCGATACCGCAACGGTGGATTCCATTAAGGAAGCTAACGGCGGCGAACTGATCGGCAACAAGATCACCACCAACACGGTGGACAACCTCGGCTACGGCTACCTCGGCATCAACGCGAACAACGTGAAGGTCGGCGACGACAAGACCAGCGAAGCTTCCAAGAATCTGCGCAAAGCGTTCGCGACCCTGTTTGCCGTGTATCGCGACACCGCGATCAACTCCTACTACGGCGATCGTGCGGCTGTCATCCAGTACCCGATCTCCAACACCTCGTGGGCGGCTCCGAAGCCGGCTGACGAAGGCTACGCTCTGGCTTACTCCAAGGATGTGGACGGCAACCCGATCTACACCGCGGATATGGCTGAAGAAGCGAAGTACGAAGCGGCTCTGCAGGCGACCATCGGCTTCCTGAAGGCTGCCGGCTACACTTGGGACGAAGCTTCCTCCAAGTTCACGGCGGCTCCTGCCGGTGCAAAGATGACTTATGAGTTCATCATTCCTGCCGACGGTAAGGGCGACCACCCGAACTACGCGATCCTGACCGACGCGAAGGCGGCTCTCGAAACCATCGGTATCACTCTCGAGATCAACGACCCGTCCGACTCCAACGTTCTGTGGGATACTCTGGACGCGGGCGAGTGCGAGATGTGGTCTGCTGCGTGGGGCGCTACGGTTGACCCGGATATGTATCAGGTCTACTACAGCACCAACGCTGTGGGTCTGGGCGGCACCAACTCCAACCACTATGCGATCGCGGACGACGAACTGGATCAGCTGATCATGGATGCGCGTACCTCTGCGGACCGTGCATACCGTAAGGCTACCTACAAGTCCTGCCTTGAGATCATCATGGACTGGGGCGTGGAGATTCCCTCCTACCAGCGTCAGAATGCTTTGATCTTCAGCACCGAGCGCGTGAAGATCAGCACCCTGACTCCCGACATCACCACCTTCTGGGGTTGGATGAACGATATCGAGAAGCTCGAGATGAACTAATTCTCCTGTGTATTCTAATCGTTAAAACCTAACCGTCTTGCCGAGCACTGCCTTGGTGCAGTGCTCGGCAAGATTACGGTGATACGCAAAACGCACACCGGTATCGTGTGCGTTGTTGCACGTTTTTCACTTTGAGGAAGAGCGGACAAGCCGTTTGTTTTCCGCTTTTCCTCAAGGAGAAAATCGTTGTAAGCGTTTCTTCTTGATCCGGTGAAAACCGGTTTTCTGCTGTAGAGCAGGGCGTTTTTCGCTCTGAGGCAGGTCGAAATTTCTAAGTCTGGGGGCAATTTCGTGTTTAAATTCATTGTGAAACGACTCTTATTGAGTGCCGTCATCCTGTTTTTCGTTATGTTCCTGGTCTACGCATTGATCTATTCTCTGCCGACCAGTTACACCGAAAAAATGGCGCGTCAGCTCGCAACTCAGCCCGGTACGCTGAAAAGTGCCGAGCAGTGGCTGTCGGAACTGAACGCACAGTACGGCTTGGACAAAGGCCTTGTCGGCGGCTTTTTCGTGTGGCTCGGCAATGCTGTGCAAGGCAACTTCGGCGACAGCTGGAACTGGACGGTACCCGTTACCGAACAGTTTAACAAAACCATCTGGTACAGTTTCATTCTCGGCGCGGTGGCATTCGTGATACAGACCGCCATCGCGATTCCGCTCGGTATCGTGGCGGCGAAAAAGCAATACAGCCTTACCGACTACACCGTGACGGTGGTTTCCTTGATTGGTATTTCGATGCCAACCTTCTTCGTGGCCACCATCTATAAGCTGATCTTCGCTGTGAAGCTCAACTTGGTGGAGATCAACGGTATGATCGGTCGTGACTTCCATAATTTGACCCCCTTTGGCCAGTTCTTGGATATGGCGTCCCACTTCTTCATGCCGGCACTCACCCTCGTGACGGTGGGTATCGGCGGTCTGATGCGTTACACCCGTACCAACACCCTTGAGGTGTTGAACGCGGACTACATCCGTACCGCCCGTGCAAAGGGTCTGTCGGAAAAGCGGGTCATCGGCTATCACGCCTTCCGCAACACCCTCATCCCCATCGTGACCATTCTGGGCGGCTCGCTGCCCGGCCTGTTCAGCGGTGCACTGATCACCGAAACGCTGTTTGCCATTCGCGGTATCGGTTACGCCTCCTACCACTCGATGGTCAACGGCGACATTCCCTTTACAATGTTCTATCTTTCGTTTATGGCGATCCTGACGCTGCTCGGCACGCTGATCGCGGACGTTTTGTACGCCGTGGTGGATCCGCGTGTGCGCGTGAATTAAGGAGGGCTGCCCAATGAAAAACAACATTAACGAAGAGTTGAAACGCCGCGAAGCGGCGGCAACAGCCGTTCAAAACGATTCGGAGGAGATGGCACTGGACAGCACCCAGCGCGTCAAAGTGCTCAGCCCCGGTCGTCTGGTTGCCAAACGCTTTATTCGTAACAAGCTGGCGGTTATTGGTACGGTCATCTTGGTCATCATGTTTGCCTTTGCCTTCTTGGGTCCCCTTGTGTACCCCTACGGACAGACCGAGAAATTCTACAAATTCGACGATCTGAACGTCAAATACGGCATTGCCAGTGAGCGTACCGAGTACGTGGCGCTCACGGTGGATAAAGAACTGAAGGTCCCCGCTTCGCTCAAGAACATGGTCAACTCCTACATTAAGGAGATGGTGGCAGCAAATCAGTCCACCTTCACGGTCGAAAAAGACGGTGCCGACTATCAGTTGAGCAAACTGAACGACAACACCTACAAACTCGACCTCACCGACCGTCGCAAGGTTGCGAGCTACAGCACGACGATCGCGTACGGCACCTACAACAAGGCATCCAAAACCCTCACGGGTGCGCCCGAAGAGCTTTCGGCGGATGTGCTGGCGGCGTTCGATACAGCCATCGCCGCCAAGCAGTCGGAAGTGCAGGTGGGTGGTGCAACCTACGTGCTGACCGCGCAGAACAAGCTCTCCTATGCGGTGCAGAAGGTGACCGATAAGCAAAACGGCGTCTTCTCCTACCCCGAAACGGCGATGGATGAAGCGTTTGAAGCCGAAGTGCGTGCCCGTCTCGACGGCGGCACCTTCACCATGAACGGCGTGACCTACGAAGTGATTGCGGGCGATACCGTGAGCGTCATGGTCGACAACGGCCGCAAGACCGCACTCGTCTTCTCGAAGTACGTGTTCGATATGTTCGACACCACTGCTACTCTGTCGGACGACTTTAAGGTGCAGGCGCTGCTGGCGGAAAACGGCACCTTCACGGTGGACGGCACGACCTACACCATCACCGAAAACGAAAAGGCCCCCGTTATCACGAATGGCGAAACCCCCGTGGCAGAGCTCTCCACCTTCGTGGTGCGCCGTTACAACGGCGAGGACAGCCTCTCCATCGAATTCAAGGAAACGGCGGCAGCGACCGTGGCGACCTTGATGGCAAACAACGAGCGCAATGGCTCCTTCACCTTCGAATTGCCGAAGATCAATGAAGACGGTGAATACGAGACCGATGAAAACGGCAACCTCACGATGGTGGATACCACCATCACGGTGGAACGCTCCAACGACAGCTATGTGCTCTCTTGTATGCAGAAGACCTTCCTCATCGACATTTACGGCGCCCCCTCGGCACAGCACGTGTTCGGTACTGACAGTGACGGGTACGATGTGCTCGCCCGTATGATGTTCGGCGGCCGTGTCTCGCTGATGGTCGGTTTCGTGGTCGTTATCCTCGAAACCATTCTCGGCGTTATCATGGGCGGCATCGCCGGTTATTTCGGCGGCTGGGTGGATACCCTTATCATGCGTTTGGTGGATATCTTCAACTGTATCCCCTCGATGCCCATTTTGATCATTCTCGGTGCATTCTTCGATGCGATGAAGATGACGCCGTACGTCCGCTTGATATGGATGATGGCGGTGCTCGGTATTCTCGGCTGGTCGGGTGTGGCTCGTTTGGTGCGCGGCCAGATCCTCTCGCTGCGTGAGCAGGAATTCATGGTGGCGACCGAAGCGTGCGGTCTCAGCGTCAGCAAGCGTATCTTCCGCCATCTGGTGCCGAACGTCATGCCCCAGCTGATCGTGACTGCAACGGCGGGTCTCGGCGGCGTTATCATCACCGAATCCACCCTCTCCTTCCTCGGTCTGGGTGTGAAACACCCGCTCGCAACCTGGGGCACGATGATCAACTCGGCAACCGCCTCTTCGGAAACCATGATCAAATACACCTACATTTGGATCCCCGTCGGCTTGCTGATCTGTCTCACGGTTATCGCGTTTAACTTCGTGGGCGACGGTCTGCGCGATGCGTTCGATCCCAAAATGAAGAGATAAGGAGGAGTAAAGCAATGGAAAACCAAAAGAAAAACGGCAAGAAGTCCAGTTATATCTCCTCCCGCGAGTCGCGCCGCATTTCGGCGTTCAACCGTAAGTTGACCCGCAAACTCGAGAAGAAGCGTAACGACGCCAAGACCGATCCCGCAAAGTATATGACCACGATGCAGGACGAAAACAACGTGGTGGAGATCGACAACCTGTGTACCTACTTCTTCACCGATATCGGCACCGTGCGTGCGGTGGACGGCGTGTCCTTCAACATTCCGAAGTGCTCCACCGTCGGCGTCGTGGGCGAATCGGGTTGCGGCAAGAGCGTGACCTCCCTCTCGCTGATGCAGTTGGTGCAGCGTCCGAGCGGTCAGGTCGTCTCGGGCGAGATCCGCTTCAATATGGGTGACGGCACCGCGTACAACATCGTGAACACCCCCACCAGCGAAATGATGAAGATCCGCGGCAACAAGATGTCCATGATCTTCCAGGAGCCGATGACCAGCTTGAACCCCGTGTTCCGCATCGGCGCGCAGGTGGATGAAGTCATTCAGCTGCACAACCCCAATATGAGCAAAGAGGACGTCAAAATGCGTACCCTCGAAATGCTCGAACTGGTCGGTATCGCGAATAAGGAAGGCGTCTACTCCATGTACCCGCACGAACTGTCGGGCGGTATGCGCCAGCGTATCATGATCGCGATCGCACTCGCGTGCAACCCCGGGCTCATCATTGCGGACGAGCCAACCACCGCTCTGGACGTGACCATTCAGGCACAGATCCTCGATCTGTTGCGTGAACTGAAAGATAAGATCAACAGTTCCATCATGCTCATCACCCACGACCTCGGCGTGGTGGCAAGCATGGCGGATTACGTGGTGGTCATGTATGCGGGCCGCGTGGTGGAAGCGGGCACGGCGGAAGAGATCTTCCACAACCCCTGCCATCCCTACACCATCGGTTTGATGAAATCCAAGCCGGTCGTGGGCAAGAAGGTGGATGCGCTCTACAACATCCCCGGCAGCGTTCCGAACCCCGTGAATATGCCGAACTACTGCTATTTCCGCGACCGTTGCGAATACTGCACCGAGCAGTGCCGCGGCGACTATCCGCCGAACATCCGCATCAGCGACACTCACATCGTCTCCTGCTACCGCTTCTTTGAAGAGGGCACCGTGATCGGTTATCCGCAGCAGGCAGACCTGAACGCGCTGTGATCGCACGGAAAGGAGTTGGCACACGATGAATAAGAATCCCGAAGCGGTGGCTACCACCGTGAAAAACGACGCAGCATCCTCGTTTGACGGCGCAGAAAACGACGAAAACTATGTGCTGGTCGTAAAGAACTTAAAGAAATACTTCCCCATCAAATCCAGCTTTTTCAAGATGCACGTTGGTGACGTCAAGGCGGTGGACGGCATTTCGTTCAAGATCCGCCGCGGCACCACGATGGGTCTGGTGGGCGAATCCGGCTGCGGTAAATCCACCGTCGGCCGCACCATTCTCCGTTTGCAGGACAAGACGTCGGGTGAAGTGTACTTCAACGGTAAAGAAGTCTTTTCGCTCAGCCGTGCGGAACTGAAGAAACTGCGTTCGCAAATGCAGATCATCTTCCAGGATCCGTATTCCAGTCTCTCTCCCCGTCTGCCGGTCGGTGAGATCATCGGTGAAGCGGTGCGTGAGCACGGCATTGTCCCGCCCGAAGAGCACGACGATTACATCTCCCGCATCATGCGTGCCTGCGGTTTGCAGGAGTATCACAAGGACCGTTATCCCCACGAATTTTCGGGCGGTCAGCGTCAGCGCATCTGCATTGCGCGCGCACTGGCGTTGAATCCCGAATTCATTCTGTGTGACGAGCCGGTCTCGGCACTGGACGTGTCCATTCAAGCACAGATCATTAACCTGTTGCGTGAATTGCAGAAGGACTTCGGTTTCACCTATCTGTTCATCTCCCACGACTTGTCGGTGGTGGAACACATTTCGGATACGGTCGGCGTGATGTATCTCGGCAATCTGATCGAGTATGCTCCCACCGAAAAGATTTTTGAAAATCCGCTGAATCCCTACACCAAGTCGCTGTTCAGCGCGATCCCCGTGCCCGATCCCGACTACAAGATGGACCGTATTCCGCTCGAGGGCAGTATCCCCTCCCCTGCCAATCCGCCGAAGGGTTGCAAATTCCACACCCGTTGCCGCGATTGCATGGAAGTCTGTAAGTACGTCACCCCCGACTTTGCGGAAATTGAACCCGACCATTTCTGTGCCTGCCATCTCTACAACACTCCCGAACGTATGGCAGAACTGGAAAAATACGCCGCCGAACTGAAAGCGGCGGAGAAAAAGGCGTAACGATGAGAAAAAAACCAAAGCTTCCCGATTACGATGACGGCCGCACCATCGCCCCCATGAACGTGGACGGTATGCCGTGGTTCATCAACGAAACCGACACACCGCCCACATCATCCGAAAGCGGTGAACAACAGCCCGTCAAACTCACCCGTCGCGAGATGGGGATGCTGGTCGGCGGCGTGTTACTTGCGGTGCTGGCGGTGGGCGGGATCTTCCTGCTGGTCTATTTTCTGTTTATTCTGTTTTGCACGAACGTGTGGTTCGCCTAAAATTTTGTGGCTGTCGCATCAGAGACAGTAGCGCAAACGAAAAACACTCTCGGCTCCTTTTCAGAGGGGCTGTCGGCAAAGCCGACTGAGGGGTAGTAACCACCGCCTATTCGGGCGGTGGACCACTCCCTCGTTAGAGGGAGTGGTCCTGTGCTACCTCTGTGCTGCAGCCACTTTTTGTTAATTTACTAATAGGAGGTCACTCAAATGAAAGTTTCCGAACTCCCCTATGCCCGTTATACCATTGAAGAAGCGCGCGAAGCATTTGCCCGTTTTGAAGCGGCGATGGACACCGCCGCCGATGCCGATGCGGTGGTCGCCGCCCGCGGGATCTTTATGGACATTTTGTGCGAATACGTCACCGCCGCTTCGCTTGCCAACTGTCGGTTTACATTGAACACCCGTGACGCATACTATCAAGGTGAGATGGCGTATTACGACGAGGTCGGCCCGCTGTTTTCGGAATTGCAGGTGCAGTACGCCACCCGTATGCTGTCCTCTCCCTTCCGCCCCGCGTTGGAAGAAAAACTCGGCACGCAACTCTTCCGCCGTTTTGAATGCGCCACCCGTGCCTTCTCCCCCGTCATCACCGCCGAGGTGCAGGAGGAAAACGCACTGGTGACCGAATACTCCAAATTTATGTCCGAAATGGTGTTCACCTACGACGGCGAAGAAATGCCGCTGTCGATGCTGCGCGGCAAACTGGAGGACGCCGACCGCGACGTACGCCGCAAGACAGCCGAAGCCATCGGCCGCGGCCTCGGCGCACACGCCGAAGCGCTCGACACCTTCTATGACAAGCTGGTCAAACTGCGCGACCGTCAAGCGAAAAAAATGGGGTACAAAAACTTCATCGAACTCGGCTACTACCGTATGGACCGCACCGACTACGATGCGGATATGGTGGCAAACTTCCGCAAAAACGTGCGGGAATCGCTGGTTCCTTGCGTCAAACAGGTGAAAGAGACCATCGCCGCCGATATGGGCTGGGATCGCATGATGTTTTATGACGATCAGATCTACGCCGCAGGCGAAACGCCGAAGCCCGTGGTGGACGCGGAGGAGATCTTCCGTCGCGCCGTCACCATGTACGACGATATGAGTGATACCACGGGTGCGTTTATGCGCCGCATGATGGAGGCGGAAGCGTTCGACTATCAGTCGCGTGACGGTAAGTGGGGCGGCGGTTACTGCACCTGCTTCCCGAAATACGACCAGCCGTTCATTTTGGCAAACTTCAACGGCGGCAGCGGTGACGTGGACGTCATCACCCACGAATTCGGTCACGCACTCGCCTCCTCCTGCATCGCGCAATACGGCGATTGGGAACTCAATGTCGGCTCGATGGAAACGGCGGAATGCCATTCGATGAGTATGGAATTCTTTGCGTGGAAATACACCGAACAGTTTTTCGGCGACATGGCTAACGCCTACCGCAAAAAGCACCTGCTCGACGCCCTCTCCTTCATTCCCTACGGCGTGATCGTGGACGAATATCAGCATATCGTGTACGAGCATCCCGAAATGACCCCTGCCGAACGCAAAGCGGCGTATCGTAAGCTTGAAGCGACCTATCGCCCCTACCTCTCCTTCGACGGCATTCCGTATCTCGAGGAAGGCACCCGCTGGCAATATCAGATGCACATCTACGAAAGCCCCTTCTACTATATCGACTACTGCTTGGCGCAGACGGTGGCGATCCACTTCCTGCTGCTCTCGCAGGAGGATTATCAGGGCGCGTTCGATACGTATCTGCACTTCGTCCGTCAGGGCGGCACCAAGCCGTTTAGTGCGCTTGTGAAGGAAGCGGGCATCCCCTCGCCGTTTGAAGACGGCGCACTCGCAGAAATGAGCCGCCGTGCGCTGGCACTGCTGGAAACGCTCGGATGAAACGCGTATGGAAATGGGGCGACGCCGCAGTCGTCGGCGCGGTACTGCTCGCGGCACTGTTCGTTTTCCTCCTCTTTCTTCCGAAAGAGGAGGCGGCGTATGCCGCCGTGTATCTTGACGGTACACTGATCGACACGCTACCGCTGAACGAGGACGTGCAGATCACCTACACGGGCAACTATCACAGCACCGTCACCGTGCGGAACGGAAAAGTTGCCGTGACCGCGTCGGATTGCCCCGGCGAAGACTGCGTACACAGCGGGTGGGTCAACACCCCCGCCCGCAGTATCGTCTGCCTGCCGAACCGTCTGGAGATCCGCATTGCGGCGGACACGAGCGACGTGGACTTTGTGGTGAGGTGACGGCATGAGCAAAACAAAACGTCTTACTTTTTGTGCGGTCATGCTGTCGCTCGCACTGGTGTTGTCCTACGTGGAACGCTTTTTGCCCCTGCAACCGCTGATCCCCCTGCCGGGCATCAAACTCGGACTTGCCAACATCGTCACCTTGATAGTGCTGTATTACACCGACGCGAAGACAGCGTTTTCCGTCCTGATCCCACGTTGTTTGCTGGGCGCCGTGTTCGGCGGCAGTGTGACCGCGCTTCTGTTTTCCCTTTGCGGCGGCACGCTCGCCCTCGCGCTGATGTCGCTCGTGCGGCGCAGCCCCGCCCTTTCGGTGTACGGCGTCAGCATTCTCGGTGCCGCCGCCCACAACGTCGGGCAAATTGCCGCCGCTATGCTGCTGATGCATTCGGTCTACGTCGCGGCGTATCTGCCGTTTTTGCTGATTGCGGCACTGTTCACCGGCTTTCTCACCGCTACGGTCTGTAACGGTGTGTTGCACGTTATTACACAACGTTTATAGGAGGAACCACTATGAAACGCACTGTTCTTTCCCTGCTCGCTCTGCTTCTCTGTCTGTGCCTGCTTTGCGGGTGCAGTGGCACCACCGTTGTCATAAACGATTGCAAGTGCCCGCAAAACGGCACCACGCCCACCCCCGATACCAACAACAACACCCCCGCCTCCGGCACGGCGAAAACGGGCCTTGCGGTCGTCACCACGGTGGCAGACAGCACCAACGCCACCACCGACAAAAGCGGTGAGGTGAAATTTGATGTCACCATCGCCGCCGTCACGGTGGACGAGAACGGGGTCATTGCTTCGTGCGTGATCGACGCCGTTCCCGCCTCGGTGACGGTGAAGGCCGACGGCTCGCTCGGCTCGGATATCACCGCCGCTGTACCCACCAAAAACGAACTGGGCGACAACTACGGTATGGTCGCGTGGGGCGGTGCGAAAGCCGAATGGGACGAGCAGGTCGCCGCCCTCTGCCGCTTTGCCGAAGGCAAAACGGTGGACGCATTCAAAAGCGGTGCGGTGAACGAACACGGCAAGGCACCCGACGGGTCGGATCTTGCCTCCTCCGCCACCATCTATCTCGGCGGATACGTGGCTGCCATTGAAGCCGCGGCGAAAAACGCCGCCCACTGCGGTGCGGACAGCGGTGACACCTTGAAACTGGTCACCTTAAATTCGCTCAAAAATTCCACCGCCGCCACGGCGGAACAAAACGGTAACGCTCAGCTCGACACCGACGTTGCCGTCGTCACGATGAAGGACGGCAAGATCACCTCCTGCCTGATCGACAGCCTGCAGGCGAAGATCGCGTTTGACGTGAGCGGCACCATCACCTCCGACCTTTCCGCCCCCCTCCCCACCAAGAACGAGCTGGGTGATAAGTACGGTATGGTCGCGTGGGGCGGTGCCAAAGCGGAATGGAACGAGCAAGCCGCCGCCTTTGCCGCCTACGTCACCGGCAAGACCGCCGCGGAAGTGGCAGGCATTGCGGTGGACGAAAGCACCAAGCCTGCCGACGGCTCCGACCTTTCCTCGTCGGTCACCATTGCGGTGGGCGGTTTCCAGGCACTGATCGCCAAGGCGTTTGCGGCATGAAACGGATAGCCGTATTTCTTCTCGCAGCGGTACTGTGTTTCGGCGGTTGCCGCACGGCACCCGCCAAGGGACAAAAACAATATACCGCCACCTTTTTGAACCTGTTCGACACCGTCACCACCGTTGTCGGCACCGCCGAGTCGGAGGAGGCGTTTCAGGAAAAAGCGCAAACGGTACACGACGCATTGCTCGTCTATCACCGTCTGTTTGATATCTACCACACCTACGACGGGATCGCAAACCTGAAAACGGTGAACGATCAGGCGGGCAAGGCCCCCGTTACGGTGGACGGTACCATCATGGAATTTCTGACCGATTGCAAGGCATATTACACGCAAACGGGCGGCAAGACGAACGTGATGATGGGCCGTGTGCTTCGTCTGTGGCACGAAGCGCGCACCGCGGGCGCGGACGACCCGCAAAACGCACGCCTGCCCGCGGCGGACGCACTGAAAGCCGCCGCCGACCATATCGCGATCGACGCCTTGGAGATCGACCCTGCGGCATCTACCGTATATATCCGCGATCCCTCGGCATCGCTGGATGTCGGTGCCGTTGCGAAAGGCTGGGCGACCGAACGGGTCGCTCGTGAAGCGCCCGACGGTATGCTCATCAGCGTGGGCGGCAACGTGTGTGCCACAGGCCCCAAAGCGGTCGGCACGCCGTGGGTCATCGGCATTTCCGACCCCGCTGACAGCAACCGCAACTGCCACACACTGTATGTAAACGACGGTGCTGTAGTCACCAGTGGGGATTACCAGCGCACCTATACGGTGAACGGTGTCCCCTATCACCACATCATCGATCCGAAAACGCAGTACCCCGCCACACTCTGGCACAGCGTCACGGTCGTGGCGGCGGATTCCGCACTGGCGGATGCCCTTTCCACCGCCTTGTTTTTACTGCCTCTTGAGGAAGGCAAAGCACTGGCGGACGCCTGCGACGTCGACGTGTTGTGGATCGGCGACGAAGAACACATGACCGCGGGGTTTCGAGCGAAACTTCGCACCTAACGGAGGTGACAGCTATGGGATCCTTATTTTTCGGCGGTATCCACCCCGCCCCTAAAAAAGATATGTCGGCGGCAACCGCCGCCCTGCAAACGATCGTACCGCACTGTGTCGTGATTCCGATGCAGCAGCATATCGGCGCCCCTTGCACACCGCTCGTGGCGGTGGGTGACGTCGTTCGCCGCGGCCAAAAGATCGGTGACGGCGAGGGGTTGTGCTCACCCGTACACGCCTCGGTGTCGGGTACGGTAACGGCAGTGGAACCCCGCCCGCACCTCAGCGGCAAAGCCGTGTTATCCGTCGTAATCGAAAACGACCGTTTGAATACCACCGTCGCCCTTCCGCTTCCCGAAACCGAAAACGACGTTTTGCAGTGTATCCGCGAAGCGGGCATCGTCGGCATGGGTGGTGCCGCCTTTCCCAGCGACGTCAAAGCGCTGTCGGCCATGCGGCAAGCAGTAAATACCGTCCTTATCAACGCCTGCGAATGTGAGCCGTATATCACGTCCGACGACGCCGTGATGCGCACGGCACCGCAAAGCGTGCTGGAAGGCGCGATGCTGTTACATCGCTTATTGCAGCCGACCACGCTTGTGATCGCGGTGGAGGATAACAAACCCGAAGCCATCGCCGCCCTGCGCGACGTGCTGCCGCAATACCCCGCCGTCGAACTGCGCATTCTGCCGACGCGTTACCCGCAAGGCGGTGAAAAGCAGTTGATCCAAGCGGTCACGGGGCGGGAAGTGCCGGCGGGCGCTCTGCCGATGGCGGTAGGCTGTGCCGTTTTTAACGTTGTCACCACGGCAACCATCTACCGTGCCGTCAGCGAAGGGGCACCACTCACCGAACGGATCGTCACCGTTTCGGGCGAAGGGGTGGCAAACCCGCAAAACTTTATGGTGCCGATCGGCACACCACTGCAAGCGCTGATCGAAGCGGCGGGCGGTCTCACCGACGGTGCCGACCGCGTGATGTGCGGCGGCCCGATGATGGGGATTGCCCAGAAGGACCTTTCCGCCCCCGTGATGAAAGGCACCAACGCGATCCTCTGTCTGCCGAAAGCGGCGAGCGAAACGGCAACCAACTGTCTGCGGTGCGGGCGGTGCCTTACCGTCTGCCCGATGTTGCTTCAGCCGCTGTACCTCTACCGCGCGGCAAATCACGGCGACCACGATGAACTCACACGCTTGAACGTGTCCGACTGCATCGAATGTGGGTGTTGTTCCTATATCTGTCCCGCACGCCTGCCGTTGACCGAAACCTTCCGCCGCGTAAAATCCGAAAGAAAAGGAGGAGAATGATATGACACTTACCACGCCCTCCTCCCCGCATATCAAAAGCCCCGTCTCCACCGCCCGCCTGATGCGGGACGTGCTGCTCGCCCTGCTCCCCGCACTCGCGGTGGGTATCTGGCGTTTGGGACTGCGCGGACTTTTCGTCACCCTCTTGTGCGTGGCGGTCGCGGTCGCGACCGAATGGGTCGGCGATCTGCTCTTGAAAAAACGCACCGTGCGCGACGGCTCGGCCGCCGTCACGGGGTTGTTGCTTGCGATGACCCTTCCCCCTACCGTTCCGTATTGGCTGGCGGCGGTGGGCAGTCTGTTTGCCGTGGGTTTCGTAAAACTCCTCGGCGGCGGCCTCGGCGAAAACGTGTTCAATCCCGCGCTTGCGGCACGGGCGTTTATGTTGCTCATCTGCCCCGTCGGTATGACGGTATACACGGGGGTGGACGCCGCCACGGGTGCGACCCCGCTCCACCATATGGTAATGCCCGCCCTGCCGGAAGAGAGCGTGTGGGATATGTTTCTCGGCAACTGTTCCGGCTCGATCGGTGAGATCTCGGCACTGGCACTGCTCCTCGGCGCGCTCTATCTCGTGTTGCGCCGCGTCATCACCCTTCGCATCCCGCTCGCTTATCTCGGCACGGTCGCACTGCTGACCCTCGTGTTCCACAAGACCGACGCCCCTCTTATGTGGATGCTGTATTCACTGACGAGCGGCGGTGTGATGCTCGGTGCCCTCTTTATGGCGACCGACTATACCACCTCCCCCGTCACGCCGAAAGGGCAATGGATCTACGGTATCGGTTGCGGTGCGCTCACCGTGTTCTTCCGCTACTACGGTCTGTATCCCGAAGGGGTCACCTACGCCATTCTTTCGATGAACGCACTCGCGTGGTTGCTCGACCGTTACACCGCCCCGCGCCGTTTCGGCAAGGCGAAAGGAGGGGTCGCACGATGAAAAAGACCATCCTTATCTCCCTCGTTTCGGTGGCGGCAATCGGGTTACTGCTCACGGCACTCACCTTCGGTGTAAACGGCATTGCCAACCGCAACGCACAAAAGGAACACGAACGCCTTTTAAAAACACTGCTTCCGGGCAGCGAGACCTTCACGGTCGAACCGTATGAAGGGGACGACCCGCTGATCCGCTCGGTACACAAAGGTGAGAGCGGCTTTGTGATCGAAACGGCAGTGCAAGGCTACGCCGACGAGATCACTATGTTGATCGGTGTGAACAACGAAGGCACCGTCACGGGTCTTCGGGTGCTGGAAATGCACGAAACGGTGGGCCTCGGTGCCGCGGCCTTGACCGATTGGGAATTCCTTGCCCAATTTTTGAAAAACAAGGGAGACGCCGCCGTCGGCGACAATATCGACGCGCTCACGGGTGCGACGGTGACCTCCAAAGCCGTTGCCCGCAGCGTCAACGCCGCCGTCGCTTTCGTGACGGGTGCGGACGTGGATTCGGGCGCTACGTCGTGGGGAGGTTGAGAACTATGAAAGACAAACGTTTTCTGTTGAACGCTCTCCTCACCGCCACGGTGGGCATCGCCGTCGCGGTGTGCGTGGTCTGCCGCGCGTTTCTCCCCTACGCCGTGTTGCCGCAGTTGAATCTCCCGACCATCGCACTCCTGTCGTTGGTCGCCCTCACGGCAAACGCCTATCTCGCCCCTAAAACCAAACCGTGCTATCTGCTCTCGGCGTCGGTCGCGGCAGTGTGCTTCGGTCTGTTCCCGTGGCTCGGCGGTTTCCTCCTTTGGACGGAAGCGATCAAAACGGGCGTCATCGGCGGCATCACGTTCCTGCTGCTCACGGTGGTGTACACCTCCCTGCAGCACCGCGCTCCCGCCTCCCGCTTCGCCCCGCTCGTCTACGGCTTCGGTCTTTACCTCGCCGCCCAAGGCTTCGTGGGCATTCTGCTGTAAATAAAAACGGTGACAGAGCATCGCGCTTCTGTCACCGTTTTTTATGTTCCCTCAATACTCCACAACGTCCAAGCGAGGGGCGCCCCCTCCCCTTGCCCTTGCAATACCAACAGCGGGAGAGAATCGTTCGGATTCTCTCCCGCTTTTCTTTGTTTCAGTATTCGTATAGCCTCGTCATTCGTTTATTCAACGATATTTCCGTACGATTGCTTTCAGCTGTGCCCACTTTTCTTCCATATCCGCCACCAGTTTAAACTGCGTACGACAACGCACCAAATTATGGTTGTCATATTTGGTCTTGAAATACACGTCTCCTTGCAGATAATCGGTCAGAAAACGCATACCGCACTCGATTGTCATCATTTTAGCGCCTTCCGGCAGCAGCTCAATCTCTTCTGCCGTCAGCATACCGCCACACCCTGCTAAAAAGCCTTTCACATACATTTCGAACAACGAAATGTCCAGCGACACCTTGGAAAGATTGGTTTCGTCCTCCGCCGCAGTGGAGGCACCGAATCGGATCGAGTCACCGAAATCATTCACCGAAAATCCGGGCATAATGGTGTCCAGATCAATCACGCACAACGCCGAACGTGTGTGTTTATCCAGCATAACGTTGTTCATCTTGGTGTCGTTATGCGTCACGCGCAACGGCAATCTTCCCTCACGGTGTGCATCGGCAAGTAAGCTGAAAAACGAAGCCCGTGCCTTTACAAAGGCGATTTCTTCCCGCACGTCGGCGGCACGACCGCACACGTCTTCCTGCACCGCTTGCAAAAACTTGCAATACCGATCGGGGGTGTTATGAAAATCGGGGATAACTTCAAACAACTCGTCCACAGGAAAAGCGCTCAATCTTTTTTGAAAATCACCAAACGCCACGGCCGATTGGTAAAAATCCTCACAGCATTCGGGACTTTCAAGACAAAGGGAATCTTCCACAAAGTCGTACACACGCCATACACGTCCCTCTCCATCGGTGTGATGGGAACGTCCGTCCTTGGCATAAACCAGCGACAGTACGTGCCGTGTATCGTTCGTGTGCTCGCGCAGAAACGACGTCACCTTTTGTATGTTGTGCATCACCTGCGTAGGTTTTTTAAAGACATTGGTATTGACGGCTTGCAGAATGTACCGCTTTTCTCCGTTTATGTCCTGACAATTTACCAAAAAGGTATCGTTAATATGCCCGTTACCGTACGGGGCACAACCAACGACCGTCCCCGTCGTTTCGAATGCCGAAAAAGCGGATAAAGTTTTTTCTATGGAAATCGTGCGCATACTATACTGCCCCTATCAATATTCCACAACGTCCAGACGCGGGCGGGTCTTCCACGCGCCGCGCGTGAAGTCGGGCATCGCCTGCGGCGCACCGCCTTCGGCGATCGACTTTTCCGAAAGGGCACCCACCGCCTGCCACGTCGCGCTGTCGTACACGTCGATCGGCATCGGCGTGCCGTTTTGCACCGCATCCACAAACGCTTTGTAGACAAACCAGTCCATGCCGCCGTGTCCCGCCGCCTGCGCTTCGGGGGTGATATTCTTCCAGATAGCGGGCAAAAATTCGTCCTCGTATTTCACCGCGTTATCCAACGAGCCGTCCTTCAAAAAATGCACGATTCCCCATTCGGGGTCGCCGTCCATATGCACCATATTCGTGTCCTGCGTATACATCCCCTTGGTGCCGCGCACCGTAAAGTCGCGGGAATAAAAGCGCGGCATGGTGGTGTCCAGACGCAGCAGGATCGTCTCGCCGTTTTCGCAGGTCAGCACGGTGTGCACGACGTCGCCCTGGCGGAAGGTCTCCGCACGCATCTCGTCGGTCGCATCCTCGCGGGTGGCGATATACTCCTTGAGTCCCACCGCTTTGGTGGCGAAGGAGGACACCGACACGATGCGGTTGCCGCGGTTGATGTCCAGCAACTTCGCGATGGGGCCCAACTCGTGGGTGGGATAATTATCCGCACAGTGATCGCGATACACGTCGTAGCGGTAGTGACGGTTGACGTGACCGTATGCCACTTCCTGCCGCAGATCGTGAGAATACGAGCCGGCACAATGCACGACGGTGCCGAACTTGCCGTGACGCGCCATCGCGGTGACGAGCATTTCCGCTCTGTCGTAACAGCAGTTTTCCATCAGCATATACGGCGTGCCCGTTTCCTCGTGGGTGTTCACGAGTGCCCAGCAGTTCTCAAGCGAGAGTTCACTGCCCACCTCGCTCGCCACGGGGATGCCCTGCCGCATGGCGTGGCAGGCAATCTCGGTGTGGGTGCCCCAGTTCGTAAACACGAACGCCGCCTGCAAGCCCTCCACAGCGAGTGCTTCCTTATAATCCGTAAAGCCCTGCGCCGTTTGTCCGTTCTTTTCCAATTCTTCCTGCGCTTGTACGATACGGTCCTCGTACACGTCGCACACGGCAATGATTTCCAAATTATCATTCTTAGTCAGCACGTCGCGGATCAACTGATAACCGCGGCAGCCAAGACCGATCACACATGCTTTTACCATCGTTTACGACCTCCCTTTATTGACAGTTTAATCATACGCAGAATTTAAAGAATTGGCAAGGGAAATTTTGCACAAAAAACTGTGTTTTTTTATCCTTTACATTCCTTCCACTTTGTGATACACTGATTTTCAGGTGATATATATATGGAAAAATTTTTTAACCCCCCGGATTTTTACAGGCTGTTTCACGCCGCCGCACCGCTCGGCATCTCCACCGTCGGGTACAACGACTTCCACACGGTGCGTGCCGCCCTTGCATTTCACAAGCAAAGTGCCTGCACCCTGCATTTCGTGGTCGGTGGGCGCGGTCGGTTGGAGATCGGCGAGCACGTCTATTACGTACAAAGCGGCGAGATGTTTTTCACCCCCGCTGACACCGAAATGCGGTATTTCCCCGACCCCGACGACCCGTGGGATTACGTGTGGTTCGTTTTGAAGGATACGGCGGGCTGCCGTGAACTGTTCGGCTTTTCCCCCGAGGCGGCGGTGCGCCCGATCCCCCATTTCCACAAGGTTTCTGCCATCTTGAGCCGCCTGCTCACCGCACTTGCCGCAGAGGAGATCGGTTATTTCGGTGTGCTCGCCGCGTTTTATGAAATACTCGACGTCTGTACCGCCTACGCTCCGCAAAGCGGTATGCGCGCCGTAAAAGCGCTGATCGACGAAAGCTTTTCGCTCCCCTCTTTTCGCGTGGAGCAGCTCTGCCGCGACGTGGGGATCAGCCACGCCCATCTGCTGCGCCAATTCAAAGCCGCCTACGGCGTCACGGTGCAGCGGTACGTCATTCTGCGGCGCATAGCATTCGCCCGCGAGCTGCTGCGTACCACCGAACTTTCGGTAGCCTCGGTGGCGCTCTCCTGCGGATTTCAGGACGAAAACCATTTTATGAAAACCTTCAAAAAGGAAGTGGGGATTTCTGCCCTGCAATACCGCAAACAGCAATAAAAATCGGTTCTTTTTTGCGTTTTCTTCTTGTAATTCGTCGGTTTTTGTGCTATACTAACCGCGTATCACAATGCGAGGAGAATGTACCATGAATATTGCCGTTGCCCAGTCGGGCGGTCCGACCTGTGCCATCAACGCCTCCCTGCTCGGCGTGTTTCGCCACGCCACGAAGTATGAGGACATCGAAACGGTGTACGGCGCCGTCAACGGCGTGGAAGGGCTGATCTATAACAATTTCGTCAGTTTGAATGACATCATCCAAAGCGACGACGACGTGGAACTGATCCGTCAGACCCCGTCCACCGTGCTCGGCTCCTGCCGTTACAAACTGCCCGCACCCGACAGCGGGGATGCGGTGTACGAGACCATCGTCGCCACCCTGCGTGCGCGGGATATTCGCGCCTTTTTCTACATCGGCGGCAACGATTCGATGGACACGGTGATGAAGCTCGACCGTTATTTTGAGGCAAACAACATCGACATCAAGGTGATCGGTATTCCGAAGACCATCGACAACGACCTGCCCGTGACCGACCACACCCCCGGTTTCGGCTCGGCGGCGAAATACATTGCCACCAGCATACAGGAGATCACGCGGGACAGCAGTGTCTATTCGGTGGAATCGGTCACCATCGTGGAAATTATGGGACGCGACACCGGCTGGCTCACCGCCGCCTCCGCCGTGCTTCGTGCGAACGGCGAAGTCGCCCCCCACCTCATCTATCTGCCCGAGCGTCCTTTCTCGGTCAAGCAATTTGTTGAGGACTGCCGCCGCGTGCAGGCGACCTACCCCGCCGTCATCGTCGCGGTGTCGGAAGGAATCGAACTCTCCCCCGACGAAGCGGAAGGTTTCCAGTCGGGCAAAAACGACGCGTTCGGCCACAAGTATCTCGCCGGTGTCGGCAAAGCACTTGAAAAGGTCGTTACCCGTGAGATAGGGTGCAAAGTGCGTTCAATCGAACTCAACGTCATGCAACGCTGTGCCTCGCATTTAAGCTCCAAGCGGGACATCACCGAAGCGGAACGCATCGGCGGTGCGGCGGTGAAAGCGGCGCTGAACGGTGAATCGGGCAAGATGATGGTATTTCAACGCATCTCCGACCGTCCGTACAACGTCCGCATCGTGTCGGTAGAGGCGGAAAAGGTCGCCAACCACGTAAAGTATTTCCCCACCGAATGGATCAACGAAGCGGGCAACGACGTCACCGAGGACGCCATCCGTTACACTCTGCCGCTGATTCAAGGCGAGCAAAATTTCCGCATGAAAAACGGTATCCCGCAGCACTACGTCCTGCCCGAAGCACTGCCCCGCCCGAAGAAGTAAAACGAAATCCGTCACCGTTTTCGGTGGCGGATTTTCCGGTTGTCAAACCCTGTCGAATGTGGTATACTTCTTTTGAGGTGTTACGTTATGAAAGACTTTTTACGCTATTTTTTCGGGCAGGGTGATACGGTGGAGTTTCAAAACTTCACGCTCGCGCACTTTCTGCCCATTTTGGTCGGCGTTGCCGTGATCTTCTTGATCTACCGTTTCCGCGACCCGCTCGCCCGCTCGAAATACGAGCCGAAATTCCGCTGGGCACTTGCCTTCGCGCTGATCGTGTCGGAAATGTCCTACTACTGGCGATTGATCGCGATCCCGTCGCTGGGGCCAAATCCTATTGATCATCTGCCCATTACCGTGTGCGGCTGGGCAGTCGTCTTTTGCAGTTACATGGTGGTGAGCAAATCGCAAGCACTGTTTGACATCTCCTATTTCTGGTTGCTTTCAGGCACGGTGTTTGCACTTCTCACCCCCACCGTTATCACCTACACCGGCCCCACCCGTTTTCGGTATTACCAATTCTGGGCGGAGCATCTGCTCGGCTACGTGGCGATCTTTTATATGATCTTCGTACATAACATGCGCCCGACGTGGCGGTCGCTCTTTCGCTCGTACGGGGCACTTGCGGTACTCGCGGTCATTGCCTATGCCGCCAACCGCCTCCTTGGCCCCGGCGCGAACTACCTCTTTATGGCCAAACCCGAAGACACCCCCTCGGTGCTGGATATTCTCCCGCCGAACTTCCTTCTGCGTCTCTTGGTAATGCTTGCCGTGATCACCCTCTTGTTCGTCCTCGCGTATCTTCCGTGGCATCTGAAAGACCGCCGCGCCAAAAAGGAGAAGTAAAAAATGGAACATCGCATTTTAAACCGCTACCCCCTCGGCAACCCGCGCCGTGTGTGGCGGCAGGACAACTTCATCCTCTCCACCTTCCGCGCCCACACCACGGCGTTGCGCGAAGGACTCACAAACTGCGCCGAATGCGGATTCAACCTGCTCGAAATGGGCTGGGCGTCCCACGAAGCGGCGGAAGAATCCCTGCGTATCTGCGAAGAGTTGCAGGTGGACATTCTGTTTCAGGATTTTTCCCGTTTCGGCGGTATGCAGGAGTGGCATCTGGACCGCGGCCCGTGGAACGGTGCCAAAGCGGTGACGGATCACACCCGCCCCTATCGCCACTGCTACGGCTATTACATTTGGGACGAGCCGTATAAGGACGATCAGCTGGCCGAAGCACGCCGTGTGGTGGATCTGTTTCAAAAGGAAGACCCCGCCCGTCTGCCCTTCACCGTGGCAATTCCGAGCTATAACGATATTTACACCTGGCAAAACGGACAGTTTGCGGACTATCTCGAGCGATACGTCACGGTGATCGACCCGCCTATTCTGTCGCTCGATTACTACCCCATCGGCTTGCCCGGCTACACCGACGAGCATCAGCTCGACGATTCGCTCGTGTGGTGCGACCTCGGGGTGATGCGCCTGCTCGGCAGAAAATACCAAATGCCGCTGTGGTTTTACTATCTCGGTATGAACCTTTATAAATACCCGCACTTCGAATTCCCGATGGTGCGCGAACAGATGTACGCCGCCGCTATGTACGGGTGCAAGGCTTTACAGCACTTCACCGTGGTGGACACCGTCATCACCGACGACGGACAGCGCGGCCCCTTCTTTGAACAGCAAAAAGCCATCCACCGCGAATTCAAAAAACTCGGCAACACGCTGATGGCACTGGAAAACCGCTACGTCTTCCACTCGCCCGACCTGTTGCCCGACGTCCCGTTCTTTAAAGGCCTGGCGGACGATATTGCCGAAAGCGATATCTTCGCCGCCGCCCTTCCCACCCGCCTTTCGGCGGGCGAACTGTGCGATGCCTACGGCAACGCGTACGTGATGGTGTTAAACCGCGATTTCACGGTGGAACAAACCGTCTCCCTGCCGCTTAAAAAGGCGTACCGCCTCTACGAAGTCAGCCGCGAAACGGGACGGCAAAGCGTGCTGTGCGACAGCACCGAAAGCATCTCCCTCACCCTTGCACCCGGCGACGCCGTACTGCTGCGCGTGCAGGATGCAAAGGATGAACCCTTTACACTGGAATATCGCTTAACTAAAGACGAGGAGTGATCCCTATGTCACTGTGCCGTTTCGGCATTATCGGGGCGGGCAACATCGCCGCCCGCTTTTGCGACGCTGTGAAAAACGTGGAGGGCGCCGAGGTAGCGGCGGTCGCTTCCACCTCTGCCGCACGGGCTTCGGACTTTGCCGCGCGGTGCCACGTCCCCGCCTTCTACGCTTCGTACGAGGCGATGTTGCAACGCGCGGACATTGACGCCGTGTATATCGCCACCACCCACAATTTTCATAAAGAGAACATTCTGTTGGCGCTCTCCCACGGCAAGCACGTGCTGTGCGAAAAGCCGATGGTGCTGACCCGTGCGGATGCCGAAGAGGTGTTCCGCGAAGCCGCCGCACGCGGTCTCTTTCTGATGGAGGCCATGTGGTCGTGCTTTTTGCCTGCGTACCAAAAAGCCAAAGAATGGGTGGAGAGCGGGCGCATCGGCACCGTGCATTCCGCCATGGGGGCACTGGGCTTTCACTGTGACCAAAACCCCGAAGGGCGTCTTTTGAACCCCGCGCTCGCGGGCGGCGGTATGTACGATATCGGCGTCTACGCCATCGAGCCGCTTCGCTATCTCATCGGGGAGCCTATCGTGGAAGTTCACGGTGTGTGGCGTCCGCATCCCGTAACGGGGGTGGATGAGCGCGCCGCCCTTCTGTTGCGCACCGCCTCGTGCGATATCTCGTTGCAGTGCAGTATTTCCGCCAACGTGCGGGAGTTTTCGGTGTTAAACGGCAGTGACGGCTACGTGGAATGCCCCTGCATCATCAGCCTGCAGACCGTCCGTCTGTACGATAAACACCGCTGCCTGGCGGAAGAATTCCACGCCCCGTGGGAAAACGGCTTTGAATTCCAGATCGAACACGTGTTACAATGTCTTGCCGCAGGCAAACTCACGAGCGACGTCGTGACTCCGCAGATCACGATGGAGTCCGCCGCCGTGTACGACGCCGTACTGCGCGGCCAATCAATGAGGTGACGTATGACCCACTGGATCGGCTTTCCTTCTTCTCTCTGCGGTCCCTTTGCTGCGGGCGGCGACCCCGTGCATTACACCGTCGCGGAATTTCGCCGTACCTACCGTTTTGACACGCCGGTCACCCGTGCCACCGTGCAGGCGTGCGGCGACACGGCGTTTCAACTGTTTTTAAACGATGCCTGTATTATGACCGGCCCACCGAGTGTGGGCGGTGACTTTATCGGCAACGATACGCCGCGGGACAATTTTTATACCTTTGAAGTGACGGTCGCACCGCACGCCGACGAACTCCGCTTTTTCGCGCGCGTGCAAACGATGCCGGTGCAGTTGTTCGAATTTTCCAAAGGGCACGGCGGCTTTTTGCTGACGGCAACGGTCACCACCGCCGACGGCAAAACGCACACGCTCGGGACGGGCGAGGATTGGGAGATGCGAAAAAGCACGGCGTACACCGCACCCTTTTGCTTCGACGCCACACAGCCTGCGGCACCGTTTGTGCCCGCCGCGACGCTCGACGACAGTTGGCACGCCACACCCGCGCCCATTCCCGTGCGGGCGGAATACGCCTATCCCTTAAAACACGCGGCCGTCACGGCGGCGGCAGGCGAGACCGTCACCCACACGTGGGAACTCGACCGTATTTTCGGTGGTTTTCTCGCGGTGAGTGCCGAAGGAAACGGCACGGCACACGCCGTCTTCACGTTCAGCGAAGCGGGCGAGGAAGGCAGCCGTGAAGCATTGACTTTGTGTGACGGCGCGCACTATCGCGGTTTTGCCCTGCACAGTGCGGGGCAGATCGCCGCCACGTTTGAAAACCGTTCGAACGCCCCGCTCACCATCACCGTCACGTTTATTGTGACGCATTATCCCGTAACCGAAGAAGCGCGCACACTTTGCAGCGACGAAGCCCTGAACACGGTACTGGACACCTGCCGTCACACCTTAAAAATATGTCGGCAGACCTTGCACCTCGACAGCACCCGCCACTGCGAGCCGCTCGCCTGCACGGGAGATTATTACATCGAAAGTCTGATGACTCCCTTCGCCTTCGGAGATATGCGGCTGGCACAGTTCGACATTTTGCGTACCGCCGTCTTGCTTGAACGCGAGAACGGACGTATGTATCACACCACCTATTCGCTGATCTGGGTGCGATGGTTGTGGGATACGTATATGCTGACAGGAGACGTTTCTTTGCTCACCCGTTGTCGAACGGCACTGCAAAAACTTCTGACCCGTTTTGAAACCTACCTTGGCGATAACGGACTGCTTGAAACGCCACCCGACTATATGTTTGTCGATTGGCGGTTTATCGACGGGTATTCCCTGCATCACCCGCCCAAAGCACTCGGGCAATCGGTACTGAATATGTTTTATTTCGGCGCACTCGACGCCGCCGCCCGTATATACGAAACGATCGGTCTCCCTGCCGAACACACGCGGTGTACCGCTCTGCGGGAGGACTTGCGCCATGCCATCAACACCCATTTGTTTGATGCCGCGCGCGGACTGTACCACGAGGGGCTGAATACCCCCACCCCCGACGCCCTTTTACGGAATGAGATGCCGCCAAACACCGACAAACGGTATTTCCTCCCCTACGCCAACATTCTCGCCGCACTTTTCGGCGTGTGTGACGACGATACGGCGCGCCGGATCCTCCATCGCTTGTTCGAAGAAGATCTCACGGAATGTCAGCCGTACTTTTTGCATTATCTGTTGGAGGCGGTGTTCCGTTTGGGACTGCGCGAGCAATACACCCTTCCGCTGCTCGAGAGGTGGAAAGCACCCGTCGCGGCCTGCCGCAAAGGATTGGTCGAAGGGTTTATCTCGCCCGAAGAACACTATACTTTTGACCATAGTCACGCCTGGGGCGGCACGCCGCTCTATTCGCTCCCGAAAGCACTGCTCGGGTTGACGGTAGAGGAGGCGGGAATGCGGAAGATCACCCTCTCCCCCTCGTTGCTCGGTCTGCAACACGCCACGGTCGAGTTACTCACCCCGCACGGCAAGGTCACCTGTGAGATGCACGCGGGCAAACCGCCGCGCATCACCTGCCCCCCGGAGATTCACTATTGCATTTTCTAAGAAATTTCGGTATAATGAAAGCAAACGTTAAAGGAGGTCTTTGCTATGAACGCAAAAGTACACGAATTGCTCAACCAACAGATCAACAAGGAGTTCTACTCCGCCTATTTGTATCTCGATTTTTCGAATTACTTCGAAGCGGTCGGCTTGGACGGCTTTGCCAACTGGTATAAGATCCAGGCGCAGGAGGAACGCGACCACGCGATGCTGTTTTACACCTACCTGCAAAACGAAAGCCAAACCGTCACGCTGGACGCCATTGCCAAGCCCGACAAGACCTTCACCTGCCACATGGACGTGCTGAAGGCAGGGTTGGAACACGAGGAATACGTCACCTCGCTCATCAACGATATCTATGCCGCCGCGTATGACGTGCGGGATTTCCGCACCATGCAGTTCCTCGACTGGTTCGTGAAAGAGCAGGGCGAAGAAGAGACCAACGCCCACGACCTCATCACCAAAATGGAACTCTTCGGCAGCGACCCCAAGAGTTTGTATATGCTCAACCAGGAACTCGCGGCGCGCGTGTACTCCGCCCCGTCGTTGGTACTGTAAAACACAATATACGTAAAAACGGAGAGACTGTATCGTAGGTGATACAGTCTCTCCGCTTTTTATTTCACTTCGCTGTTTTCCAGTGCATAATCGAGTAACAGATTGATCAGCGCATTGCGGGAACGGTTGGTCTCCTTCGCGAGTTGATCCAGGTTCTTCACCGTTTCTTCCCTAATACGAACAGAAAACGTCCTGTACCCATCCTCGCCCTTCAATGCTTTTTTATCAATAATCAGTTTTTCTTTCATAAAAAACCACCTCACCAATATTATGCCTTGACAAATGTTATAATTATATGTTATATTTTATAACATAACAAAGACTCCTTGTTGCGACACAAAAAAGAGGCTTTTCATAGGATCAACCCGAGCCTATGAAAAGCCTCTTTTAAATTATTTCACATTTTTGTATTGATTACTGCGAAAAAGTCAAGTATACTACTATATAGAGGTGATATACAATGAAGATTACAAACGATATCGTATACATCGGTGTCAACGACCATAAGGTAGATTTGTTTGAGGGGCAATACGTCGTTCCGAACGGCATGTCCTACAACTCCTATGTGATTCTGGACGAGCAGGTCGCCGTAATGGATACGGTGGACGCCGCCTTTACCCACGAATGGCTGGACAACCTGCAAAACGCACTCGGCGGGCGCACACCCAACTATCTGATCGTGCAACACATGGAGCCGGACCATTCCGCCAACATCGTGAATTTTGTCAAGGCGTACCCCACCGCAAAGATCGTCGCATCGGCCAAAGCGTTCGTGATGATGGGGCAGTTCTTCGGCAACGATTTTGCCGACCGTCAGGTGGTGGTCGGCGAAGGCGATACCCTCACCCTCGGTCGCCACACCCTCTCCTTCGTCACCGCGCCCATGGTGCACTGGCCCGAGGTCATCGTCACCTACGACAGCACCGATAAAGTGTTGTTTTCGGCGGACGGTTTCGGCAAATTCGGCGCACTGGACGTGGAGGAGGATTGGGCGTGCGAAGCCCGCCGCTACTACATCGGCATCGTGGGCAAATACGGCGTACAGGTGCAAGCCCTGCTCAAAAAAGCGGCAGGTTTGGATATCGAGACCATCTGCCCTCTGCACGGTCCCGTACTCACCGAAAACCTCGGTTACTACCTCAACCTGTACGACATCTGGTCGAGTTATCAACCCGAAGAGGAAGGCATCGTGATCGCCTACACCTCGGTGTACGGCAACACCAAAAAAGCGGTGTTGCAACTGGCGGACGCGCTTCGTCAAAACGGTTGCCCGAAAGTGGTGGTGAACGACCTTGCCCGCTGTGATATGGCGGAAGCGGTGGAGGACGCCTTCCGTTACAGCAAATTGGTGCTTGCTACCACCACGTATAATGCGGATATGTTCCCCTTCATGCGGGAGTTCATCGACCATTTGACCGAACGCAACTTCCAAAACCGCACGGTCGCGTTTGTGGAAAACGGCACCTGGGCACCGCAGGCGGCAAAGATGATGCACCGCGCACTGGAAAACTGCAAAAACCTCACCTTTGCGGAAAGCGGCGTAAAGATCCGCTCCGCCCTGAACGAGGAAAGCCGTGCACAGATCACCGCATTGGCGGACGAACTCTGCCGCGAATACCTGGCACAGCAGGACAGCACCGCCAATAAAAACGACCTTACCGCCCTCTTCAAGATCGGGTACGGTCTGTATGTCGTGACTTCGCACGACGGCAAAAAGGACAACGGGTTGATCGTCAACACCGTCACGCAGGTGACCAACACCCCGAACCGCATCGCCGTCACCATCAACAAGGAAAACTATTCTCACCACGTCATCAAACAGACCGGCAAGATGAACATCAACTGCCTGACGGTGGACGCACCGTTTGCCGTGTTTGAAAAGTTCGGGTTCCAAAGCGGGCGCAACGTGGACAAGTTTGCCGATTGCGAACCGCTGCGTTCGGATAACGGGCTGATCTTCCTGCCGCGGCACATCAACGCGTTCCTCTCGCTCAAAGTCGAACAGTACGTGGACCTCGATACCCACGGCATGTTCATCTGCTCGGTGAGTGAAGCGCGCGTGCTGTCCGACCGTGAGACCATGACCTACACCTACTATCAGGATCACGTGAAACCGAAGCCGCAGACCGACGGCAAAAAAGGCTTTGTGTGTAAGGTGTGCGGTTACGTGTACGAAGGCGACGAACTGCCTGAAGATTTCATCTGCCCCTTGTGCAAACACGGCGCCGCCGATTTCGAGCCGATCCAATAAAAAAACACCCGCCGTACGGCGGGTGTTTTTTTGCTCATTTCCTTTTCTTAAATATCTGCTCACGGAACAGGATCACGTTCATCACCGCAAAGAAGGCGACGAAAATGCCGAAACAGAGATACGGCTTCACCGGCGCAAGGGTCGCGAGCAACATCATCGGAAAACCGAACACGATGGCGGGGAAATTCTGATACACCAGATTATCCGCCGCAGGGGTCTTGAAATCGCCGTCGATCTCGCGCAGCAAAATGATGCCCGTGCTGGCAGTGCCCGTCAGCATACCGTACATCGTGAGGAACTGCTCTTCTGCATAATCCTTGAACAGCACCTTCGCCACAATGCGGTTGTAGACATAGGTGACGCTCAGACCGACCACACCCATTATGAGGATGATACCCCAATAATTCTCCAAGATATCCAGTCGAATGGCGGCGATACCGGACACCACCATCAGATCAAAGAAGAAGTTGCTGGTACGGGTCATCAAAAAGTCGTTGGTATAATCCCGATGCACCCATTGACGGCGGTTTAACCATTTCAGCACCGTTTTGACCACCGTAGCCGTCAGCACACCGAGCAGGAAGTTGAAACCGTAAATGACCGCTTTCATGCCCGGCAACAGGTTGCCCAAAAGGAACATCAATCCGTACGCCAAAATGTACGCCACCGCGATCAGCGCGATCTGCACCGTCAGTTTATCCATACTCTCCTGCATCGGGATCTCGTTTTCGTGCTGGATCTCTTCGGATCGGATCGCCTTTTCCGTAGCTTTATTCAAGATAACGCCGCGTTTTTTGAGAATATTCAGATGGATCACACCGCCGATGCTGGCACTGAGAAAGCCGAGTGCCGCGATCGTAAGGCCGAAACTCTTGCCGCCCGCAAACCCAAACTGCGTTTCGTAGATGTTGCCGTAATTCAGCGCTTGACCCGTGCCTTGTCCGTACCCAAACGGCAGCAACACGCCCGCCGCTTGGAAGAAATCCTTTATCACGAACGCGGCGATCAACGAGACGCCCAAGCCGAAGACGGCCTGCAATAAATAGGTGGACACGGTGGTCACACCCGTATTGAAGATTTCTTTGGTGCGCTGTTTGGTCATCGTCCCCTTACCGCTCTTAAAGGTCGAGGCAATAAAACCGAGCGCCAACGTGTGGTAGGTGAGCATTTCGAGATTGGTCGTGCCGCGTCCGCCGAAAAAGGCAGTGTCGAACATCACGTTACCCGTAAATCCTTTGTAGATACCCGCCACAAGGATCAACAGACCGCCGCCGAGCACCGACGTGGGGATCAGCGACTCCCGCAAAAACGGAACGGATCGTTTGAGCATATTGGCGGCCAGCAAACTGATGAGCAACACCGCCACCAAGTTCCAACTGCCCCATACGTTAAAGTCCCAAAAATTCTCCACACGTATCCCCCCTGCTCACGTTCTTGTAGTGATAAAACATATTCACGTATTTCAAAGCGTTGAAGCGTTTATCCCCTTTGACTTGATATACGTGCCCGTCGTAGTAGATATTCAGCTTATTACGCCCCAGCACCGTCACCGCCGACGTATCCTCGAAGCGGAACACCTGCGGCGCGTCAGCCACGTTCACCGTGATGCGGTCACCGTACAGCGCGATCTCGCTGTTCTCCGAAAGCAGGTGCTTGCGCTCTTGCAGGATCACTTCCGACAACCGCACTCGCTCGCGGTACATCGGTGTCTCGGTGTACGCCGTAAGATCCAACCGATGCACGAATGCTTGTTGATACGCATACCAGTCGGTGGTAAAGGCGAAGGGGAATTCACACCCCACGCCCGCAAGGCGTTTATCCATGCCGTACTCTACGGTAAGTCCGCATCCCTTGCAGGCGATCTCGTTGCCGTGGCTTTCAAACGTGGTAAGCCCGCAGGTCGGGCACACGTACATCGCCCGTTCGAGATATTCCGCCCGCTTCGCATGGCGAAAGACGCCGTCTGCGACGCCTTCGTTTACGTACAACCCTTCTTCAATACGGGCTTGCAACTGCTCGACCGTCATCGCGGCGTACTCTTCGGGCTCGATCACTTCGGAAACGTACCCACGCATGTTGCCGCGGCGCGTGCCGTCACTCCAGCGGGGCTGCACGCCGTAGCCGCCTTCCAAACGGTACAGCACGATGGGGAGTCCCAATTTCTTCGCGAGCGGTACGATGGCAGGGTTGATGTATTCGGTCTTGCCGCTGTAGGTGCGGTTGCCTTCGGGGGCGATGGCAATGGTGCCACCCTCTTTCGCCACCGCCATACACTTTTTCACCGCGGCAATATCCGTCGCCTGCTTTTTGATCGGAATGGGGGCAACCAACCAACGGATCAACGACGACACCCACCCGTTCGAAAACAGGTCTTCCGAAGCGAGGTAGTACACGGGACCGCGAAACGCCATACCGACGAAAAATTGGTCAAACGCCGTCTGGTGATTGAACAAAATAAGGTACTGCCGCTTTCCCTGCTCGCGGAATTTCTCCACGTGAAAACCGTATTTCACACGGGAATACGGGTACAGCACGGCAAACGCGATATTACGCACCACCCGATGCCGAAACCGCATCCACGGCTTTTTCTTCGTCTGTGCCACGTCACCCCTCCTCACACTATCTTGTATTACATAACAGGTATTGTACCACATTTAGGGGTGACTGTCAATGTTTTTGCGAGGGGGCGAATACGGAAAACACGTCTTAACATGGGGCATTTCACGCCTTCCCGTTGCGGTACCCAAAACAAAAGAACACACCCCGCTTCGGTGTGCATACCCTCTCCTCACACGCCTGCTTATCGTAGTTTACGGGGATTCTCTTCTCACGAACGCAACAGTCCCCCGGACTGTTGCTCCCAAGGCTTCGCGCCCGTTGGGCACTCACCCTTGGAGTTCGTTTCGAATCCCCCTCTGAAGCCAAAAACAAAAGAACACACCCCGTTGGGGTGTGTTCTTTTGTTTGGCGGAGAGAGGGGGATTCGAACCCCCGAACGGTTTATAGCCGTTACACGATTTCCAATCGTGCGCCTTCGACCAGCTCAGCCATCTCTCCGTAACTCGCTTTTTCAAGGCGCCAATACATTATACTGGACAATCCGCAAAAAATCAAGTCTTTTTTTAGATTTTCTCAAAATTTATTTACAGACGGAAATACCGCTGAATATCCCGCCGGCGGCCGAGTACCATCACCGAGCCGCCCTCTGTCAGCGGGGTGTCGGGCGTTACCGCCATGTTCAACACCCCGTCACTCTTCACGCCCATCACGTTGATGCCGTATTTTTTGCGGATATCCAGCTGCACCACCGTCTTACCGCACCACTCGTCGGGCACCGCCACCTCAAAGATCGCGTATTCGCCGTCCAATTCGATATAGTCGAGAATATGGTCGGCGGTGTAACGGATCGCCGTCCACGACGCGAGTTCCCGTTCGGGATACACCACTTCGTCCGCACCGTTCTTCAGCAAAAACTTCGCGTGTACGTCGTTGGACGCGCGGGAGACCACCATCGGCGCACCGAGCTCTTTGAGCAACGAGGTAGTCTGTAAGGAATTTTGAAAACTTTCTCCGATGGTGACGATGCACACGTCGAAGTTACGCACGCCGAGCGAGCGCAAAAACTCCTCGCTCGTGCTGTCGCCGATCTGCGCGCTCGTGACGTACGGCAACACCGCGTTTACCCGCTCTTCACAAATATCCACCGCCAACACCTGATGCTTGAGCTGATCCAACTCACGGGCAATATGCTGCCCAAACAGACCAAGCCCGATCAACAAAACCGATTTCATAGCGTTTCTCCTTTATCCTACCGTAATTTTTTCCTCCGGCAAACGCGACACGTCGCCGCGTCCGTCGGACAACGCCGCATAGATCATCGTAAGACCACCCACACGGCCAAACAACATCAATCCGATCAAGATTCCGCGTGAGACCATGCTCACCTGCCCCGTAATACCGAGCGTCGTTCCGACCGTGCCGATGGCGGACGCCGTTTCGTACAAACACGAAAGCAGAGGCAACCCTTCCATATGGCAGATCACGATACCGCTGCCGATAAATAACACCATATACATAATGAGGATCGCCGCCGCGTTACGGAACGTTTCGGTCGGAATGCGCCGACCGAAGAAGTGCGCGTGTTCCCGCCGCCGAAACACCGAGACCGCCGACGAGCCGAGTACCGCCACCGTCGTCGTCTTCATACCACCCGCCGTGGATCCGGGTGAACCGCCGATCAGCATCAAGCAGATCATCACGAGCAGAGCGGGCGAACGCATCGCCGCGAGGTCCACCGTGTTAAAACCTGCCGTGCGCGCCGTCACCGATTGGAACAGCGAATACCATATCCGCGCCGCGACCGTCCCTTCGGTAAACTCGAAGAAGAAATAGTACACGGCAGGCAGGAAGATGAGCACCGCCGTCACCGCGAGGATCACTTTACTTTGCATACGGTAACGGGAAAGACGCCATTTGTGAACGTACATATCCTCCCACGTCAAAAAGCCGATGCCGCCGAGTACGATAAGCAACATCACCACCGTGTTCACGAGCGGATGCGTTGCAAAGGTCGTGAGCGAGGAAAACGGGGCACGCACACCCATCAGGTCAAACCCCGCGTTACAAAAGGCCGAGATCGCGTGAAACACCGCATACCACAGCCCTTGCCAAAACCCGAATTCGGGGCAAAACGCGAAGGAAAACAGCACGGCGCCGATGCCTTCCACCAAGAAAGTGACCTTCACGATAAAGCCCGTCAAACGGACGATACCGCCCATCTGCGGTGCGGCCGTCGCCTCCTGCATCAAACTGCGTTGCCGTAATCCGATCTTTTTGCCCGTCAGGCGCACCACCGAAGCCGCCACCGTCACCACGCCGAGTCCGCCGACCTGTATCAGCAACAGTATGATGACTTGCCCGAAACCACTCCAGTACGTCGCGGTATCCTGCACGATCAACCCCGTCACACACACGGCGGAGGTGGCGGTAAACAGCGCGTCGGGAAAGGACGCACCGCCCGCACCGCGGGAAGAGAAGGGCAACATCAACAGTAAAGCGCCAAGCAGAATGACCCCCACGAATCCAAAAAGGATCACCCGAAACGGCGATATCCTGAACGACCGTCTCTCGCGTTTCATACGCCGCCTCCTTCGTATACAATATACTCCTATTATACCGCACTTTCCCGAAAATGCAAGAGGTCGGCACCTACATTGACAGTTTTTTCACTTTATGGTAAGATAAACATACTACATTATCGGAGGTGTTTGTATGACCACCATCATTTGCCCGCACTGCGGCAAAGACGTGAACGAAGACGCCGCGATCTGCACCGCTTGCGGCAGGACACTGGAGTTGCCCGCGCCCGTCGCGGAAGAGACGGCAGAGATCCCCGTCAAAAAAGGGACACCCACGTGGTGGCGCGTGATCCGTTGCATCTTCAGCATTCCGCTCACCATGCTGTTGGTCGCGGCACTGTTGCTCTTCACCACACTGTCCGCCGCACGCCGTATTCCCAAAGTATCCACGGTGGAATCTCTGTTCAACAAGATCGAGCCCACCAAAATGATCGCCGAAGTCCTCACCGAGGGCGAGACCGACTCTTTTGCCGCCGTCATCTACGACGCGTACGAGCAGGCGGCCGCCGAAAGCGAGATGGACATCCTCACCGAAACCGAACTGCAAAAGGTGTTGGATTCCTCCACGCTGGATGAATTTCTTTCGGAGAAGACTGCCGCGTACCTCTCCGCTTTTATGAGCGGTGAAAACGACGTTGCCGTGACCAAGGAGGAGTTGCTCAATTTGGTGCGGGAAAACGAAGCGGTGATCGAAAAGGTAACGGGCGGAAAATCTCTGACCGACGAACATTACGCGATGATCGAAAGTGCGATCGACGAAAGCGGCATCGTGGAACAACTCGATATGTCGACGATCCTGCCCCAAGACGACGTTACCGTGGTCAATACGGTACAATTGGTATACAACGAAGCGTTTTACGCCGCCGTCGGTCTGTGTCTTTTGTTGGTGTTGCTCCTCGCGCTGTTCAATCTGTGCGGTCACTTCCTCACCTCGCTGTACAGTGGTATCGCTTTACTCATTGCAGGCGGTATTGCCTCCCTCACGTTAGGGGTGGAAGCACTCGCCGTGGATGTCATTGCCTCGGCAGGACTCCCCTTCTCCGCAAACGTACTGTCCGCCTTGGTTCACGCCGTGCTGTCGGGCTTCTGGCAGGTCGGCTTCTGCCTCATCGGCGGCGGTGTGCTGTGCATCGTTTTGTTTGCGGTCATGCGCATTCTTCGTCGCCGCCGCCAAACGGTGTAAAGCTGAATAACTTCACAGAAAAAGAACAAAAACGAACAAATTTTCGGAAAAATCGAAAATTTGTTCGTTTTTCTATTGACAAATGATTTTTTTCGTGTATACTGAAATTACAGTAAAACATTTGTTCGGTTTGGAGGTATCCGTTATGATCTTGAATTTGACCTTTGCTTTGTTGATGGCGGGTATGTTTTTGTATATGCTGTGCCGTTCCAAAATGCGTGAAACGCGTGAGTTTCTTTGGTTGCCGCTCGGCACCTGCGCGGTGGAACTCTTGTCGATGGGACTTCTGTCCGCCGTCAAGTTCCCCGTACTCACCCTTCTGTTGGTCGCCCTGCGGCTGTCGCTGTTCGGTTTTTGCGTATTGCTGATGAAGCGGGACGCCGCTCTCGCCCGTGCCGAAAAGAAAAAACGCGCCCGTCAAAAGCGGGAGCTGTACAACGCCTTGCATCCGCTGCATGAAGTGCCCGCCGGCGGCGCGGCACCTTCGCGTGAAGTCTGCATCGCGTAATGGCTTTGTGAAAAACATCCATCGTCTCGGGCTGTCCGATACGATGGATGTTTTTTTGTTGTATTATCATCTTTTTTTGCGGAATTCGTATTTTCTCTTTGCTTTTCGGACAAAATATGCTATTCTGTTAGCAGGAGGTCGGTAAGCAATGCTTGAGAACTTTTTGACCGTCGGCACACAGGTGTTGGTGCTGTTTTTGCTGATCGGCGTGGGTGTCGTTTGCACCAAAGCCAAACTGTTGTCCGCCGCCGCCGTGCGGTGCATGGCGGACGTGGTGCTGTATTTCGCCACCCCGTGTGTGATCATCCGCTCGTTTCAGCGTCCGCTCACTGCTGCGCTGATGAAGGATCTGGGCGTTGCGGCGCTGGCAGCCGTGGGGGTGCACCTTTTGGGAATCGCCTTGGCGCACCTTTTGTGCCGCGATAAGGAGGAAAGTCGCCGTGCTGTTCTGCGCTTCGGTGTGGTATTCTCCAACGCGGGGTATATGGCGATCCCTTTACAGCAAGCCATCTTAGGGGATGACGGCGTCTTTTTCGGCGCGGTATTCGTGGCGGTGTTCAATATCGTGCTGTGGACCTACGGCGTCGGCGTTATGAGCGGTGGTGTAAAGGCGCTTTCCTTGCGTAAGGTACTGCTCAACCCCGGCCTGATCGGCGTCACACTGGGGTTATTTTTCCTGCTCGGCGGCATCACGTTACCCACCGTCATCGCCTCTCCCGTCAGTCATCTTGCGAATTTGAACACCCCCGTGCCGATGCTCATCATCGGGTACTACCTTGCGGGGGCCAATATCAAAGAGGCGTTGCGCGACCGCTCGGCGTATCTCACCATCGCCTTGCGGCTGGCGCTCATTCCGCTCATCACGCTTGGGGTACTGTGGGTGTGCGGCATCCGCGGCACGGTACTGGTCTCGGCGGTCATCGGTGCAAGTGCGCCCGTCGCCACCGCCACCACCATGTTCGCGGCGAAATTCGACCGCTCCCCCACCCTCTCGGTCAATCTGGTCGTTTTGTCAACGTTGCTGTCTGCCGTCACGATGCCGCTCATCGTGGGGCTGGCAAGTTTAATAGGAGGTTAATCACATGTTGTATCAAAATTTGGACATCCACGGTGCAGTGGAACTGCACGAAGTTGAGGGCGGTGTCATGCCCTATCGCCTGCCCCGCGAAGTGTACGAAGTTCATCCGCACTTGATGGAACATACCAAATGCATGGTCGGTATGGAACTGCGTTTCGTGCCCGAGGGGGAAGTGAAACTTACCCTGTCGGCACGCGGCAGCAACTACGCCACCGTTTTTTACGGCGGTTTGCAATCGGGCGAGCCGCTGCAGCACATCACCATTCCCTCCACCCCCACCACCTTTACCTTCAACCCGCCGAAGATGGCGAAACACACGGCCCACCTGACCGAACTCTACAACCTCCCCTACGCCCACAACGTGGTGCGTATCCTGCTCGGCAATGCCCCCGTCATCGTACATGCCATCGAAGGGCCCTGCCGCCCGCCGCAGGCGGACGAAGTGCCTCAAAAGACCGGCATCTTCTACGGTTCTTCCATTACACAAGGCGCCTGCCTGGCATCGAACATTCTTCTTTGGAGCCGCCGCGTGGCGGAAGCGCTCGGATGTGACCACTTTAACCACGGTGTGGCAGGCAACTGCAAACTGGAAAAAGAGTTTGCCGATTGGTTTGCCGCCCGCAACGATTGGGATTTTGCGGTGTTGGAACTGGGTATCAATATGGTGGACCACTACGATCCCGAGGATTTCCGCGGCAGAGTGCGGTATATGCTCGAATCCATGCACAACACCCACCCCGATGCCTACCTTTTCTGCATCGACGTGTTCTGCTATCGCGGCGACCTGTTCAACGAGAATATGGCGCCGCCCTTCCGCCGTGTGTTGGAAGAGGAGATCGCCCGCATCGGCAGCGACCGTATCGTACATATCCCGGGTCTTGATATTCTGCCGAACGGCGCGGGATTGGTGACCGACATCGTCCACCCCGGTGTGGAAGGTGTCATTGAGATCGCCCGCAATTTGACCGCGAAATTGAAACCGTATTTCGCGTGAAATATGGAACTACCAAAGCGAAAATCCCTTCGGTGCAAGGGATACGATTACAAAACTATCGGTTACTATTTTGTGACGATCTGTGTAAAAAGCAAAGAAAAACTGCTATGTGATATCGTAGGGGACGATGCCCACATCGTCCCGAAACCTTACGGCATGGTAGTTGAAAAGTATTTACGCTCCGCCGCAGAGGTTGAAAAATACGTAATTATGCCCAACCACATCCATTTGCTTATAAAATTAGGGGACGGGGCGATGTGGGCATCGCCCCCTACACATTCGGTTTCGACAGTAGTGCGATCGATAAAGACTTTGGTCTCGAAAGAGATCGGCAAACCGCTCTTTCAACGTTCTTTCCACGATCACATCATACGTAACGAACGCGACTACGCAAACATTTGGAATTATATAGAGCAAAACCCACTGCGATGGAAATCGGATTGCTTTTTTACCGACTGACCCCACAAACAAAGGACTTCAGCACGAGCTGAAGTCCTTTCTTGTTCCTTATTCTTCCACCACGCGGTTGCGGCTGAAATCACAACGCAGGTAATACACCACCGTCAATATCGCACACAGCAACCATCCCGCGGGATAACTCATACCGAGCGGCAATATCTCGTTGGAAATGTAATTCGACATCACGAACAAATACACCTGCCGAAACGCCACGAAGGAGGACAGCATAATGATCATCGGTGCGCGGGTATCCCCCGCCCCGCGCAAGGCTGCCGAAAAGATCTGGTTCACACAGCACAGTACATAAAACGGGGTCAGCGTGTGAAGGAGCAGGGTCGCGTAATGCACCACCAACGGATCGGGGTTAAAGATGCGGGCGAGCGGCGCGGCCAGTGCCATGACAAGCGCGATCACCGCCACCGTCGCACCAAGCGCCATTAAAAACGCGGTGAACGTGCCTTTCTTGGCACGTTTGACCTGCCCGCATCCCAAATTCTGTCCCACAAACGTGGTCACCGCCAACGCGATCGACTGCACCGGCATAAAGATGAACATATCCACCTTGGAATAGGTCGTCCAGCCGCCGAGACATGCCGTTTGGTCGCCGTTGACGTTTGCGATGTACGACTGCACGAACACGTTGGAGAACGCCGTGATCGCCATCTGCAACGCTGCAGGAATGCCGACTTTCACAATTTTGCCAAGCATTTCGCGGTCGATACGGATGTCCCGCACCCGCACCTGCACGCACAGCGAAGTGCGTAAAAGGGTGATGACCGTCAGCACCGCGGACACGGTTTGCGCGATCACGGTGGCCAGTGCCACACCCGCCACCCCCATTTCGAATCCAAATACAAAAACGAGGTCGAGCACGATGTTCAACACAGCCGACACCACGAGGAAGTAGAACGGACGGCGGGAATCCCCCACCGCGCGGAGAATGCCCGCACCGATGTTGTACACCATCAGCCCCATCACTCCCGCAAAATAGATGGTGAGATAGGTCTTGGCAAAGGGATACACCTCTACCGACTGCTCACCGTTTAACATCAAGCGCAGAATGTAGGGCGCCAGCCACAAGCCGAGCGCGGTGAACAGCACACCCATAATCAGTGTCATCGCCACGGCGGTGTGTACCGCACGGCGCACCTCGTGCTCTTTTTTCGCACCGAAATACTGGGAGATGACCACCCCCGCGCCGCTGGAAAGGCCCAAAAAGAAGCCGATCAGAATATTAATGACAGGGCCGATACTGCCCACCGCGGCATAGGCACCCGTCTGCCCCGTCTGCCCGATGACCCAGGTGTCCACCATATTGTAGAGTTGCTGAAACAGGTTGCCGAGCAACAGCGGAAAGGCAAACAGCAGTATGTTTTTGGGCACACTGCCCACCGTCATATCCATATTTTTGCGCCGTCCGAGCGCCATCACACATCATCTCACTTTTTGTCGATGAATGTATTGTAGCACATCCCGTCGGATATGTCCACTGTTTGTCGCAAAATCGGTAACAACCCGTAGGGACGGGTCTCCCGACCCGTCCGTGCCAAATCCGCCTCGCTTTTTCGCGGGCACACGGTAGGGGCGCGCATGGCGCGTCCGTCCCACGACCGACCACGTACCCGTAGCGGGCGCCCCACCCCTTGCCTCTCCTTTCAAGGAGAGGTGGCACGGCGTAGCCGTGACGGAGAGGTCGTAATGCGGGCGGCAGATTGCCGCCCCTACCGCACGATTCGTGTTATGCGGTAGGGGACGGCGCCCTCGACGTCCCGTTCCCGACCGATCGCTCACTCACGGACTTGGCGCCGAAGGTGCAAGTCCCACCGCCATGCCAAGAAAATGACACCCCCGTCTTTGCGCCGTAGCGCAAGGGCGGGGGTGTTTTATATATGTATTACGCCTTTTTCACAAGAGAATTTTCACAGTATGAGCGGATCGCCGTTTGCAACAGTTCCAGATGGGCACCGATGTCGTCCTTATGCTCTTGTAAGTAGGCATCGAACGCCGCGATATCCGCCTGTGTATATCCTTCGTATTGTTTCACCGGTTTGTAAATGCCGTTTACGGTTATCGGTTCGAGTTCCTGCCCGTTGTAATGCTTGTCCAACACCTTAATGACCAACGTTGCCATATCCAACGCACGGGTAAACGTCGTTTCCTCGCTTTGACGAGACCAACGGGTTTTATACCGCCACACTTTGACACTGGGAATGACTTTTTCGGCATCCCACTGCGCTTTACCGACAGACAAGCCGACAACATCGGTTTCGCCATCTTTGTATTCGCTGTCCATTTTTTCGTAACCGCTGATCACATACAGTGGCTTATGCTTTAAGTGTTCAGGAATTTTTCTTTCACTACTCATTTTCTCACATCCAACAGTTTTAATCCATTCCTAAAAAATGCACGACTACCTACTATCTCAATGAGGAAGGCACCGTATATCTTAATTGCGTATCCAATCGACCGTATACAGTGCGATGGAGAACTCATTATTCATTGCGCAACTTTTAGTAAGCGCCTCTGCGGCCTGAGTCACATCGCTTAAATCATAACTCTTACGCACAGTGCCACTGGAGGTAACTATAGAGAAATTTTTAATCCACCAAGAGATTTTACCGGTATAAATTAGATCATAACTATACGTGTAGCTAAACTCCTTCTCTTCGTGTGTCCAGTTAGAAGAATTCTCAAAAACAGCACTGGTCAACGGGTTGGAGGAAAAAGCACTAGCCCCAATAAAATTAACAGAACTTGGTATTGTGATCGTCGTAATAGCATTCCCGCAAAACGCATAGCTTCCGATGCTTGTTAAGCTGTCAGGAAGCTCGATGTTCTTTAAATCACAATTCCAAAAAGCTCTTTCTCCAATGCTTGTTAAGCCGTCAGGAAAATTGATATCCTCTAAGTTGGAGCAAGCGTAAAAAACTTTTTCTCCAATGCTTGTTAAACCGTCAGGAAGAATGATCTTCTCTAAACCGGAGCAACCGTAAAAAGCTTCTTCTCCAATGCTTGTTAAACCGTCAGGAAGAATGATCTTCTCTAAACTGGAGCAACCGTAAAAAGCTTTTTCTCCAAGAAAATCGCTTTTGGTTATCTCAACCGAAACAAGACTTTCCGGAATGTAATAACCACTCGCGTCATAGGAGCCGGAATACTTCGTAGTTCCAAAAATGTGCCCAGCTTTTTCGGTGCTTGGTTCCAATGCACTGTCTCCGGTAAAGGGGACACTGAGTTTTTCCAAAGAAGAACAGCCAGATAACACACCTTCCTCTATATAGGTCACACTTGTCGGAACAGTAAAATCAGTAAGAGATACACACCCCTTGAACGCATCGCAATTGATTGTTGTCAATCCCTCGGACAAGCTGACTTCCTGCAAATTAATGGCATCTTTAAAACCTTCATCTAAAATTTTTGTAACAGCTACCCCTTTATAAGTTGTCGGAATCGTGACAGAGAACAAATCCTTTATGTTCACATAATCGCTGGCTCTTACACCGTACGTACCGTCAGGCAACGAAACAAAAGTCAGTTGCGAATATTCCTCCGCATCATTTCCGCCAATCAGGCCACTCAAATCGTGTTCTTCAAAGGTATTGTCTGTATAATATATAATCAATTTCGAATCGGAGATTTCTGTTCTTAAAATTCCACGACCGGCATCGCCCTTGTCACCCTTTTCACCTTGGATGCCTTGGTCGCCTTTTTCACCTTGCGCACCCTGCTCGCCCTGCGGGCCCTGCGCACCGGTCTCGCCCTGCGGGCCCTGCGCACCGGTCTCGCCCTGCGGGCCCTGCGCACCGGTCTCGCCCTGCGGGCCTTGCGCACCGGTCTCACCCTGCGGGCCTTGTGCACCGGTCTCGCCCTGCGGGCCTTGCGCACCGGTCTCGCCCTGCGGGCCTTGCGCACCGGTCTCGCCCTGCGGGCCTTGCGCACCGGTCTCGCCCTTTTCACCCTGGACACCCTGAGCGCCTGTGTCACCCTTGTCACCTTTTTCGCCCTTCAGCGAGGCAAGCCATGCGGTGAGGTCGCCGTCAAAGCCGTCGTCCACTGCCAGTTCATACGCCGATTTGCCGCCCGCACCGCGCAGCGAGAGCAGCCATTCCTGCTGCGTGCCTTCAAAACCGCCGTCTACCGCCAACTGATAGGCGGATTTGCCGACAGCACCGTCCGCACCGGTATCGCCTTTATCACCTTTGTCGCCCTTTTCGCCTTGCACACCCTGTGCACCGACGAGCGAGGCGAGCCATTCTTCGAGCGTGCCGTCATAGCCGTTGTCTTTTGCCAACTCATACGCCGACTTGCCGTTTGCGCCCGCTTCACCGCGGTCGCCCTTGTCGCCCTTGTCGCCCTTGTCGCCTTTTTCACCTTTTTCGCCCTGCGAGCCGTGCAGTGAGGTCAGCCACGCGGCGAGGTCGCCGTCGAAGCCCTGTTCTTGCGCCAATTCAAACGCGGACTTACCGTTTTCACCTGCATCGCCTTGAATACCCTTCAAGGTAGCCAGCCATTCTTCCTCGGTGCCGTCGAAGCCTTTCAAGCAAGCCACTTCATAGGCGGACAAACCTTGGTCGCCCTTATCACCTTTTTCACCTTGGATGCCTTGCTCGCCCTGGTCACCCTTGTCGCCTTTTTCGCCCTGGATGCCTTGCTCGCCCTGGTCGCCCTTATCGCCTTTTTCGCCCTGGATGCCTTGCTCGCCTTGGTCACCCTTGTCGCCTTTTTCACCCTGGATGCCTTGCTCGCCTTGGTCACCCTTGTCGCCTTTTTCGCCTTGGATGCCTTGCTCGCCCCGGTCACCCTTGTCGCCTTTTTCGCCCTGGATGCCTTGCTCGCCTTGGTCACCCTTGTCGCCTTTTTCGCCCTGGATGCCTTGCTCGCCTTGGTCACCCTTATCGCCTTTTTCACCTTGGATGCCTTGCTCGCCCTGGTCACCCTTGTCACCTTTTTCGCCCTGGATGCCTTGCTCGCCCTGGTCACCCTTGTCGCCTTTTTCGCCCTGGATACCTTGCTCGCCTTGGTCACCCTTGTCGCCTTTTTCGCCTTGGATGCCCTGCTCGCCTTGGTCGCCCTTGTCGCCTTTTTCGCCCTGGATGCCCTGCTCGCCTTGGTCGCCCTTATCGCCTTTTTCACCCTGGATGCCTTGCTCGCCTTGGTCACCCTTGTCGCCTTTTTCGCCCTGGATGCCCTGCTCGCCTTGGTCGCCCTTATCGCCTTTTTCACCCTGGATGCCCTGCTCGCCCTTATCGCCTTTTTCGCCCTGGATGCCTTGCTCGCCCTTATCGCCTTTTTCGCCCTGGATGCCTTGCTCGCCTTGGTCACCTTTGTCGCCCTTTTCGCCTTTCGCGCCGACAAGCGAATCCAGCCACTCGCCTAAACTACCGCGGTAGCCTTCGTCCACCGCCAAGTCATACGCCGACTTACCGTCAGCACCGGTATCCCCTTTATCGCCTTTTGCACCGATCAGCGAAACAAGCCATTCCGTGACAGAGCCCCGATAACCGTTCGCCACCGCCAATTCATAGGCTGACTTGCCGTTTTCGCCGGTATCACCTTTTTCGCCCTGGATGCCTTGCTCGCCTTGGTCACCCTTGTCGCCTTTTTCACCTTGGATGCCCTGCTCGCCCTGGTCACCCTTGTCGCCTTTTTCGCCCTGGATGCCCTGCTCGCCCTGGATGCCTTGCTCGCCTTGGTCACCCTTGTCGCCTTTTTCGCCCTGGATACCTTGTGCGCCTGTGTCGCCCTTTGCGCCGACGAGCGAAGCCAGCCACGATTGCAGGTCACCTTGGTAACCCGCCATCAACGCGAGGTCGTATGCCGAAGCACCTGCCGCACCGGTATCGCCTTTATCGCCTTTCGCACCGACTTCGCCGACAAGCGACGCGAGCCATTCCGATTCCGTCCCGCCGTAGCCGTTGCGCTTCGCAACAGCGAATGCCGATTCACCGACGAGCGAGGCAAGCCACTCTTGTTCACTACCGCCGAAGCCGTCGTCAACTGCCAGTTCATAGGCAGACTTGCCGTCAGCACCGATATCACCTTTATCGCCTTTATCGCCCTTTTCGCCCTGGATGCCTTGTGCGCCTTGCTCGCCTTGGTCGCCCTTTTCACCCTGGATGCCTTGCTCGCCTTGGTCACCCTTGTCGCCCTTTTCGCCTTGGTCACCCTTGTCGCCCTTTTCGCCCTGAATGCCCTGCTCGCCTTGGTCACCTTTATCGCCCTTTTCGCCCTGGATGCCCTGTGCGCCTTGTGCGCCTGTGTCACCCTTGTCGCCTTTCGCGCCGATCAAGGACGCCAACCATTCGCTTTCCGTGCCCTCAAAACCGTGAGCTGCCGCCACTTGATACGCCGACCGGCCGTCTGCGCCCTTGGCACCGACGAGCGAAGTCAACCATGCGGCAACGTCGCCCGCATAGCCGTTTTCCACCGCCAGTTCATACGCCGACTTGCCGTTTTCGCCGTTCGTACCCGCCAGGGTCTGCAGCCACGCGGTCAACGTGCCCGTATAGCCGTTTTCCACCGCCAAGTCATACGCCGACTTGCCGTCAGCACCCGCCGCACCCGTGTCGCCTTTCGTGCCGACCAAGGACGCGAGCCATTCATTTTCACTGCCGCCGTAGCCGTTTTCCACCGCAATTTCATAGGCAGAGAGACCGTCTGCCGTACCGTTTCCTGCGATTTCCACAAGCGAGGCGACCCAATCCGACTGACTGCCCATGTAACCGTTCTCTACCGCCATCGCATACGCCGAGTCGCCGTCTTTGCCGACGAGCGAATCGAGCCACGCGGCAAGGTCGCCGACAAAGCCGTTTTCCACCGCGAGTTCATACGCCGACTTACCGTCAGCGCCCGTCGCGCCGTTCTTGCCGACCAGTGCGGAGAGCCACTCTTCCTCGCTCCCCTTGTAGCCGTTTTGCACCGCCAGTTCATAGGCGGACTTACCGTCTTTGCCGTTCGTGCCCGCGGGGCCTTTCAAGCCGATCAGCGAGCCGAGCCATTCTTCCTCTGTGCCCGTGTACCCGTTTTGCACCGCCAATTCATAGGCGGAAGCACCGTTCTTGCCCGCGGCACCCGTTTCACCTACAAGCGACATCAGCCACTGCTCGAGATCGCCTTTGTAGCCGTTTTGCACCGCCAGATCGTACGCCGTCGGTACGGTAGCCGTTGAGGCGGGTTGTACGCGGCGTCCCACCAAAAAGGACGTGCCCGCCGCCGTGCCGATCACCAAAAGGATCGCCAACACGACCGCCGTCACCTTCAAAACGATGCCATTTTTCTTTTTGCCTTCCATTTCTGTCACACTCCTATAAAAAAGCTCTTCGGGGCATCCTTGCCCCCATTGCTCTTTCATTGTAGCACATCAAAACAGAAAAGTCCGATGCTGACAGCACAGTTTTGAGGTTTTTTTGAGATTTTTTGAAATTTTTTTGAGATTTTTGAGTTTTTCGCAAAAAAAGCAGGGCTGTCGCGTTACTGCTTTAACGCGACAGCCCTTTTTCTCATTTTTTACGACTGTCAATAAAGTCCTGCAGGGTGATGACCGCCGAGACGGCATCCACCTCCGCCTTGCCTTAGTCTTCCTCTTCGATCTCGTCTTCTTCGATCTCGAATTCCAGATTTTCGCCGCAGTTCGGGCATTCGATGCCGCCTTCCAGCAACGTTTCTTCATCCACGCAGAAGGTGGTGTCACAGCTGGGGCAGGTCACGTCGTAGAACTCGTCACCGCAATCTTCGTCGCAATCGTCACAGCAACCGTCGCAGTAGTCGTCGTCCTCTTCCCACTCTTCATAGTAATCCGATTCGAGCAGATCCAGATCTTCATCGATCGCATCGACCTGTTCGGTGAGTTCGGCGGTGTAATCCTCCAGATCCTCCAGCGTGGTGGCGAGATCGCTCAGCACGTCCATCACCGCGGTGAGTACCTTACCCTCTTTGGTGGACTGGTCGATATCCATACCTTCGACCAAGCCCTTCAAATAGGCAACCTTTTCCGTAATCGTAGCCATAACCGTTCCTCCTTTGTGGTGGTTAATATTGCGTCAACTTATGCGCGCTCCATGTATTCGCCCGTACGGGTGTCCACACGGATCATTTCGCCCTCGTCGATGAAGAGCGGCACGCGGATCTCCGCACCCGTTTCGAGGGTGGCGGGTTTGGTCGCGTTGGTGGCGGTGTCGCCCTTGAAACCGGGATCGGTCTGGGTGACCTGCAGTTCCACGAAGTTCGGCGCTTCCACACCAAACACCTTGCCCTTATAGGACATCACGCGGCAGACCATGTTTTCCTTCACGAACTTGAAGCTGTCGGACAGCACGTCGGCACCGATCGGCACCAGTTCGAAGGATTCGGGATCCATAAAGTAGTAGAGATCGCCGTCGGTGTAGGAATACTCCATCTCCTTGCGCTCCACATACGCGGTGGGGAACTTGTCGGTGGGGCTGAACGTCTTTTCAACCACCGAACCCGCGATAACGTTGCGCACCTTGGTACGCACGAACGCCGCGCCCTTGCCCGGCTTCACGTGCTGGAACTCAATGATCTGATACACGTTACCGTCCATCTCAAACGTAACGCCGTTACGAAAATCACCTGCAGAAATCATAATACTAATCCTCCGTATGTTTTATTACATTCGTACACCTTATTGTAACCGATAACGAACGATAATGCAAGTAAAAAGTGGTAATTTCCCGCTGAAAATTATAAAATTATCAAATTTTTCGGGGATTTGGTCAAATTATCGATGCCGTTTTCGGTGATGACCACCATATCTTCGATGCGGACACCGCCTTTCCCCGGCAGATAGATACCGGGCTCCACCGTCACGATCTCGCCCACCTGGAGCGGACGGTCACCGCCGCGCGGTGACAGCGACGGCGCTTCGTGGATCTGTAACCCCACGCCGTGACCCGTGCCGTGCCCGAAATACGCGCCGTAGCCTGCCGCCTTGATGACGTCGCGTGCCAGCGCGTCACCGGCGGCGCAGGTCACGCCCGCTTTGAGACCCCGAAGGCACGCCTCCTGCGCTTTCAGCACCGTGTCGTAAATTTCACGCTGCCAATCCGCTACCTCACCGACCGCCACCGTGCGGGTCATATCCGAATGCCAGCCGTCGAGTTTGGCACCGAAATCCATCGTGATAAGGTCGCCGCGGCGGATCACACGGTCGCCCGGCACCCCATGCGGCAACGAGCCGTTTTCGCCCGCCACCACGATGCAATCGAACGCCATACCTTCCGCACCCGCACGCCGCATCGCAAATTCCAGATCGAGCGCAACTTCCCGCTCGGTACGACCCGCCTCGATACGCTCGAGGATGTAGGCAAACCCTTCGTCGGTGAGCGCCTGTGCCCGACGGATCGCCTCGATCTGTTCGGGTGTCTTCACCGTGCGCAGAGCGGCAAGCCAGCCGTCAAGCGCACCGTCACCCACCAACTCCACTTGGGGCAGAACGGTCTTCCACCATCCAAAGGAAGACAAGCTCACGTGCCCCGCCTGCACGTGCAAACGGGAAACTTCGTGACGTGCAAGCCACGCCGCCACCTCTTCATTGAAGTTTTTCGGGCACAATATCTCCATCGATCGTACGTCCCGTTCGGCGGCTTCGATATAGCGCGAGTCGGTAACCAACACCGCGCCGTCTGCCGCCACCAACACGTGGGCATCGTCCACGGGGAAATGCGTGAGCAACCGTTGATCGGGTGCCGCGGTGATGAGCGCCCCTTCCCCTTTTTCAAAATGCTCTGCCAATCGTTGCCATTCCCAAACCATTGTCATTCCACTCCTTTTTGCTCGTTCCACAAACGGCACAGCGTCGCGGCATCCCGCGCCTGCGTACCCGCCGATTCACAGATCACCACGGGAGCGGCATCCCGCCGCACCAGCGCTTCCGCCAAATGCTGCGGCTCGGGACCGAACGCCGTTTCCTCAAAGGTGAGGTGGCGTTTTTCGCCGCCCGTCGTATATTCGATGCGGGAAAAATGAATGTGCATCTTCCGCATACGCTCGACACCCAAACGGTTGGCAACCGTATCCAGCACCCCCACCAATGCGTCGGCGGAATTCAAGGCACCCTGCACGCGGCAGTTCAGATGTCCGAAGTCCACGCAGGGCAAAAACCGCTCGTCGATCTCACAGAAGGTGAGCACCTCGTCCAGATCGCCCAACTGGTTGATCTTGCCCATCGTTTCGGGGCAGATATGCACCGCGCCGAGCCCCGCGTCGTCCAACACGCGTTGGGCGCGGGTGAGGGTCTGCACCGCCAGTGCAGTCGCTTCCTCCCGCGTGCGGCCGCCGAGCCCACCGGGATGCACCACGATACGGTCACCGCCGAGCATCGACACCGCCGCCGCGCTGTCCAAAATGTATTTTAAACTGTTATCCCGTTTTTCTTCTTCTGCCGAAGCAAGCGAGATGAAATACGGCGCGTGTACCGACACCGCAATATCGTTTTGCATGGCGGAAAGCGCGATCGCCGCGGCGGTATCCTCATTCAGCCGCACACCGCGCCCGCACTGGTATTCATACGCCGAAAGTCCGAGCGTGCGCAGCCACGCAGGGGCTTCTGCCGTATGCTTTAGACCCGCCAGCGTAAAATCATCCCCGTTCCCCGCAGGACCGAACCGTGCCGTCATCGCCGTGCCTCCTTTTTCAGTATATATGCTTCGATCCGCCGTTTACACATCATAAACGGCTTATCTTCTTCGAGTTGTATGGGTTCCAGTTGCACCACCCGCACCCCCGCGAGTTTGGCACCCAGCGTGTCGGTAAAGGTTTGATCGCCGATGGCAAGGCAGTGCCGCCGACCGACACCCAGACGGCGCATTCCCCGCCAAAAACCGAAAGGCAAGGGTTTTGCCGCGAGCCATACGCAGGAAAGCCCGATCTTTGCGGCAAACGGCTCTACACGGTAGCGTTTGGCGTTGGACACGACGGTAAGTTTCACACCCGCCGCCTGCACGGTGCGAAGCCACTGGGCCACTTCGTCCGACAAGTCGGGACAATAGTGCGTGGTGAGGGTGTTATCCACGTCCAACAAAATGCCCTGCACCGCCATACGTTGCAGATCGTCTATCGTAATATCTGTAATACGGCGATACCGCACCGTCGGCCGAAACAGCCCCATATCGGACACCTCCTACAATGAAAAACGGGATAGAAGTTGACTTCTATCCCGTTTGCGGATGCATACGCTTATTTGAACTTTCTCTTGCGTGCAGCCTCCGACTTCTTCTTGCGTCGGACAGAAGGCTTTTCATAGTGCTCTCTCTTGCGGACTTCAGCGAGCGTACCCGCGCGAGCGCAGGACTTCTTCCATCTGCGAAGAGCACTGTCCAAGCTTTCGTTTTCTTTGACCTTGACTTCTGACATTCGTATTCCCTCCCTCCGCCTGTAAGCAGGGGTAATATGCTATTAGCCTAATTAGTATACACGCTTTTTATCCGTTCGTCAAGTCATATCTGTGAAATTTTTCGGTTTTTTGTGTTTTTCGTCAAACCGCTGTTTTTTACTGCGGTTTTACCACCAAATTCACCAATTTTCCGGGAACGTACAACTCTTTCACGAACTGCATACCTTCGATAAACGGCAGGGTCTTTTCGTCCGCTTTGGCCGCGGCGATCGCATCGGCGGCGGTGACGTCCGCCGCCACCGTCAGGCGGCTGCGCAGTTTGCCGTTGACCTGTACCGCGATCTCAATGGTGCTTTCGGCACACTTCGCTTCGTCGTATGCGGGCCACGCGGCGGTCGCGAGCATCCCTTCAAAACCTGCCGTCTGCCACATCTCTTCGGTGATGTGCGGGGCAAACGGGTTGAGCATCGAAAGGAGCAGTTTCCACTCGCCGCGGGTGACCGACCCCTTTTCGCCGAGTTGGTTGAGCAGGGTCATCATCGCCGCGATCGCGGTGTTGAACTTCATCGCTTCGATATCTTCGGTCACCTTTTTCAGCGTACGGTGGAACGGTGCGGTCATATCCTCCGAAAGTTCTTCACTGTCGACCAGCGCATCCTGCAACGACCACACACGGTCGAGGAAGCGCTTGCAGCCTTTCACGCCGTTTTCCGACCACGGGGTCGCCTTTTCGTAGTCACCCATAAACAGGATGTACACGCGAAGCACGTCTGCACCGTAGGCATCCACCACCTCGAGCGGGTCCACCACGTTGCCCTTGGATTTGCTCATCTTATCGCCGTCGGGGCCCAAAATGAGGCCCTGCGCGGTGCGCTTGGCGTACGGCTCTGCCGTCGGTACGGCACCGATATCGTGCAGGAAATGGTGCCAGAAACGGGAGTAGATCATGTGACGGGTCACGTGTTCCATACCGCCGTTGTACCAATCGACCGGCATCCAGTATTCCAGTTCCTTTTTGTCCGCCAGTGCCTCGCTGTTCTTCGGGTCGATATACCGCAGGAAGTACCACGACGAGCCTGCCCACTGGGGCATGGTGTCGGTCTCGCGGCGTGCCGCACCGCCACACTTTGGGCAGGTGCAGTTCACGAACTCTTCGATTTTGGCAAGCGGGCTTTCGCCGTCCGAGCCGGGAGCAAAACTGTCCGCACGCGGCAGACGAAGCGGCAGTTCTTCATACGGCACGGGCACCATACCGCAGGTCGGGCAATGCACGATCGGGATCGGCTCACCCCAGTAACGCTGACGGTTGAACGCCCAGTCCTTCATCTTGTACTGCACGCCCGCTTCACCGATGCCTTCGGCGGCAAGATGCGCCAGCATCTTTTCGATCGCTTCCTGCTTGGTGGTGCAACCGTTCAAGAAACCCGAGTTGATGACGTTGCCGTCACCCGTGTAAGCGGCTTCTTCGATGTTACCGCCTTCAATGACGGGGATGATGTCGATGCCGAACTTCTTCGCGAAGTCGTAGTCACGCTCGTCGTGCGCGGGCACCGCCATAATAGCACCCGTGCCGTAACCCATCATCACGTAATCCGAAATGTAGATCGGCACGTCCTTGCCCGTCACGGGGTTGACCGCCGACAAGCCTTCGATACGCACGCCCGTCTTGTCTTTCACCAGCTGGGTACGTTCGAACTCGGTCTTCTTACTGCACTCGGTGCGGTAGGCGTCGAGTGCCGCTATGTTCGCAATGCGGTCGCGGTACTTTTCGATCAAGGGATGCTCGGGTGCCATGACCATGAAGGTCACACCGAACAGGGTGTCGGGACGGGTGGTATAGATGCGCAGCGTCTCCTCTGCACCGTTCAGCTTGAAGTTAACGAACGCACCCGTCGACTTGCCGATCCAGTTCTTCTGCTGCAGTTTCACGTTCGGCAGATAATCCACCTCTTCGAGTCCTTCGAGCAATTTGTCGGCGTACTGGGTGATGCGCAGATACCACACGTCTTTCGCGCGCTGTACCACGTCGCTGTGGCAGATGTCGCACTTGCCGCCCTGCGAATCCTCGTTGGACAGCACCACCTTACAGCTCGGGCAGTAGTTCACGAGGGTCTTGTCGCGGAACGCGAGACCGTTTTCGAACATCTTCAAAAAGATCCACTGCGTCCACTTATAATACGCTTCCTCGGTGGTGTCGATCACGCGGGACCAGTCGAACGCAAAACCCACGCGTTTGAGCTGTTCGGTGAAACGCGCAATGTTTTTGTCGGTCACTTCGCGGGGATGGATACCCGTTTTGATCGCGTAGTTTTCGGTGGGCAGACCGTACGCGTCAAAGCCGATGGGGAACAACACGTTGTACCCCTGCTTACGGCGTTTGCGCCCGATCACTTCCAGACCCGAATACGCCTTGATATGCCCCACGTGCATGCCCGCACCCGACGGATACGGGAACTCCACCAAACCGTAAAACTTCGGTTTGGAATGATCGTCAGACGCCTCGAACACGTGGCTGTCCTCCCAGATCTTTTGCCATTTTGCTTCGGTTACTTTTGCATCATACCGCATTGTTGTCACCCTCGTTATCCAAAAATTCAGTAATATCTATCTCGCGCCCGTCTTTCCACAAGCGTTCCAGATCATAAAATGTGCGGGTCTCGTGATGGAACACGTGTGCCACCACGTCGCCGTAATCCAGCACGATCCACCCCTGCGAGCGGTAGCCTTCCACTCGAAGCGGAGCGATATCCTGTGCCTTCAGTTCTTCTTCGGCGTAATCCGCGAGCGCCCGCACCTGCGTGGAACTGCCGCCCTCACAGATGACGAACACGTCGGCAAGCGAGGTGAGGTCTCCCACCTCGATGACGCGGATGTTGCCCGCCTTATGCTTATCCAGTGCCCGCACCAAGGCGCGCACCGTGGTTTTGGTTTCTGCCATCATTTATTCCTCCGTCGGTTCTTCAGTCGGCTGTACCGCCGTCTCTTGTTCTACCACCCACTGCGAAAGCAGCGTGGGGGTAAGATCGCTTTCCTTGCCGTTTGCCAGTTCGGTCAGATTTAAGTCTCCTTCGGTGATCGGGTCGCCGTGCGGGTTGAACTCCCCGTTCAAAAGCGTCAACACCTCGTCGCGGTGTACCGAATAGTAGGTCTCGCCGTCGTCGCTTGCCGTCTCACCGGGAAGCACGTACGCCGCCATCTCTTCAAACGGCACCGCCGAAAGAGCGCGCACCAACTCCACGATGGATTTGTAATCGTCGCTGAAACTGATGCGGATGGGGGTACTGCCCACCATCAGCGGCTGGAACACGTCCGCCGTCATCTTGGCATCCTCCATCGCAAACAAGCGTTGCAAAACGGCGGTACACACCTGCTGGAAACGGGCAAACCGCTCGATATCCTTCGCCGCACCGTCGCCCGAAGCGGCGATATACTTAAGTGTCGCCGTACCGTCGATGGCGCGAACGCCCTTTTCGTAGGTGACATCCTCGGTCTTCACGTCAAACGCGAGATCCACCGTCACGCCGCCGATCAGATCGACCAGTTTGCGGAAGGTCTCCTGTTCAAAGATGAAGAACCCGTCGATGGGCAGACCGTACTGACGGTTGAACACCTCCACCAGATTCACGGTAGACGAGCCTTCTTTGGTCGCGAGTTTACTGCCGCATTCCGCATGGGTCATCTCCTCGCCCACGGCGGGCTCGTACACCCGACAACGGCAGACGTTGCACCACAAAAGGTCCTGCGGTGACGCAAACACTTCGGACAGACGCTTCACCTTGAAAGCATCGTCCTCGCCAAGGTAGGTATCCTGCGGCATCTGCAGAATACGCACCGTCTTTTTCTCCTTGTCGAAGCAGACGAGCGAGATAAGATCGGTCTCCCCTTCGGCGTCCTCTTCCCCCATCACACCGAGCAGGTAATACCCCACCTTAGTGCTTTGTGCCACGGGAGTGGTCTCGTAGATCACGGGATCGACGTTTGAAACGTCCCCCTCGTCGTCACCGCCGCCGATGTAGGAATCGTACATCGCCCGCCCGATCTTATAGATCAAAAGGGACGCCAGCACGATGAGCAACACCATCAGCACGGTCAGCACAAGGCGGCCGTACGTTTTCTTTTTCTTCTTGGCTGTCGGTTTTTTAGCGGGTGCAGTTGCCATTCTCGCCGTCTCCTTTCATCGTAACCTCGTTAAACGCCGCCACCGTGTCGGGGTGGATCGGCTTTTTCTTCTTTACTAAATCTTTGATGGTATACGCAAGCGCGTACGCCATGGCATCTTCCATACTAACGTCCACCAGTCGGCGCATCACGTCCACGTCGTCGTAGTCGCGATCGGCAGAGGTGAAATCCGCGAGATACAACACCTGCTCAAGCAAACTCATCCCTGCGCGAGCGGTGGTGTGATACCGCACGGCATTCAGTATATCGCGGTCGGTAATACCCAGCACATGTTCCGCAAACGCCGCGCCGCTCATCGCGTGGTAGAGTTTTTCCGCCCCACGCTCCACCTCGCTCATGGCAATGCCGTAATTGTCCAGCACCTGCAACTGGTCGGCGGGCGGGGTGTTCTTCATCACGTCGTGAAGCAACCCCGCCGTGCGTGCTTTTTGGACGTCGGCACCGTAGCGGGTCGCCAGCCGCACCGCTTCCTCTGCCACCGCGAGCGAATGGTCGAAACGCTTCGGTTTCAAACGGCGGCGCAAGATCGCCGTGATCTGCTCGTCGGTCGCGGGGGAACCGCTCTCGTCGGTATATAAACGGTTTTCCATAATATACGCCTCCACGGCGGGCGGCAACAAGCCGTCCGTTCCTTTTCCGTTTCGTATGCACTCACGCAAGTCGGTGGAAGACACGTCCACCGCCGTCATATCCGCCACCACACACCGCGCACCGCGCGCCGTGAGTGAAGCCGCTTTTCGGCGCAGATCCGCCGCATCGGCATCGCCGCGCGGCACGGCACACAGCACCGCCATCGCCGCAATGTCAGCAAAACGAAACCACGTGTCGATGGACAAAAACATATCGGCCCCCACGAACAGATACCACTGCGTATCGGGTCGTTCGGCGGTAAGGTGCGCCAGCGTATCGACGGTGAAACTGACACCGCCTTGCCGCAGTTCCCAGTCCGAGACCTGCACCCCTGCCATATCCGCCGTTGCCAGGCGGCACATCTGAAGGCGGTGTTCCGCCGCCGCCATGCCGTTTTTCAGTTTGTGCGGCGGCTGTGCGGTGGGCATCAACACCACTTCGTCCAGCGACAATTCCCGCATCAAGGCACGAATCAGTGCCACGTGCCCGCTGTGGATCGGGTCAAACGTGCCGCCGAACAGACCGCACCGTTTCGTCGCTCCCATCAGGCGCGGGGCAGGTCGATGACGGGGTCTTTCGGGTTGCGGCGATACAGCACGAAGGTGCGGCCGATGACCCCGACCACCTCGGCACCCACCGCGGCGGCGATCTCCTCCGCCGTTTCGCGGGTGGAGGCAGGCGCCGTTTCCAGCACGCGACCTTTCATGAGTTCGCGCGCGGTCAGCGCATCGTCCGCCTGCTTTTTCATCGCATCCGAAATACCGCCCTTACCTGCGTGCAGGATCGGATCCAGCGTATTCGCCATACCGCGCAAAAACGCGCGTTGTTTACTCGTCAACATGATGTTCCTCCAAATAGTTCGCTAATTTTTCCGCAAACGCGCGCAGGGCACGGCCGCGGTGGCTCACCGCATCCTTTTCGGCGGGTGAGAGTTCGGCAAAGGTCTTGCCGTTTTCGGTCACAAAGATGGGATCGTAGCCGAAGCCGCCTTCCCCGCGCGGTGCTTCCCCGATATGCCCGCGGCAGACCCCTTCGGCAGTGACCGTATCCCCGTTCGGAAACACGCAACACACCGCCGAAACGAAGGCGGCACCGCGCTCGGCAGTCGGCAGACCTTCGAGTTTTTTCAGCACCGTCGCCTTGCGACTGCCCACGGGGGCGTAACGGGCGGAATACACCCCCGGCTCCCCGCCGAGTGCGTCTACCGTGAGCCCCGAATCGTCCGCAATCGCGGGCAGACCCGTAAACTTACACGCCTCGTCCGCCTTAATAAACGCGTTCTCCGCAAAGGTCACGCCCGTCTCGTCCGCTTCGGGCAGCGCGGGGTCGATGTCCGCCGCGATGCCGAGCGGCGCCAAAATGCGGCGCAACTCGTCCAATTTATGCGTATTGTGTGTAGCAATTATGAATTTCATTCCGTCTCGAACAGTCCTTTCGTAAACTCCGCGGGGTCGAACGGTTGCAGGTCGTCCACCCCTTCACCGACACCGATGAATTTCACGGGAACGTCCAGATCCTCGCGGATGGCAAGCACCACGCCGCCGCGTGCCGTGCCGTCCAGTTTGGTCAGCACGATACCCGTGATACCCGCCGCGTTTTTGAACTCACGCGCCTGATTCACGGCGTTTTGACCGGTGGTGGCATCCAGCACGAGCAACACTTCCTTGTCCGCGCCCGGCAACTCACGGTCGATCACACGGGCAATTTTGGACAACTCGTCCATCAGATTTTTCTTGTTGTGCAACCGCCCTGCCGTATCGCAAATGACGATATCCGCACCGCGGGCTTTCGCGGCACCGATGGCGTCGAACACCACCGCCGCCGGGTCGGACCCTTCCGCGTGGTGTACAAAATCGGCGCCTGCACGGTCCGCCCAAATTTCGAGTTGTTCAATCGCCGCGGCACGGAAGGTATCCGCCGCCGCGAGCACCACCTTTTTGCCTTCGGCACGGTAGCGCGCCGCGAGTTTACCGATGGTGGTGGTCTTGCCCACGCCGTTCACGCCGATGACCAGCACGACGGAGGGACGGGTGTTCATCTGCATCTCCTGCCCGCCCGCGAGCATATCGCTGACGATCTCCGACAGCAGATCGCGCACGGCGGCAGGGTCGGTGGTACCCGTTTCCTTCACGCGGGCACGCAGTCGCTCACAAATGTGCGCGGCGGTGTTCGCGCCGACATCCCCCATAATGAGGATCTCTTCCAGTTCCTCGAACAGTTCCTCGTCAATTTTGGTGAAGGAACGAAACAGGGAATTGAGCGGATTCATCAGCGAATCCCGCGTTTTCTGTAAACCTTGTTTGATCTTTTGGAAAAATCCCATTGTATAGTCTCCTTACTGTTGCTGCAGGGAAATACCGAGTTTTTGCTCCACTTCGCTTGCGCGCAGTTCGAGCAGTTTGGACACGCCCTTTTCCTGCATCGTCACACCGTACAGCACGTCCGCCTCTTCCATCGAGCCGCGACGGTGGGTGATGACGATAAACTGCGTCTTGTCGCACATACGGCGCAGATAGGACGCGTAACGGTCCACGTTCACGTCGTCGAGTGCCGCCTCAATTTCGTCCAGCACGCAGAAGGGCGAGGGGGTCACGTGCAAGATAGCAAACAACAAAGCAATGGCAACCAGCGCCTTTTCGCCGCCCGAGAGGGAGTCCAGATTCAGGATCTTTTTGCCGGGGGGCTGCACGTGCATTTCGATGCCCGAATGCAGAATGTCGTTCGGGTCGGCCAATTCCAGTTTCGCCTGACCGCCGCCGAACAGTTCGGTAAAGGTCTCGCTGAAGTTCTGGTTGATCTGGCGGAAGCGTTCCACGAAGATATCCCGCATCTGCGAGGTAAGGTCACCGATCAGTTTCAGCAGTTCTTCCTTCGACACTTCCACGTCACGCACCTGTTCGGACATGAAGTTGTACCGCTCGCTCACCTCGCGGTATTCCTCAATAGCCGCCACGTTGACGTTGCCGAGTGCGCGGATCTTGGACTTGAGTTCGCCCAAACGACGGCCCGCTTTGGCAGGCTCTTCAATGGGCGGTGCTTCCAGTTCCGCTTCGGCGCGGGTCAGCTCATATTCGTCGTAGAGTTTGCGCACGATGTCTTCCGCTTCGTGGGAGGCGGTCTCCACCTTTTCTTCCAGACGCGCCACTTCACGACCCGCCTGCTCGCGCTCGTCGCTCTTTTCACGCGCCAGCCGGCGGCATTCGGTCTGCCGCTGTTCGCCTTCGTCGCGGCGCTGCATCAACGTTTCGATCTCGCCAAGTCCTGCCTTCGCCTGCTCACGCAGGGCGGCGGCGCGGGCGGCAAGTTCTTCAATACGCTGTTCGGTCTCGGCGTTTTGCGCTTCGATCGCGGCGATCTGTGCTTCCAATCCCTCGCGGTATCCGCTCGAATCCGCTTCGCGGGCACGCAGATCGGCAATCGCCGCCTCGTGCGCCTCGATCTCCTTGCGGTGGGAAAGGATCGCCAGTTTCACGTCGCCGATACGCGTCGCAAGCACTTCGCGCTCATCCGACAACTGCTGACGGCCGCCGCTGATCTCTGCCATCTGCGCTTCAAGTGCCGCCTGCTTTTCGGTGATGGCCGCTGCCGTTTTTTCGGCGCCCTCCATCGCGGCACGCTGTTCGGCGGCGCGGGTGTTCAACTGTTCAACTTCGCGGGCGGCATTTTCCGCCTCGCGACGGCTGTTTTCCGAAAGTTCCGTCAAACGGCGCAACTCGCCGTCCAGACGGATCGCGTCTTCCTGTGCAACAGAAATTTCTGCCGCCAGACCGTTCACTTCGGCTTCCACCGCCGCGGTCTCCTGCAACGCCTTTTGCGCCTTTTCCCGCGCTTCGGCGGCGGCGGCTTTTTGTTTCTCCGCCTTCGTCTTCAACTGTTCGATCTCCGCACGGCGGGACAGCAAGCCTGCCGAGCGCACCGACGAGCCGCCCGTCATCGAGCCGCCCGCGTTGATGACCTGACCGTCCAGTGTCACCAAACGGAACCGATATTTGTATTTGCGGGCGATCTCCACCGCGCGGTCGAGGTCCTCCACCACCGCGATGCGCCCCAAGAGACTGCGGGCGATCTCCTCGTACTGCTTATCACAGGTCACAAGGTCACTCGCCAGTCCGATAAAGCCTTCTTCGTCCTCCAACCCCTTTTCGGTCAGGAGGGTACCTTTCATCGAAGCGATCGGCAAGAAGGTCACACGTCCCGCACGATTCTCCTTCAAATAGGCGATGGCACGTTTGGCGTCTTCCTCACGGTCACAAATAACGTGCTGTGTTGCGGCACCGAGTGCCGTTTCCACCGCCAACGCATATTCCTTTTGGGCGTGTACCAAACCCGAAACGGGGCCGTGCAGACCGCGAAGCATGCCGCGTCCCGCCTGCTTCACCACCGTTTTCACGCTTTCGGAAAAGCCTTCCAGATTGCGCTCCATCTCTTCGAGCAAACTCACGCGACGCGCCGCCGCTTCGGCGTCCAACGTTAAGCGATCCGCCTCTTCTTTCAGCGTCTGCGACTTTTCCTGCCGCGCCTCAAGGCGCATGGTGTAACCCTTTTGCGAGTTGCGCAGTGAAGTCAGCGTCTCCTCCACCGCCGCGCGGTCTTTCTCACACGCGGCACGCTCGGCTTCCGCCTCTTTCGCCTGCTCACTGCGCAGGGTGACCCCCGCCGTCAGTTGCGACAGACGCATGGTGATCTCGGACAGCGCCGTCTCGCCCGACACCCGTTTCACACGGATATCCGAAAGTTCCAGTGCCAACGCCGCCGCTTCGGCAGAAAGGGTATCCATCCGCCCCGTGACCTCTTCACTGCTGCGGGAGAGAGCTTCCATCTGTTCGGACAGCGTGAGACTCTCTGCTTGCGCCGCTTCGATCTTCGCCTGTTCCTCGGCAATACCCGCCGTGTGACGGGCCACTTCTTCGTCAATTTGCGTGCGGCCTTCTTCCGCTTTGCGGATATCCTCCCGCACCCGCTCGATGGTCTCGCCGCGGTGGAAGATGTCGTTGCGCAACACCGCGCTTTCGCTTTCGGCGCGGAGTGCCTCCTCTTCCAGTGCGGCGGCGGCACGGCGGATCTCGTCCATCTGCACCGCGAGAGCCTGCGCTTCGCGGGCGATCTCTTCGGTCTCTGCTTCCACGCGGTCGATATCCGCACCCGCCGCATCGTACTGCGTGCGGGCAAGTTCCAACTTCGATTGCAACGAACGAAGCACGTCACGCGAGCGGTCGATCTGATAGAGCCAAAGACCGATCTCCAGCCCCTTCTTCTCCTCCGACAGTTGCAAAAATGCCTTCGCTTTTTCGGACTGTTCGGCAAGCGGGCCCACGCGGTCTTCGAGTTCCTTCACGATATCCCGCAAACGCAGAAGGTTATCTTCCGTCGCATTCAGGCGGCGTTCCGCCTCGTTTTTGCGGTAACGGTATTTCGCAATACCCGCCGCTTCTTCAAAGATCTCGCGGCGCTCTTCCGATTTGGATGCCACGATATCGCCGATACGCCCCTGCCCGACAATGGAATACCCGTCGCGGCCGAGACCGGTGTCCATAAACAGCAGTTGGATATCCTTCAAACGCACGGTGGCGTTATTCAGCATATATTCACTGTCCCCCGAACGGTAATACCGACGGGTGACCTTCACGTCGTCACTGTCAAAATCCAAAATACGGGTGGAGTTGTCGATGATCAGCGACACCTCGGCAAAGCCGACGGCACGCCGCTCCTCCGTGCCGCTGAAGATGACGTCTTCCATCTTCGAGCCACGCAGGCTCTTGTTGGATTGCTCACCCAGCACCCAGCGAATGGCGTCACTTATGTTGGATTTTCCGCTTCCGTTCGGGCCCACGACCGCCGTGATACCCTCACCGAACGACAGTACCGTGCGATCGGGGAAGGATTTAAATCCGTGTATCTCCAGTGCTTTCAGTACCATATGTTACCTCTCTAATCGTCATATCCCATCAAACGCAGTGCTTCACGGGCGGCTTTTTGCTCCGCCTCTTTTTTACTGCGTCCGCGGCCGCTGCCGATCACGTTGGAGTTCAGATGCACCTCCATCGTGAACTGCTTGTTATGATCCGGTCCGCTCTCCCCTGTGAGGACGTAGGATATCACCTCACCGGGGTTTTGTTGCACGATCTCCTGCAACTGGGTCTTGTAGTCTTTGAAATGGGCACGGCGTTGGTTGCTCGCTTCCTTTTCGAGAAAGGGCAACAAAAAGTCGCGTGCCGCTTCCATGCCGCCGTCTAAATAGATGGCGGCGGTCACCGCTTCGAACGCATCTGCCACGATGGAGGGACGCTCGGCACCGCCGTTTTGCGCCTCCCCGCGGCCAAGCATCAGCCAGCCGCCGAGTCCGATCTCCTTCGCGTACGAAAACAGTGCTTTTTCACACACCACCGCCGCACGCAGTTTGGTCAGTTCCCCTTCGGGTCCCTTCTCCTTTTGAAACAGATGCATCGCCGCCGTCAGTCCCAACACCGAATCGCCCAGAAACTCCAACCGTTCGTTGCTTTGCAGATTACGCCCCGACTCATTGGCGTAGGAGGAATGGGTCAATGCCCGACGGAGAAGCGACTCCTCTTTAAAAGCGTAACCCAACCGCGCCATCAAGGGGGTAAGGTCCCGCTCGTTTCCACGGTTATTCATCGGTCCCGCTTCCTTTCGCGGCTTCGGTGATCGCTTCGATCACGCCCGTGGCGGCAAACTCGCCCGCAATGCGGATGGCACTGCGGATCGCCGCGGCGTCGGAATTGCCGTGCGCTTTGATGACGGGACGGCACACGCCGAGGATGGGTGCGCCGCCGTGTTCGCTCGTGGACATACGGCTTTTCAGCACGCCGATCTTGGATTTTACCATCAACGCCGCGATCTTGGTGAGCAGGTTGCTCATAAACAGCGATTTTATTTCTTTCATCAGCATGCCCGCCGTGCCTTCGATGGCTTTCAGCAAAATGTTGCCCGTAAAGCCGTCGGTCACCAGCACGTCCGCCGCACCGAACGGCACTTCGCGGGATTCCACGTTGCCGACGAAGTTCACGCCGCTTTCCTTTATCAAGCGGTACGCCTCCTGCTGCAGTTCGCCGCCCTTGCACTCCTCGGTACCGATGAGTGCAA
>SVPJ01000004.1 GCA_015065885.1 Oscillospiraceae bacterium | reverse complement strand
GCGGATTAATGCAAAACCCTGATAGTTTTATGAAATTGGTTGAAATCTCTGAAAAAATGAATAAGAAGAAATAAAAATATCACCCCCGATATTGCTTTTCCAAGGTGGAAATTTAGCAGTATCGGGGGTGTTTTCTTTTCTTGGAAACAGCTTGTCCTATCGTGAATTATGTAAAAAATAGTGTAAATTGGGGTCAAGTTGTTCTTATGTGGTTGCAGGCATGCCATTTTTGTAAAAACCTTCAAAGTGCCGAAAACCCAGTCGTATCAAGGGTTTTCGGACTTTTTGAAACAGTGGTTGTTCTTTGGTGGTCGTGGCATCGGCGCCCATATCCTCGTTTGATCGGACACGTTGTCCTCACCCCACTGTATGCTGAGTAGAAACGAGCGGTGCAAAAAAAGACACAGACCATCGCGGTCTGTGTCTTTTTCGCGTTATTTCAGATCTTTTCGCCGCAGGATTTGCAGTAGGCGGCGTCCTGATCGTTCAGGTTGCCGCAGGCGGGGCAACGTATCGCGTTTTTGCTTTGTGCCAGTTTATCCTGCAGTTTTGCGAGAGCGGCGTTTTGCTCGTCGATATGTGCCACACAGGCATCCATCAACTCGCCGATATCCTCCGCACCTTTTTTCGCATCGTACACCAAACGGCCGAGACCTTCAAAGGTCGCCGCCAGTTCTTTTTCCGTGCGGTTGATCTCCATCTTCAGTTTCGTCGTGTCGATGAACTCACCCGTCTTACGTTCGGCGGTCTGCACCGCATCCTTCGCCATATTCAAAATGCTTTCCCACGTTGCCATTTCGCATAGCCTCCTTCGTCTTTCTTATTCCAGTATACACGACTTTTCGAAAAAGTCAATCATCATTCCAAAAACTCCCGCAAAATGCAGTTCTCCGGCAACAGCGACAGCGGGGCTTCGGCAAAGCCGCCGAGTGCCGCGATCAGGTGCTGTGCCGCGGCGTGGTGCGGGTGGTCGGCAGGGATCGCCTGCAAAAGCGGCAACGCCTGCACCGCCGTCATGCACGGCTCAAACGCGTGGGTGGTGTCGATGGTCATATCCACCGTGTCGGCGTACGGGAAAAGATAGGTCTCCTCCCCGTGTACCACCTGCGGCCACATGGAAAGCGTCTGCGCCGCCGTGGTGCCGCGGTGCTTTTCGTCCCGCACCATGCGGCGGATCAGCCGTATCTCACGGCGGGAGAGCAAGCACTCCTTCCCGTCGTAAAAGCGGGAGCGGGTGTGGATGAACAGTTTTTTCACGTGCTTTTTCGGCAAGCGGTCCACCAAGGCGGGGCACAGCGCGTGGATGCCTTCAAAGATCACCACCGAGCGGTGGGTCAGGGTCAGTGGCACTTTTTCCGCCTTCGGACGCCCCGCTTTAAAATCGTATTGCGGAAGCATCGCTTGCCCTTCATCGAGCAACGAGCGGATGCACTCCGCCAGTTGCGGCAGATCCAGTGCTTCGGGGGATTCGTAATCGTAACTGCCGTCGGGCAACAGCGGTGCGAGACCTCGACCGCGGTAAAAATCGTCGAGCGACACCACGAAGGCGTCCACCCCGTCGCGGCGCAAACTTTCGCACAAGAGATTCGCCGTGGTGGTCTTCCCCGACGAACTGGGGCCTGCCAAAAGCAGCACTCGCCGCTTGACCGACGCGTCGTTCAGCCAACTTTCGACTTCCGCCACGTTTTGGCGATACCGCGCACACTCCTCCGCCACAAACGCAGCAGGGTCGGCGGTCATACGGCGGTTGATCTCACTCTTCTGTAAAGACGGGCGGATAGTTTCGATAGAACTCATAGATGGATTCCTTTCTGCGGAGCATTTCCTCCAAACCGACGTTGTATTCGTACGGAAATTTGTAATTGAAAATACGCTCAAGATAATGGGTGCCGTACTGTTTGAGTTTGGTCACCGCACCCGCACCCACACCCAATATGGTATGCGTTTCATCCATAATATAGACGTTATATAACCCGTCTTTTCCGTCTTTGGACCAACCAACATTTTCCTGATTGCCCGCCATACGGCTTTGACGGTAGAGATAATACGGGTGATATCCGGCACGGTGCAGGCGGTCGGCGGTCTCGGCGATCATGCGGATCGCCGCATCCCCTGCGGGTAGTTCGGAACGATGTTGCACCACCAAATTGGACGCCCGCTTGAGCGAGAGGGTATGTACCGTCACGTTTTCGGGAGAAAGCGCCAAAATGCCGTCCAGCGTACGGGAAAAACCTTCTACCGTGTCGCTCGGCAGACCCGCGATCAGATCGGTGTTGATGCAATCGAACCCGACTTTGGCGGCGAGATCATAGGCATCGTAAAACTGTGCCGTTGTGTGCCGCCGCCCGATGGTCTCGAGCACCTCATCCGACAAGGTCTGCGGATTGATGCTCACGCGGCCGGCACCGCCCGCACGAATGGCACGCAGTTTCTCCTCCGTCACCGTGTCGGGACGTCCCGCCTCCACCGTGTATTCCCGCACGGTGGACAGATCAAACGAGTCCGCCACCGTCTGCATCACCGCCGTCAGTTGTTCCGCCGACAACGTGGTGGGGGTACCGCCGCCGAAATACACCGTTTCCAGCCGCAACCCCAGATCCCGCGCTACTTCGCCCGTGCGGCGTATCTCTTGGCACAGGAGTTCCACGTACGGGTCTACCAAATGCTTCGCCTTCGCCACCGTGTACGACACGAAGGAGCAATAGTCGCACCGCGTGGGGCAAAACGGCACCGAAACGTACAAACTGAAGGAGTCGGGACGGGAAAGGGACAGCAAGCGGTTTTCCGCCCCGAGGGTGGTGCGCACCAGTTGCATTTTTTCTTCCGACAAAAGGAGTTTATCTCGAAAAAACGCTTCGGCAGCGGCTTGTCCTTGCTCTGCCGTCAAGCGGCGAAGCAATTTTACGGGGCGTACCCCCGTCAAAACGCCCCAGCTTTGTGTAAAGCCGCAAAGCTTCACAAGGTGGTAATACAGCAAGGTCGCCATCGCAAGTTCGCACGCATCGCGGTGGTCCTCCTCCCCTTTTAGCACTGTTTCTTCGGCGGTCTCGTCGAAATCGTCCAGCACCAACCGCACGGTGAGATGGGAGGCGTCCTCCGCTTCACGAAGGAAGGTATATGCCTTTACACCGTCTGCAGGCATACCGTCGAGCCCACCGTGGCGGATCGGCTCGTGCGGCAAAAACAGACGGGCGGTATTTTCCAGTTCAAAATGAAAATCGTGTCCTTGCATCGCAATATACATTGCGTTTTCCTCATTTCATATAGGGGTAGCCTCCCCTGTGTAAGGGGAGGTGGCGCGGCGAAGCCGTGACGGAGGGGTTGTTGGAATGGGATTTCTCTCCCACTTTCAAATCCCCTCAGTCGGCTACGCCGACAGCTCCCCTTGCATCTTCAAGGGGAGCCTTTGGCTTTGTTTAAGTTTTGAGCATCTGCTCAACAACATAGGGATTAGTTTTTTGTTCGGCAAACAGTGTCGTGGCGGCACCGTGTCCCGAAAGCAGGCGAAGGTCTTCGTCCATCGCGGCAAACCGCCGCAAGGTCTCTTGCAGCACCGCACCGTCGCCCGACGGCAGGTCACACCGACCGACCGAGCCTTGAAACAGCGTATCCCCGCAAAAGAGGGTATCGCCGCACCGATAACAACTGCTGCCGGCGGTATGTCCGGGCGTGTGCCACACGGTAAAGGTCAAGTCTCCCACCGAAACGGTATCCCCTTCCCCCACCGTTTCGGAAGGGTGCGGCAACGTAAACCGTGCCGACGGAACAAGCCAGTTCATCAAATTGCGGGCGGGATCGTCCAGTGCGGGAACTTCGTCCCGCGGAAGGATGAAACGCGCGCCCGTTTCACGGAGCAGGTCGGGCAACGCCAAAAAATGGTCGACATGCAGGTGGGTGAGCATCACGGCAGACACCGAAAGCCCCCGTGCGGCGGCTTCTTCCAAAATATACGCCGCTTCGTCGCCCGGGTCGATGACCGTCGCCTGCTTGTCCGTCCCCCACACGAGGTAACAGTTGGTGCCGAGTTGACCGACGGTAAGCGTTATATATTCCATATCACAGCCCCCTTGCATCCACGGCCGTGTCCAGCCACAGCGTGACGGGGCCGTTGCCTTGCATCGACACGGTCATATCCGCACCAAAGACCCCCGTTTCGACCGGTACGCCTTCTTCCTTTAACAACTGCACGAAGGTATCAAACAAGGGTTTGGCGACCTCGGGACGTGCCGCCGCCGTAAATTCGGGGCGGCGACCGTGGGAGGCGTTACCGTACAGCGTGAAGTTGGACACCACGAGCAAACTGCCGCCGATATCCTTCACCGAGAGGTTCATACGGTCTTCACTATCCGAAAACACGCGCAGACCGGCAATTTTCCCTGCCAGCCACCGTGCCTCCTTTTCGGTGTCCCCGTGGGTGACGCCGACGAGCAACAACGCGCCGTTGCCGATGGCACCGACCACCTCGCCGTCCACCGTCACGCTCGCTTCGTATACCCGTTGAAATACTGCTCTCATACCGCTTATCCTCTCGAAATGCTGTGAATGCCCGTGATCTTACGCAACTTCGCGATCACCGTGTTCAGATGTTCCACGCTGTTGACCGCGATGGTAAGGCTGATGGTCGCTTCGCCCTCGTCGTTGTCCTTACTGTTCAGCGCGTGGATCATCACGTGCATCGACGCGAGTTGGGTGGTGATGTCTGCCAGCATACCCATACGGTCGGCGGTATGCACCACCAAGGTGGCTTTGAATTCCGAACGGTCGGAATCGTCCTCCCACCACGCGCCGACCCAGCGCTCGGGTTCTGCCGCGTGCGCCGTATCCCGCGGGACGTTCACACAATCCCGCTTGTGTACCGACACGCCGTAGCCGCGAGTGATAAAACCGATGATGTCGTCACCCGGCAGGGGGTTACAGCAACGGGCGAATTTGACCAGACAGTTGTCGGTGTGTTCGATGATGACGCCGCCGTTGTTATGATGCGAACGGGACGGTGCCGTAACCACCTTTTCGGGGGTGAGTACCTCTTCCGACTTCATTATACGCGCATACTCGTCCTTGATACGGGAGAGTACGCGGGACATCGCCACACCGCCGTAACCGATGGCGGCGTAGAAATCGTCCACCTCCGCATAGTGCCAGCGGCGGCTTTGCGCGGCGATCAATTCCTGCATACGGTCTTCGGGCAGACGCACGCCGATGCGTTGCAGTTCCCGCTCGAGATCCTGCTTACCCTTTTGAATGTTCTCTTCGCGGCGTTCCTTCTTAAACCACGCGCGGATCTTGTTGCGTGCTTCGCCCGTCCGCACGAAATTGAGCCAATCGCGGCTCGGTCCGCGTCCCGGAGGGGCGGAGGTGAGGACCTCCACGATCTCGCTGTTTTTGACTTGATAATCCAGCGGTACGATGCGCCCGTCCACCTTGGCACCGATCATACGGTTGCCGACCGCCGAGTGGATGGCGTAGGCAAAGTCCACCACCGTACTGCCCAGCGGCAGGGAAATGACGTCGCCCTTGGGGGTAAAGATGAACACGTCGTCCGACGTAAAATCCGATTTGATGCTGCGCACGATCTCTTCCGCGTCGTCCACGTCTGCCTGATTTTCGATAAACTGACGTACCCACGCGAGACGGTCTTCCAACTTATCCTTACGCTGAATACCGAGTTTATACTTCCAGTGCGCCGCGATACCGTATTCCGCCGTGTAATGCATCTCCCACGTACGGATCTGCACTTCAAACGGGATCTTTTCCTTGCCGATCAGGGTGGTGTGCAAGGACTGGTACATATTCGGTTTCGGGGTGGAGATATAATCCTTAAAACGGTTAGGCAGGGGGTTATACATATCGTGGATGATACCCAGCACGTTGTAACAATCGTTCACCGTATCCACGATGACGCGGATGGCGTACACATCGTAGATCTCGTCGAGCGATCTGCCCTGCACGTACATTTTGCGGTAGATACCCGCAATACTTTTGATACGCCCCGCAACGAAAGGATGCATACCGTATTCCGCCAGGCGGTCGGTCAGTTTCTTTTGCAACTCCGCTAAGAACTCGTCCCGCTCGTGCTTGCGCAGTTCCAGCGCCTCTTCGATATCGTGATAGCCGATGGGATCGAGTTCCCGCAGTGAGAGATCCTCCAGTTCCTCCTTCACCGCACGGATACCGAGACGGTGTGCAAGCGGGGCGTAGATATCCATCGTTTCCTTCGCCTTGTCGCGGCGTTTTTGCTCCTCCCAGCCCGCACGGGTACGCATATTGTGCAGACGGTCCGCCAGTTTGATGATGACCACGCGGATATCTTCCGACATCGCAAGCAGCATTTTGCGGATGTTTTCCGCCTGCTGTTCTTCACGGGAGTTGAACGATATCTTGGTGATCTTGGTCACACCGTCCACCAATGCCGCCACGTCGTCGCCGAATTGACGGCGCAGGTCGGACAATTCCACGGCGGTATCTTCCACCACGTCGTGAAGCAGAGCGGCGACCACCGCTTCGGAATCCATGCCCAGTTCCACCAAAATGGTGGCGACCGAAAGCGGATGGCAGACGTACGGCTCGCCCGAACGGCGGTTTTGCCCCTCGTGTGCCGTTATCGCCACCGTGATGGCACGGTCGATCATCGCGTGATCGTAGGTCTTTTCGCTTTTTACGATAGCATCCTTCAGTGCGCGAACGGCACTCTCGGTGGTGATCATACGGTTTCCCGTCCTTTCAAACCAGTGTATGTAAAAATTCGATAATGGGTGTTTTGGTAAGATCGGTCTTTCCCTCGGCAGGCAATACCGTGACGGTCAGTGTATCCCCTGCGTCGTTCACCTGTACAAGCGCGGCTTCCCGCAGGCTTTCCAGCGCAACGAGCAGTTGCGACAATCGCATCCCCCGTCCCGCAGCATACCACAGTTGCTCGACACTGCCCGTCCACTTACCCGCCGCGTGTAACAAACGGTACAGTGCCGTGGTGTGTGCGCGTTCGGGCAAGCAATCGGCGGCGCCCGCCACCGCTTCGCCCCGCCGCAACGCCGCGACCCGTGCCGTCTCACGAATAAATTCCTCTTGATCCGTTTCGGCAAAGTGGATATCTTTGATGATGAGCGAGGGCGATACCACACCGCGGAACTCATTGCGTTCGAGCGTGACCGCGAGGTGCAACCGCGCACCGCACGGCACGGGGAAATCCGCCCCCGTGGTTTGAAATTTCATGGCACTCACCATCACACCGTCCCGCGAAAAGGCAAGGCGCAGATGGCGACCGTTCCCCACGGGGGTGATGTTTTCCAGTTTCATATCCGCCAGTTGGAACACAGGCGACGGGTTGCCGCTGCCGAACGGCTCAAGAGCCGCGATCAGTTGCAGTTTTTCCGCATCCACCTGATTCGGGCGCAATTTAAAGTCCAGCCGCAGTTCGGGGGTGGGCATCACGGGGCAATGCTCCGCCGCGTAGGCGTTGATGCGGCGGCGGAACTCCGCCACGCGGTCGGCGGCCAATGTGACGCCCGCCGCCAGTTCGTGCCCACCGTAACTTTCCAGCATATCCCCCACGGCGCACAGCGCCTCGAACAGCGAAAAGCCCGCAAGACTGCGCCCCGATCCGTGCGCCGTATCCCCACCGACATTCAGTACCAGGCAGGGTTTGCCGTACCGTTCCAGCAAACGCGCGGCGATGATGCCCACAACACCCGCGTGCCAGTCGTGTCCTTCCACCACCAACACGCGGTCGTTCAAGAGGTCACTCTCCCGTTCCAAGCGGGCGATGACCTCTTCCAAAATACGCCCTTCCACCTCTTGACGGCGGGCGTTTAAGGTTTGTATCTCCCCCGCCAGACAGGCGGCTTCGTCCGCATCCTCCGACAAGAGCAGTTGCTCCGCCAGTTGCGGCTCTCCCATTCGCCCCGCGGCGTTGATGCGGGGTGCGAGCGAAAACAGTGTGACGCCCGATGTAAGCGTCTTATCCGCCACCCCCGCGACCTGTGCCAACGCACGAAGTCCTATTCGTTCGCCGCGATTCAGTACCCGCAAGCCTTCCCGTACGAGCAGGCGGTTTTCGCCCACGAGCGGCATCACGTCGGCCAACGTGCCGAGTGCTACCAGATCGGCAAAGCGGGCGAGCATCGCGTCGTCGTCCCCTTCTAGGGCGCACACCAGTTTGAACGCCACGCCGACACCCGCGTAATCCTTAAAGGTACTCTCACAATCCGTACGGTGCGGGTCTACCACCGCCACCGCACGGGGCAGGGTCTCTTGCGGTTGATGGTGATCGGTCACCACCACGTCCACGCCGAGCGTGCGGGCATGTTCCACCGCTTCCACCGCCGAAACGCCGTTATCCACCGTAACGATCAGGCGGGCGCCTGCCGCCGCCAGCACGTCCACCGTGTGGGGGCGCAGACCGTAACCTTCCCCTTCTCCCTCGCGCAACGGAATGCGATAGATGACGTCCGCGCCCTTCTCACGCAAATAGGTATAGAGCAAGGCGGTCGCGGTCACGCCGTCTGCATCGTAATCACCGAACACGGCAATACGCTCGCCGCTGTCCATCGCACGCTGGATCCGCTCCACCGCGGCATCCATATCCCGAAAGCCGAACGGATCGTCCGAAAGTTCACCGCCGAGCAAAAACGCCTCCGCTTCTTCGGCATCCGTTACCCCGCGCAAAGACAGCATCAACGCCAAAAACGGGTGCAGACCGCACGCTTCGGCCAACGCCGCCGCACCGTCTTTATCCGGCGGCGAAGATACCCATCGTTTAAACGCCATCGGTCGCGCCCTCCTTTTCGATAAATTCTGAGTATTAATAATGTATTATAGCATTTTTTACGATAATATACAACCACCAAGTTCATAAAAAAACAAAAAAATTTTACGTTTGGGTGTTCCCTTTTTCGCCGTTTTGATTTATACTAACAATATATACGTTCGTTAATGCGGAAAGGATGACCCCGGTATGTCACAACACGATATTTTGGAAACGGTACACCGCGTACATTTCACGGGTATCGGCGGGTCGGGTATGTGCCCGCTCGCGGAGATCTTACTCTCACTCGGATACGAGGTGAGCGGCTCGGACGATTACGCGTCGGATAATTTAAAGCGTATGCAATCGCTCGGTATCGCCGTATCCCTGCCGCTGGCGGCAGGCAACGCCGATCACGCGGAACTGGTGGTGTACACCGCCGCCATCCCCGCAGATCATCCCGAACTGGCGTCGGCGGCGGCGAAGGGCATCCCGCTGATGGAGCGCGCGGTGTTTTTGGGACTGCTCACGCGGCGGTATCCGCGCACCGTGTCGGTGGCGGGCACCCACGGCAAGACGGGTACCACCTCGATGCTGTCGCAAATTCTTTTGAAAGCGGAACTCGACCCCAGCATCTTCATCGGCGGGCGTTTGCCGCTGATCAACGCGAACGGCCGCGCGGGCAAGAGCGAGTGGATGGTGAGCGAGGCGTGCGAATTCCTCGACCATTACCTGAACATGAAGACCTCGGTGGCGGTCATTTTGAACGTGGATGCCGACCATCTCGATTATTTCGGGGATCTCGACGGCGTGGTCGCTTCGTTTAAGAAGTTTGCCGAGGGCGCTGAACAGTGCGTCGTTGCCAACGCAGACGACGCCCCGACCCTGCGGGCGGTAGCGGATATCCCGCCCGAAAAACTTATCACCTACGGGCGGGATATCACGTGTGACTGGAGTGCCCAAAACGTCGGGACCCACGACGGTGCGTTCGGCGAATACGACTTATATCACAAAGGGGAATTTTTCACGCATATCCGCCTTGGCGTGCCGGGCGCACACAACGTGCATAACTCGATGGCGGCGGCCGCGGCCGCGTTCCTCTGCGGTGCAACGGCCGAACAGATCGCCGTGGGGCTTGCCACCTTCGGCGGGGCGGGCCGACGGTTTGAGTTTTTGGGCAAAGCGGCCGGCATCACGGTGGCGGACGATTACGCCCATCACCCGACCGAGATCACCACGACCCTCACCGCCGCAAAGGCACTGCCCTATCGCCGCGTGTGGGCGGTGTTTCAACCGTTCACCTATTCCCGCACCAAGCGGTTGCTGAACGAGTTTGCCGAAGCACTCTCCCTCGCGGACGAAGCGTTGGTGTGCGATATTTTGGGCTCGCGTGAAAAGGATGCGGGGGACGTATCCTCTGCCGACATCACGGCATTGATGCAAAACGGGCGGTATCTCCCCACGTTCGAGGACGTGATCGCCTATTTAAAAGAGAACGCCGCCGACGGCGACCTCGTGCTCACGATGGGCGGCGGTAACGTCTACAAATGCGCCCAACAGTATTTGAAGACGTTGCAGGAATGAAGCACAACAGCAATCCCCCGTAAAAGGCCATGGCCTTTTACGGGGGATTCCTATTTTTTATTTACCAGACATCGTAGAACATCTTTTCGCTTTCTTCGTACGGGGCGATGATACCGTCGAAAAGGGCGTTATATTCTGCCGACGCTTCATACAACACGTAGTCGCCGCTCTCCTCGTCGTAAATGACAACGGCGTACCGACCGTTGTAACGGTACAACTCACCAAACTCGCGCGAAAACAGACCGTCCTTACTGCACCATTCCAGCAAGACGAGATACTCACCGTCGGGATATTCTACCGTCAGCGGTTCGGCGCTTGCCACCACCCGCTTTACGGTGTTGATCTGTTCTTCGGTAAGATAGTACGTTCTTTCCGACCACTCATCCTTCTGCATATCGTAATGTAGATACATATAGCGCACACTGTCCATCTGTGCCCCCGCTTCAATACGGGCAATGAGTTCGCCGGCGTCCTTTTCCGGGCAGTAATAGGTACCGCTGTCACCAATGATGTGCGCGTCCTTCAAAAGCCCTTCCTCGCTGGTATTAAAATAGAACAGCGTGAAGAACTCCTTGAGCAACACCGGCACGCCGGGCTCGGTCACGGTAACGGTTTGCGACCAATCCATCGGCGGGTTGAAATTCTCCGAATACGGCAGGGGCACGTATTTTTCACCGTTCAGAAGGATCGTGCCGTCCTCCTGCATAATGGCGTGGTGTGCGCGGGCATCATCCAGTTCCTTACACCCTGCCAGCGAAAAACAAAGCATTACGGCGACGGCCAAACACAGCAAACGTTTTACTCGCAGTTTCATTACGACCCCTCCTTATTCCAAATTGAGCTTGTGTGTCAGAATGTAGCGCACGAGGAACGCATACGCCACACCCAACAGTGCGTACCATACGGTAAAGCCGCAAAGCACCCAGTGCACCGCCTCTTTGCCGTGGATGAGAAAGAAATTCTCAATGTCGCTGAACAGCGAGGTCACGGTACCGATGACCGCCAGGATCGTGCCGAACACCTGCGTCACGGCGTAGTATCCGAAATACACACCGACCGCCGCCAGCACGCGATTTTTCTTGAACAACTGACCGACCGCAATGCAGCCGTAGTACAGCAACGTGTTGGTCATCACCGAAATAAGTATAAATACGGCGAACTCGATCACGTAGAAAGTCAAATGGGTTTTCAACTCACGGTGGGCGATCCCCCAGAGAAAACTGATCGCCTTCAACACTTCCGTGAACACGTCACCCGCCGTGACCACACTCACCGCCAGCAGCACCACCGCCACGGTAGCCACCTCAAACGCCAGCGCCGTGAACAACTTGGTCAAAATATGCTGCGTGGGCGTCACGGGTAACGTAAAGGAGAGATACCCCTCACCCGTGAACAGATTCTTATAAAACCGCACGATGGCAAACACACCCGTCAGACCGATCGAAACGACCGTCGTCAAAACAAAGGCAACGACCGAAGACCCATTGATGATGTTATACGCAATCGTATCCGATTCAAACAGCTGAATGCCCCGTGCCAGCAACGCAATGCCGAGCAACACGAGCTGCATCGGTATCCACACGCGAAGATACGCTTCTATCTCGTGCTTATATAACTTCTTTACCATTTGAACACCTCCCGGAACAGACCGTCCACACTCTTGCCCTCTTCTTCCCGAATGCTGTCCACCGAACGGTGTAACAGCAGATGCCCGTTTTGCAGGAACAGCACGTCGTCCAGCACCTGTTCCACGTCCGCGATCAAGTGGGTGGAGATCAGCACCGTAGCGTCGGGGTTGTAGTTGTTGATGATGGTGGAGATGACGTAATCCCGTGCCGCAGGGTCCACACCCGCGATCGGCTCATCCAGCACGTAGAGTTTCGCGTTACGGCTCATCACCAGAATCAAGCAGACCTTTTCCTTATTGCCCTTCGACAGCGTCTTCAAGCGATGGTCGGGTTTGATGCCCAGATGTTCCAGCATCTCGAACGCCAGTTGGGGGCGGAAATCGGCGTAAAAGTCCTCAAACAGCGCCACGATCTGGCGCACGGTCATCCACGAATTGAGATAACTGTTATCGGGCAGATACGCCACCAGTTTTTTCGTTTCCACACCCGGCTCGTATCCGCCGATGGTAACGTGCCCCGCCGTGGGGGTCAACAGTCCGTTTACGATCTTGATAAAGGTGGTCTTGCCGCTCCCGTTCGGGCCGAGCAATCCCACGATCTTGCCGCTTTCCAACGTGAAACTCACGTTATCCAGCGCCACGGCCGCACCGTACTTTTTCGTAAGGCCGACACACTCCAACAACACACTCATACCGCATCCTCCTTCGGCGACCACGCCGCCACAAAATTCTTGACCTCATCGAGACCCATTCCCAGTGCCGTCATCTCGTCCACGTACGCCGCCGTTTTTTCCTCCCGCGTACGCTCCAGTGCGGCACGAGCACGGGAGATATCCTCCGCTACGTACCACCCCGAGCCGCGCACGGAATACAGGATACCCTCCTGCTCCAGCGACTCGAACGACCGTTGCACCGTGTTGGGGTTTACCCCCGCCGCCAGTGCCACGTCCCGCACCGAGAGCAACCGCTCGCCGGCACGGAATTCTCCCGTGGCAATGCGCAAACACAACTGTTCACCGATCTGCGGGCACAGGGGTTTCGATTTGTCCAGTTTCCACTCCATTGGGTCACCTCCTATAACAAGTGTACTACCTCACTAACACAATAATACACTTTTTGCTAAACTTTGTCAAGAGGTTTTTTTAAAAAAATACAAGCGGGGATATTCCCCGCTTGTAAGAAGGTCATTATTCTCGATCACCATTGCTCCAACGCAACGGATTTTCTTCCAAGTACTTGCACCGCGTTTGATAATCCTCTTCATCGCGAATGATGTGATCGTTGTAAGAACGCTGAAACACATTGCACCCGATCTCACGGTTACAAAACCGCTTGAGCGTGGAAACAACATGTGGGATCGCCTGATTGGTAGGGGACGGCGCCCTCGACGTCCCGCTCGCGTTATCCTCAGACGGAGAAACAAAAACGATCATATGAATGTGATCCGGCATAATTACATAACGGTCTACCGTCACGCCTTTTATGCAATTGGTGGAACGGATATATTTCTCGACGATTTGGCCAATGGCGGTCAATTGCGGTAACGGGATGTCGAGGGCGCCGTCCCCTACCGTTTCCAATGTAGACAGCAACGGCTTCCGCTCTTTGGTACATATGGTTAAAAAATACGCGCCGGCAGTACTGTAATCGAAATTTTCAAGCCTTGTCGGCTTTCTTTGGGGCAGCAAATCGTTCACACTTTCGCCAAGCGTTCCAACACCTTCAGTGCCAGCGAACGCGCGATGATGAGACGGCTTTCGGCATCCAGTGTGGTGCATTGCACCGACAGCGAAATGACGTATTTGCCTTGAGCGACCAACAACTCACCGCTCTCACCGCACCAATAGGCGCTCTCACCCAGTTGCGGAGCTTCGATCAGCGACCCCATGGGATATTGTCCCGTAAGCAAAATGATATATTCTGCCGCCGTAACGGTGGGTTCTTCCACCATCAGCGCCACCTGTGTGGTGTAATCCTCGGTGGAAAACAGCCAAACGGTATCGTGTTCTTGCAACATTCCTTCACCGAAGGTCACGGTCGGGATCGCCTCTGCCACGTCCTCTTTCGTGAGCAGTACCGTAAGATCCATCACCTCGGGCACCTCCGGCTCCCAGATGGGGGTCTCGTCCTCGGCGGGTTTCTCCGCCGGCTTTTGACAACCCACACAACAGAGCAAGCATACACAAAGCAAAACAACTATCCATCGTTTCATACGCACACGTCCTTTCCTATTTCATACTACCATATACGTTACAAAATGAAAAGGGGATTTTTTAGCAGTCGTGAGAAAGCAGATCCGCGTAGGTCTCGCCTTTCACCGCGACATACGTTTCCCCGTCGCGCACCATCACCACGGGCGGCTTCGGGTAGCGGTTGTAGTGGGAGGACATCGAGTAGTTATACGCCCCTGTGCACAGCACCGCCAGCGTATCCCCCTCGTCACAGGGCTGCAAGGGCGTGTTTTCCTGAATCAGATCGCCGCTTTCACAGCAACGCCCCGCCACCGTCACCCGCTCGCACGGCTCTTCGCCTGCGCGGTCGGCAACACACACGGTGTAATCCGCTTCGTACAACGCATAACGCGGGTTGTCACACATACCGCCGTTGATACACACGTATTTGCGCACGTTCGGAATGTCCTTGATGCCGCCGACGGTATACAGCGTCACACCCGCGTGCGCCACGACGGCGCGACCCGGCTCAATGAGAATACGCGGCAGGGGGAAATCGAGTGTGGCGGCGTAATCATGCATAGCGTCTGCCGTCCATTTCATATACTCGGTGCAGGGTTTCGCCTCGTCTGCCGCCGTATACGGCACGCCGAAACCGCCGCCCACGTCCAGTTCACCGAGGGTCACACCCGTTTCGGTGCGGATATCCCGCAGGAAGGTGAGCATCACCCGTGCCGCGTCACGGAACGGCTGTTCATCGAACACCTGCGACGCCACGTGGCAGTGCAGACCTTTCAGCGACAGCACAGGCTCTGCCAACGCGTCTTTTACCGCTTGCATCGCGTCGCCGTTTTCCAGCGTAAAGCCGAATTTCGAATCGATCTGACCCGTCATAACGGCACTGTGGGTGTGGGCGTCGATACCGGGGGTGACGCGCAGATAGATATCTGCTGTTTTTCCCAGCCGCTGTGCGACACGCGTCAAACGGCGCAGTTCGTACGCGTCGTTCACCACGATGCGCCCGACGCCGTTCTCCACCGCCAGTTCCAGTTCCTCTTCGGTCTTGCAACTGCCGTGCATCACGATGCGTTCGGCGGGGAAACCCGCTTTCAGTGCGGTATACAGTTCACCGCCCGAGGACACGTCCACACCGCACCCTTCTTCGGCGGCGATACGAAACATCTGCGAAAACCCGCAGGCTTTACTGGCAAACGCCACCATACCGCCGTTTTCGTAATTTTCGTCGATTGAGCGTTTGAATTCCCGCAACATCGAACGGATCACGTCTTCGTTCATCACGTACAGCGGCGTGCCGTACTGCCGTGCCAGTTGAAGCGTATCCACCCCGCCGACGGCGAGATGGCCTTGCGTATTGACGCTGACACCCATCGGTAAAAACATACTGGTCACCTTACTCTTCCGTAACACTTTCGAGGATCTCACGCAGTTCGGCGGCTCCCTCCCCCGTCACCGCGGAAAACGGCACGGTGAGAATGCCTTCCAAATCGGCAAACGCCTCTTTCATCGCGGCTTCGCGTGCCGCACGTTCGGTCTTGTTCAATTTATCCGCCTTGGTCATTACCACGATAAACGGGATGCCCGCCTCCACAAAATAGTGGATCATCTGGCGATCCTCTTTGGAGGGCGGATGGCGCATATCCACGAGTTGCAACACGAGCCGCAGGTCGCGGTCGGCGTCAAAATACCCTTGGATCAGCGCATTCCAGCGTTTCCGCTCGGCATCCGACACTTTCGCGTAGCCGTAACCCGGCAGGTCCACCATACGCATACCGTCCAGGCGGTAAAAGTTGATGCTGGCAGTCTTGCCCGGTGTGGCACTGGTACGTGCAAGACCTTTTCGTTCCAACAGGCGGTTGATGAGGGAGGATTTACCCACGTTGGAACGCCCCGAAAACGCCACTTCCGGCAGGTCATCAAACGGCAGTTGTTCCGCCAGGGCGGCGGTCAGTTCAAAGTCCGCGATTTTCCAGTTCATGGGACATCCCTCCTCAGTGCCATATCGAGCACCATATCCATGTGAGATACCGGCACGAAGGTAATGCTGTCGCGCACAGCCGTGTCCACCTCGGCAAGGTCGGGCGCATTGTCCTGCGGCACCAACACCGTGTGCATACGGCGGGTATACGCCGCCATACTCTTTTCACGTAAGCCCCCGATGGGCAACACCCGTCCGCGCAGGGTGATCTCCCCCGTCATCGCCACGTCGTGGCGCACGGGAATGCCCGACAAGGCAGACACCATTGCGGTCGCCATCGTGACACCCGCGGAAGGACCGTCCTTCGGCACCGCCCCTTCGGGCACGTGTACGTGAATGTCTTTCGTCTTATAAAAATCCGCGTCGATGCCCCACTCGGTAGCACGAGAGCGCACGTAACTCATCGCCGTGCGGGCGGATTCCTTCATCACGTCACCGAGCGAGCCGGTAAGTTCCACCTTGCCCGTGCCGTCCAGCACCGCCACTTCGACCTGCAACATCTCGCCGCCGACCGACGTCCACGCGAGACCGTTCACCACGCCCACCTCGTCGGCAACAGCCAACGCGTCGGGCTTATATTTCACGGGGCCCAAAAACTCCGTAAGATCTTTCACCGTGACCGTTTTGGCTTCCCCTGCGACGATACGCTTTGCCGCTTTACGGCAGATATCCGCAAGACGGCGTTCAAGCTTACGCACGCCCGCTTCACGAGTATAGCCGTCGATAAGTAAGCGGAGTTGCGTATCCGACAGACGCAACTGACGTGCCGTAAGACCGTGGCGTTTCCGCTGTTTTGGGAGCAGATGGTCTTTGGCAATATGGAACTTCTCCTCTGCCGTGTAACTGCCCAGATGGATGATATCCATACGGTCGGCAAGGGCGGCAGGGATCTCTGCCTCGTCGTTGGCGGTGGTGATAAACAGCACCTCCGACAGATCGAACGGGATCTCGAGATAATGGTCGGTAAAGGTCACGTTTTGCTCGGGATCTAACACTTCGAGCATCGCCGCCGCAGGGTCGCCGCGGAAATCGTGGCCCAGTTTATCAATTTCATCCAACAAGATGAGCGGATTACAGGTCTTCGCCTTGGTGACCGCCGCAATGATACGGCCGGGCATCGAGCCTATGTAGGTCTTGCGGTGACCGCGGATCTCCGCTTCATCGTGTACGCCGCCGAGCGAGATACGCACGTACTGCCGTCCCATCGCTTCGGCGATCGAACGGGCAACCGACGTTTTTCCCACGCCCGGAGGGCCGACGAAACAGAGGATCTGTCCGCGCATCTCACGGGAAAGCACCCGCACGGCAAGCGATTCCACGATGCGGTCTTTCACCTTTTCCATACCGTAATGGTCACGGTCAAGCACTTCGCGTGCGCGGGTGATATCCATCGCGTCTTCGCTCCGTTTGCCCCACGGCAATGCCAGACAGGCATCGAGATACCCGCGCACCACCGCCGCTTCCTGCGAGCCGGACGGCATTTTTGCGAGTTTTGCGCACTCTTTTTGAAGTTTTTCCCGCACCTCCTCGTCCAACGGCAATGCAGCAATCGTACGGCGGTAGGTGTCCGCTTCTTCGGCAGGGTCGTCCCCGTCCCCGAGTTCTTCATTGATAGCGCGCACCTGCTCTCGCAGATAATACTCCCGCTGATTTTCGTCCATCTGCGTATGTACGCGGTCGTGGATGTGGTTTTCCAGTTTCTGCACCGCGATCTCGTGCTGCAAAATACCGAGTACCTTTTCCATACGGGTCTCTTCCGCCATGGTCGCGAGTATGTCCTGCTTTTGCGCTTCTTTCAGCGGCAGGCTGAAGGCAACGTGGTCGGCGAGATGCCCTGCGTCGTCGATCACCGCCGCCATCGCGAAGGCATCCTCCGTGAGGGCGGGGGTCAGTTCGGCGTATTCGTCTAAATAGCGGCGGCACTCGCGCACCAGCGCCTCCTCCTGCAACGGGTCGCCAATGCGACGGGACTGCGCCTCTTTGGTCATTGCCAAGAAGTACGGCTCGTCCTGCAACACGTCCTGCAGACGGGCACGGTAAAGTCCTTCCACCACGACACGCAGGTTGTCCCCCGGCAGGCGCAATACCTGCCGCACCTGCGCCACCACGCCTACGGTATAGAGTTCGTCTTCGGTCGGCTCTTCCACGGCGGTGTCCCGTTGGGTGACCAAAAACAGCGTTTGGTCGTGGTTCATCGCCGCGTGAAGTGCCTGCATCGAGCGTTTACGTCCCACGTCGAAATGCAGTTCCATATCGGGATACACCACCAGACCGCGCAGAGCGATCATCGGTAGCGTCTGCACGCGGGAAATACGCTTTTGAATGGCCATAGTTTGTCCTCTTTCAAATAATGATAAACAGGCGGCTGTTTTCAGCCGCCTGCGAATGCGTGTGTTCTCACGCGGTATTGCGGCGTTTGGGAGCGGTCGCGCGCCCCTTCACGGTCGCTTTCAGCTTGACGGGCTTTTTATCGGGATTGCGCACGATCTCAGGATCGGCACCGTCATTCACACACGCGGCGGTGACCGTCACCGTTTCCACCGTGTGGTCGGAGGGAATGTTGAACATCAACGTGTTCAGCACCCCTTCCATCACCGAGCGCAGACCGCGCGCACCCGTGTGCAACGCCATCGTCTTTTCCGCCACCGCGTGCAAAGCCTCATCCGTGAAATTCAGCGTCACACCGTCCAGTTCAAACAGATACTGATATTGTTTGAGCAGAGCGTTCTTCGGCTGACTGAGGATCGCCACCAACGCGTCGGCAGACAACGCCTCCAACGTGGTGATGACGGGCATACGACCCACCAACTCGGGAATCAAGCCGAAACGCACGAGATCCTGCGGCGTGATGTGAGAGAGAAGTTCGGACAGCTCGCGCTCCTTTTTGGAACGCACGGAATTGCCAAAACCGATCGCGCCCGATTCCAGCCGCTTTTCGATCGTCTGCTGAATACCGTCAAACGCACCGCCCAAAATGAACAGAATGTTGGAGGTATCGATCTGAATGAATTCCTGTTGCGGATGTTTGCGGCCGCCGCCGGGCGGCACGTTTGCCACCGTGCCCTCCAAGATCTTCAAAAGGGCTTGCTGAACACCCTCGCCGCTCACGTCACGCGTGATGGAGGGATTCTCGCTGCGGCGGGAGATCTTGTCGATCTCGTCCACATAAATGATACCGCGCTGTGCCTTTTCCACGTCGAAGTCCGCTGCCTGGATCAAGCGGAGCAGAATGTTTTCCACGTCCTCGCCGACGTAACCCGCTTCGGTCAGGGTGGTCGCGTCCGCAATGGCAAACGGAACGTCCAGAATACGGGCAAGCGTTTGCGCAAGTGCCGTCTTGCCCACACCCGTGGGGCCGATCAGCAGCACGTTACTTTTCCCGAGTTCGGTATCGCCGTGGCCGAAATAAATGCGTTTATAGTGATTGTATACCGCAACCGACAGGGCAGTCTTTGCCGCGTCCTGACCGATCACGTAATCGTCGAGACCTTTTTTGATCTCCTGCGGTTTGGGCAACACCACGCTGGTGGTGCCGCTCTGCTGACGGGGAGGCACGGTGCCGTCTGCCAAAATGGTACTGCACAGTTCAATGCATTCGTTGCAGATATACACACCGGGACCCGCGATCAGACGATATACTTCTTCCTGCGTTTTACCGCAAAAGGAACAACATATCGGTTTGGTCTCCTCATTTCTCGGCATATGCGTTCTCCTTAAGGGTGAGCAATCAAATCCGAACCCCGTTTTAGAAAGGCGGATTTTTGCTCTTCCTTTGTTAAAATACTCGCCAATACGGCCGTATTGGCTGCGTTTTTGCCGTGGCTGAATCCAAATCCACTCTTTCTAAAATCTACGACCGCAAAGCGAGGAGATTTTGAGGGATTTTTGTTTCGGGCGGGCGAAGTAATGCTCACGCCTTACGAGCACGAACGGAGCAAAAAGCACCGAAATATCCCGCTTTGCGGCGGGTTGGGGTTGATTGCTCACCCTTTATGCGCGTTTGGTGATGACCTTATCCACCAGACCGTACGCCATCGCCTGCTCGGCAGTCATATAGTTGTCGCGGTCGGTATCGCGCTCGATGGTCTCGAGCGGCTGGCCGGTCATTTCAGAAAGCAACTGATTCATGCGGCCGCGAATGAACAAGATGTGATCCGCTTGGATCTTAATGTCACTCGCCTGACCGCGTGCGCCGCCGAGCGGCTGATGAATCATAATTTCGCTGTTGGGCAACGCCATACGCTTGCCCTTCGCACCCGCCGCCAGCAGGAAGGAACCCATACTTGCCGCCATACCGATGCAGATGGTGGACACGTCGCACTTGATGAACTGCATCGTGTCGTAGATCGCCATACCGGCGGAAATGGAACCGCCGGGGCTGTTGATATACAGCTGAATATCCTTGTCGGGATCCTGTCCTTCCAGATGCAGTAACTGCGCCACGACCAGCGAAGCGGTCGCGTCGTTCACCTCATCACACAGCATAATGATGCGGTCGTTCAACAGACGGGAGAAGATGTCGTAACTGCGTTCACCGCGGCCGGTCTGCTCCACTACGTACGGTACTAAACTCATATCTGTCACTCCTTGGTCTACATTCTCATCGGAACAAGTATACCCCGTCAAAACACGGCTTAAACGGAAATTACTTGCCCGCGTTCTCCTTAATGAAGTCAAGCGCCTTCTTGAGGCCCATATCCTTCGCCACGGCGTCCGCCGCCACGAGTGCCTTCACACGCTCCACGTCCAGTTTGTACATTTCCGCCATGCGGGCGTACTCGGCTTCCACTTCCTCTTCGGTCGCAGTCAAACCTTCCAGCGCCGCCACCTTTTCGAGTGCCAGGCGGCCCTTCACCTGCTGCTCTGCCTGCGGACGGAAGTTCTCGCGCAGTGCCGCCTCGTCCATACCGGTGTACTGCAGATACAGGTTCATATCCATACCCTGCGACTGCAGACGGTAGGCGAAGTTGTTGACCTGCTCGGTCACTTCGTTATCGAACATCGCTTCGGGGATCTCCGCCGTCATGTTCTCCACCAATTTGTCCATCAACGCGTTTTCGAACGCGGCGTCCGCCTCGTTCTTGCGGCTTTCCGCGAGTTTCGCTTTGAGGTCCGCCTTCAGTTCATCCAGCGTATCGAACTCGCTGCAATCCTTCGCGAACTCATCGTCCGCCACGGGCAGTTCCTTCGCCTTGATCTCGTGCAGTTTGCACTTGAACACAGCCGCCTTGCCCTTCAGTTCTTCCGCGTGGTAATCCTCGGGGAAGGTGACGTTCACGTCGAACTCTTCGCCCGCGTTCTTGCCGACGATCTGATCTTCAAAGCCGGGGATGAACTGGCCCGAGCCCAGCACCAGGCTGTAGTGTTCCGCCTTGCCGCCGTCGAACGCGACGTCGTCCACGTAGCCGTCAAAATCGAAGTCCACGGTATCGCCGTTCTCCGCCGCACGGCCTTCCACCGTCACCATACGGGAGTTGCGGTCCAGCAGCTTGTTCAGCTCGGCCTCGACGTCCTCGTCGGTCACTTCCTTTTCTTCACGGGTGACGTCCAGACCCTTGTAGGCGCTGAGGGCAACCTCGGGCTTCACGGTGATGACCGCCTTGAACACGAGACCTTCCTCGCCGACCGACACGACGTCAAGATCGATCTTATCTTCCACGTACTCGTAGCCCGACTCCTTGATCGCGGCATCCAGTGCTTCGGGATACAGATCGTTCATCGCGTCCTCATAAAACACTTCCTTGCCGTACATCTTCTCCACGAACGAACGGGGAGCCTTGCCGCGGCGGAAGCCGGGGATATTCAGTTTATTGATGTTCTTGCGATACGCCTTTTCCACTGCCGCTTCGAACGCGGCCGCATCCACCTCGATCTCGAGTTCGACGCGATTGGTTTCCTTCTTGTTGACAGCTTTGAGACTCATGATTGTTTCCTCCTATGTGTTAAAACTTCCCTTTACATTATATCAATGGCTATTGTAGCATACTTTTCGCAACGACGCCATAGATTCCCGAAAAATTTACAAAATTTTCAACGGTCGAAAGCCCAGTGCGTCTCCCGACACTAATTGAAAGCGAATGCCCTCCCGCTCACCGCAAAAGGCGCGGGGAATGGACGGGCCGTGCAGATGCCCGTAGTAACAGCGTTTGATGCCCTCTTCCCGCAGCACGGCAAATAACTCCTCACACACCGCTTCCCTTGTCACGGGCGGATAGTGTAAAAACACGATCGGCTCCAGACCCGTGGCTTTCGCAGCGGCGATAGACGTTTTAAGACGCCCCACTTCACGAAGCAACACTTTACGGTCGGCATCCTCCTCCGCATCGTAAAACCAGCCGCGGGTGCCGCACACGGCGACCCCCTCTGCCGCCACCGCATCGTTGTGCACGATCCGGAGGGTGTGCAGTCCGTTTTCCGAAAGGAAGGTATCCATCTTACGGCGGGTACACCACCAGTAATCGTGGTTTCCCTTCAGGATCAGCTTTTTGCCGGGGAGACCGTGTAAAAACCGAAAGTCGGTGAGTGCGCCCTCAAGCGACATTGCCCACGACACGTCTCCCGGAATGACCACGGTATCCTCCGTACCCACCGTTTCTCGCCATTGCTGTTCCAGCCGTTGCTGATAATCCTGCCAGCCGCGGAAGATATCCATCGGCTTATCCGTACCGAGTGAGAGATGCAGATCCCCGATGACGAACAGTGCCATACCGTGTTACTCCGCGACGTTCAGCATACCGAACACCACGGCACGCATCGCCGCCTTGTCACGGTCACACACGTCCTTGAAGCGCACTGCCTTGCCCTTAAGGTCGGCGAGCGGAGCCGGCACTTCGTGTGCGGTCAGTGCATGCAGTGCCTCCACCTTTTGGAATTCATCCAAACCTGCCGTGTCGCCGTTCAAGGCTTCCAGCACGCTTGCGGAAAATTTGTAGGGGTTGGCGGTGGACGCAATGACTGTCGGGGTGGTATCCCCCGTTTCGCGACGGTAATCGCCGTACACCTTCACCGCCACGGCGGTGTGGGTATCCAGCAGATAGTGATGGGCATCAAATTTCTCACGAATGGTGGCGGCCGCCGCTTCATCGTCACAGCAGCCTGCCCAGAACAGGTCGCGCACGCGGGCGAGCAGGTCGTCCGGCACGGTGTAGCGTCCCTGCTCGTTCAGCTGCGTCATCAGCGTGCGGATGACCGCGTCGTCGTTACCCGAAAGGTGGTACAAAAGGCGCTCCAGATTCGAGGAGATGAGAATATCCATCGACGGCGAGGTGGTGGTATAGAACGCACGGTTGCGGTCGTACACACCCGTGGTCAGGAAATCGGTCAACACGCGGTTGCGGTTGGATGCACAGATCAGTTTGTTGATCGGCAGTCCCATCTCACGCGCATAGTACGCCGCCAAAATGTTGCCGAAGTTGCCGGTAGGCACCGCAACGTTCACGGGATCACCCATACGGATGGTGCCCGCCTTCAAAAGATCGCAGTACGCCGAAACGTAGTAGACGATCTGCGGCGCCAGACGCCCCCAGTTGATGGAGTTGGCACTGGAGAACTGCATCCCGTTCGCCGCGAGCGTTTCGCCGATCGCCGCGTCGGTGAAGATCTGCTTCACACCCGTCTGGGCATCGTCGAAGTTGCCGCGAATGGCACAGACCGCGACGTTTTCGCCTTCCTGCGTCGCCATTTGCAACTTCTGCATCGGGCTGACGCCGTCTTCGGGATAGAATACCAGAATACGGGTGCCCTTGGCATCGCGGAAACCTTCCAGTGCCGCCTTGCCGGTATCGCCCGAGGTGGCGACCAGAATGACGATCTCTTTGCCGTCCCCCGTTTTGGCGGCAGACACGCGCATCAGGTGCGGCAGGATCTGCAACGCCATATCCTTGAACGCACAGGTCGGGCCGTGCCACAGTTCCAGAATATGTTCGCCCTCGGACAGTTCGGTCAGCGGGGCAACGTCTTGGTGGCGGAAGCGTCCCGTGGCGTACGCTGCATCGGTACATTCCCGCACCTCGTCAGCCGTAAAGTCACCGAGAAACTCGCCCAGCACCGCCGCCGCCCGTGCCGCGTACGGCATAGAGGCCAGTTCTTCAATACGGGCGGGTGTCAGCCGTGGCAAGGCGGTCGGCACGTACAGACCGCCGTCGGGCGAAATGCCGCGGGCGATCGCTTCGGCCGCCGTCGCACGTACGGCACCGTCCCGTGTACTGCAATACTTCATCTGCGATCTCCTCCGTTCAGAGTCCTTATATATAAAAGAAATCAGTTTATTATACCGCAGGTTTTTCCGTTTGTCAAAGCCGTCGGAAAAAATTGTAGCAATTACCGAAAAAAAGGCGGGAAAGCAGGTCACTATCGTAGTTTTTGCGGTATAGAAATTCAAAAATCCGCTCCATCACCGCCACGCCGTCCCACGCGGCGGGCATAGCCGCCCCATCCAAGTCGGCACCGAAGGCAACGGTATGCTCCCCGCCGCATTCCCAAAAGTGATACAAATGGCGTTCGACCGCTTCGAACGTGGCCTCCCCCAAAAAGTCGGCGCACAGATTGATCCCCACCAAACCGCCGTGTTCCACGATAGCCCGAAACTGCCGATCGGTCAGATTGCGCGGGTGCGGACACACCGCCGCCGCATTGGAGTGACTTGCGATGAACGGCTTTTCTGCCATATGCGCCACATCCCAAAAGCCCGCCTCGTTTAGGTGGGAAACGTCCACCGTCACCCCTGCCCGCTCCATACGCCGCACCGCGTCTTTGCCAAACGGGGTCAACCCGTCGCGACAAGGCGAGAGGCACCCGTTGCCGAGTGCGTTCTCCCCGTTCCACGTGAGAGTAATATACCGTACGCCGCCGGCGGCTAGGGTGTCGATGCGGGTGACGTCCTCCCCCAACGCCGCACCGCCCTCCACCGCGAGTATGCCGACAGGCTTATGCGAGTGCAAACAACTATCAAGGCATTCCCCTTTACGCCAAAGGTGCAGTCCCTTCCCTTCGGCGCAGGCCAACACGCGACAACAAAAATCCCACGCGGCATCACCGCGCAGGTCTTCGGGTATCCACACCGCAAACGTCTGCACGTACGGCGTATATCGTGCCGCGCGTAAAAGGTCAATATGGCCGTCGTTTTCGGATAGGGGGTATTTTTTGGTGTAAACCTCGTACAAGGTGTCACAATGCAGGTCAAAAAGCGGCATGCAGGCCCTCCGTTTCGTAAGCGCCCATGATATGATTGATCTCCAGTGCCTTCATCGGATGACCCGTGGCCGTGACGATCTCGATCACGTCAAAGCGCGGCTGCTTGGCGGTGGGATGTCGCTGAAGATACATCGCCGCCGTGCCGAGGATCTTCCGCTGCTTTACACGCGTCACCGCCTCACGCGGGGTATACAAGGCGTGTTCGCTGCGGGTCTTTACCTCTACGAAGGCAATATATTGCCCATCCTCGGCAATTATGTCAATTTCACCGAAACGCGAATGCACGTTTGCCGCTGTAATGGTGTATCCCTTGTCACGCAAAAAGCGTGCGGCGAGCACTTCGCCCGCCGCGCCTGCCGATACTTTTGCCATAGGTATCCGATCCTTATCCCAGAATGTTTTTGAGGAAACTCAGACGATGTTCGGGGGAAGGGCCAAAGGTCTGCAACGCTTCGCAGTGCACCTTCGTGCCGTAGCCCTTATGCTTCGAAAACGCGTATTGCGGATACTGCTCGTCCAACGTGAGCATATAGCGGTCACGGCTGACCTTTGCCAAAATGGACGCCGCCGCAATGGAGGCGGAGCGGGCGTCCCCCTTCACCACCGTTTCGATGGGACGGTCGATCCCGCGGGGCACCTGATTGCCGTCCACCAGCACGAGATCGGGTGTGAGAGAAAGTGCCGCCACCGCCCGCGACATCGCCAAAAAGGTCGCCTGCAAAATGTTCAGTTCCTCGATCTCCTCCACCGAAGCCGAAGCGATGCCGTACGCCACCGCTTTTTCGCATATCTCGTCAAACAGCGCTTCCCGCCGTTTTTCGGAGAGTTTTTTGGAATCGTTCACCCCGTCGATGACCACGTCGGGATCCAGAATGACCGCCGCCGCATAGACGGGACCCGCCAGCGGACCGCGTCCGGCTTCATCCACCCCGCACAGATGCCAAACGCCCCGCTCGCGGTACAGTGCGTCAAATTCGTAATTGGTGTACTGCTTGTCTTCCATCGGTCTTACTCCTCCGGTCTTTCCAGTGTGATACGTCCGATCTTGGCACCGCGGAATTCATCCAGCAGCATCGTGGCGGCGCGTTCGGTATTTACCTCACCGCCTGAGACCAGCATCCCGCGCTTTTTACCGACCAGGCAGAGAAGATCCCAACTGTCGGCACACGTCTCAAGATCCTCCGCCGTCAGGCGATACCGTGCACACAGCAGATCACGGTAGTCCTCTGCTAACAGCTGCAGTAAGCCGCACGCAAGTTCTTCGGTGTCCAGTATCTCGTCACGGATGGCACCCGTATAGGCAAGGCGGCGTGCCACCTCTTGATCCTCAAACTTCGGCCAAAGCACGCCGGGGGTATCCAGCAGCAACGCCCCCGCCTCCACCGTAAACCAACGGTTGTCCCGCGTAACGCCGGGGCGATCCTCCACCTTGGCCTTGCCGCCGCGTGCCAAACGGTTGATAAAGGAGGATTTCCCCGCATTGGGGATCCCCACCACCATCGCCCGCACGGGACGATTGACCATGCCTTTCGCTTCCCAGGCGGCGATCTTATCGGACATCACCGCCCGCATAGCGGGAACGAACCCATTCACACCGCGCCCGCTCTTACAATCCAGCGCCAGCGCGGCCATACCCTTTTTTCGGTAATACGCCACCCACGCGGCAGTAGCGGCTTCGTCCGCCATATCCGCTTTGTTAAGGATCACCAGACGCGGCTTCCCTGCCACCAACGTGTCCATATCCGGGTTGCGGCTGGCCAGCGGAATGCGGGCATCCAATATCTCCACCACCAGATCAATGAGCGGCAGGCACTCCTTGATCTTGCGGCGGGTACGGGTCATATGACCCGGAAACCACTGGATCACCCGTCCCTTTTCTTGCTCCGTCATCGTACTCCTCCAAAGGGCAGCAAGCGCCACAGCACGCCGCCCACGACGTTTTCTTCCTTAATGCATCCGATGGTGCGGCTGTCGCGGGAATCGTTGCGGTGATCCCCCAACACGAACACGTGTCCTTCGGGCACGACGATCTCGTTATCCTCGTCCCACGCGATACCCCATCCCAACGGATAATTCACGTAGGGCTCCTGCAACAGCTTCCAACTGTTCTCTCCCGCTTTTTTCAGATACACCTCGTTGGTGACGGGATTCATCCTCACCGCGTCGCCACCCAGCGCGATCACACGCTTGATAAGCGGTTTTTCGGGTTCTTCCTCCTGATAGATCACCACGATATCCTCCCGCTCGGGGGTATAAAACACCGTTTGCAACAGCAGGCGATCTTTATTATTCAACGTATCGTTCATCGAGTTGCCGTCCACCACCACCTGGCGGAAGCAAAAACCGAGCAGTACCGTGATGAGCAACAGGGCAACGGCGATGTTACCCATCAGCTCGTACATCGTGTGCAGCCAGCTTTTTTCCTCGACGGGAGCAGAGACGACAGCCGTCTCCTCAGCGGCAGGCTCCACGACCGTTTGTGCCGTCGGCACGTCCGCTTCGGTAGGTACGGTATGATCAAACTCATTCATGATGTTTCCCTCATTTCGTTACACATACGTACAGTATAACACACCTTGCAAGAAAAGAAAAGTGTAAAACCCTTTTTTCTTTTAAAAAGTGCAAAAAAGGAGTGGTCAAAACCACTCCTTTTTCGTTGTGCTTTGTTTGGGGACGGCTTACAGCAGTTCCTTAACCTTCGCAGCCTTACCCACGCGATCACGCAGATAGTACAGCTTGCTTCTGCGCACCTTACCGCGACGGACGATCTTCACACCCGCCACGTTGGGGGAATGCAGGGGGAACACACGCTCCACACCGACACCGTACGACACACGGCGCACGGTGAAGGTCTCGGCCACGCCGCTGCCCTTCTTCGCGATCACAGTGCCTTCGAAAGCCTGGATACGCTCGCGCTCGCCTTCGCGGATCTTCACGTCCACGCGGATGGTGTCACCGATCTCGAACGCCGGTGCCGCTTCCTTCAGGCTGTCTGCTGCAATGAGTTTCAATGCATCCATTTCTAAATCCTCCCTAACTTTTCCGATGTTCGTGCCCAACGAGGTGGGCAGAGGACCATCGTCCTGATGCTTTGCATCAAGCACGGAACGGTCACAGTGACCGACCATAGCCTATCAATGATAGCACACTGTCGGAAAAATTGCAAGTGTTTTTTGCAATTTTTCGAAAAATTTATTCGTTCGGCAGTTCGGACGTGCAATGCGCACAACGGGTCGCTTCGATGGCGATCTCGCTCTTGCAGAACGGGCAGATCTTGGTGGTGGGCTCTGCGGGGACTTCTTCCTCTGCCTTCTTCAGAGTGGAGAGCTTGTTGATGCCCTTCACCAAAAGGAAGATGATGAACGCCATAATGATGAAATCGATGACCGCCGTGATAAACGCACCGTAGTTAAAGGTGGTCACGCCGAGTTCCTTTGCCACCTCCAGCGACGTCACCATCTCTGCCGTCACGCCCTCGGGCAGCTTCAAAACGGTAAACTGATCCGCAAAGTTGGTGCCGCCGGTCAACAGACCGATCCACGGCATAATGAGATCGTTCACTACCGAGGTGACGATCTTCTGGAACGCACCGCCGATGATCACGCCGACCGCCAGATCGATCACGTTGCCGCGCAGGGCAAAGGTCTTAAATTCGCCAAAAAACTTTTTCATACCGTTGTTCTCTCCTCACTTTTTGTTTTTTTATCGTCCGCCAGCTTTTCGGTCAGCTTGCGCTTGACCTCCACGCTGTCGAATTTCTTACGGAACTGGGCGCGGGCGGTGTAGGACTTGTCGCAGGTGCGGCACACCATTTCCGCCCAAAACGCCTGGTTATAAAACCGCCACTCCTTACGGTTGCGTAATGCCCGCCCGCAGGCAGGACAGCGAAACCGCCAGTGCTGACGGGCGATCAGGGGACTTTCGGCGTCACGTATGTAATACGGTTTGAAGTTCAAACGGTCGTAAAACGCCTTGTCCGCCGTCCGCACGAAAGGGGAAAACGCCGTCCACTCGATCGTTTTTTGCGCGATCATAGCGGTCATACGGCTGTCGTCCAACGCCCGATGCTGTTCCAGTCCTTCGTCACAAACGCCGAGTGCCTCGCACGCACGGGCCAATCCCACCTGCTGACCTGCGTTACCGAGCGCGTTATGCTTTTGCACGTAGGCTTGCAGATCGGCATATTTCGTCATAAACGGAATACGGTCGCATTTCAGATGAAAGCGGTAATTCTCCAGCAATACCGACAGATCCGTGGTGCTCCACGTGAGCAGGATGGACTCCTCCTCCCCTACCCAGCGTCGCCATTCCTCGGCCGCCGCCGCGAAGGTGGTGCCGTCCTCCAACTCCTCGCCCGTAATGTTGGTGAGATCGCTCACCAAACGGGTGAGCTTACGGCTGACTACGGGCTTGATGACCACGTGAAAGGTATCTACCATATCCAACCGTTCACTCAGTTTGACCGCACCGATCTCAATGATCTCGTTAAAGTAGCCGTGCGCTTTTTTGGAATACGCACCGTTCCACTCCAGATCCGCCACAATATACTGCACGGGTCTTCTTCCTCTCCTGTGATTTCGGCAACGGCGTTACGCCATATCACCGAGTTTTCCGCCACCCAAAATGTGGAAATGCAGGTGATGTACCGTCTGTCCCGCATCCGCACCGTTGTTGGTGACCACACGGAAATCGGTGATGCCAAGCGTTTTGGCGATCTGCGGAATGGTGGCAAACACGTGTGCCACCACCGCCGCGTTATCCGCCGTGATCGCCGCCGCACCCGTAACGTGTTGTTTCGGGATGACCAATACGTGCACGGGTGCCTTCGGTTCGATATCGTAAAACGCTACGATCTGCTCGTCTTCGTACACCTTGTTCGAGGGGATCTCTCCCGCCGCGATCTTACAGAAAATGCAATCCATAGCAAGCCCTCCTTACAGCATCGACGCCACGGTATCTGCCGCCGCCGCGAGTGCTTCTTCCACACGGCTCACGTCTTTCGCGCCGCCCATGGCGCTGTCGGGACGGCCGCCGCCCTTGCCGCCGCAGAAGGTGCAGGTCGCTTTAATAAGCGCGCCCGCGTTGGCACCCGCTTTCACGGCATCCGACGAACAGTAGCACACGAAGGTCACCGACTCACCGTTGATACCCGCCAGCAACACGATACCCTTGTTCTTATCTGCCGCGCTCTTCAAGGTGTCGCACATGGTGCGCAGATCACCCGATTCGATATCACGGTACACCGCCGTGGCGAGTTTCACGCCGCCGATCTCTTTGGCGTCGGCAAACACGTCGCCCGCCTGCCCCGCCGCCGCCTGGGCTTTGAGGTCCGCCAGTTCTTTCTTAAGGTCGCGCAGTTCCGCGGTCATCTGGGCGGTACGGCGCAGAATATCGTCCGCGCCCGCCGCTTTGATCGCGTCCGCCGTCTGCAACAGCACCGCGTGTTCACGGCGCCATTCGGCAAGCAGATTCGCGCCCGTCACCGCTTCGATACGGCGCACACCCGCCGCGACCGAGCCTTCCGACAGAATGCGGAACAAACCGACCTTTGCGGTATTGTCCGCGTGAGTGCCGCCGCACAGTTCGGTGGACACGCCGTCAAAACGCACCACGCGCACCACGTCGCCGTATTTTTCACCGAACAGTGCCATCGCACCGAGGGCACGCGCTTCGTCGATCGGCATCTCGCGGATATCCGCCGCCACGCCGTCCAGGATCCAGCCGTTCACACGGTCTTCCACCGCGGCGATCTGCTCGGGCGTGAGTGCCGAAAAATGGGTAAAGTCAAAACGCATACGCTCCGCCGTCACCAACTGACCCGCCTGCTCCACGTGGTTGCCGAGCAATTCACGCAGTGCCGCTTGCAGAAGGTGTGCCGCCGTGTGGTTACGCATGGTGGCGGTGCGGGTCGCCGCATCCACCGCCGCAGTGACGGTATCCCCCACGCGCAGAGTGCCTTGCTTCACTTCCGCCACGTGCAACACCGCGCCGTCCGCACCCTTCAGGGTGTTTTGCACCTCGACCGTCACGCCTTCGTTGGTGAGCAGACCGATATCGCCCACCTGACCGCCGCTCTCGCCGTAGAAGGGCGTTACATCCAAAAGCACCAGTGCGGCGTCGCCGTCCGCGATCTCCTCCACACGCTGTTCATCCTTCACGAGCGCGGTAACCTTCGCTTCGGCGGTAAGGGTGTCATACCCCACGAAACGGGCGGGAGCCACGTCTTTGAGTGCCGCGCCGCTGTTCTTCCACGCGTCCGCACCCGCATCCTTACGGGCGGCACGGGCACGCGCACGCTGGGCGGTCATCAGTTCACGGAACTCGTCCTCACCCACCGTGAGCCCTTTTTCTTCCAAAATATCCTGCGTCAGATCCAGCGGGAAGCCGTAGGTATCGTACAGTTTGAACGCATCCGCGCCCGACAGTTCGGTACCGTTGAGGTTCGCGAGCATATCGTCCAGCATCGCGAGACCCGCGTCGATCGTCTTGCCGAACGCTTCTTCCTCCACCAAGATGAGTTTCTTGATGAAATCCGCTTTGTCGCCCAGTTCGGGATAGGCGGAGGCGTTCTCTGCGATCACCGTTTCGCACACTTGATAGAGGAACGGCTCACCGATGCCGAGCAGACGGCCGTGACGTGCCGCACGGCGCAACAGACGGCGCAACACGTAGCCGCGGCCTTCGTTCGAAGGCATCACACCGTCACCGATCATAAAGGTGGTGGAACGGATGTGGTCGGTAATGACACGCAGGGAAATATCCGTGCGCTCGTCGTCACCGTACTGCACGTTTGCGATACGGCTGACGTGCTTCATGATGTTCTGCACGGTGTCCACTTCAAAGAGGTTGTTCACCCCCTGCATAATGCAGGCAAGACGCTCAAGCCCCATACCCGTGTCGATGTTCGGGTTTTTCAGGCGGGTATAGTTGTTGTTGCCGTCGTTATCGAACTGGGTGAACACCAAGTTCCAGAATTCAAGAAAACGGTCGCAATCGCAACCCACGCCGCAATCGGGCGAGCCGCAACCGAACTCTTCGCCGCGGTCCAGATGGATCTCGGAGCAGGGGCCGCAGGGACCCGAGCCGTGCTCCCAGAAGTTGTCTGCCTTGCCCAGACGCACGATGTGCGACGGGTCCACGCCGACCTCTTTCGTCCAGATATCAAACGCTTCGTCATCCTCTTCATAAATGCTGATCCACAGACGATCCACGGGCAACTCCAGCACCTCGGTGCAGAATTCCCACGCCCACGCGGTCGCTTCGTGCTTGAAGTAGTCACCGAAGCTGAAGTTGCCGAGCATCTCAAAATAGGTGCCGTGACGCGCCGTTTTACCCACGCGCTCGATATCCGGGGTGCGGATGCACTTTTGGCAGGTAGTCACCCGCTTGCGCGGCGGGGTGAGTTCCCCCGTGAAGTACTTCTTCATCGGTGCCATACCCGCGTTGATCAGCAGCAAGGACTTGTCCCCCTGCGGCACCAGCGAAAAACTGGGCAAACGCAGGTGACCCTTGCTCTCGAAAAACGCGAGATATTTTTCACGCAGTTCGTTCAATCCTGTCCATTTCATACCGTATTGACATCCTCTCATAGAAAAAATAGAAAGAGTCCCCGCCCGTATATGGGACGGAAACTCCGTGGTACCACCCAAATTGAAGCCGCAAGGCGGCCCCCACTCGTTTGCCCGATAACGCGGGCAAGGCGTGCCGTTCCTCGCGGCAACGGCTCCGAAGCGGCTTTTTGCTTTCAACTCTGCAGGACGCCTTTCAGCCGAAAAAATTCGAGCATCCCTCTCTGGGCGGCAAAAGCAAATGGACTTCCTCAATGCCGATACATTATTGATTGTATTATAATAGGTGTCGAAAAAAAAGTCAAGGAGAATTTCAAAATTCTCCTTGACACGCATCAAATAAACAGCGGTTGCAGTTGTTTGCCTTGCAGGGCGGCGGCGACCGTGTCGCCGATGCGGGAGAAATCCGCCACCAGTGAATTCGGTTTTTCAGCAGGAGCATCCTGCCGCATCGGCACGAAATAGTAGTGTTTGCGGTTTTTCAGTGCCGCGATCGCAGGAAACGAACCCGCCAGGGCGTCGTTGGTGGATACCGCCAGCACCACGGGGCGCTCCCGTCGCAGATGGGATTTCACCGCGAGGGTCACGGCGGTACTGCTGTCCCCTGCCGCGAGTTTCGCGAGGGTGCTTCCCGTGCAGGGGGCGACCACCAACACGTCGAGCATATCTTTCGGCCCAAGCGGCTCGACTTCGGTCAAGGTGGTGAGCGGTGAGCGGCCGCACAGGTCGCTGATCTCCACACGCCACCGCTCCGCCGTGCCGAAGCGGGTATTTACCGTACACATCGGTGCCGAAAAAACGGGATACACCTCGTGTCCCGCCGCCACCGTTTTGGCCATTTCTGCCGTTACGGCGGTAAGCGTGCAGAACGAGCCGCACAACGCCCAACCAATACGTAATCCGCTCATAACCGCCCCTCCTCACGTAACATATTGAGTATCGTCTGCCGAAGGATATCGGCGGCGGTCTTGGGCGCCACCCGACCGGGCAGTGACAACGCCCACACCGTTTTCATCTGCAGGGCGGCAGCGGTGGCAAAATCCACCCCGCCGGGATGCGAGGCGAGATCAATGAGCAAGGTGGAACGGTCGATTTTTTTCAAAAGGGCGGCATCGAAGATAAGAGCGGGCACGGTGTTGAAGATCACGTCAAAATCCCCTGCATCTGCAACAGCACCGATCTCCACGGCAGAACACCCCGCAATCGTTGCAGCCGCACGGTCGGCACACCGCCGCGCCGCCACCGTCACCGACGCTCCCATCGCAACAAGCAACGAACACAGTGCCCGCGCCACACGGCCGTAACCTGTGACCAACACCCGTGCCCCACGCAAGGTGACGGGCAATTCCTCCATCGCCAGTTGTACCGCTCCTTCAGCGGTCGGCAGGCTGTTGAGCAACGCCAATTCCTCACGCTGTAAGTAGTCGTGTATCACGACACCGTTTTCGGCAAGTTGTTCGCACCACGCGGCAGGCACGCTGCCTCCCACCGCAAACTGCGCGGGCGAAAGCGAACCCAGCACCTGCTCCGACTGAATACGCACACGGGAAAACGGTGCGTTCAGCGTGGTACCGTCGGTAGTCACGGGAAGCGGCAGAACGACGCAATCCGCAAGCGACACCGCCTGTGTAAGATTGGTACAACCCGTAACGCAGGGCGGCAGGTCGGTGCCGTCCAGCCCCGCGGTGATCACGCGAAATCCGTCCTGCGAGAGCAAACCGGCAAGATAGGCGGCGCGCAGGTCACCGCCGATCACGGCAAAGGTTTCGATCGTTTGCATAAAAAGTCCCCCCATAGGATCAGGTTTTTTACTCACCCCATCCTATGAAGAGACCTCTTGGTTTGTGCTTATTCCGCTATCGAAATCAACGCCGCAAGACTACCGCGCACGCCGTTTGTGGCACGGTGCGACCAGAACACGTCGGGGCGGCAACGGGTACAAAGATCGGTCACGCTGATATGCTCGTCCCGAAGGCCCGCCGCGAGCAAAATGCGGCGGTTGACCTGCCACATATCTATGTAAAACTTGCCGTTCGGCATCCGTTTTACGCAAGTTTCGTCCCACACGGACATTTCGGAAAAACGGTCGTACACCGGCTCGTCCACTTCGAAACAACACGGGCCGATGGACGGGCCGATCCCCGCCACGATATCCTCCGGACGGCAACCATAATCCGTCACCATACGCTCCACCGTAACGCGTCCCATCTCCGCCACGGTGCCTTTCCACCCCGAATGGGAGGTGCCCACCACCCGCCGTTTCGGGTCGGCAAACAGAAGCGGCACGCAATCGGCATATTGGGTGCACAGCACCACCCCCGGCTCGTCGGTGAGCAAACCGTCGAAATCGTCGTAATCCCGTTCGCGGGTAATGCCCTTGCCGCAATCCGCCGCCGTAACGTTGCGCACAAAGGTGTGATGCTCCTGACGGGAGAGTACGATACGCTCGGTCTCCACCCCGATGGCACCGCACAAACGGTCGAAGTTTTCACGCACGCGAACGGGATCGTCCCCGCGCCCGAAACTCAGATTCATACTTTCGAAGATGCCTTCACTTACGCCGCCCAAACGGGTGGACACCGCGTGCCGCACAAACGGCACGGCATCCAATGTGGGAAAGGTGTAATACAAAAGCGCGCCCTCGGCGTGCGGCGTCAGCGTATGCGTAGTCGGTAAATTCATCGCACGGCACCTTCCTTTATCGCATCTTCACAAGCCGTAAGCAGGCGACGGCTGACCGCCGCTTTGCCGAAGCGGGCGACCGTTTCGGCGCGAATGGCGGCAGGGTCGTACTGCGCCGTTTTGCACAACATACGCTCCATTGCCGCGGTCATTTCTTCCACGTCATCCACCGCGACCAACACGCCGTTGGTTGCGGTGATGATGTCGGAGGGGCCGCCGCAACGGGTGCTGATGAGCGGTTTGCCGCAGGCGGCGGCTTCATTCAGCACACAAGACAGCGTCTCGTGGCGGGAGGAGCAGATAAAACAGTCACACCCGTTCATAAACTGCGGCGTTTCCTCCCGCGGGATAACACCAACCAAGCGGCACTTGTCCGCCACGCCCGCTTCGTCAATTTGACGTTGCAGCTGTTCGCGCAGCACTCCCGCCCCCGCGATCTCCAAACGGACGGCGCGGTCGGTGCGGGCACACAAGGCGGCAAACGCCGCGATCAGGGAGTCGTACCCTTTGATGGGACGCAGTTGTCCCATCGCGCGGAAGCGGAAGACCTCGCCCTTCTCCTGCGGTTGCGGAATAAAACGGCCGTCGTCCACCAGATCGGGGATCACGCGGGTATCGGCAATCGGTTGCATCACCGTGCGCAGTGCTTCGCTCACGCAGGCGTTCACCCCTGCCACGCGCATAACCGCTTCCAAACGGCGGCGGGCGGCGGTATCCGCGCCTTCGGTGAGGATCACCGAAGAATGCTCCATAAAGAAGAGCGGCAACCGTTCGCGACGGCAGAGCTCCAGCGCTTCGTACCCTTGCAAGGACGAGCGGAGATTCACGACGTCGGGACGTCCCCACTCACAGCACAGCCGCCGAAACGCCTTTTGAAGCATCGCGGTGCGCTGCCACACCCGTCCGCGCTCCAGGCGCGGGGTAATATTCAACTTTTGGCAGATCATCGTATACACGCCGTTTTCGGTAAAAACGCGGGTGCCGTTGCCGTGCAGGTGACCGTTCACGTCGGTATAAATCACCGCAACCTCGGCCCCTGCCGCCGCCATCGCCTCGGCTTGTTCCTTATAAAAGGTGCCCAGCATCGGCATTTGCGGCGTGGGGTACCACGAAGGGATCATCAGTATTTTCATATATCGTAGCTCCTTTGATGACGTCCCTTGTATTGTAACGAAAAACGGTGAATTTGTCAACCGAACACGGCTTTCAGCACCAACAGCGTGACCGTCCCCGGCACGCCGAACACCCCACACGTCGTGAGAGTGAACGGGTTCAGTGCCATCGATACCCCCGTAAACCCGCCGAGCGCATCCACAAGCAGCAGGGCACCGATACCGCCCGCTGCCGACCGCACCCACCGCCTCATACGTTTTGCGCCCGTCGGCGCACCAGGCGGGACAAATAGCGATAGCGCGCCTGCAGCGCCAGCCGCTCGTACATACAGGCATCTAAAAGGTCTTCGTCGGTCTCCTCTGCAAAGCGGGAGTCCACCGACTGCAACTGCCCGCACACCGCCTGTATCGCCTCGGCAAGTGCGTCCTCCCGCACAGGCGGGCGAAGCAGATTTTCACGCAACCATTGTTTCACCGTCATCACCTCTAACGGAAGTATATGGTAAAAACGGCAAAGTTATACAAAAAAACGCCCGTGCGTTCCAACGAACGCACGGGTGTTTTAAAAGCCTTACTTATTTCGCCACAAACTGAGTGACCAACATGCCGACGAACACCAACACGAAGAACGCGATGGAGATCACCTTGGTCCATTTGGACAAGAACGCATCGAGCGTGCGCGCCTTACCCTTTTCCATAAAGGTATCCGCCGCACCCGAGATGGCGCCCAAATTTGCCTCACGGCCTTCCTGCAACAACACAACAGCGATGACCAGAAGCGACATAATGATCAGCACGATACCGATAATGTATTCCCAAATACCCATTTTCTTTACCTCCGAACATACATTTCCATAAATAACAGCGGTATTATACCACACCCGTTTTGAAAATGCAAGTGTTTTTTGCAAAATTTATGTTTCAACGACCAAACCGGAAAAAGGGCTGCCGCAAACGCGGCAGCCCCGGGTGTTATGAAGTTTTACCGCATAGGTAACGATTCCCTCAGTGCTTTCTTACATGAAGCCAACATATTCCAGCAAGGAAATTGATTCTTCAGATTTCCACTTGAAGTCCTCTGTATCTAACATCATATGCATAGCCACTTTTCCGTCTTCGTAAGCAGCCCACACAGGCTCGTCCACGTAGCTTATACATAAAAATCCGCGGTCAGATACAATCATGCGATCGTATTCCGACAGCTCAAACGTATCGGCCATTTCCCGTCCATTTTGAAATTCGACCTCTAAGCGGGTCGCATCATCCTCAACACACGCCACCCACGAAGCGTCGGCAAACCCCTGCATCCAAGCCACATCTTGTATCGAAACAGCATAACTCAACAAATTGAGTAACCGAATCAAGCGCGGGTCGTCCGTTTCAAGCGGTACAGCTTCTTCCTCGACAAACAGCGTTGCGGCTGTCACTTTTGAAAACATTTCGACGTTGTTTTCCAATTCCGTTTGTGAAAATTCGTCCGGCGTATAGTGTTTACCGTGCGGGTTGGTTTTCGGAGTATCCATCGTGCTCGTTGCCGTCCGGGTAGTCGATACAACGGTGGTGTCAGACGTGGGGCGGTTGGCAGGAAACACAGTGTCGTGAACAGAGGAATGCTTACACCCCGTACATAACAGAAACAGCAAACAAAGAATGGATAGTAAAACTCGTTTCAAAACCTTCCCCTCCATAGATCATATATATCTCCGTAGCGCAGAATAGCGGCTTGGCGCGTTGGCAAACGTTCTCACAAGTAAAATATACTCCTTCGAAGACAAAATGTCAATTCGCCAAAGAAAGAACGGTCGGATTGCTCCGACCGTTCCGTGGGATTTTGCTGTTTAGGACAGTTCACGCGGCTTGATTTTGTGCGCTCTTTTGACCGTTTTTTCAACTTGGAGTTTCACGCTAACCGTCCCCTTGTGTTTGTACTATATGAACTTAAAGTATTCCAGCAATGACAGCGACTCCTTAGCACTCCAACTAAATCCTTCTTTGTTCAGAACAAAAAGCATGGCACGCTTTCCATCTTCATAACAGCCAAAAGTCGGCTCATCGACGTAGTTTATACACAAAAAGTAGCCGGCGTACACGACCATCCGATCATACTCTTGTAATTCGAACGTGTCCGCAGGTTGGCGCCCATTTTGGAATGCAATCTCCAATCGATTTTCAGTTTCTTCGGCCGATTTCACCCATGAAGCATCCACATATCCCCGCGTCCAACCCACATCTTGTATCGAAACAGCATAACTCAACAAATTGAGCATTCGAATCAAACGCGGGTCATCCGTTTCAAGTGGTACAGCCTCCCCATCGACAAACAATGTCGCCGCCGTCACTTTCGAAAACATTTGGATGTTGTATTCCAATTCCGTTTGCGAAAATTCGTCCGGTGTATAGTTCCGTCTGCTGTGCGCGGTGGTTTTTGGCGTCTTCTTAGCGCTTGTTTCCATCGGGGTAGTCGATACAACGGTGGTGTCAGACGTGGGACGGTTGGCAGGAAACACAGTGTCGTGAACAGAGGAATGCTTGCACCCCGTACATAACAGAAACAGCAAACAAAGAATGGATAGTAAAACTCGTTTCAAAACCTTCCCCTCCATAGATCATGTATATCTCCGTAGCGCAGAATAGCGGCTTGGCGCGTCGGCAAACGTTCTCACAAGTAAAATATACTCCTTCGAAGACAAAATGTCAATTCGCCAAAGAAAGAACGGTCGGATTGCTCCGACCGTTCTGAGGAAATTTGCTGTTTAGGACAGTTCATGCGGCTTAGTTGTGTGCACTCTTTTGACCGTTTTTTCAGTTTGGAGTTTCACGCTAACCGTCCCCTTGTGTTCCTTCGAGGGCGTTACTTATCGAGAACACCAATCTGCTCCGTGGACTGGTCATTCACAAATCACTTCTTCGACAATCCACTCGAAAGAAGAAAAAGCAAAGATCACCTTACGCTGTCCGCTAAAGCTCTCAATTTCTTCCCAATCTTCCCAATCCTTTACCGTTGCCGTAATATCATAAGAAATGCATAGTTTGTTCCACGAAACCAAGGAAAATGTCGGCTTCGTTCGCACTTCTATCATCACAGTCTCGCTGATGTACTCCTCATCGACTATCCGCAAAAATTCCAAATCATCTGCAGAAATCCAAGCATTCTCTTCGGTAGAAACAACATTTTTGTTTACATACTGTATACACTCACGCCCTTTTGTATACGGCAAAGAGTAAAACGATACCACCACAACCAAAACAATAAAAAACACAATTATTAAACCGAAAAGAACCACCTTTTTCATAACAACACTTACCCCTTACGAATTTGAATTTTTATCTTTCGTATTGCCTTTTGTAATTGAAACAGATTGTGACCGGCGTTTTTTAACATCTTTGAAAGGCTCTTTTTGAGAGGGAAATAGAGCCCCCCATCAATTGGAGCTGTTTCTCTAACAAAAGTTGAATTATCGTTTGAAATCTGAATTCCAACCATTTTCTTATTGCTCAACGGATATTTATAGTAGCTGTACACCACCGTGCCGTAGGAAACGCTGAATGAAACCGTAACGGAATTCAGATAGTTCTTAATTTTTTTGAATCCCCAGAACCATCCAACTGAATAAGACCTAGAGGGAGAAACAGAAAACCCAAAAAGCAACGACGTTCCTATAAAAATCCCATAATCACCCGTCGAATCCAACAGCAAATTTACAAAGCAATTAATCCCTATACCTGCAATAAAGCTGTTTGAAATCCCTATCGAAATAACCCAAAAACCTGTATAGTCAAAATTAAATACTGGTTCATTATGACAGTAAGTATATAATCCATGCTCCGCACTTCTTTGTGCAATTGCAACAAGTGTTGGTTCATCCGCATTGATAAACCGCCCAATCTCAGGGTCGTAATAGCGGCTTTGCAGATAGTACAGTCCCGTCTCGGTGTCATAGTAATACCCACGATAACGGAAGGGATTGATATTCGCGATATCGCACCCCGACGTGTCGTACTTGACTTTGCACACACCCCACGCGTCATAGGAGTAACGTGCGACGACCGCGCCCGTGTGGTTGGTGATGGCGATGATATCCCCTTGCAGATTCTTCTGGAAGTAGAATGCGTTGCCATCATACACGATACCGCATACGGCATCTTCGTTGTCGTACAACGGCAGAAGCGTATTACCGCCCCACGTCTCACGGAGTATTTTAGCACCGTCCAACACGTAATCGTGTCGAGAATGGTAGCCTTGCGCAGTACAAACGGCCTTACTCGTGCGAATACCGTTGGCGTTGTAGGTATAGTAATTCGCACCATACCATTTCATCTGCCGCCCTTTTTCCCATTCGAGATTGCGACCGCGATATACGACGGGATTACCTTGCTTATCGTACGACACGCTTTCCGTACCGACAGACAACAGTTTGTCACGCCACACTTCATCGTAGGTGTACTGCACGCCGTTCTTCGAGAGAATATTGCCGTAACTGTCGTAGGTCATGCGGTTGACGATGTCACCGTTCACCTTTTCGGTGAGCAACTGACCGAGGGCATCGTAGGTATACTCGGTCACACCGTCAACGCTGTCGGTCACTTTCGTAATACGTTCTTCGGCATCGTATTCGTACGCGATGGTGCGACCGTCCGAGAAGGTGATCTCGCTCACCAATTGTGTGGTGGGCGCGGACTTCACCTTACCGTTTTCGGCGTGTTCACGCGTGACCACGCCGTCGTGATACGCAAAACGGCGGGTAAGGAAACCGCTGCCGAGTTGCAATTCGTCGAACGTCTTGCGGCCGAAGGTGTCCGTCTTCGAGTGACTGACAACATCTTTGCCCTGCGCCGTGAAATGGGCGACGGTGCGATCTTCCGCTTTTTCGAACGACACAGTATGTTCCGTGCCGTCTGCCGTGACAAATTGCTTACGGACGAGGTCGCCCTCACGGTTATACGTATACTGCAACGTATGCAATAAAGTGCGGGCAGTAATGATGTCGTTTTCACCCACCGTCACGGTATACTCTGCCGCACGAACGACTCTACCTTCTTCGTAGATATAAGTATACTCTTTTCCCGCGCCAAAGTCAACCGTGCGAACGATATTACCGTCACCGTCGTAGACATATTTGTAACGAGCAATCGATGTGCCGTCCGTATCAAACCACTTCTCTGCCACGAGTTGACCCGCGCTGTTGTAGGTTGCGGTCATTTTGTCACCGTTCGCGTAGGTGATCTCTTTGAGTCTGCCGTTGCCGTTTTTATAGGCGTACTGCACGAGCGGATCTTCCGCACCTTGTACGCCAATGCTCTCCAGATTGTGGAACGCATTATACCCCAACGCATACTGCATACCGTCACCGCGGGTGATGGCGGTGAGGTTGTCAAACATATCGTAGGCGTACTCTACCGTACCGTAGGCCGTATCGTCCACACCCGTGTTTGCCACGCGGGTGACACGCCCCGACGCATCGTATTCGTATGCCGTCTTGTTGCCGAGACGATCAGTGACCACCTCGTTACGCGAGGTGGTGTCGCTCACTTCATACGTAGTGACGTTACCCCGTGCGTCTGTCTCGCTCACAAGATCGTTGCCTTCGCGCTCGGCAATTTCGTAACCGCTACGGTAGGCGAATGCGCGGTAGATGGTGCCGAGTTCGCCGTTGGTAAAGGTGGTCTCGGTGAGCAGATTACCGTAGTTATCAACATAAAGAAAGAACGGTCGGATTTCTCCGACCGTTCTGAGAAATTTTGCTATTTAGGGGATACAGGAGAATATTTCCTTGAGTTCTTATTCCCAATACACCGAATAACTTTGAGAATCAGACATTTCTTCTTCATACCCCTTTGGAACGTAACATGTATCAATGACCACATCTTCCTTGTCGATGAATTGCAAATAAATGTATGATATCGTTTTGGTATTTTCATTTATAACAGCGTACTCAAAACAAGATTCCCAATTCCAAACACTTGCATATGAAGGCACGTCAAAAAACTTTGTTTCGCCGCACAGGGGGGAATTCTTACAAAGGTTCTGCAGTCGTTCCACTTCTTGCAAAAACGAGATATGATCGTACTGCATGGTCAACACCGTCTGCCATCCCGTACCTACCAGGTGATAGGTACTATGCTTGCAAAAGAAAAAAGTACACGTTTCTTCTGCAACATCTGACGGAAATAAAACTGACGGATTGTTTCCCATTCTTTCAGGCAACGACCACATATCGGTATACTCGCCTACGTCGGTTAGAACGACCTCCTTATACACGTCACTACAAGAAGAAAACTGAAGAATAAGAATAATGGAAAGCGTACAGGCCAAAATCTTCTTCACAAAGCACCCCTCCCGTTTCACAAAACTATAGTGTTTACAATACGATTGCGGCAATTACTCGCTGTTGAGCAACTTTCCTTTTACATATACCAGTTTTGATTGCAAAACCGGCCCACCAAAGTACCGAAAAAGCCGACGGGCACGCTGCCGCCGCCAACGCGACAGCCCCGGTGTCTATAGAGTTTCATCACACAAGAGAGTTGTTCCCTATGTTGCGCGTATCTGCTTAATTTAGTAAGAGGAGGGAATAGGTATATATGTTTCAGGTGTGTTGTAAATGGTAAAGTTTATCCCTTCCACCCGACCATACCCACTATAACCATATGGCAGATATTCCGCAGGCATCCGAACATCCCGAAGGCGCAAACCTTGCAAATAGACATAATAGATACAACATTGTTCTTCATCTAACAAAGCGTATTCTGAACAATCATTGTTATAGCCAAGTGCCGTTGCGTATGCAGGATACGAGAAATGCTCCGTCGTATACAGTATCTCACCGTTGTGTTTCACAGCAGATAGGCGATCTGTTTCGTCTGCATAATCCTTCGGCGTATACTGAACGGATAAGAAAATCTCAAATCTTTCGGAGTAGTCGTATATGCAATAATAGTCCACAACGTTTAATCCTGTTATCGTATCCGGGAAAAGCAATGATGCAAAATCGTTGTACCGCGTTCCATCATCCATCTGGCGATACATCTCAGATGCAACGGCACGCCCGGCCAATTGAAAAATATCGGGATAAGTGTTGAGGTCTGTAAATATTTCCTCGTAATTACATCCACCAAAAAAGGTGAGCATCAACACAACAGTCAACAAGGAAAGCAAAAACCGATATGCTTTTTTCACTACACATCTCCCCACTCAACACAAATAATACAGTCATTTTCACCTGCCAAAAACCGTCTTGCCGCCAACCTTAAACTTTACTACCGTGTTATCGTCAGTAGTCTCGTAGTGGTTGGTCTGTGCCGTGCCGTTTGCGGGAGTGACGATCTTTTTGGTCAGTGTGCCTTCGTTGTCGTAGACGTACCGTACCGAGTTGAGAAGATTTTTCGCAATAACGATCTCGCCGTCAAACTGCACCGACGATTCGGTGGCACGGATGATGCGCCTTTCCTCGTAGGTATAAGTATACTCCTTCGCCGCCAAAATGTCAATCGAACGGAAAAAGGGCTGCCGCTTTCGCGACAGCCCCCGGTACCTATGAAATTTTACTGCACAAGAGAACCTTCCTCTTGTGTTTGAAATTTCACGATAACCCCTCCTTGTGTTTTGCAATTTCGATAATTAGATTTTCTTTTGTCTCGTACGACACTACGTATGTTTGTCCAACTTCCAACCCGCTTGGATAAAGTATATTTGCAGATACCGCGTCAACATCAACATATATTTTCTCGCCTTCCACTTCGAAACAATATTCTAATGAAAAGAAATTTATGCTTGTTGCCTCTTTCTCAAAACCGACATATGTACCAACAAATGTTTCAACTGACGGGTTAACTATTGCCGAAGACACTTTGAAAATTGAAAGCCCAAAAAACAGAACAAATGCGAGAGGAGCAAGCCAGCGCAAGCAACTAAATTTTTTCAAAAAAACATACGAGAACGCAATTAGCAGACACATAATCAAAAATAGAGAGAGCACTCGCATCCATAAGCTAATTAGGTTCATTTTACAACACCCCTTAGTTTTAACAAGCTCCAATTAATGCATCCGAAAAGAAAATAAATACATTAGCGGTTTTCATCCCTGCTTGAACTAATTTACCCATCTTTTGTCGTATCTGGTTGGGCGTAATTTTGGCGTTTTTCATATATTGTGAATGAGCAAATTTAGAATAATTACGCGGTGTTAATGACATTACCTTTGAAAAGATCAACTCTGCAATAAACTCACTAACCAATCCCAGCGCGACATCTTTCAAAAAGGTGACAATACGTCTCCACAGCGGCGTTTTCTCTTTTTTAAGAAATCTCTCAATTGCATTTGCCACACTATTAATTAGTGCAGTCGCAATAGCCTTGAATATCTTACCCCCTGCAATTATTGCTGAGAGAGCAGAAGCAATATATCTCCACAAACTCGAGCACGGTTTAAATGCTTTCCACCCCTTTTTTTGAGAAATAATATTGCTTACGATATCAGATGTATACTGGTTTAGAGCACCTAAAAAGGCTTTGCCAATTGTTGCCCAAATCGCTTTTCCTGTTTCATCAACATAGTTTACAGGATCTTGTTCGCAATAAGTGCATAGATTATGCAAGACTTGTTTGCTAATTACTTCAACATTAGCTCCCTCATCCGCATTGATAAACCTACCAACACCAGCATCGTAGTACCGACTTTGCAGATAGTACAAACCTGTCTCGGTGTCGTAGTAGTACCCACGGTAACGGTAGGGGTTGATGACACCAATGCCGCTGTCGTCTTGCGTGATGGTGCATACACCCCATGCGTCGTAGGAATACTTCGCCACCGTTTCGCCGTTGGCGTTCGTGATAGCGATGATATCCCCTTGCAGATTCTTCAAGAAGTAATACGGGGTGTTGTTGTAGAGAATACCGCACACGCTGTCCTCGTTGTCGTACAGCGGCATAAGGGTGTTCTTCTTACCGTTGTCGTCTTCCCACGTCTCGCGAAGAATCTTCGTGCCTTCCAACACGTAATCGTGTCGAACGCCATTGATTGCCTTGCAGGTGCGGATACCGTTGGCATTGTAGAAGAATTCAAGCAATGTACCGTCGGGCTTTTGGAGTTCTACCAGTTGGCGACCTTTCTCCCACGACAACGCGCAACCGCGGTACGAGGTCGGATTACCTTGGGCATCGTAGGTGATGGTCTGTCCGTTGTAAGCAGTCAGCAAGTCGTGCCAGTTGGAGTCACCATACGTGTACGGTACACCGTTCTTGCTCGTGATGTTACCGTAGTTATCGTAGGTCATGGTATTGACCGCTACACCGTTCACGGTCTCGGTGAGTAACTGACCGAGCGCATCGTAGGTATACGTAGTTACAACCGTTTCCTCATTCGTGCTGTCGATCACTTGGGTGATGCGCTCTTCCGCGTCATACTCGTAGGAGAGTGTGTGACCATCCGACAGCACGATTTGGCTGACCAACTGGGTGGTGGCAGAGGATTTCAGCAAACCGTTTTGTGCGTGTTCGTCGGTCACATCGCCTGCGTGGTAGATAAACTGGCGGGAGACGAAGCCCGTGCCGAGTTGCAGTTCGTCGAAGACTTTTCTGCCGAACGCATCGGTTTTAGAATGACTGGTGACGGTTTTACCGCCCGCCTTGAACTTCACGACCGTGTTTTCGTCGGTAGTCTCGTAGTAGGTGGTCTGTGCCGTGCCGTTTGCGGGGGTGACGATCTTTTTGGTCAGCGTACCTTCGCTGTCGTAGACATACCGCACGGTGTTGCGAATGGTCTTGCCCGTTACAATTTCACCGGACAGCACGATATCACTTTCGGTAGCGCGAACGATTCTGCCCTCTTCGTAGGTATAAGTATACTCCTTCGATGCCAAAATGTCAATCGAACGGACGATATTCCCCGCCGTATCGTACACATATTTGTAGTGTGCAACGAGCGTATTCGACGCATCGTACCATTTTTCGGCAACCATCTGCCCCTGACCGTTGTAGGTCGCCATCATCTTGTCGCCGTTAGCATAGGTAATCTCCTTCAAACGACCGTTGCCGTTTTTGTAGGTATACTGCACCAGTTTTTCGGTCTTGCCGTTGATGCCGATACTCTCCAAATTGTGGAACGGGTTATACACGAGGGTGTACGCCATACCGTCGTCACGGGTGATGGCGGTCATATTGTCGAACGCATCATAGGCATAGGACACGTTCGCCACTTCGGTGCCGTTGGCATCCTTGCTCGTCACCTTGGTGGTTCTGCCCGCGGCGTCGTATTCGTACGCCGTCTTGTTGCCGCAACGGTCGGTCACTTCAGACGGGCGGGACGTGATCGCATTTACCGCGTATTCCGTGGTGTTACCACGCACGTCGGTTTCCGCCGTCCTGTCATTGCCCGTAGCGTTGAAACCAAACGCACGGTACAGCGTACCAAACTCACCGTCGGTGAAGGTGGTCTCGGTGAGGGTATTACCAAACGCATCGCGTGCTTCTTCAAAACCGAGTTCGTCGGTTTCTTCTGCCGTTTCTTCGGTGGTTTCTTCCGAGGTTTCCTCTGCCACTTCTTCGATTTCTTCACTCTCGATCGTGAAATCTTCGGCGGACAAGCCCGTTTCCAACGTATCCCGCACCAGTTGCAGGTTATCGAAATACGCCGTGCCCTCGTTAAAGCTGTAGTCACAGTACACCTTCACACAGCTTACGGAAGCATAGTGGCTCTTGCAGAACTGCACCGAGGCAAACTGCCACTCTTCCAGAGCGGGGGCAAAGTCGGCGGTGAAGGTCTCGGTCGGAATATTCTCATCCGTATACACCACTTCCGCACGCAGGCAGAAGTGCGGCGCTTCGCTCTCTTCACGCTCACGGTCGGGCAGAGACACACCCTTTGCCCAACCCGAAAGGGTGAAGGTCTCGCGCGTGCCCGCGCCCATCTTAGGCTTTACCGTCTGCGAGGCACAGCACGCCGCATCCACCGAAGCGGCGATCAGTTGCAGTGCCCCCGTGCCGCTCAAACACTCGTCCGTGCTGACGGTGCCGCCCGTCCACACGATTGCGGCATCTTCCGCGCAGCCGTTTTGCAGATGGTTGTACACCGTGGCGCACCCGCCGTCTTCGAGTTGCGGGGCGTTGATGTGGCACATGCCCACACCGTCCGCCAACAGTTGCACCTGCACGGTGGTGGTGTCGGCGAGGACAAACGAAGCGGACAAGCGCACCCATCCTTCGTTTTTCGTGAGTTTTTCACTCTCTGCCAACACGGTGCCGTTGCCGTCGGTCACCCGCAGATACGCCCCCGCGCCCGTGTACGCCTTCATCACGTGGACGTATGCGGAGTACGTATATTCACCCGCAGGCAGACCTTCGACCGTTTGGTACGCACCGTTTGCCGTCACCGTTTCGGTACACTCCTGTGTGTCGATACGCAGAATGCGTCGCCCGTAGGGGGCGTCGGCGTAGCCGCCGTAGGCGTTCAACTTGGTGTTTTCGTCGTTCGTCATCGTCTGCCACGCGGTCACCGTTTCTCCCTTTTCGAAGGTGTGGTTCTTCAGGCGGTTGATGCTGTTTGCCACACCTGCGCCGTCGCCCGTCACAAGGCGAACGGTGCCGTCGGCATCTTTCGTGTAGGTGTATTCACCGACGGATTCGCCGTCCTCGTCGAAATGGTAGGCGGTGTATACGGTATCTTCGCCGTTGGTTACGGCGACCTCGGTGCGACGCGCGGCGGGAGAGCGGGAAAAGGCGGTAACGGTGCCCTGTACCTCGGCACCGTTCTCGTAACCGTATTCCGTCACACCCGTAACGGTGTGATTATCCGCCCACGCATATCTCACCGTATACACGCGGTTAGCATCGGTATTTTCTTTGCATCGGAACAATTCGACCGATACGGGAAGATCGTAAGTATTCTTGATTTCTACACGACGCTCGTCGGGATAGTTAAAAATCGTGAGAAGATCTTCTGCATAGCCGTAACCCATTTTACTCCCATCGGGTGCGGTGATGGACGTGAGATGTCCCGTAGTGTCATACGCGAAGGCAAACACACGTCCTGCGCCGTCGGTCACGGCGGTGATGCGCCCATCTGCGTAGGTGACGGTCTGGGTGTTGTTGTACCCGTCGCGGATCTCGACCAAACGGCCTGCTTCGTCGAAGGACAAGGTCTCGTCGCCGCATTTCAGTTTGCGGTCGGCGGCGGTGTAGGTATACACCTCGTCCTCGTCCGCATAGTGGGTGATATTCCCGTTTTCATCGGTGTGGGCGGTAAGGACGGTATCACAGCCGTTCTCGTCCACGTAGTGATACGCACCGTTGGTATCCGCCACCACGCTCTGCATCACGTTCAGGGCGAAGCCCGTGCCGATCTTCATGGCGGAGAAATCCGCCACGTGCAAGCCTTCCGCACAGCCTGCGGTGTATTGCTTACCCGCGAGGGCACTGTTGAAGCGGTGCTTCAAGGTGACGGGCAGGCGGTTGCCGCCCCACGCGAAGTCCTCGCACTCCCACGTGAGGTTGCCGCGGTAGAGGTCCACCGCCCCCTGCCCGAAACGACCGATCTCGTGCGTGTGGGTGCGGGCGGCGGGGTTGGTGACGTACGCCGGGTCGTAGGTCACGACGAATTTCGGCGCGTAGGACGAGTTGTGACCGTACAGACGGACGAACGTGCCGTCGGCAAGGTCGCCGTCCACCACCTTCACCATCAGGTTGAGCGGCGACAGCGCCCCCTGCACCTGCTTCGTGATATCGAACGCATACGCAAGCTGCACACCGCTCGCCGTGCGGTCGTAATCGAGCAGCACGGGATTTTGCGGCGCGAATGTACCTTCCGCCAATTCGTTTTCCACGCGATACAACCCGATGCGCGGGAAACCGCCTGTCGGGCTTGCCGTCTGGGTGAACACCACTTCCACCTTTTGCACGAGCGCGTTTTGCGGCAGTGCGGGCGGATTGAGTTGCAGGAACATACGGTTTTCGTGATACGTCACGCCGTCTGCCGCCAACACACTGCCGACGGGCACGCTGCTGCCGCTTTTTACGAGAGTCGCACCGTCCCACGAGTATACGGTGACGTCTTTCGGCAAGGTCTCCACCGTCGGGTCGATCGCGACAGGGAATACACGCGCTTCGTCGTTCATCCACGCGGCGTCCGCCGCCACAGTGAGCAGGAAGTCGCCGTCTTCCATCGGGGAGAGGTCGTACGTCACCGCGTCGGACAGCACACCTGCGGCGTCCTGCATGATGGGCGCAGGGATCTGAAACACATCGGCGGTGCCTTCCTCGTTCACAAAGGTGATGCAACGCTCCGCCGTGCAGAGCAGCGGCACCACCCGCTCGCCGTGCAGGCGGAAGGTGTAGCGATATTCCTCGGCAGGGGCTTTGACCACGATGGTCTCTTTCACCCCCGTGTCGGTCACGGCGTATGCGAGATCCACGTTGTCCTCGGCGTTTTCCCACCGCAGACCCGTGTCGCCGCACGGACACAGTGCCGCCGCACGGCGGGCGGAGTGCATCTGCGACACGGTCACGCGGCAGTTGCCCTCTGCCAGCGAGAACAACTCCGCGCTCGCCTCCCGATTAAAACGGGCGGTGAAGGTGCCGCGGCGGTTTTCGAAATACTTGCCGTCGGCGGCGGGGACGAGGGTGTTGTCCACCGCTTCCCATGCGTCGTTCGTGCCGTTTCGCACGAAGCGCGGGGCGGCGTAGTATTCCGCTTGATGGGTGCCGTCGCTCATACGGTAAACGGCACGGTCACACCCACGCAAGGTGCGCAGTTCTTCCATTCGGATGGGGTTCTTTTTTGTCATTTTCTTTTCCATTTTTCATTTTCCTTTCTTGTTTACATCGTAATGGTTTTTTGTAAAATTACTCGTGCATCGGTGGAGTCCACCGTGCCGTCGCCGTCCATATCGGCGGCGATCATTTGCTTTTCGGTGAGTTTTATCTTCCCCACCGCCGCTTGCAGTGCCAGACGTGCATCGGTAGAGTCTACCGTGCCGTTGCCGTCCACGTCGCCTGCGAGCGGCTTTTCCACGGAGTAGCCTTTGGTTGCCATATAGGCGTACCAATCCGTCCCGATCGAGCGGTTGCCGTTTTGCTCGTCAAACCAATAGCGGGCGGCGCGGGTGTCCACGTGTACCGCGTGACCCGCGATCCACCCAATGCCGTGTTGCCAGCCGAGTTCCTGCAAGGCACAGCAGATCTCACTGCCGTGAACGCGGCTATCCCCCCGCCAGCAGTTGACGTCTGCCGCCCGTCCTTCGGTGTGGTAGCCGCGCCCGCTGCCGCCGACCGCGCGGTCGTGTGCCGCGGTGCGGTAGCCGCTCGTGATGATAACTTTGGTACAACCGAGATAGTCATACAGCCGCTCTAAGATCGCAATCAGTTTCGGATCGATCTTCACCGTGTCACTGTCGGGTGAGGCGAACTCCCGCACGCGAAAGTGCGGCGAAAGTTTCGTCGCCCCGTCCTTTTTCAAAGAATAGGTTTGTATTGCCATACGCTCACCTCACAACGTAGTACGGCTGTTGGGGTTGTTGACGATACCAAACCCCACCAGCACGGGACACAGTACGTTGAGCAGTCCGTTGACCGAAGCGGAAATGTCCACCCCGCCGAATTCCTTCACGCAGAACACCACCAGTGCCGCCATCGACACCCACAGTGCCCACGAACGCAATTTTTCCTTCATATTTCATTTCCTCCTTATTTGTGATATTTTTCAAGGTCGCGGATACGGTGGTTGATGACCTTCAATTCTTCCTCCTCCACCGCATCCGCCTGCTCAAGTTTATACACGCGGTCGATCACCTGATTGTGTTTTTCGACCTGTTTTTCCAATCGCTCGATACGGTAATTGGTCAGCCGATTTGCCGCCAATATGCCACCGAGTGTGCCGAGCAACGTGCCCGCAAACGATAGCAAGGCTATTCCCATCGTCTCACTCATTCCGTTTCCTCCTCTACGAAGGCGAGGTAGGAAAAGGTCTCGCCTTCGGCGTTGGTCAACGGACGGTGTACCGCCAAAAACACGTGATCGCCCCGTCCCATCACCGTGCCGCTGATCAGCGTTGCCACCGTGTTGCCGTCCACCTTCACGCCCTCCGCGGTCACGAGCAACAGCGACCCGTCGACCTGCAGCAGCACCGCCCGCACGTGGGGCGACCCCAGATCGACGTATTGCGATGCCGCCGAGGCGGCAGGACACGTCCCCACGTAGCTGCCGACGTGTACCCCCGCACCCGCTTCGCCTTTGTCGCCTTTGATGGCGGGGATGTCCACGACGTTCCCCTCATTGTCTCTCACGCGTAAAATTGCCATCGTTACACTCTCCTTCCGTATACTTCGTATTTGAATCCGACGGGCAACACGTAGTTGGGATCAAACAAATGCAGTTTGATTGTCGTGATCGTGCTTTCGTCGGTTGCTGTGAAGCGGTCACGCGTGGTAACGGTTCCGTTTGCGGCGATACTGTTTACAGAATACGCATACACGTCCCACTTTTTTCCCGTGTATACACACGCCGCGCGGCTATAGCGCACGCTGTCGGTCTGCACGCCGTTGTTGATTTGGTGCGAAATATTACCATTCAACGAAATGGTCAATGCACTGGTGTTTTTGCCCTTCGGTGAATAAGCGTATATCGTCACCATATCCCGCAATTCGAAGGGTCTTCCGTTATTATCCACCTCAATATTTACGCCGTTGTCTTCCACAGTAAGTTCTCCGCGCGCAATCAATTCAAAGTCACTTGCCGCCGCCTTGCCTGCGGGGTCTATCTGCACGTTATAGCCTTCGGGCATCTCCCCACTGCCGACGTATACGCCCGATATGCCTTGCGGACCTTTAGGGCCGGGCACACCTTGCTCTCCCTGCGGACCTTCGGGGCCGGGCACGCCTTGTTTGCCCTGCGGACCTTCAGGACCTTGCGGGCCGATGAACGACCCGTCCGCCAATTTTTCCTCGACCGTGTCCACTGCCGCTTGCACCGCTTCGGCAAGCGCGGTCAGTCCCGTGTATGCCTCTTCACGTGCGGCAGTGCCGTACTCCTGTTTGGCGGCGAAATAGAGCGGCACGTCCACGGCATAGACCGTCTGCGTTTCTTCACCGTCCACCGTCACCGACGCCACCAAACGTGCCACCGCGCGACCGCCCGCCGCCGTCCACGCCGCGGGAAGCGAGAAAGACACACACCCGTCCTCTGCTGTCAACACGGCGGTGGTGCCTCCCGTGCCGTCACCGTCGACAAACTCGCCGCGATAGGAAAACGGCTCGTTTTCCCACGCCCCAACGTCAAACGTCACGCGGCAGGCGTTATGTTCACCCTGCACCCCCGCGTATTGCGGGGTTTTCGGTGTAACACCGCCCGTGGCGTCCACCGTAACTTTTACCGTCCTTTCCATCGGTATCCCCCTTATCTGTTGTACACCGTGGTCGCGCCGCTCGGCGACACACGGATCGGCTTTTTATCCGAATTGTTCAAAAACACGTTTATTTCATACTCGTACTCACGGTACTGCTCTGCCGTCACACCGACGTACTGCAACAAGTTCACGAAGGTCGCCTCATCCATATATCCTTCACTACCCTTGTCCTTCGTCTTTTGGCGGATCAAATACAGCAAATTCAGCGCACGTTTGGTCAACTGTTCACGCGTGTAAACGTACCCCGTCTGCGACACCGTGTGCATCGTGGAACGCGCTTCGGTGATGAAGTCGCTGAATTTACGCGGGAAGCCGAACTCATCGTAACCCGTCTTCGGCTCGTCGTTTGCAGCCGTTTCGGCATTGCCCGCCGCTTTATCCAGTAACATCTCTTTCTCAAACGCGTTTTGCTGTTCGGTATACTTTGTGGCGGCGGAAGTATCCAGCGGCATCGGCGATACGACGCCGTTCTCATCCACCTGCCACAGCGTTTTTGCATAGGCTTCCGCTAACGCCGCATTCCCGCTTTTGTAGGCTTCCAGCATCAAACGATAGACCTCGCCGTTATGCTCGTCCACATATTCTTTTACCATACGATCGGCGTACTGCGCGTCTTTTGCCACCTTATGGTCCAGTTCCTGCTGCTTCAGCGCCTGCTCTTTTGCCCACTGCTCGTCCCGAACCGCATCCCGTTCGCTTTGATACTTACGGTCCTGCTCGTCCTTCCTGAGCGCGTCATCACGTTCCAACATATCCATCGCTTCATCGTGAGCGTTTTGCAACAACGTCTGCTCGGCATCCGTAATGCGCTCGGCGGTAGCGCGGTCGCCTTCGATCAACGCCTTGGCACGTGCTTCTTCCGCCCCCGCTTTATATTCACGCAGATCGGCGGCGATCGCATCCACCGCCTGTCCGCGTGCAGTGCGCGTCTTCGCGTCGGCGTTACTGCGCGCTACCGCCAGTGCCGTTCGATTGGTGGCGTTGTACCCGCTTTCCGTCAACCCGTAGTTTGCCATTTGCTCTTGCAAACGGCGTTCACCCGCAAGCGCACTTGCCGCATTCGCATCAAACTGCGCGTTATACGACGCGTGCGTCTTTTCCGCATCGGCGGCAGCCGCCGCCTCCCGTGCTTTAATGCGGCTGTCGTACATCGCATTGATACCCGCTTTGTAGCTCTCGTTTGCGGCATTCGCCCGTTCGGCATACGCTCCCGCCTGCTTTACGGCACGTGCCTGCGTTTCTTTGATCCATTCGTCGTACGTCTTTCCCGACGACGTGGCATACGTATAATCTGCCATGTTATCCATCCTTTCCTTATTTCACTGCACCCAACGTGCAAAATTCCATCGTAAGTCCTGAAAGCGCCATCGGCGTATCGCTCGTGAGCGTTACCCCCAGCGTACGTATCCGCCTTTGACGGCACGGCACGGTATAGGGCGAGACCTCTCTCGCGTCATTACATGCCGTCTCTACCGTGTACGGTACGGCATTCCCTACGCCGTCACCGTACGGTGTCACCTGCACCGCCGCTCCCGTGTCCGCCAAATGTAACCACAAGGCGTACACCGATTTGCGGCGGGTATCCGCGCCGAGCGAAAACGGCTTCGTCACAATACGGCTTTCGATCGGCGTACCGTCGCCGTCGCGGTCTCCGTCGCCGAAGTGCGCCGACGCACCGTCTGCGGTAAAAACGCTCACCGCATCGTCCCGCCCCAGCACGCGGGAAACGGCACACGGTAATGCCCAACGGTACCATGGGATATTCGCTCCCGCTTTCTTATCGTCAGCGTATGAAGCAAATCCCGCAAAACCGCCCGACATATAGTCGAACAGCAACACTTCCCGACCGCAAAACAGCAGATAGTTACCGTGATACCGTGCGGCACACGCCTCGTTCGTAAGCATCGCCTTCAGCGTGGGGCGTACCGCGTGCGAGATACATCGCACCGCCGTTTCCGACCACGCGTTCAACGCCGAGAGCATATATACCGCGCCGTCACGCGTTGCCCACACCAGGCGGTTACCGCACAGTTGCACCGTGCGTGGCAGGTCGCACCCCACCGCGGGGTGCAACTGCGTCAGCGGAAAATACGCCGCGGCGGTCACGTCCACCGTCTCTCCTGCGGCAAGGGCTTCGTCACTCACCGCCGTGTAGGCGTATTCACAACCGTACAACTCGCGTTCCTTAAAAATGACCAACGTACCGTTTTGTTTCGCAAAGGCGGTCACCGCCTGCGAACGGTCACCAACGTACATAAAGTTGTTCTCGGGGAAATACAGCGGATTGTTCACGTCGCTGTACCGCACGAGGTGCGGCTCGTTTGTGTTTCCGCCGAGAAACAGCCGTGTACCGCCGCCGTACCCGCTGTTGTCGCCGCCAAACCACGTTGAGAAAGACATATCGAACACCTTCGACACGTCTGCACCCTGACGCCAACCGTTTATCACAAGGTTGCCCGCAAACCCCACCTCGGGCAAAGCCACAACAACGTGTGTCTCGGCGTCGTGAAACGAACAGTCTCCGTAAAGTTCTCCCACTTGCAAGTATACGTTACCCACGTCGGGGATCTCCTTTGCCGTGCTTTTCACGAAAACGTCCGCACTCCCGCCGTTCGCGCTCACGGTAAAGGTGTACACCTTACCATCCGTGTGAGTGTATTCCGCCTTGAACGTACCGCCGCCTGCCGCAACGGGCGGGCGAAAATACGTTGCGGTGCCATCGGTCGTCCACTGTGCGCGATATGCATCGGTCAGCAGATTAAACCCTTCGTACATCGCCGTGCTTCCCACCTCTGTGCGAGACGTGGTGCCCCGCCCGTTCACAAACACCAACGGCGCGTAGTAATCGTCCAGCAGTGACTGAATTTGTGTTTTTTCCTTGTCCAACACGATCTCGTACGGTGTGCGGCGCAATGCGGCGCCTTCCAGCATTTCGGTCACGAACATCAACACGCTGTTTTTACCGCTTTCGCAAAACAACACGTGCTTGTGTGAATGTACGCTGACGTCGTCGGTCGGCTTCGAAAGCACCAACGCGTTTTGATAGTAGACCAACACGTCCTGTGCCGTATAAACGAACAGATACTCACCGTCCGCCGTTTCAAAAGCCGCGATCACCGTACCGTGTTCCGTATCGTCAAATCGCAAAGCAGGGCGAGTACCAAGCAAACCTTCTCGCCAATATACGTTCAAACAATCGGGCAAGGCGCGATCATCCAGGCGAGAGGGGGGCTCCCCCGTGTTCAATCCGCCCGAAAAGTCCGCCACTTCCTTGGTATACCGTCCGCCGCGTTCCATCTGTGCAAATTGCATCGTCTCATCCTCCTCTACCATTCGCCCCGCGGCATTCTGTCCGCGATGCGGCGCGTACTCTTCACGCCGCCCGCCCGTTTTTGGTTATATGCATACGAAAAAAGGCTCTGCGCCGTGGCATCTCCCTCTGCCCCCGCCAACAACATCGCCACACCGTAGGGCATGATGTCGTTGACACACCGTGCCGACAGTGGGATCTCTTCCTCCATGCTGCCAAGCGATCGGAACACCCCGTCGGGCGTTTCGGCAAAAAACATATCCGTGTATATCTGGTTGACCAGTGCCAACCCCCGCTTATAGATGTCCGCATCCCGTAAGCGGTCGGGCGCACCTTCGCTGTTCACGAATCCGCAAAGCTGCAACGCACGGTCAAGCACCTCTCGTGCTGTTTTCATTTTCTCATCTCCTCCATTCAAAAAGCGGGCAGGCGTTCCCGCCCGCCCGCTTTCCGGCTTTATTTCTTCTTATTTTTCTCTTTCGGTTTCTCCTGCGGAATAAATCCCTGTTTACGCAAACGCTCGGCTTTTGCGGGGGTTGACGCCTGTCGCACGCAATTCCCCTCTCGGTTTACGAACCGCATATCACGCGGTATAGGTCAGTGCGCGGATGGTGTTCTTGTAAGGATTACGCACGAACACGTCGTAGTACAGACGGTAATCCATCTTCCACGCATCCACGTCGATGTTCTTCGAGGGGTCGAAGATACGGACCTTTTCGGTCTTCTTCACAAGCGACGCCGCCTTCTTCGGCAGGATCAAAAAGCCGATGTTCTTCGCACCTGCGGCAGGAACGAAACCGCCGTTTTTCTGGCCTTCCGACGTACCGTCATAAAACTCGTACGCCGTCTTCATACGCGGAGACGACACGGGAATGATGGGCATACCGTTGTACGCCTGCACCTTGGTGGTCACCTCACCGCGGGTAAAATCGATAACCGACAACTGGCGGGAGATCTCGTTCGTACTCTGCAGTGCCGCGTAGATGGTGCTGTCCACGAAACAGACCAGTTCTTCTTCGTAGTCACTGGCATCCTGTGCCGCGATCATCGCCGCTGCCATCTTGGAAAACACCGTATCTGCAGGCAGAGCGCCGTCCAGCACCTCCACCTGACCGTCTTCGGCGGCCGCCGCACCCACGATCTTCGAGATGACGTACGCGTCCATCTCGGGAATCACCTGCGCACGCACGAATTCCGCCATCACCTCACCTGCGAGGTTGCCGATGCCGCTCTCGTCCGCGTCCTGCGCATCCAACTGGAAGGAACGGCCGCGGTCCTGCGACAACTGATACGGCGTGCGGGAAATTGTGACCGCACCCTGCACAAAACCGGTGTCGCGGTCGTAGTCGCCCATTGCCGACATATCCAATTCGGGTACGATCACGATACCGTTACCCATAAACTTCGGCTGCAAGCCGTTGTCCGAAAGAATGCCCGTGACCGACTTCTGCGACAGCGCACGTTCGAGATCCGCCGTCATCGTTTCTGCCAAGGTCACCGTGTTGATGTTTGAATTGCTGTTTGTTGCTGTGTAAGCCATGTTTTTTCCTCCTTAAAATTATAAAAATCGTTTTCGAAAGGCGGATGAAAATGCTGCGGATTGGTCGTCGTTTCGCTCGACCGCCTCCGCTTCACCGCGCAAGGATCCCACCGAAGCCGCAGCCGCCTTTTCTTCTGCGCTTCGTGTTGCCGCCGCATTGCGGCTGTTGCGGTAAAGATACCGCAAATAGCCGTCAAACAGCGAGATACCCTGCTCGCTCGCCTCGCGCACGACGCTTTCGGGCAGGTCGGAAAACTCCCCGATCTCGGGAAACTCCGCCTGCAACCGCGCGAACTCCTCCCCCATACGCTGTGTCAGCGTTTCGCGGGCAGCGTCCGCCTGCTCCGTCTCCCACGCGGCAGTGGTAGTGGCACGTTCATTGCGCAGACGGCGCGCCGCCTCCTGAAGTCCCCGTGCGATCTCCTCGTTCCCGCCGCTTTTTTCCAAAAAGTCGCGGTATTCCGCCTCCTCGCACACCTGTTGAAGCTTTTCCACCACCGTGCCCAGGTCTTCGTCTGCGGCACCTGTCAAGGCACGCAGACGATCCAGTTGCGGCACCACCTTGTGTTCATAGTCGTACTGCGATTTGAGCAATTTTTGAATAAATTCCGGCGCATCCGCAGACGAGACCGTCCGCGTTTCGTGGTTAAAGCGATATACGATATCGCCGCCCGCTTCCGATTGCACGTCCGCCGTTTCGGGCGGGGGTGTGGTGTCCGCACCACCCGTATTCGGCGTTGCTTCATCACCGACGGGTGCGCCGCCCGCCGTTATCGACTCCGTCTGTTCTACCTGTGGTGCGGTATCACAAACGGTCATGTCCATCACGTCATTCATTCAACAAGACCTCCTCTGTTACCGGTCGTTCTTTCAACTCCCGCATCAACCCCTCTAAATTCGGCACCGTGCCGCGCGGCAAGCGGGACAAATATTGCGAAACGTCCAGCACCTTGCGGTCAAACAGATTATCCAACGTCGCAATGCTCTGCGCTTCACTCCACAAATTGGAGGTACCCACGTCAATGCGGGTGGTGATCAGCAAGTCGCGGTAACGCTCACCGTCAAACGGCATATACCACGTACCGTTTTCCTCCACCACCTTCAGCGCGCGCCGCCCGTAATGCGCGATCCAGTAATCCGCCCAGATACGCGCCACATCCTCCACGAAGGTGTAAAAGCGGTTCTTCTGCATGGTCAGCGGCATGGTCGCCGCCTCACGCACCGCAATAATAGCGGACGCGTTGTCGGGGCGTATATCGCCGAGTGCCGCGTTGTTTGCACCGCTTTGGGTCAGCGTCTGTGCGATCATCTGTTCCACGTTGTCCGAAAACGCGGGCGAAAACTGCGGCGGATTTAAGAATCCCGCCACCTGCCGCACGTCCCCTTCCACGCCGTTCACCGTGATGATCTGTCCGGGCTCGTTGGTCACAGGTCCCGTCACGGCGTCGCCGTCCACCACCATAATGGGCATGCCCATTACCATCACCGCCCACACCGAAGCGGTGATCATACGGTTGATGGCGATCTGGTTGGGAATAAGGTAGGTCACCTCACTGTCCCCGTACGCACAGTTGCGGCGGCGTTCCCACAAATACACCGCAAACGGATAACGGTGAAGCCCCGTATCCCACGGCGGGCGCACTGTCACCTTGTCGGTCACCTTGACCGCCTTCACCGTGTACGCCGTACCGGTGGTGTTCCACTCCTTATAGAATTTGGTAAGTACCGTCACCTTCGCCACGCCGTTTTTGTCGCCGTTCGCGCCAAGTTCACCCGCCATATATTCCGTGCTGTCGTCCGCCGTAATGCGGGCGATCTCTTCGTCCGCCACGCCGTTTGCTTTCGCCTCGCGCCGCACACTGTCCACCGTCTGCCGATTGGCGACGATAATGAACGGCTGCGCCTGTACGTCGTCGTTGGTCGGGTCACCGAAATACACGTTTTCAACGTCCAGCACTTCGCAGGCAATATCCCCCGTGATGGGCGTACGGCGCATTTCATCCGCATACAGCCCTGTTTTCGCCTGCGGGTCCCAATAGGTATACAACACCCCCGTTCCCGCGTTGTAGGCATTACGAAGCACCCGCTCCTTCTTGTCGTCAAACTGCAATCGCTCGGATTGCACGCGAAAATAATCCGACATCGCAGACATCACCAAGTTGACCTCTTCGGTGGTGGGATCACCTCACCGCCGATGTGCGGGATCTCCGAAAGCCCGCCCACGGGATTGGCGGCCACCTGCTCGCGAATGCGCCGCACCCGCTCGGCGATATCCACCGTATTCGGCACACCGTCGGCAGAAAAATTCACCGCCACGGGTGCCGATCCGATCACCGCCTGCTTATATTCCCCGATACGCTTGATCACGTTGTACCTTACCAACGGGCGGTCGTTTCCAACACTTGCACCGTGCCACTGATCGCCCGCATAAAACCGCTCGTTGATGCGGTTTTGCTCGTACATACCGCGGGCACCGAAATGGTTTTTAAAATCCGCGCCCCGCTTGTATTCCTCCTGCACCGTTCGCGGTGCATACCATACCGTTTCCGTCATCTTCATCTCCCCTCTCTTTTACGGTACAAAGCCTCAGCCAACTCTTCCGCATCCCGCTGCTCCGTACCGTCATACGCCCAAAAATTCTGCATTTGTGCCTGCTTGCGGCAATGCGCCATCACCGCCGCTTCGTCCGGCGGGGGGGCGGGCGGCGTCTTCTCCCGCCACCGCCACACGGCCGCCACCGCCGCCAAAAGCACCAAACCGATCACCAATAAAGTCATGTCCAACCTCCTTTAAAATCACGGGCGGTCACGCCGCCGCACACCGACGGTCGCCGCCGTTCTTCCTTCGTTTCCTTCGGGTGAAAATGCCGCACGTCCGCCATCGCGTAACGCAGGGCGTCCATCAAATGGTTGTCGCTGTCGCACGGGTGATTTTTCCCCCGTCCCGTCACGCGATCCACTTCCCAGCGATAAGCGGAAAGTTCCGCCGCCGTATGTATACACCGCGGATGCACCGTCACGGCGTATTCCCGTATCTGTGCAATGCCGTTCAACACACTGTCCGCCCCTTTTTCGGCGGGTATCACGCGGGTAATGCCGTATTGCCGCAGTTCCGCGTTGGACTTCGGCTCGGCAGAGTCCGCGCGAATACGCTCTTTTTGAAATCCGTGCCGCACGATCTCCCGTGCGATATCCGAATTGAGCATCCCCTTTTGATAAAACTCGTCAAAAACAAACAATTGCCGATCCGCTTTATTCACTGCCGCCGCGATAAACGCCGTCGGGTCGTTGGAATACCCGTAATCCAACCCGAAGACGCACCGCCATTTCCACGCCTCCTCTCCGCGTATCAACCCCTCAACGTCAAACGCCTCTACTCGCCAGTTCTCGAACACCAACCCCTCCGCCACACCCCACTCGCCAAGCCCCGCCACCGCATACCGCCGCGGATCCCGCACCTTCATCTCCTCATACATCCGGCGGTCACACTCGTCCAAGAACTCGTTGATGAGATAGTTGGTGGTAATGGCAAACACGTCCTCGGCGGGGGTGTCGAAAAACCGCTTTTTCAGCCAATGTCCCTCGTTCCACGGGTTAAAGGTGATGGTCGTCTGCTTAAACAGCGGCGGCGGCACCGCCCCGCGCGGAGCGGACAGGTCGAATTTCACGAAATCCGACTCGCTCGGGATCTCAAACGCCTCCTCGATCCACACCCAACAGAGATACCCCCTCTCCACCGTCACCGACGCGAGTTTTAAGGGGTCGTCAAATCCGCGGAACATAATGCGCTGTCCCGTCGGTTTGTACCGCAGTTCCAACGGTGAGCGCACCGCTTCCCACAAGTCCTCCACCCCCAAACGGCGGATCGCCCACCGCAACTGGGCAAACGTGGAGTCGGCGTGGGTGTTGTATACCTGCCGCACCACCAAGAGATTGGCATCGGGGTACTTCATCAAATGATAGATGTACCACAGTGCCGTCGTGCTGGACTTTTTGGAAGCCTTCCCTCCTTTCACCACGCGATACCGCTTACGGCACCGCCAAAACTCGCGGTAGCCTTTCCCCACCACATCGGGCAGATACACCCTCACAGCGAAAGATAGGCACGCATCTGCATCAGTGCCTCCTCCGTCTCCTCGATTTCCTCGTCCAGCAAGCGCAAGCGTTTCCCTTCGTCCAACAACTGCACACACAGCTGTTCGCGCCGTTGATACAACCGCTTGAGCGCCTCCCGATATTCCTTCACCATTTGCTCCATTCCTTCAGATCTCCTGTTCTCCCTCAAATACGATCGGCTCACTTTTTCCGCCCGTTTCTTCTCCGTATCCCGCGTATTGTCGCAGATACATCATATGCATATTGGCACTGCTGCCGCGGGTCAGCGCGTATTCCATCACGCTGGCGGTCGCCTGCCCTGCCGCCGCCCGCACCGCTTCCACCACCGCTCGTGCCCTGCCTTGCGGTTTGTACCCATCGTCCAAATACCGCCTGAGCGTCGTCACCCCCACGTCAAGTTCCGCGGCCAACCGCTCCACCGTCAGCGGCACTTTGTGCGTCGCGGCGTATTCCTCCGCCCGCGCGATCGCCTCCTTCACCGCGGCAAGCGACCGCCTCTCCAATGGTTTTTCCGTCTTCACACACCTCCTATTATTTGCGCTGTGCAAAAATTGGCGAAAAATTAAAGTGCCGCTTCGACACCCGTTACAATCGCCGCTATTCCGCTTTCCACCCACACACCTGCTACAGAAAAGTACCCGCACACCACCACCCGCTTGTCGAAATACGGTGGCGTGTCCACCCATTCTCCCGTAACGTCGGCGTAGATCACCACCTCGTCTTGTCCGTCCGCCCCCGCCAACGCCTTCCGCAGATCCGCAACCGTCGTCACCCCCACCTCCTTTGCACTATGCAAATTTCGTTGCAAAAGAAAGGAGAACATTTGTTCTCCCCACATTTTCATTATACCCGCATTTTCACGATTTGTCAATAGGTAAACGCAAATTTTTGAAAATTTTTCCATCGCCCATCCCCACGAGCACCCGCCCGTTTGGCGGTAGGGGCGAACTGCGTTCGCCCGCCACACGACTGTCCGCACCACACCTTGGAAAGACGCACCGACCCTTGGCATCCTTACCTAAAAAGGGGAAACAGTCAATCGTTTCGCTCGTCTTCCTTCACGCATTTCAATAATATCCCATCTTCCGTCGGAATAATCACGACCGCTGTATCGGGAGACATGCCAAAAAGTTTCCGAAGATCGTTTGGAATGACCAGGCGCCCGGTCTTATCAATTTTTCGTACAACGCGATACTCCATCGTCACACCCTCCTCCGAGAAATAAAAAAGCGCGCAGCCGAAGCCACGCGCCGAAAAACGCACGACTCCATTGCTGCGACACAATCTTTCCCCAAAACAGCCCAAAGGCACTTGAGTAGAGCGCGCATTTTTACCGAAGTAAAAATACCGCCCTTGTGCTGTTTTAGAAATTATTCAGATTGTGTCGCACGAATAGTGTACCATTTTCGAAAACAGAAATCAAGTAGAATTTTGTCGATAAAGAAAAAATTTACAGGTAGGTACGGCAACCTTGCCGCCCGCCACACGACCACCCGCCCGTTCGGCGGTAGGGGCGAACTGCGTTCGCCCGCCCCACAAAAAATCACCCTGCCGAAAGATCGGCAGGGTGATACGTTTACCCGATCGGATGCTCTCTCAAAAACGTCTCCATCCATGCAGCGGCGCTCTCCACCATTGCGCCGCACAGCGGATTGTGCCCGCTCGTCGTTGCCGCACTCGCCCGCGTTTCGAGCAACTCACGGCAAATGAGCGACCCGTTTTCCAAGCGGAACCCCTCCGCCATCTCCCGAATATCGGCATACAACCGCATCTTTTCCTCCTGTGCCGCCGCATCGGCGTAGCCGTACAGCACGCTCATCACGAACACCGCACCCGAAAAGGCGCCGCACACCTCGCGCAAGCGACCCATACCGCCGCCGAAACCCGACACCATCCGCGCCACCGTATCCGACGGCAGACCCATCTCGTTTGCAAACGCACACGCCACCGCCTGCGCGCAGTTGTACCCTTGCAAAAACAGTTCGCGTGCCTTCTGTCCTTTTATACTCATAATACTGCAATACACTCCTTTTTATATCATACGGCTATACACCGTAGCACCCGTATCCGAAATCGGCATCGCTCCCACCGTGCGGGCGTAAAACGCTTGTTTTTCATCACACCAACCGACGACGGCATAAGCGTAGCCCGCCTCTTTCATCGCTTCCATGCACCGATAGGTCAGCGCCGCACCGATGCCCTCACCCCGTGCCGCGGCGTCCACCCCAAGGGGGCCGAACATGCCGCGAGCGGTGGCATCGTAGCAAGCAAACCCCACCACCGCGTGTTCTTTCACCGCCACGAAACAAGCGGGCGGCGATTGGTGCAACGCCGCTTCACACTCGTGCGCCCAGCCGTCGCTGAACTGCGCTTTCACAAACGACAGGACCTTCCCGAAATCGGGCGGCAACACCCGCTCGATACGTACCCCTTCCGCCACCGTCGGTGCTTGGGGAAGCGCGTACAAATTCACCAGCATATCACTCACGACATTTTCTCCTTTACGTAACGAATAATTTCTCTTGCCACGTCCACGCCCGTCGAGGCGGTGATGCCCGCCATATGCGCGTTGGAATTGACTTCGCAAAGCAGCGGCCCGTCTTCACCGTCCAAAATATCCACGCCGCCGAAGCAGAGTCCCAGCGCACGGCAAGCGGCAAGCGCCAGTTCGCACTCCTCCGCCGTCGGGGTATACGCAGACCCCACGCCGCCGTTTTCGATATTCGCGCGAAAATCCGTGTCTGAATGACGGCGCATTGCCGCCGTCACGCGCTCTCCCACCACATACAAGCGTTTATCGTTCCCCGCCGAGGCGGCAATAAACCGCTGTACCAAAAACGGCTTTGCCCCCATCGAAAGGGTGAGGTCTTCCAGTTCACGACGATCGTGCGCCAAATACACCTGCCCGCCGAGCGAGCCGAAGCATTCCTTCACCACCATCGGAAACCCAAGCGTGTGTTCCGCTGCATTCCAAAAGGTCGCACACCCCGCCGCCGAATTTTCCACATAGGTCATCGGCGCGGCAAGCGTCTGCGGCATCGGCAGTCCCGCTTTGGCAAGTACCGCATGAGTCTTCAATTTATCGTCGCATACCTCCACCGCCGTCGCGGTGTTAAAAAGCCGTGCCCCCACAGCCTCCATCGCGTGGGCAAGGCGGGTATCTTTATCCCAAAACAGCACCGCATCGCCGCGGGTGAGCGTACCGTATTTCCCTGCCACCGCCGTGCCGCAGCCGTCATACCGCGCGATCCACGCGGTGTTCGGCGTGGCGGTAAGGGTCACGCCCTCGCGCGTGGCGGCATCCGCCAACGCCGCGGCAGACTCGGGCAGACCGTCGGGATTCCAAAACCCGTTATATACCAAATAGTACGCCATCTACTCACCTCATTCAAAGGTATGCTCCACCGTCGCCACCACCCGCAGATGCGGATCGATCACCTGCAAACGGCGTTCGATCTCCCGCACGGTATCGGCAGGTGTTTCGTGTTGAAAGGGCACCACCAGATCAAAGATCAAATTCGTGTGGCTCTCACCGAACACCACGCGGAAATCGTGCAGCGTCAGCACCGCGTCCACGTCCTCCATCACCGTTTGCGTAAGCATACGCAAACGTCCCACCCGCTCGTCCGCCGTATCCACGGGATCCATGTGAATACACACCACCGCGCAAAATCGCTCGGCAAGGTCGCGTTCGATGCAATCAATGAGATCGTGACTTTTCATCATATCCCCTTCACACGGCACCTCCGCGTGAAGCGACAATACCAGCCGACCGGGGCCGTAGTTGTGTACCATCAGATCGTGTACGCCCACGATGCCGTCGTACGAAAGCACCGTGTCCTTCACCCCCTGCACCAACTGCGGGTCGGGTGCCTGACCGAGGAGCGGCGACACCGTCTCCCGCAGCACCGAAAAACCCGACCACAAAACGAACAGCGCCACCAGCACGCCCACATAGCCGTCGAGCGCAACATTTGCCACGCTGCCCACCACGGTGGAGAGAAGCACCACCGCCGTACAAAGGATATCGTTGCGGCTGTCGGTCGCGGCGGCACGCAAGGTCTGCGAATCCACCACGCGATCCACGCGGCGGTAAAACCACGCCAGTGCCGCCTTCATAAGGATGGATACCGCCAAAATGATCACGGGTAACCAGTGAAACGCCAATATCGAAGGATGAAAGATCTTCTCCGCCGCCGACTTTAAAAGTTCCACACCCGCCACCATAATAAGCGCCGCCACCGCCATGGTGGAAAGATACTCCATGCGCCCGTGACCGAACGGGTGTTCACGGTCGGGCGGTGCTTCCGACAAACGAAAGCCCACAAGCGTCACGAGCGAGGAGCCCGCATCCGACAGGTTGTTAAACGCATCCGCCACGATGGACACACTGCCCGCAAGCACACCCGCCAACACCTTAATTAAAAACAAAAGGACATTGGCACCGAGACCGACCCATCCCGCGACCTTACCGTACGCGAAACGGGCGGCCTGTTCGTCACCCAACGTCCTTTTTTTTACAAAAAAATTCAACAACCGCTCAATCCGCACGCGGTTCGCCATCCTCTCCGTAAATATGACGGTGCAACCACGCGAAATACTGGCGACCGTAATTGTGATAGCGGCGCTGACGCACCATCTCCATCAATTCATCCCACGTCACCCACATCGCGCGGGCAACCTCTTCCTTTTGCAGATGTAAGGTCTCTTCCGCCACGTCGGAGCGAAGCAGCCACAGATCGCACAGCGAGTTGCGGCGGCGCAAACGGCCGAGATACTGAAGTTCGTTCGGGTAGGTGAGAATACCGAGTTCTTCCGCCAGTTCACGGCGTGCCGCGTCGGACGAGATCTCCCCCGACACCGCCGAGCCACCCGTTGCCGCCCAAATACCGGGCATCAACCGCAAGGTCGGCGAACGCTTTTGAATGAGCAAACGGCCGTGGCTGTCCACGATCCAGATATGCACCACCAGATGGTATTGCCCTGCCTGCAACCGCTCGCCGCGTATAATGGTACGCCCCGTAGCGTTCCCCTGTGCATCCAAGAGATCCCACTTTTCCATTTGCTCACCTCCTTAAAAGCGCTGTTTTCATACAGTTTAGCACAAATCCGCACGATTGTCTACCGTTTTTCGCATTTTATTCGTCTTCAAGTGCCAGTGTCAGCGTTTCCCACTCTTCCATCAGTTCTTCCAAACGACGCGAAGTCGCTTCCCATTCGGCGGTCACTTGGGCCAAGCGGGCGTAATCGGTCGCCACGTCAGGAGAATTCATCTCTGCCTGCAGTGCCGCCGCTTGTGCTTCCGCTTCGGCGATCGCCGCCTCACAACGGGTCAACTGCGCTTGCTGCTTGCGCCGTGCTGCGGCGGCTTCCTTGCGCTGTTTATACGCATTCTCTTTCGGCGGTGCCGCGGCAACCGCGGCGGCTTTCCGTTCGCTCTGCTTTTCAAGATACTCGGTGTAGTTGCCGACGTAGGATTCGCACCCGTCCTCGGTCAACCGCACCACGCGGGTCGCCAAACGATCAATGAAATAGCGGTCGTGCGAAACGATCAACACCGTGCCGTCGTACCCCGCGAGTGCTTCCTCAAGCGCTTCGCACGAGGTGATGTCCAGGTGGTTGGTCGGCTCGTCCAGCAGAAGAAAATTGTCCCGCGCAAGCATCAATTTGAGCAACAAAATACGTGCCCGTTCACCGCCCGAAAGTTTGCCCACTTCGGCAAACACGTCCTCACCGCGGAACAAAAACGCCGCCAGGGCATTGCGCACTTCGGTCTGCGACAGACGCGGATAACTGTCCCATATCTCGTCGATGACCATTTTATCGTCGTCCAGTCCCGCCTGCGTCTGGTCATAATAGCCGATACGCACTTTGGCACCTGCCAGTGCGTAACCACTGCGCGGGGTCAGTCGATTCGCCAAAATTTTCAACAGGGTGGTCTTTCCGCATCCGTTCGGCCCGATCAAAAACACCCGCTCACCGCGGCGGATATGCAACTCGGCATTACGGAACAAGGTGTTCCCGCCGAAACCCATCGCAATATCCCCCGCATTCAGCACCTCGTTGCCGCTCACCTGCTCAGCGGTGAAGTCAAAGCGAATACTCTCCCGCTCGCTTTCCGGCACCGTGAGTTCCGCCCGCAAACGTTCCAGCCGCTTTTCGCGGCTTTCGGCGGCACGGATGCTCTTTTCACGGTTCCAACTTTTAAGAAGGGTGATGTTATCCTCCAGTTTGCGGATCGCCCGCATTTGGGATTTATAGTGGTGTGCTTCCACCTCTTTGTCCTTTTCACGGGCGGCGCGATGAGCGGAATAGTTCCCGTTCGTCATATACAGCCGTCCGTTCGCGATCTCCAACGTGCGGGTGGTGATACGGTCGAGAAAATAGCGGTCATGCGAAATGACCACCACCGTGCCCGCATATCCGCGCAAAAAGTCTTCGAGCCATTCCACCGACGTGATATCCAAGTGGTTGGTCGGCTCATCCAAAAGCAACACGTTCGCATCCGACAAAAGCAACCGTCCCATCGCCGCCTTCGACTTCTGCCCGCCCGATAGAGAGGACACGGGTTGCGAAAACGCCGTTTCGGGGAATCCCAGACCGAGCAGCGTCGAACGCACGCGGCTTTTGTAATAACTGCCGCCCATGCGATCGAACTGTTCTTGCAGTTCGTGCTGACGCTCGATGAGTGCCGCATCTCCCGTCGCTGCCCCTTCCAAACGCAGGGTCACCGCCGCGAGTTCCTTTTCCACTGCCATTACGGGTGCAAAGACTGCCTCCACTTCCTCCCACAAGGTGTGTTCCTCACCCGAGCAAGCGTGCTGTTCCAAATACCCGATACGGGCGTTTTTCTGGAATACCACGTCCCCTTCGTCGATGGAATACTCCCCCGTAAGCATACGAAACAAGGTGGTCTTGCCACAGCCGTTTTCGCCGACCAACCCCACCTTGTCGTGTTCGTTTATCTCAAAACTCAAATCGGAAAACAACGTGCGTTCTCCGAACTGTTTGCCCACGTGATGGGCAGACACCATAGCCATACGAATTATACCCCTATACGATCAAACGTGATCGTGTCCAGTTTTTCTACCACCGTGCGGGTCACCTCGTCAAACACCGAATAAAACGGGCAGACCCCCGCCTCGGTGTGGGTGCAGGTGTATTCTCCGTCGGCGCAACGGCTGAAGTGATAGGGCCCTTCCACCGCTTCAATGACCTGCCGCAACGTAATTTCTGCCGCAGGCCGCGCCAGTTCGTAGCCGCCGTGCGCCCCTTTAAAGGACAATACCACACCCGCCGCCACCAGTTTGCCCATAATTTTCAGTGCAAAGCGGAGCGACACCCCCGTGGCTTCCGCCACCGTACGGGCATCGCACCGCGCGTTCAGATGCACCATATGATGCACGATACGCACTGCGTAATCCGATTCCAAATTGATATGCATATCTTAATCCAAAAAGTCCTTTAATTTCTTACTGCGGCTGGGATGGCGCAGTTTACGCAGCGCCTTCGCCTCGATCTGACGGATACGCTCACGGGTAACGTCAAACTCCTTGCCCACCTCTTCCAACGTGCGCGGCCGGCCGTCTTCCAAGCCGAAACGCAGTTGCAGCACTTTGGCCTCACGCGGAGTCAGGGTGGAGAGTACCTCGCTCAGTTGCTCACGCAGCAGGGTGTGAGAGGCAGCGTCCGCCGGTGCGGGGGCGTCGTCATCGGGAATAAAGTCGCCGAGATGGCTGTCTTCTTCCTCGCCGATGGGGGTCTCGAGCGACACAGGTTCCTGCGCCACACGCATGATCTCGCGCACCTTATCCACCGGCATCTCAAGCCGCTGGGCGATCTCCTCCACCGACGGCTCGTGACCGTTTTCGTGCAGTAGCTGACTGGACACCTTCTTCACTTTGTTGATGGTCTCCACCATATGCACGGGAATGCGAATGGTACGCGCCTGATCGGCGATCGCACGGGTGATCGCCTGACGGATCCACCACGTGGCATAGGTCGAGAACTTGAAGCCCTTTGTGTAGTCGAACTTCTCCACCGCCTTGATCAGACCGAGATTACCCTCTTGGATCAGATCCAAAAACTGCATACCGCGCCCGACGTAACGCTTGGCAATGCTGACTACCAAGCGCAGGTTTGCCTCGGACAAACGTTTCTTGGCACCGGCATCTCCCGCCATGATGCGTTCCGCCAAACTGACCTCTTCCTCGGGGGTCAAGAGCGGTACGCGGCCGATCTCTTTCAAATATACCTTCACGGGGTCGTCCACCATCACGCTGTCGGTCGGCTCTTCGCCGTCGGCAGGTTGCTCAATACCCGAGTCGATATCGTTCAGGTTCTCGTCCGAAAAGTCATCCACGATCTGGATGTTCTGCGACTCGATCAGCTCGTAGAGCTTGTCCACCAGTTCCAGATCAAAGTCCGCGTTTTCGGTAGCGTCCAAGATCTCCTGTGTGGTCAGTTTGCCCTTGGCGCGGCCCATCACCAACAGATCGTTCAGCCGTTTTTCTTTCAGCAACACCGTCGCATCGGCGATCGGTGCGTGTTCCTGCTCTGCCGTATCGGCAGCGGTCACCGTGGTCTTCTCCTGTTCGTTCACATTCGTACTCATTATGTACTCTCCTTTACTTTTTTTCCTGCCGTAGTTTTGCGAGATACGCTTCAATATCCTCATCCGATGTGGTGCTTTCCTGCACCGCCAATCGGCGTTTTTCCTCTGTTATGACCGCGGCGCACCGCAACGCTTCTTCGGGTGTGTTGGCACGCTCTCCCGCCTCCTGCACCATACGCGCAAGGTACGCCATACCGTCCACTTCCAATTCAGCCGAAAGTAAGGACGGTTCCACCAGCAACCCGTTTTGATGCCGCGTGACCAATAGCCCGTACAGCGTACGGTTGAAGGCGGTCACCATACCGTCGGGCGGCAACGCATCCGCCACCCGCCCGATATAGTCGGGATTGCGTATCAACAGACCGATGAGCGCCTCTTCCGCGCGGGCGGCACGCCAGTGCGTTTCCGCTTCGGGGTTTACCTTCTTCACTGCGGCGGCACTTTGCCGCACCGCCTGCGAAAGTTGTTGTCCCTCCTGCTTGCGGGCACGCCGCCGTCCGACCTGACGGATCTGGTCGAGCAACGCCGATTTCGTGACCCCCACTTCTGCGGCGATCTTTCCCGCGTACACGTCCCGCTCGATCGGGCTGGAAAGCCCCGCGAGCAACTCCGCCGCACCTTTCAGGTACCGTGCCTGCCCGTCCGCCGTGGCAAGGTCAAACTGCCGTCCGAGTTCCAGCAAGCGATACTCCACGTCGTTTGCGGAATTTTCCATCAACATACGAAACCGTTCGGCACCGTTATTTTTAATAAATTCATCGGGATCCTTCCCGTCGGGCACCCGCACCACTTTGATACGCACACCCGTTTCCCGCAGAAGGTCAATAGCACGCCCCGTACCTTTTTGCCCCGCCGCATCCGCGTCGAAGGTCAGTACCACTTCCGCCGCATACCGCGCGATCAGCCGCGCGTGTTCCGCCGTAAAGGAAGTCCCCAGCGCCGCCACCGCGTTGGTAAATCCCGCTTGGTGCAACGCAATAACATCCATATACCCTTCGCACAAGATCAGTTGCGTGCCGCCGTCGGGCATCTTGCCAAGCGATGACTTCGCAAAATTCAGTGCAAACAGGTTGTCCGACTTTTTGTATGCCAAGGTGTCGGACGTATTGATATACTTGGGTTTGGAATCGTCCAGCACGCGGCCGCCGAAGGCGATCACGTTGCCGCGGATATCAATGATCGGCACCATGATACGTCCGCGAAAAACGTCGTACAAATGTCCGCGTTCACTGCGTTTGCACAGCCACGCGGCGATCAACTCCTCATCCGTAAATCCTTTCGCACGGAGCGCATCTCTGAGCGCCCACCCCGAATCGGGGGCATATCCCAAGCCGAAATGACGAATCGTGCTGTCGGTGTATCCGCGTCCGCGGTAATACTGCAACCCTACCGTCCCCTTCGGGTCGGTGAGCATAGCGTGATAAAACCGCGCTGCCTCACGGTTGGCTTCCAACACTCGCACCCGCAGTTTGGAAACGGCGTCGTTCACCCCTTGTTCGGGCATACGGAGTCCCGCACGGTCCGCCAAAAACTTCACGGCGTCCACGTAGTCGAGATTTTCCATCCGCCGCACGAAGGTGATCACGTCACCGCCCGCACCGCAACCGAAACAGTAAAAGGAATTGTTCTCGGTGTAAACAGTAAACGAGGGAGTTTTTTCGCCGTGGAACGGGCACAGTCCCACGCGCGTGCGTCCCCGCGTCTTCAAACGGACGTAGGTAGACACCAACGGCTCCAGCTCGTTACGGCTGACGACTTCTTCAATAAAACTGTCGGGTATTGCCACGAAACTCCCTCCTTTCGTTTTTTCTTAAGCAGAGGAGGCATATCCGAACCCGATTTTAACGGGCCGATTTTCCCCTCGGCTGTGTTAAAATACTCGTAAATCCGCAAGGATTTACTGCGTTT
>SVPJ01000051.1 GCA_015065885.1 Oscillospiraceae bacterium | reverse complement strand
CAGTGATATTTTGCCTTTCGGCAAAGTGATATGAAAACCTATCGGTTTTCGTGATATTATATCCGCCCTTAAAACTGCCCGAAGGGCAATATAACTATGCGTAGCATAATATAACTGCGAAGCAATAGAACTCGCCTTTGGCGAATATAACTGAGGCACCTTCCTTACGGAGGGTGCCTCTATGGGTGGCTTTTTTATCGGTAAATTTCTCCCGCCGTATCCCGCAGGCACAAGCGAAGCACCGACGCTGATACCTCGCGACCGAGAAACGTCTGCAACGCCGTGAGGATCAGCGACGGGTTCACCGTTTCGGTATTGTTGCACGGCAGGGTGAGAGTCAGCACGGTGCCGTCCCCCGCATCCTCTGCCTGACAATTTTCCAGTAACGGTTTCAGTTCCACCGTTTTAAACGTCTTTTTCTTGGTGCGTTTTTCTACCGTGATGGAGGGCTGTGCCAAAAAAGCTTCCACTTCGGCAAGGGTACACCCCACCGTTACCCGCCAGGTAGCCGCGGCAAGGTCGGCAGGCTTCTGCACCGCTTCGGCGGCGTGCACAAAGCGCAGCCCTTCCGGCATCGCCGCGTTCAGGGCGGCAAGCACCTCCTCCATCGGGCGGTCCTCCGTCAGGCGGATATCCATATACTCCACCAAACCCTCGTAACCGAGCGACAGCGGCGCGGCAAAGGTGAGATACGGGTGTTTGTTAAATCCTTCGGTATACCAAATGGGCAGTTTGGCACGGCGCAGGGCACGCGTCATGGTGCGATTGAGATCCAAATGCGAGATGAATTTTGCCCGCCCCGTTTTGGAAAAGCGCAGGCGAATTACGCGGAAGGTCACACCCGAAGGAGTCCGAATCAAACCGTTATCGTCCATCGACACACACCCCCTCTTTCCAGCAGGCCGCACCGCAACCCGCACATTTTTCACGGCAATTCGGCGTGGTCGCCGCCGCTTTTGCCAATTCGTTTTCCTTTTGCAGGAAGGATTTGGTCACACCGTAATCGAGGTGATCCCACGGCAGTACTTCGTCGTATTCGCGGCGGCGGTTGGCGTAAAATGCGGGGTCTAACCCGCAATCCGAAAACACCGACAGCCATCCTTCCAGACTGAAATGCTCCGACCACGAATCGAGGTTAAATCCGCGGCGGAAGCCTTCCTCCAACGCCGCACCCAAGCGGCGGTCGCCGCGGGCGAGTACCGCTTCCAAAAAACTCACCTGCGCTTCGTGCCAACTGAGCGATATTTTTTTGCTGTGTACGCTTTCCACAAGCAGGCGCTGTTTGCGCTCGAGTTCTTCCATGGTGTCCTGCGGCTCCCACTGGAACGGGGTGTGGGGTTTCGGCACAAAGCAAGAGACGCTGACCGACACGTTCACCCCGTTTTTGCCGTGGGTGCGGTTAGGCGTGGCGAAGTAGGTCTCGACCACCTTTTGTGCGAGGTCGGCAATGCCCACGATATCCTCGTCCCGCTCGCAAGGCAGACCGTTCATAAAGTAGAGTTTCACCGAGGTCCATCCGCCGCTGAAGGCTTTGCCCGCCGTGGTGAGGATCTCCTCTTCGGTGAGATTTTTGTTGATGACGTCACGCAGACGCTGGGTGCCCGCTTCGGGCGCGAAGGTAAGCCCGCTGCGCCTGAGAACGTTCAGTTTGTTGGCGAGTTCTTCCGAAAACCCGTCCACACGAAGGGAGGGCAGGCTGATGTTGGTCTGCTCTTTTTCGGTCCACTGAAGCAGGCGTTCGAGCAACTCTTCCAGTTTGGTATAATCACTCGTGGAGAGGGATGCCAGCGAAAACTCCTCGTATCCCGTGGACTCGCACAGCGCGTGACTTTGACGGTCGATGGTCTCGGGCGATTTTTCCCGCACGGGGCGATAGATAAACCCCGCCTGACAAAAACGGCAACCGCGAATACACCCGCGGAAGATCTCACTCACCGCACGGTCATGTACGATGTCGATGTACGGCACCACGAAGGCGTCGGGATAAAACACCGTGTCCAGATCGTGGATGATGCGTTTTTTCACGCGGGCAGGCGCACCGTCCTGCGGGGTGACCGCCGCGACGGTGCCGTTTTCGTTGTAAGTCACGTCGTAGAGCGAGGGCACGTACACCCCTTCGATCTGCGCCGCCGCCTTCAAAAATTCCGCCTTGTTGTAGGTGCCGTCCGCTTTCATTTGACGGTAAAGGTCGATGACTTCGAGATCCACCTCTTCCCCTTCACCGAGGAAGAAAATGTCGATGAAATCCGCGAGCGGTTCGGGATTGCAGGCGCACGGACCGCCCGCCACCACCAACGGAAAACGTTCGTCACGCACAGCCGCACGTAACGGCAGACCCGCCAAGTCCAGCATATGCAACAGGGCGGGATAACTCATTTCGTATTGCAGTGTGAAGCCGATGAAATCGAAGGTATCGATAGGGTCGCGGCTTTCAAGGCCGAACAGGCGCACCCCGTTCGCTTTCATCTCCGCTTCCATATCGAGGTCGGGCGCAAACACCCGCTCGCACCATACGTCTTCCACGCTGTTGAACTGGCTGTACAGTATCTTCATACCGAGATGGGACATACCCACCTCGTACAGATCGGGGAAACAAAAGGCGAAGCGCACCGCCACCTTTGCGGGATCTTTCACCACGCTGTTCAGTTCACCGCCTGCATACCGCCCCGGCTTTTGCACGCGGAGCAGCATATCGTCCAATTGATAGGTCATAGATCGTTCCTCGCTTTTTCACGTCTTTTGACATCTTACCACACTTTCTGCTGTTTTTCAAGTCAAATCCGCTCGTGGGAAAATAAACGCACGACCAAATAGATGCACACCAACAAAAGCGACGGATTATAGTATTGCAAAAGCAACCGAAACCCGAGCGTTGCGAGCGGCAACAGCACCGCAACGGATATCCACCGCACCGCCCGTGACGGCAAAAAGCAGCCGAGCAGCTGACCGCCGTCCAGCGCTTCGATCGGCAACAGATTAAATGCGCCCAGCACCGCGTGTGCCGCCACGGCCGCGGGAGCACGGCGAAGCGTCGCGAGTACCGCCGCCAAAAGCAAGTTCACCAGCGGACCCGCGAGCAATACCGCCGCCTGCCGCTTGGGGGTGAGCGGGTGCGGGTGGGGCACCAAGCGAATGCCGCACGCCCCCACCGCCACCTCTTTGGGCGGGTGGCCCAGCAAAAGCAGTGCCGCAATATGCCCGCCTTCGTGCAAAAACGAGGCAAGCAGGCAAAGAAGCGCCGTGCCGCTTTTATCCAACGTTAAAAGCAGGGTCAAGAGCAGCAAAAACGGCACCCCCCAACACCAGCGGGTGCCGCAGAAATGCACACTAAACATCCGTTTCCTCAAAGGAGAGCTTCTCTTCCCACAGCGCGTGGATCGCGGTGCTGAGGGTGTTCTCCTGCATCGCTTCGCGGAAGTAGTTTCGCAGTTGCCCAAACAGATTTCCGCTCACCAATCGTACGGTCAACACCGCCAGCACCACCACCGCGCAGGACACGCTCTGTATCGCGAGCAAACCGACCCCCGCCGCAAGGCGGGGACGCGTTTTCTCTCCCGTCTCTTTGCGTTTTCTCATACCAAGATGCATATCAATCCACTGCACCCCTCGTTGATGATGCGCTCCACCGTTTCCTTCATCTTTTGGCGGGCGTCATCGGGCATCCGCGCCAATTTGTTGTGCAGTCCTTCATTCACCAACCCATACAGCGAAGTGCCGAAAATGTTGGAATCCCAAATGCGGGAGGGGTCTTCCTCGAATTCACGCAAAAGGTAACTCACCAGTTCTTCCGATTGTTTTTCGGAGCCGACGATGGGCGATACTTCGGTGTGAATATCCGCCCGCATCAGGTGGATGGACGGCGCAGACGCACGCAGGCGCACCCCGTACCGCCCGCTTTGGCGGATGATCTCAGGCTCTTCCAACATCATTTCGGTCATATCGGGCATCACGATACCGTAGCCCGTTGCCTCCACCGCTTCGAGCGCACCGCGGAATTTGTCAAACCGTGCTTTCACCCCTGCCAGTTCCCGCATGGTGGTCATCAGCGCCGCTTCGTCCTCCACGGTAATACCCGTCACCTCACCCAGTACGCGGTAGAACAGTTCGGGTTTCACCGCCGCCGTAACGGTGGCTCTCCCTTCGCCCGGTGCGCGGGAGGCTACCTGCGCGTATTCCACGTATTCGCTCTCCGCCAACGCTTCGGTAAGCCGTGGCAGGTCACGCAGACAGTGAAGATCGCCTGCCGCCGCACGCGCGCGGTCGAACAACGCACGGCGCACGGGGTGTGCCGCGGGCAGGGAGGTCAGCCAACGCGGGAGTTCCACCCCGATCTCCCGCACGGGGAACTCCAACAGTACCGTTTCCAAAATGTGCGCAAGTTCCTCCTCGGTCATGTGCATACAATCCACCGCACAGATCGGCACACCGTACCGCTCGCTCATCTCCCGACACAACGCTTTCGTATCGTCATCGTACGGATGAGTGGAGTTGAGCAACACCGCAAAGGGTTTCTTCAACTCCTGCAACTCACGGATCACCCGCGCCTCTGCTTCGGCGTATTCTTCGCGTGGAATGTCGGTGATACTGCCGTCGGTGGTGATGACGAGCCCGATGGTGGAATGCTCGTTGATCACCTTTTGCGTGCCGAGTTCCGCCGCCATGTTAAAGGGTATCTCCTCTTCAAACCACGGGGTCTTCACCATACGCGGGGCATTGTCTTCAATGTATCCTTTTGCCGACGGCACCACGTACCCCACGCAGTCGATCATCCGCACCGACAGCGCGGCATCCCCGGCAAGCGTGATCCCCACCGCCTCCTCGGGAATGAATTTCGGCTCGGTGGTCATAATGGTGCGCCCTGCAGCGGATTGCGGCAGTTCGTCTGTTGCCCGCTCGCGCTTGTGTTCGTCCGCAATGTGCGGCAACACCAACGTGTCCATAAACCGCTTGATAAAGGTGGATTTGCCCGTGCGCACGGGGCCGACACACCCCACGTATACACTGCCGCCCGTACGCGTCGCAATATCCCTGTAGATCTCGGTATTGTTCATCCCCGATTCCTCCGCTTTCCCAAAGTATGTTTGTACCATCGTATGAGGGTGCGAGGGAAAATATACCAACAATAAAAGGTCGGTTCACACCGACCTTTTATATTACCCGTTTTTCGAAAACACGCATCCGCAGTAATCCTGCCGATACATACCGTATTCCCGTGACAGTTCCACCGAGCGCTTATAGCCGTTTTTCTTCTTGAAATCCGAGGGCAGATACCGCACCCCGTATTCCAAAGCTAACCGCTCGCCGATCTCGTTCAGTTTTTCCGCATTCTTCAGCGGGCTGATGGAAAGGGTGGTGCAAAAATAGTCCGCCCCCATCGCCCGCGCCTGCTCTGCCGCTTCACGCAGACGCATCTCGTAACAGCGAAAACAGCGTTCGCCCCCTTCGGGCATATCTTCCATCCCCTTCACCGTTTCGTAAAAGCGGTCTTTATCGAACGCTCCTTCCACGAAAGTGACGGGGTGTTTTGCGGGAAAGCGGCGGATGAACGCCTGCTGTTCTTTCACGCGGTGGAAGTATTCCTCATCGGGATAGATATTGGGATTGTAATACAACACCGTGATCGTAAAATACTCCGACAGATATTCCAGCACGTAACTGCTGCACGGGGCGCAACAGCTGTGAAGCAACAGCGAAGGTACCTCCCCCGCCGCCGCGTGCGCCGCGATCAACGCATCGGTCTGTGCTTGGTAATTCCGTTTCACGTGCATCCCTCCCTTTTGATGGCAGTATAGCACAACCGTCCGCAATTGGGAAGAGAAAACTTGACTTTTCTAAAACTTTCTGCTACACTTACGGTAATCTGCCACCGGGTAGAGAATGCCGCGGCATTCGTCGACACCTCGTTTTTGGCGGTATATCTCACCTTTCGTCGCAACCCGTTTTTTGCGTTAGCCTATGCCGCCAACGACGTGATACTCATCGTCTTGTGGACACTGGCATCGCAACACGACCCCACATATATTTCGGTTACGGTATGTTTCATCAGCTTTTTAGTGAACGACCTATACGGCTTTTGGGCGTGGCGAAAAATGGAACGCAAACAAAACGAAACGGAGAAAAGCACGTAACGCTGCGCGCTTTTCTCCGTTTTTTCATTTATTCACCACGTTCTGCGGCGTACCGTTTTCAAAGCCGAGAATGTTTTGCACGGTGGTCTCCGCAATGTTGTCGAGCGCCTCTTCGGTGAGGAACGCCTGGTGGGAGGTCACAATGACGTTCGGCATCGAAATAAGGCGGGTCAGCACGTCGTCTTCCACAATGTGGTTGGAAAAATCTTCAAAGAAGAATTCCGACTCCTCCTCGTACACATCGAGGCACGCGCCGCCGATGCGGCGCTCTTTGATCGCCGCAAGCAGTGCCGCCGCATCAATGAGCGCCCCGCGGGAGGTGTTGATGAGCATGGCACGGCGTTTCATCTTTTGAATCGCCGCATCGTTGATCATATGATACGTCTCTTTCGTCAGCGGACAGTGCAGAGAGATCACGTCGCTTTCACGGAACAGCGTGTCGGTATCCACGTATTCCACCCCCGCGATGTCTGCGGGATATTTGTCGTATGCCAGCACCCGCATACCGAAACCGCGGCAAATGTCGATGAAACAGCGGCCGATCTTGCCCGTGCCCACCACGCCGACCGTTTTGCCGTGCAGATCAAAACCCGTCATACCGTTCAAGCTGAAGTTGAAGTCACGGGTGCGGATATACGCCTTGTGAATGCGGCGAATGGAAGTGAGCAGCATCGCCATCGCGTGTTCCGCCACCGAATGCGGGGAATACGCCGGCACGTGAAAAACGGGAATGCGCCCGTTCAAATGCGCGAGGTCCACGTTGTTGTAGCCCGCACAGCGCAGAGCGATAAAGCGACAGCCCGCCTCTACCAAACGGTCGATCACGGGGGCGGACACCTCGTCGTTCACGAACACGCAAATGCCCTCGCACCCGTGCGCCAGTGCCACGGTATCTTCGGTCAGTTTGGTTTCAAAAAACTTAAAACGAATGCCCGCCCGCTCGCCGTACGCTTCAAACGACGGCTTGTCGTACGGCTTGGCATCAAAAAATGCAACCTTCATCATATTCAGTACCTCCGCTTACGTTTCGCGATACATCGTGCTTTCCGTATCCCCCGCCGCGGCACCGTCGCCGATAATCGTATCGAACAGCATCGCGGCGAACAGCTCGTGCATCTCGCGGGTGGGGTGGTTGATGCGGTTGGCAAGCATCATCGTGGTATCTTCGGTTTCACTCAGCTTCTTCCATTCGCTGTAACAATCGCACACGGTGATGCCCATCTCCTCCGCCAACGCCACAGCGGCATAGATGTACCGATCCATCCGTCCGCTGTTTTGTACTTCGGCGGTGATGTGCGCATAGTTCCAATGCTGCTGTGGTGTATCCTCCGCCACGTAGGTGTTGAGCATATTCGGGGTCATAAACACCGTGTCGATCCCCCGCGCATTCGCCCTTGCAAAAATCTCTTTGAGGGAGGAAAGATAGGTATCCAGTTCTCCGTTCACGTCGTTCAGCCCGAAGCAGACGATCAACAAATCGGGTTCGTGCTTGAACACCTGCTTTTCCATGCGTGCGAGGGATGCTTCGGCGGTGATACCGCCGATGGCGGCGTTGATCACGTTCACGGGAACGTAATCCCGCACCGCATTCAGTTTTTGCCGCAAACGGTTCCAATATACCGTTTCGTAATCGATCTCCCCTTCGCCGACCGCGCCGTGGGTAACGCTGTCGCCAAACGCCACGATGGTGATCGGACCGTGTGCGATCAACCCTTCGTAGTCCAGTTGCAGTTTTTCACGTACGTTCATTGTCATTACCCCCATAATTCGTCCGGTCGGTCAAACTGACTGACGTTATACACACTGTTTTGCAGTTTTTTCGGGTTGGTGAGCGCAATATACGCCCCCTTCGCACCGCATTCCGTCGGATTTTCCGCCACGCGGCAGGGAATGCCCGTTTCGGCGGTGATGCGTGCGGGAAGACCACCGAGCAACGCCGTGCCGCCGACAAGGATCATTCCTTCCCGCAACACGTCGCCCGCAAGATCGGGCAAGGTCTCTTCCATCGTGCGGGTGATGGCAAACAACATACGGCTGACAGGCTCTTCAATCGCGCGGCGGACGTCCCCTGCCGTCACCCGCTGTATCGCGGGCAGACCCGTGAGTGTCGCACGGCCCTTCACCTCACGCCACTCGTCGTCGTTTGTCGGCAACACACGGCCGAGTTCGCATTTCAGCCATTCGGCCGTGGAAAGTCCTATGGCGTGGTTGTATTTACCGCGCACGTACCGCACAATTGCTTCGTCCAGATCGTCACCGCCGACGCGGAGTGAATGGGACGCCGCCACCCCCGAAAGGGAGACCACCGCCACGTCGGTCGTACCCGCACCCATATCCACCACCATATGCCCTTCGGGGGCCGTGATATCGGCGCCCGTGCCGATGAGCGCCGCCACAGCCTTCTCCATCAGCGTCACGCGGCGCACACCCGCGGCGGACACCGCTTCTACCAGCGAGCGTTCTTCCACCTCGGTGACGGCAGAGGGCTGTGTCACCGCCGTGTTCGGCTTAATGACTTTATAACTGCACACACGGCGCACGAAGTGACGGAGCATCGTTTCGGCATAGCCGTAATCCGAGATCACGCCTTTGCGAATGGGACGGACGACGGCGACCGATTCGGGATTGCGACCGAGCATCGCGTGGGCCTTTTGACCGCAGGCAAGCACCCGCCCGTTCGCGCGGCTGACCGCGATGACCGACGGCTCACGCAGTGCCACGTCGCCCGCCGACGTCGCGATCACCACCTGCGCCGTGCCGATATCGATTCCCAGCCCCATCGCCATTCCCGTTTCACTCCTTTTGTTTTCGCGTTGCGGCGACCGTCGCGGCGTACACCGCTTCGGCACCGTATATCTTCAGCATTTTTGCACATTCATCGAGCGTGGCACCCGTCGTTACCACGTCGTCCACAAGCAACAGCGTCTTGCCCGCCACCGCCTCGTCGGTGACGTCAAACACACCGAGCAGATTGCCCGTGCGCCGTTCGGCAGAAAGCGTCTTTTGCGACGGGGTATCCACCAATTTCACAAGGCAGGACCACAGTGGCAATCCCAGCGCGTTTGCCGTGGCGCGGGCGACCATCTCGCCGGGATTGTAGCCGCGGCGACGGCGCTCGCGACGGGTGGCGGGCACGAACACCACCCCGTCAAACGCGATCTCTTCATAGTATTGCCGCACCGTATCCGCCAATTCCTCGGCAAAAAAGGCGGTCGCCACGGAGTCGCCGCGCGCTTTCATACGCAGCACCGCGTCCCGCCCTTTGCCGTCGTAATACCACGGTGCCACCACCCGCTCGTAATGACGGCGGCGGCGTTTACAATCGCACCATTCCTTTTCCAGCCCGCACAAGGGGCAGACGGGCACGCCGATACGCGGCATACCGTCGCGGCAAGCGGGACACAGCCCCGTCCCCACCGTGATTACTTCACCGCACGCGGCACAGCGTTCAGGGAAGAAGATCGCCGCGAGCCGCCGCCCGAACGTTACGCCCACGGCGTGCTCACCTCGGTTTTCGAAAGGAAGTGCCGCAGACCCGTATACCGCAGGGTCTTACGGTCATTCTCCACCATACGGTGTACCGTTTCGGCACTGCCCACCAGTATCAGCAACGATTTTGCACGGGTAACGGCGGTATACAACAAATTGCGATACGTCAGTTGCGGCACGCCCGAAAACACGGGCATCACCACCGCGTCGAACTCACTGCCCTGGCTTTTGTGTACCGTCACGGCGTACGCCGGTTCTAAATCGGCGGCATCCTTACGGTTGTAGAGTGCTTCGCGGTCGTCGTACCGCACCGTGAGCGTCCCTTCCTCCATGTCCACACGAATCAAACGGCCGATATCGCCGTTGAACACACCCGTCGCCATCTCGCCGTCGTCCCGCGTCCAGGGAATGTCGTAGTTGTTTTTGACCTGCATCACCTTGTCCCCTTCGCGCAGGGTGATCCCTTCGATCACGATCTCCCGCTTATCGTCGGCAGGAGGATTGAGCAAGGCTTGCAGGTGAGCGTTGAGTTCCCGTGTGCCGAGCGCACCCTTGCGCCCGGGACACAAAATTTGTATATTCTCCCAAATGGTGTAGTTGTATTTCATCGGCAGGCGGCGGGCGCACAGATCCAGTACCGTTTCCACCGTATCCGTGGCGGAGAGGCGGGAAAGAAAGAAGAAATCCCCGTCCCGCTCGCCAAGGGCGGGCATCTGCCCTTTCACGATGCGATGCGCGTTTTGCACGATGCGGCTTTCCAACGCCTGGCGGAACACTTCGGTCAGTTGCACCACGGGCAACACGTCCCCCGCGATAAGGTCTTGCAATACGCATCCCGCACCCACGGCGGGCAACTGGTCGCAATCCCCCACCAACACCAAACGGCACCCGCTTTTGAGGGCGCGCAAGGTGCTTTCAAACAACGGCACGTCCACCATCGACAACTCGTCAATGACCAGCGCATCCACGTCCAACGGGTCCTTTTCATTGCGCGAAAATACCGGCTCATCCTCGTCCGTCCACTGCACTTCCAGCAAACGGTGCAAGGTCTTTGCCTCCCGTCCCGTCAGTTCGCCGATGCGTTTCGCGGCACGTCCCGTCGGCGCCGCGACCGCCACGGTGTGTCCCATCTGTTCGAGCAAGGTGATAATAGCTTTCAGCACGGTAGTCTTGCCCGTGCCGGGACCGCCCGTCAAAATGAGCGATCCGCGGGAAATGGCGTGACGGATCGCCACGCGCTGTTTCGCTTCGTACTGTATGCGGTACTTCTTCTCCAAGCGGTCGATGCGGGACTCCACATCCGCATCCGTTTCCTGCGGAAAGGCGGACATCAGCCGCATACGGGCGGCAATGTACCGCTCGGCACGGTGATAGTGCGGTAAAAACAAAAACCGCACCTCGTCGATGATCTCTTCCTTTAGCGTTGCCCGCGAAACGAGCCGTTCGGCGGCATCCTGCACCCCTTCGGCTTCGACGCCGAGCAAGCCCGCCGTGACGGTGACCAGTTTTTGAAACGGCAGGCAGGTGTGTCCGTTACCGCTGTTGTGACGCAGCACGTACAACACGCCTGCCTCCACACGGCGCGGGTCTTCGGGTAGAATATCCATGCGGGCGGCGATCTCGTTCGCCCGCTCAAACCCGATATAGAGCGAATGCTCACACAAATTATATGGATTTTCGCGGATGGTATCCACCGTCATGCGTCCCCATTTTTTCCAACAGCGCATCGCTTCGTTGGCCGTGAGACCGTACCCCGAAAACGCCAGTATCACTTCGCGCAGGCCAAACTGAGCGGCAAATTCCTTGCCGATGGCGGCGGCACGGGCGGCGGTGATGCCGCGGATCTCTTTCAGCCGCATCGGCTCTTGCTCTAAAATGCGAATGGTGTCGTCCCCGAACTTCTTCACAATGGCGGCGGCAGTGGCAACGCCCACCCCTTTAATGGCGCCCGAAGACAAATAGCGAAGCACCCCGTCCGCATCCTGCGGCAGGGAGTGCTCGTAGCTGTCTGCGCGAAACTGCACACCGAATTGCGGGTGATCCACCCATTCGCCCTGCAATTTTACCGACTCGCCCGTCTGTACGTCGGGCATCACGCCCACGACTTTATGTAGACCGCCCGCGGCGCTGACATCCAGCACCGTCCATCCGTTTTGGTCGTTACGAAACACGACCCGTTCCACGGTCCCTTCCATTGTGCGCCCGTGTTGTTCGTCCATACGTCACTTACTCCAAAGAACATATATTCGCTCTTCGATTATACCACCGTTTTCGCCCGTTGTAAACGGGATTTTTGCGGTTTTTTAAAAAAATCGCTTGCAAAACGTCGCGGGGGTGAACCGTTCCACCGCGCGCACCGCTCGGCACGTCTTTTCGAGCACCGCATGGGTCTCTTCGTCGGTGTCGATCTCCACCGCACAGATCGGCATACGCCCGCGGCACCGCGCCGCCGCACACCGCACCGTAAACTCCGCGTCTTCTTGGTGACCGCGAAACCACAAAACGCACACCCCGTGTTCCTCGCACGGCGGATACAAAAGAAAGGTCACCAGCCGCCGTATTCCCTCCATGGCACCGTATACCGCGAGCAACAGTACTGCCACCGTTCCGAGTGTTTCTGCCATTCGCCTCTCCCCCTTCGCACGGCGATCCCTCCTCGCCCGCCCTCGCCGCGTATTCCATACTATGCAACGGGAGGAAAACGGTGCCGTTTTCGGGGTATAATGGTACGGGAGGGATAACAATGAGACGTAAGATCACGGCACGGCAGTTACAGGCTTTTGAACGGCATTTACAAGCCGAGGAAAAAAGTGCGGCTACGCTGGAAAAATACCGACGGGACGTTGCGGCTTTTGCCCGCTTTGCGGCAAACGAAACGGTAGATAAAGCGCTGACCGTACGGTATAAGGCACAGCTTGCCTCGCGCTACGCCGTAGCAAGTGCCAACTCGATGTTAGCGGCGGTAAACGCCTTTCTGCGCTTTATGGAATGGACGGACTGTTGCGTGAGACAGTTCAACGTACAGCGAAACACCTTTTCCTCTGCTGAACGGGAATTGACGAAAGCCGAATATCTGCGGCTTATAAACGCCGCCGGGCAAAGCGGCAACCGCCGCCTGTTTTTGCTGTTGCAAACGCTGTGTGCCACGGGAATGCGGGTGAGCGAATTGCCCTTTATCACGGCGGAAGCGGTGCGCCGCGGCGAAGCGACGGTCACCTGCAAAAACAAGACCCGCACGGTATTTCTCGTGCGGGAACTGCAAAAGCAACTGCTGAAATATATGCGGG
>SVPJ01000050.1 GCA_015065885.1 Oscillospiraceae bacterium | reverse complement strand
CTTCGCCGCAAGCGCAGGTAATGGTCGTTTGCTTGTAGTCAGGATGGATCGACTCTTTCATCAGATGTCACCTCTTTCAGTAACTCGGAAGTTTTACGAACCGACCACAGCCCGCACTTCCGTAACACGACGAGTATATCACACCATTCGAAAAAATGCAAGTCTTTTTTTACATTTTTTCATTTTCTTCTTCCGAAAGCATCGCCAGCACGGCTTTGGTGTCGTAAGATCGAATCTCCCGTACGGTATCCCCCGCTTCGTGCCCGCACACCGCGGCGTAGTCGCAAAACGCGCACGCATCCAGCCGCTCACTGCTCGCAGGGGCCGCCGCCACGTCACCGCGGCGCAGGGTCGCCGCCATCTCGCAGAGCAATGCCTCCGCCCGCTTCTTCAACTGACCGAACTGGGCAAGCGTCGCCACCGCCGCGCGGCTGTCGGGTGTGCCGTCCGCCTTCAGTTTCGCGGGAATAAACAACCCCTTCCCATCCGCTTCCATAGCGGATATCACTTCGGGATCGTTCAGTAAAAGGCCGTTCATCTGCATCGCTTTCAACCGTTCACGGGCGCGGTCTTCCTCGCTGTCCCCTGCCGCCACCGCCACCACAGGCAGTTTCGCGGGCAGATACAGCACCCCTGCAGGCGCCGCCTTACCGCCGAAGCGGTCGGCGGCATTGTCCCACAACGAGAAGAGATAGAGCAACATCTGCAAATTAATGCCTTCCACCACTTCGTCCAAGCGGAAATTCTTTGCTCCCGTTTTATAGTCCACCACCCGCACGTAGGCGGTCTCTCCCGCGCGGTACACATCCACGCGGTCGATCTTACCGATCGCCCGCACCGTTGTGCCGTCGGGCAGGGTCAGCACCGTCGCTTTGACACCGTCTTCCATACCCACCGGCAGTTCGTACTCCGTCGGCACGAAACGGCTTTGTCTAAGTTCCTGCACTACGTGCCACAACAGCGCCTCCACCGTGCGGGACAAGCGTTTGGTCTGGGTGATAAAGCGGGCGCTCTTGTCTGCCGCGCCACCCATCACCGTATCCACGTACAGCGTTACCGCGGCGGCGGTATCCTCTCCCACCACCGCACGAGTAATGTCGCGGAATTGCACCGCCGTATACCGCGGTAACACCGTTTCCATCACAAAGTGTGCCAAATTACCGAATTCCAAACCGCCGAGTTCGGCAGGGCGAAGCGGCCGTACCCGCAACCCGTACTGACAAAAATACCGAAAACGGCACTGATGATAGATCTCCACCTGTGAGGCGGACAAGGTCATATTCTTTCCAAAAAACTCCCCCGCCGCTTCAGCAGAAGAAAACGTCATCGACTGACGCGCCACCGCCCGCTCCATCGCACCCAGTCGTGCGGCGTAGGTCGGATGATCGGCAAAATGCGTATACAACGCCGCTCGCTCGGGTGTAAAGTCTTCAAACTGTTCAGCAAGAGCACGGAACGCCTCATCGTCCGTTTCGGGGAGCCCCCCCGCTTGCACCGTACGCCGCGGCACGCAACGTCCGACCCCCGCCGCTAAGGACGAGGGGGGCAACACCGCACCGCCCGTACTCTCAATATAACTGACTGCAAGCCGTTCCGAGGGGGCGGACACTGCCAAATACGCGTACAGCTGTTCCTCTACCGCTTGGCGGTCACCTGTTTCCGATAACGTGACCCCCACCGCCGACAACGCCTGTCGTTCGCGGTCGGTGATCAACCCGCCCGTTGCGGGATAGGCGGGAAACATGCCTTCATTCGCACCTAAGATCCACACGGCACGCGGCGCAGAGAAGCGCATACGCTCCGCACTGCCCACCTGCACCGCATCCAATCCCTGCGGGATACTGCCGCGGTCGGTTGCCGAAAGCGCCAGCGAAAACAGTTCGTTCAACCGCACAGCCGAAAGGGAGACCGTTCCGAGTGCCGTGCCGAAACGATCGAGGATACCCATCAAGATATCCCACATATCCTCCATACGTTCCGCCGCCGCAGGATCTCCCGCCGCACGCAAACGTTTCGCCTGTAAACGCACGAGCCTTGCCACCCGCGCCTCTTCCAAATAGCGGTACATCGCCCGTGCAAAAACCTGCCCCGTCACGTTGCCGCGCAAATTCTCCGCCAAATGTTCCAACGGAGTCAGCAAGCGGCGGCGCAAGCGGTTCAAATGGCGCAACTGCGCCCGCCCTTTCTCGGTCATTTCCTCCAAGCCGTCGGGGTTGGCGACCCATTCCTCACGCAAACGGCGGCCGGTCAAATTCCACACGAACACGTAATTTTCCACACGGGCGACCGAAGCGGGCGAAAGACCCACCAAACCCGTTTTCATCACCCGCAGCACCTGTTCGGCAGAAAATCCGCCGCTCACCGCAGTGAGGGCGGCACTCGCAAGTGCCATCAGCGGCTCGGTATACACGTCCTCCCGCCGATCCATGAAAAACGGAATATCCGCCCGTGCGAGTGCTACGTCCAGTACGCCGTCGTAATCCGCCATATTCCGCGCCACGATGGCGATATCGCGTGCGCGCACACCTTCTTCGCGCATCAAGCGGCGTATTCCGCTTGCCACCGCACGGCATTCGGCGTAACGGTCGGCGTATCCCGCCACCGTCACCGCCGCCGTTTCTTCCTCAAAGTGTGCGTCCCCGTCCGCAAAGCATTCCGCTTCCAACAACCGCAACGCCGCGTTTCGCGCACGGTGATTTTCGGTAAGATACTGCGGTGCCGCCACTTCTATGCCGTTATCCCGCGCCATTTGCACAAAGCGGGCGGCAGTGCGTGCCACCGGTGCGAACAGGGCGTATTCATCCCGCGTGTCCATCGTATCGGTACACAGCGTAACCACCGTGCGGGCGGCACGGCGCATCAACAGTGCCATCACCCGCATCTCCTGCTCGGTAAATCCGCGAAATCCGTCCGCAAACAGCACCGCACCTTCACCGAAACGACTGCGCGGCAACTGCTCGACCAACCGGGTAAGGGCGTCGGCGGGGTCTAAATAACTGTCTGCCGCAAGCGCTTCGTACGCCGCCATGATCGCGGCAAGTTCTTCCGTCTTTTGCCGCAGTGTACCCTCAAGCGTCACGGCGGCATCTTCCAACTGATGCGGGGTCACTGCGTACTGCTTACACTCCGCCAGCACGTCCAACACCGCCTGCACATAATCCGCCCGCGCGGCGTGACGGCGATACAGCACCAATCGATCTTTCATCTGTTCAAGCGCGCGGCTCATCAGCAACGTACGGGTCACCTTGTCCATCACTTTACCCGACAAACCGCCGCACTCGCGTGCCACTTTTTCCGCCAGGCGGGTAAAACTCAGCACCTGCACTGCCGCGGCGCGTGCCGCCCCCAAACGGCGCAACAGCGTGCGCTCGGTCTCAAACGAGACCTGCTCGGGCACCAACAGTACGATATTCTCCTCCCCCGCTTCTGCGCGGCGGACGATCTCCTCCGTCACCGTATAGGTCTTCCCGTAACCCGAACGCCCCAAGATCAATTGCAGCAACACGCACACCTTCTTTCCTTGCCTTTCAGCATACACCAAAACCCGTGTTTTTGCAAGACTTTCCCCATATTTTCCGTCATGCGGGGCATACTCACAGCAAAGGAGTGATCGATATGGCAATCGTAGCACTGCGCACCGTCATCATCTACGCCGTGCTGGTCGCGGCTATGCGGGTGATGGGCAAACGTCAACTCGGCGACTTAAACCCTTCGGAGTTGGTGGTCACGCTGTTGGTGGCGGATATGGCGGCGGTCGCAATGGAAGATACGGGCGCCCCGCTGTTCGGCGGACTGATCCCCATTGCCGTGCTGGTCTCGCTCGAACTGTTGCTCTCGGGAGCAATGCTGAAATCCCCTCTTGCGGAACGGCTGATGGGCGGCCGTTCGGTATGGCTCATCGTAAACGGGGAACTCGACCGCAAAGCGATGAAGAAACTGCGCCTGACAGTGGACGACGTGCTGAGCGCTCTGCGTCAGCAGGGCGTATTCAATCTGCAGGACGTGCAGTACGCGGTCGCCGAAACGGGCGGGCAGATCAGTCTTTCTCTGCAACCGACCGCCCGCCCCGTCACCCCTGCCGATCTTCACCTCACCCCGCCCGACGACGACACGCCGTTTTTGGTGGTGAGTGACGGCAAACCTCTCCCGCTCGGACTTTCGCTCAGCGGACACGACGTGCAGTGGCTTCACCGCGTCCTGCGGGAGGAACGGTGCGCGCCGGAAGAGGTCTTTTTGCTGACCGCCGACCGCGGCGGCCGTACCCATCTCATACGAAAGGGGGAAACGGTATCCGACGTCTTATGATCGCCGCCGTACTGCTCGCACTCACGGCAGCACTGTGTATCGGAACGCACCGTTTTTTGGAACACAGCACCTCACGCCTGCTTCACTCACTCGACCGTGCAGACACCGCTGTAGCACAAAACGACCTTCCCGCCGCCACCGCCGCCATCACTGCATTTTGCCGTGATTTTGAAGAGGACAACCGCCGTCTGCCCCTCTTCATCCCACACGAAAAACTGGACGCCGTCGAGGAAAGCACCGCCCTGCTCACCCTTCTGCTTTCGCAACAAGATACCGCCCACCTGGCGGAGGAACTGTCACGCTGTCGCTGGCGCGTAGAACATCTCCGCCAAAGTGAGCGGCTCACTTTGACCAATATTTTTTAGACCATATTTTCGGGTCGCACCGCACGGTCGAATTCCTCCGCCGTGATATGCCCGCTTTTCAGTGCCGCCTCCCGCAGCGTCACCCCGCGCCGATACGCATCCAACGCGATCGCCGCCGCATTTTCGTAACCGATACGCGGTGAGAGACAGGTCACCAGCATCAGCGAGCGGGAAAGATTCTCTTCCATTCGCCGACAGTCGGCGGTGATCCCCTTCACACAGTTTTCGCAAAACGAGCGCATCACGTCGGAAAGCAACCTGCAGGATTGCTCAAAATTGTACGCGATCACGGGCATAAATACGTTCAGTTCAAAATTCCCCTGCGACGCCGCAAACCCGATGGTCGCGTCGTTGCCCATCACCTGCGCCGCCACCATCGTGACCGCCTCGCACTGGGTGGGATTGACCTTGCCGGGCATAATGGAACTGCCGGGCTCATTTTCGGGAATGCGGATCTCCCCGATACCGCATCGCGGGCCTGAAGCCAGCCAACGCACGTCGTTCGCGATCTTCATCAAATTTGCCGCCAGCGCCTTCAGCGCCCCGTGTGCAAACACGAAGGCATCCTTCATGGTCAGTGCGTGAAACTTGTTTTCATCAGGCACGAATTCCGTGCCGCATTGCGCCGATAAGCGACGGCACACCGCCGCATCAAACCCGCGAGGAGCGTTCAGCCCCGTGCCGACCGCCGTGCCGCCGATGGCAAGTCGGCGCAACCGTGCAAGCGATGCACGCAGCATCACGACCGCCTCTTCCACGCCCGCACGCCATCCGCTGATCTCATCCGAAAAATACAGCGGCGTGGCGTCCTGCAAATGAGTGCGCCCGATCTTGATGATACCGCGGTGCGCCTCTTCCAACTGCAAAAACGCCGCAACCAACGCTTCGGCGGAAGGGATCACGCCGTCCTCCACCGAAAGCACCGCCGCCACACTCATAGCCGTGGGAAAGGTGTCGTTGGAACTCTGCGACATGTTTACGTCGTCATTTTCGTGAAGCGGCACCGCCGCGGCACGCGCAATGACTTCGTTCACGTTCATGTTCGTTTGGGTACCGCTGCCCGTCTGCCACACCGCGAGCGGGAATTCGCCGTCCAACTCCCCTGCCAAAATGCGGTCGGCAACCGCCGCGACGGCTTCCGCTTTTTCCGCGCTCAACTTGCCTTCGGTAGCATTCACCGCCGCGCACGCTTTCTTCAACTGTGCAAACGCCGCGATCAACGTGTGCGGCATTTTTTCCTCACCGATGCAAAAATTACGGCGACTGCGTTCGGTCTGCGCCCCCCACAAGCGGGAAGCCTCCACCTCCACCGTGCCCAGTGCATCGTGTTCCGTCCGTGTTACCATAGTCTATCGCTCCTAACTCTGCATTCTTTTAAATCATACACCAAAAAGCATCGTTTGACAAGAGAAACTTTGTTGACAATGTCACGGAATCTTGTTATACTGATTTTATATATAAGCATTGTAGATTTGGAGGGCATTCCTATGCGTACTTTCTCCTTCTCATCCCGCACGTGGCGGCGGTTACTCGCATGCCTTTTATGTCCGCTTTTGCTGTTCACCCCCACCTTAGCGTATACGCATGTGGCGGCGGCAGACGGTGCGGCTTCGGTCGTTTTCACCTCTCCCATCACCGCCACCGGCGGTGTCTCTATGGTAGAAAGCGGCAAGGGCGATTCGTCCTTTTCACTTTTTGAAACGCAGGGCAAACCCGTCATGCAGGTGAATCAATACGCCTATTTTCTCGTCACGGACCCCGTGCTTTTGGCGACCAATACCATCACGGTCACCATCACCTATTTCGACACAGGCAGCAACTTCGTTTTCCAATATTGCGGTGTGAACGACGCCTACACCTCCAAAGTCATCTACGGCGGAACAGCGGGTACGTTCAAGACCGTCTCTCTCACCCTGACGGACACGTCTTTCAATACGAAACGGCAAAACTTTGAGGCGGATTTCCGTTTCAGCGGCGGTGCCGTCATCCACGAAATCGCGCTTACAGAGGGGGTACCCCACTCTGCCGAGGTCGTCTTCACCGACCCCGTTACCGCCCTCGGCGGGATCGAAGCGGTTGCCTCCGGTCTGCACAACGGCGACTGCGTGTACACCCTCACCACCGTGCAAGGGAAACCGGCCGCCGAGATTGAAAAGTATGCCTATTTTCGCGTCACCAACACGACGTTAAATGCCGCCGAAAAGCTCACCCTTTCCGTCACTTATCTGGACGAGGGCAACTCCCCTATGCTGCTGCAATACTGCAGCACAGGAAGCAACTATGAACTGTTGCACGTGCAGCGGTTCAACACGGGTGAATTTGTCACGGTGGAAATTCCGCTGACCAACGCCGCCTTCAGCAACGCCGGACAGAACTACGGTGCCGCCTTCCGCTTCAGCGGCGGCACCATTCACTCGCTGACCGTCACCGAAGGCTGTACCGACTCGCTCGACCAAGCGCCGCCTGCCTTTGCCCCGCAGACCGCGCTGAACAACGTCATCGGCAAAGGCGTCGCGGGCTATCAGGTGTGGTTCCGCGCCAACGAGAATGCGAACGGCAACTGGCATCACTGGGCACAAAACGGCGTGTACCCCACCGCGGGCAACGTCCACCCCGAAATGTATCCCTATGTCGACGATTACGTGGAAAACGGTGCAACCCTCTATCCATCGGGACTCGGTGATCTCGGAAGCGGCAACCCCGCTATGCTGTTCAACTCCCCCGACAAGGAAGTTATCCAAACCCACATGCAGTGGGCACAGGAATACGGCATCGACGGTCTTGCCGTGCAACGGTTCTACTCCGCTACGTATCCTATGCGCAGCAGCGGCAAAAACACGTTGCAGGTCATTCAAGAGGAGGCGGAAGCCCACGACCGTCTCTTTTACGTGATGTACGACTTTTCTTATGCCTCCCGTAACGACCCCGCCACCTTTATCCGCACCGTACAGCTGGATTTCATCTATAACGTGGAGGAAAAGGGCGTCGCCTCCTCCCCGAACTACGGTCACGCCGACGGCAAACCCGTGGTGTGTCTGTGGGGCTTACACGGCGACCCCGCCTCGGAATACTTCTGCGGCACCACCGCCACCACCCTGATCGACTGGTTCCACGACCGCGGATACTACGTCATCGGCGGCTCGCCCGACAACAATTACGACAAGGCGACGGGCGAATACATGGAGCCTTTCACCAAACTCGATATGCTCTCACTATGGACACCCGGCCGCTATGACATGAACAGCGTGGAATCGTGGCTGAAACACCACGTGGAGATCGATCTTGCCTTCTGCGAGCAGTACGACATCGACTATCAACCCGTCCTGTACTCCGGTTTCGGCTGGACCAATATGGGCAACAACGGCTACGTCAACCACTTCCCCCGCTACGCAGGCGACTTTTTGTGGAAACAAGCCTACATATTAAAACGCGACTACGATATTGAGAGTGTGTATTTCGCCATGTGGGACGAGTACGATGAGGGCACTGCGATCATGAAAGCGGCGTCCGACTACTTTGAGATCCCCAACGACCAATACTTCCTCACCTATGCGGCGGACGGCTGGTGGCTGTCGAACGACTACTATCTGCGCGCGGCAGGCGCCGTCGTGGATATGGTGAAGGAAAAGACCCCCGTACGCGCCAACATCGACATCCCCCATTCCGAAGGCCCCGTCTACTGGCGCAACAGTTTCGAATCGCGTGAGACCACCTACACGTTGGACGGCGGTGCGACCCGCGTTCCTGCACTCGGTCAGTTGGACGTCTGTTTGAACAACCCCGCATGGATCGCTAAAACGGCATTCAGCCCTCAAACGGTGGCCATCACCACGTCCCGCGCCAAAAGCGGCAACTACGCCTTCCGTTTCAGCGGCACCGCGTCCGGCGGTGTAAATGCGGTATATAAGATCGCCGACACCCGCATCACTGCCTCTGCTCCGCTCGAACTGTCCTATTCCCTGTATGCGGCAAGCGAAAGCGGTCGCGACGTATACGTAGACCTCATCTTTTCCGACGGCACACGCCTCAGCGACGTCAACGTTGCTACGGTCAGCACCCACGGCAGCGTAGGCAAATGGACGACCGTCACCGTTACCCTCGGCCCGACCGCCGATGCGAAATCGGTGATCGGTGTCGCCGTCGGCTATCGCGGCAACAGCGGTACGGTGGACGCGTATGTGGACGATATCGTGCTGCAACACAGCGAGGATGCCCACGTGTGGGGCGTCGGTGAGGTGCAGGGTAACACGATCACCTACACCTGCCAAAACGCCGCGTGCGGTGTTTCCGTGACCGAGCGGTACGTCCATGATCCCGCACATACGACCGAATACCGCGACCGCATTGAACCCGCCGTCGGCAAGGTCGGCTACACCGCAGGCACATGGTGCACCGTGTGCGAGCAATATATCGAAGGCGGCGAAGAGCTTCCCGCTTTGATTCTATGGGGTGACGTGAACGGCAACGGCACCGTCAATTCCACCGACGCCCGCCTCACCCTGCAATATGCGGTAGGTAAAGTTATCCCCGCCACCATCGATCTTACCGCCGCCGACGTGGACGGCAACGGCAAGGTGGATTCCACCGATGCCCGTCTGATACTGCAATATACGGTGAAGAAGTTCCACCGTTTTCCCGTGGAGGGTGCCGTATGATCATTCGTCCCGCCACGCTTTCCGACTTAGAAAGCCTTCTTACCATCTACGAAACCGCACGGCAGTTTATGCGTGAGAGCGGCAACCTCAACCAGTGGACGGGCGGCTACCCTCCCGCCTCTCTGGTCACACAAGACATTCAAAACGGCAACAGTTTCGTGTGTGAAGAGGACGGGCAGATCCTCGGTGTTTTCTGCTATTTCGACGGTCCCGACCCCACCTACGACTATATTGAAGGCGCGTGGTTAAACGATCGTCCCTACGGTGTGATCCACCGCATCGCCGTCGCCGCACACCGTCGCGGCGTTGCCGCCGCGTGTTACGACTGGGCACTCACCCGTTGTGACGATCTGCGTATCGATACCCACGCGGACAACAGACCGATGCAACGGTCCCTTCAAAAATACGGTTTCACTCCGTGCGGCACCATCTATCTCGCAAACGGCGACCCACGCATCGCCTATCAAAAGTCAAACGAATAGACGGCAAAAAGGTCCGGCATGTGCCGGACCTTTTTTCATAATTTCTTCATAAAATCGTAATAAATTATTCTATATCAATTGACATCTCCTCGTAAGGTGTGCTATACTTCCTCTGTGAGAGAATTGACAAATATCGCCTTTTTTCTCACCGTATAATGCTGTAGAACGGTCTGTGTGACAGTTTTATGGCTACACCTTAAGCGCAAAGGAGAAATGTTATGTTCTGTGAAAACTGTGGGAAACAACTTCCCGACGATTCCGCTTTTTGCGACAACTGCGGAACGCAGATCACCCCCGTCGCTCCCGTTGCCCCCGTGCAACCCGCCCCTGAAAAGCAGCCGTTCGTGCTGACCAAACAGCACAAGATCATCGGCCTTGCGGGCATCGGTGTCATCGTGCTTGCCATCATCATCGCGATCATCGCGGGCGTTGCGGGCAAGACCATCAAACTCAAAAAATACGTCACCGTCACCACCGAAGGTTACAACGGCTACGCCAGCATCGATTATGAAGTGGACTACGCCGCCATGTTCAAAAAGATGACCGGCGAAGACGTGACGAAATTCGAGAGTATGGAAGATTTCGAATCGCTGAAGAATTCGGCAGCGCTCATCGAAAAAGCCATGTTGCTCGAACAGGGTGTGAACGTCGAAGTGACCTACCCCGAAGGCAAAGCCGACAATCGTCTCTCGAACGGTGACGTGGTGACCATCACCCTCACCTTTGATGAAAAAACGGCGGATAAACTGGACATTAAGGTTAAAAACGCCACGATCGAACATAAGGTAGAAGGCCTTACCGATGCGAACGTATACGACGTTCTCTCCCATTTCGAAGTAACCTTTGAAGGCTACCAAGGCAGTGGCAAGGCTGTCATCACCCCGAAAGAATCCACCGAAACCGTGGGCGGTGTTCGCTTCACCGTTACCAAAGATCGCACCCGCGTGGACTATTATGTGACCTCGGACGACTGGGGCGACGACTTCTACGTGGAGATCAGCGGCAGCGATGACGGCCTCTCCAACGGCGATAAGGTCACCGTGACTGCGTATGCCGACGCGGACGAACTCAGCGAATACGGCGTAATTCTCGACGGTCTGACCAAGGAATACACCGTTGCCGGCTTGAAAGATGCCGCTTCGTTCGATCTGCTCGCAAACCACACGGTGGTCTTCACCGGTGTGGAAGGCGAAGGTAAAGCCGTCCTTTCGGTGAAAGATTCCGAAACCACCGTCGGCGAGATCACCTTCACCACCAAAGCGGACCGCCCGAACTACGTGTATTGGGAGAAGGTCGGCGACTCCTACAACAACGGCTCGTTCTACATTGATTTTGACAAATCCACCTACAATCTGAAGACGGGTGACGTTCTGACGCTGCGTTGCACCAACGATGCCGATTATCTGGCAGAATACGGTGTTATGCTGACCAACATGAGCAAAGAATGCACGGTGGCTTCCCTCGGCAAATACGCCACGGTCCTCGCCGACATCTCGGCGGATTCCATCACGGCGTTGACCGCGAAGTACACCGAAGACCTCAAGAACAGAATGTACGAGGATTGGGGCGACGTGGTCCACAACAGTTGGTCCTCCTTCAGCGAGCAGTCCATCGGCGAAGATATGGCGCTGTACAAAGCCATCTTCACCACTTCCAAGAATACGGCCAGCAGCGAACACAACTCCCTGTGGCTGGTGTTCTCCGTGACGCTGGACGACAACTCCATCAGCACGCCCACCGTGTACTACTTCTATTATCAGATCCGTAATGTAGTGGTCGGTGCCGACGGCACGGTGGATATGCAGGCGGATTACAGCATCAACAAATCCTACGGCTACACCGATTACAACAAGCTGTACAGTGATCGCATCGATTCTTTCAGCCTGAACATTGAAGTTCTGGAATAAAAATATTATAATACGAGGTGTTTTATCATGGCATTTTGCAGATTTTGCGGTTCTCAGATCCCCGACGGTACGGTCTGCCCCTGTCAGCAGAACGCGGCTCCCCAGCCGACCGTGACTCAGGTAGCGCCCCAACCGCAGGCACAGTCCGCCGGTGAGCAGGCGGCCGCCATTGCGGCGAAAGCCGGTGCGGCGGCAAAGAACGCGTTCAACGGCTTCATCCCCTATCTCAAAGCCTTCACCAAGGCTCCGGGCGAAACCGTTACCGACGCGGTTCTCAACAACCGTTTCTCCATCGCTCTCGGCTTTGTGGCTATCAATGCACTGACGCTGATCATCGCCATCTGGAGTCTTCTCGGCTCGATCGTTTCGCTCGGCACCAAGGCGAGCGGTGCGTTCGGCATGGAACTCGACATCAAATTGCCCGTGTTCCGTATGATCTTCGGCGGCATCTTGATGTCGGTGGCAGCCATTGCGCTGTGCGCTGTAACCCTCCTGATCTTCGCGAAGATCGGCAAGACCGGTCTCACCTTCAAAGGTGCGTTCATCGTTGCCGCGTTCCGTTCCTTCTGGCCCTCCGTGTTGATCTTGGGCGGCACGCTCATCGGTCTCATCGGCGGCGTCTTCGGCATTATCATTGCCGTCCTCACGCTGTCCTTTGCGGCACAGATGATCACCGTCACCGCCATCGGCGATATCAACAATTTCGGCGGCTGTGCCCCCTCCACCACCGGCAAGACCTTCTTGGTGCCGATTCTGTATGCTGTTGCCAACGGTGTGATCTGCATCGTGTTGATGATGTTATTCTCCTGGTGCACCAGCGGTGTGAAGATCGAAGGCACTTCTCTCGGCAACATCTTCGAACTCTTGGAAATGCTCGGCTGATATAACATATAAAACCATAAAAACAAGGGTACGTGTAATATGAAGCATGTACCCTTGTTTTTATTTACAAAAATTGACAATACAAAAGCAGGGGACGTTCACCGCAAGATGAACGTCCCCTGCTTTTGTTGTTAATACGTCATTACGCCGCGGGAGTCAACACGCCGTTCTCATCCGCAGGACGTTCGCCTAACGGCGAAGTCCGTTCAACGTTTTTCTTGCCGTCCTCAACGGACGACATTTCGCCAAGGCGAAACCGAAAAAGTTGCCTTACAGCATCTCCCCTATTTATGCCGGACTTAACACACCGTTCTCATCCGCCACGTACTTGCCTGCCGCGCACAGACCGTTGGTCTTCGCAGCCGAAACGGTGACCGTCTTACCGACCGTCAGCGTACCGTTGGTACCGCTGACATAGTACAGGTTGCCGTCCGCCGCCTTCACAACACCCGCATACGAGGGTGCCGCGCCGGTCTCGTCGTAGTACTTGCCGTTCACAACCGCGTTGGTCACCAGATGACCGTTCTCGTCGAAGTAGCAACGCGCGCTCTTCGCTAACCCTGAGTTGTTCACGTTCACCAGGATCTGCTGCTTGTTCTTCACATACGCGCCGTGGTCAGACACGTAATACCAGTGGCCTTCGTACATCACCATACCGGCGTACGGCACACGGATACCGTTCTCATAGTAGAAGCCGTCCACGTCGTAGATGCGGGTCTCTTCCAGCATCTTACCGTCTTCGTAGAAGGTGTACG
>SVPJ01000049.1 GCA_015065885.1 Oscillospiraceae bacterium | reverse complement strand
GCGGAACTGGGGCTCACGCTGTGGGACGTCCGCTTTGTGAAAGAGGGGGCTTCATGGTATCTGCGCTACTGGATCGACAAGGACGGCGGTGCCGACTTGAACGATTGTGTGGCGCTCTCGCGGCGGTTGAACCCGTTGCTGGACGAAGCCGACCCCATTCCCCAATCCTATTCACTCGAAGTCAGCACCCCCGGTGTGGAACGCGAACTCACCCGCGCGGAACACTTCGCCTACTGCGAAGGTTGGGCGGTGGTGGTGCGGTTGTACCACGCGGTGGACGGCGAACGCGAATTCGCAGGGATCCTGTTGCCGCCGGGTGACGACGGCGCGATACGCATTGAGACCGAAGAGGGGGACGAACTCACCTTCCAAAAGAAGGACGTTGCCCGCGTAAATGTACTGGACGACGAAGATGCTTACGGTATCGACGATGAAGATGCCGAGTAATACGAGAAAGGATGACTGTCAAAAAATGGCTACCAAAAAACAGAACACTTCCAACACCGAATTCTTTGAAGCGGTGCGTATGTTGGAAAAGGAGAAAGGCATTCCCGCAGAGTATTTGATCGAAAAGATCCGTACCGCCATCGTACTTGCCGTACGCCGTGATTTCGGCGCTAAAGAAAACGTGCTCGTGGTGATGGATCCCGAAACCAACGAATTCCGCGTCACCGTGCAAAAAACGGTAGTGGAAGAGGTCGTCGATCCCGATCTGGAGTTGTTGCCCGAGCAGGCGGTGAAGTACAAGAAAAACGCCAAGATCGGCGACGTAGTGGAGATCGCGCTTGAGACCAAGCAGTTCGGCCGCATCGCCGCCCAATCCGCCAAACACGTGATCCGTCAGGGTATCCGCGAGGCGGAAAAAGGTCAGCAGCTGGAAGAGTTCCAGCGCCGTAACCAGGAGTTGGTGACCGCGCTGGTCACCCGCGTGGATCCCACCACCGGCTCCGCTTCGGTGGAGATCGGCAAGTCCGAAGCGCTTTTGCCGAAGGCGGAGATGATCGGCGACGAAGAGATCCGCGAAGGTATGCACATCAAGGTGTTTGTGGTGGACGTGAAGGAGACCGAAAAAGGCCCCCGCATCTACATTTCGCGCACCCACGCCGGTCTGGTCAAGCGTCTGTTTGAAAACGAAGTGCCCGAGATCTTTAACGGCACTATCGAAGTGAAAGCCATTGCCCGTGAAGCCGGCTCCCGCACCAAGATGGCGGTACTCGCCCACGAAGAAAACGTGGATGCCGTTGGTTCCTGCATCGGGCCGCGCGGCAGCCGTGTGGCGAAGATCGTGGAAGAACTCGGCGGCGAAAAGATCGACATCGTGGAATACAGCGACGATATGGAAAAATTCATCGCGGCGGCGTTGCTGCCCGCGAAGGTCGTGTCGGTGGAACTGGATCCCGAAGGGGCGAAAGCCTGCCGCGTGACCGTACCCGAATCGCAGCTGTCGCTCGCGATCGGCAACAAGGGACAAAACGCCCGTCTGGCCGCCCGCCTCACGGGTTGGAAGATCGACATCCGCCCCGAAAGCGGATTCTTCGGAGAGTAAGGTGAAAAGGAATGGCACAAAAGCAACCAGCGCCGCGGCGGGTGCCGCTTCGTAAATGCACCGGCTGCGGTGAGATGAAACCGAAAAAGGAACTGGTGCGCGTGGTGAAAAGTCCCGACGGGGAGATCGCGCTGGACCTCACGGGTCGCCGTGCGGGTCGCGGGGCGTACGTCTGCCCCGCCCGTGCGTGTCTTGCCGCCGCACGGAAAGCCCACCGTCTGGAAAAGGCGTTTGCCTGTGCCATTCCCGATACGCTTTACGACCGTATGGAGGAGGAATTGGCGGCAAATGAATGACCGTTTGAACGGACTGTTGGGGATGACGCGGCGTGCGGGTCGGCTGGTTGCCGGCTTTGACGCCACGGTGGACAGCATCAAGGCACGGCGGGCACAGCTCGTGTTGCTTGCCGCCGACCTATCCCAAAAGACCGAAAAGGAACTGCGTTTCACGGCAGGCGATGCCGTGCCGCTTCTCTCCGTCGGGTTGACCAAAGAGGAGATCGGACACGCCGCGGGATACGGTAAACCCGTGGGTGTCGTTGCTACCGAAGACAAAGGCTTTGCGGCCGCTATCATCAAGGCCGCTGACTGCCGCAATAAGGAGGATGCCGTATGACCGTTAAATACCGTGTGGGTGACGTTGCCAAAGATCTGGGGGTCGCCAGCAAGGATATCATTGCTCTGTTGGCGGAGTATGTGGACACCCCGAAAAAGAGTGTCACCACGCTGACCGAAGAGGAACTGAACATCATTTTCGAACACTATACGCAGAAGAACTCCGTGAAGAGTCTGGACGCGTACTTTGCCGCGGCGGATAAACGCCGTGAGCAATCGGCTGCCGCCGCGAAAAAAGCGAAAGAAGAAGAAGCCGAGGCTCTGCGCCGTCAGCAAGAGGAAGCCGCGGCGGAACTGCGCCGTTTGGCGGAAGAGGCTGCCGCTGCCGAAAAGGCGAAGGCAGACGCGGAAAAAGCGAAGGCCGATGCCGAAGCCAAGGCGAAAGCGGATGCCAAGAAGGCCGAAGAAGAGGCGAAGAAGGCCGCCGAGAAGAAAGAGATCGAACGCCGTGCCGCCGAAAAGCGTGCCGCGGAAGAAAAGAAGGCCGCCGAAAAGAAGGCGGCACAGCCCCCCGTGGTCATTCCGCCGCAGCAACCGAAGAAAAAGAAAGAAAAGAACGAAAACGCCGCACCCGTCGCGCGCGAGATCGAGCGCCGCACGGTGGATACCCGTGCCCCGCAGCAGGTGTCTGCCAACAAGTACGACGAGAAGTACGACGTGATGGCGCAGTCCTCCAACCGCGTGCGCGGCGAGGGCGTGGCACAAAAGCAGAAGATCAATCAAAAATCGCAACAATACAAGAAGCCGCAGCGCCGCCGCGAGACCGAGGCGGAGCGTATGCGCCGCATTCAACTCGAACGCCAGAAGAAGCCGGTCGTCGCGCAGGTGGGCGAGACCATCACGGTGGGCGAATTCGCCTCCCGCTTGAAGGTCACTTCGGGCGAAGTCATCAAAAAGCTCATGCTGATGGGCGTGATGGCGTCGGTCAACGAAGAGATCGACTTCGACACTGCCTACTTGGTAGCGGAAGAACTGGGCGCGAAGGTGGAGCGCGAAGTGGTGGTCACCATCGAAGAGCGCATCATTGACGACAGCGAAGATACCGCGCAGGATCTGCAGCCGCGTGATCCCGTCGTGGTGGTCATGGGTCACGTTGACCACGGTAAGACCTCCATTTTGGACGCCATCCGCAAGACCAACGTGACGGCAGGCGAAGCGGGCGGTATCACCCAGCACATCGGTGCGTACCGTGTGGATATCGGCGACGGCACCATGCTGACCTTCCTCGACACCCCCGGCCACGCCGCCTTCACCTCGATGCGTGCCCGCGGCGCACAGGCGACCGATATCGCCATTCTGGTGGTCGCGGCGGACGACGGTATCATGCCGCAGACCATTGAAGCGATCAACCACGCGAAAGCGGCGGGAATCGACATCGTGGTTGCGGTGAACAAAATGGATAAACCCACCGCCAACCCCGACCGTGTGCTGCAGCAGTTGACCGAACACGAACTGGTGCCCGAAGAATGGGGCGGTGACGTCATCTGCGTGCCCGTATCGGCACTGACGGGTATGGGTATCGACCGTCTGCTCGAATCGGTGCAGTTGGTGGCGGAAATGAAAGAGTTGCGCGCCAACCCCGACCGTGCCGCCAAAGGCGTGGTCATCGAAGCGCGTCTGGATAAGGGTCGCGGCCCGATCGCGACCGTATTGGTGCAAAACGGCACCCTGCGCAGCGGCGACATTCTGGTGGCAGGCACCGCCGTGGGCCGCGTGCGCAGCATGAGCAACGAACGCGGCGAAAAGATCCGCGAAGCAGGCCCGTCCGTTCCCGTGGAGATCATGGGTCTCGACTCGGTGCCCACCGCAGGCGACGTGTTCAACGCCGTGACCGACGAGCGTTTGGCGCGTGAGCTCGTGGAACAGCGCCGCGACGCCGCGAAGGAAGAGCAGTTCAAGCAGTACCAGAAGGTCACGCTGGATAATCTGTTCGACCAGATGCAGCAGGGCGAGATGAAGGAATTGAACGTCATCGTGAAGGCGGACGTGCAAGGTTCGGTGGAAGCGGTGCGCCAGTCGCTCGAAAAGCTGACCAACGAAGAAGTGCGCGTGCGCGTCATCCACGGTGCGGTGGGCGCGGTGAGCGAAAGCGACGTCATGCTCGCCAACGCCTCCAACGCCATCATCGTCGGCTTCAACGTGCGTCCCGAGCCGCTGGCGATCGCCGCGGCGGAAGCCGCCTCGGTGGATATGCGTATGTACCGCATCATCTACGATTGCATCGAAGAGATCGAATCTGCCATGAAGGGTATGCTTGCCCCGAAGACCCGCGAAGTGCTGCACGGCCGCGCCGAAGTGCGTGAAGTCTACAAGATCTCGGGTGTCGGTACGGTGGCAGGTTGCTACATTACCGACGGCAAAGTGTACCGCAACGACCTTTTGCGCGTGGTGCGTGAAGGCATCATCATCGCGGACGACAAGATGATCTCACTCAAGCGTTTCAAGGACGACCAGCGTGAAGTGGCGGAAGGCTACGAATGCGGTATCGGCCTTGAAAAGTTCAACGATATTCACGTGGGCGACGTGTTCGAGACCTATATTATTGAAGAATATCGCGACTAAGAAAGGACAATGAATCTATGCCAAGTTATCGTTCCGGTCGGCAAAGCGAAGATATTCGGCGGGAACTCACCGCTATTCTCCGCACGGTAAAAGACCCGCGCGTCACGGGTCTTATCAGCATCGTGCGTGTGGAAGTGTCGGGGGATATGAGCCACGCGCAGGTGTACGTCAGTTCGATGGACGGCATCGACAGTGCGAAAAACGCCGTGAAGGGGCTTACCTCCGCGGCGGGGTATATGCGCCGCGAACTCGGTATGGCACTGCGCCTGCGCTGTGTGCCCGAACTGCACTTCATTGCCGACGATTCCATCGAATACAGCGCCGGCATTGCCAAAACGCTTGCCGACCTCAAAAAAGAACGGGAAGCGCGCGGTGAGGTGGAGGGATGAGCCGCCGTGTTTCGGTAGAGGAGGCCGCCGCCCTGCTGCGCGGGGCGGACGATATCCTGCTGCTGCTTCATCAGTATCCCGACGGGGATACCATCGGCAGTGCCTACGCCTTGGCGTTGGCGCTCACGGCGCTCGGCAAGCGGGTACGTCCCGCCTGCAGTGATCCCATTCCCCGTAAGTACGACTATTTGACCGAAGGACTGACGTTTGCGTCATTCACCCCGCAGTTTATCTGTGCGGTGGACGTGGCGGATACGAAACTGCTCGGCTCGCTTGCCGAAACGGGCAAGCAGGCCGACCTGTGCATCGACCACCACGGCACCAACGTGGAGTACGCCGCAAATCTTCTGCTGGACGACAGCTGCGGAGCGGCGGCCATGGTGGTGTACGCGGTCATCCGTGCCCTCGGCGTGCCGCTTGACCGCCGTATGGCAGAATGTCTCTACACGGGACTTGCCACCGATACGGGCTGTTTTAAGTATCCGAACACCACCCCGGCGGCACACCGCATCGCGGCGGAACTGATCGAAGCGGGTGCCCGCTACGCCACGATCAACGAGAGTATGTTCGACCGCAAATCCCGCGCCCGTATGGACCTTGAGCGGTTGGCACTCGCGGGGATGCAATACCACTTCGGCGGTCGTTGCGCCGTGATGGTCATCACCAACCGTATGGTGGAAGAAGCGGGCGCTTCGGAAGACGATATGGAAGGGCTTGCCCCTCTGCCCCGTCAGATCGAAGGGGTGTGGGTCGGCGTCACCCTGCGTCAAAAAGCGGACGGCGGGTTCAAAGCCAGCATCCGCACGGGCGACAAAGCGAATGCCGCCGATATCGCCGCGTATCTCGGCGGCGGCGGTCACCGCGGTGCGGCAGGCTGTGCCGTCAACCGTCCGCTCAGCGAAGCGATCGACTGCGTACTGGAAGCGGTCGCCAACCGTGTCGACGGTATTACCGAATAATTAAAGGAGGTCATGAAGATGAGTGTGAACGGCATTTTATGCTTGGACAAACCGTCGGATATGACCTCTTTTTCGTGTTGCGCGGTGGTGCGCCGCCTGCTCGGCACGAAAAAGGTGGGGCACGCGGGCACGCTTGACCCGCAAGCCACCGGTGTGCTGCCCATTCTGGTGGGCAACGCCACCCGTGCGCTGGATTTTCTGCCCGACCACACCAAGCGGTACGTTGCCACCCTGCGTTTCGGCGCGGTAAGCGACACACTGGACGTGTGGGGGCAGGTTTCGGAAACCAATAGGCCCCTTCCCACCAAGGCGGCGTTAGAGGCCGCACTTCCCGCTTTTCGCGGGGATATTTTGCAGGTGCCGCCGATGGTCTCGGCGCTCAAAAAGGATGGCAAGCGTCTCTACGACCTTGCCCGTCAGGGCATTGAAGTCGAGCGTGAAGCACGCCCCGTGACGGTACACGCGCTCACCTTGCTCGAGTTTGACGAAGCGGCAGGCACCGCCGTACTGGACTGCACCTGCTCAAAGGGGACATATATCCGCACCCTCTGCGACGACTTGGGGCGTGCACTCGGCTGTGGGGCGGTGATGACCGCCCTGCGCCGCACGGCGGCGATCGGCCTGTCGGAAACGCAGGCGATCTCGCTTGACACGGCGCGCACCCTCGCCGAAGAAGGCACCCTTGCCGCGCGGCTGATTTCCACGGAAATGGCGTTACAAGAATATCCCCCCTTGACCGTCAGCGAAGCACAAGCGGTGCGTTTTCGCAACGGCGGCGCGTTGGCGCTCGACCGTTTGAAGGGGCGCGCCCCCACAGGGCTTTGCCGCGTGTACGCCCCCGACGGCACGTTCATAGGACTCGGCAGACCCGAAGCGGACGAGCTGAAGGTCGCCCGTCTGTTTTTGGAATAAGGAGGGCTTTCGTGGAACGTATAGACTCTATCCAAAACCTCTCCCACACCCCGCGTGCCGTGGCACTCGGCTTTTTTGACGGGGTGCATCTGGGACACCGCACGGTGTTGCGCAGCGCCCTCACGGCGGCGGAAGATCACGCGCTCACCCCCACCGTGTTTACATTTGACACCCTGCCGAAACTTGTCGGCGGCGGCTTGCTCCTCTCCCGCGAGGAGTCCGACCGCCGCTTGGAACAACTCGGCTTTTCCGAACGTATCACCGCTTCGTTTGCCGCGTTGCGCGACCTTTCTCCCGAAACCTTTGTGCGGGAGATATTGGTGAACACCCTGCACGCCGCCGTGGTGTGCTGCGGCGAAAACTTCCGCTTCGGCAAGGACGGTATCGGCGATGTCTCCACGCTGGAACATTGGGGGCAGATTTTCGGCTTTGACGTGCAAGTGTTGCCGCTCGTCACGGCGGACGGTGAACCCATCAGTTCCACCCGCATTCGCCGCGCGCTCACAGCGGGCGATATGCTTGCGGTCAACCGCTTGCTCGGTCACCCCTACGAAGTGACCGCCACGGTGGTGAGCGGTGCGCGTTTGGGGCGCACCATCGGCACGCCGACTATTAACCAAAATTTACCCCCCGAAACCGTGAAACCGCCGTTCGGCGTGTACGCTTCGGTGGTGGAGGTGGACGGGCGGGTGCATCACGCCGTCACCAACCTCGGGATCAAACCGACGGTGGGCGGGCGCGAACCGCTTGCAGAGACATGCATTCTGGATTACGACGGCGACCTGTACGGCCACACCGTGACAGTGCGCCCCGTGCAGTTTTTGCGTGCCGAACAGACCTTTGATTCGGTGGAAGAACTGCGTCTTCAGATCCAAAAAGACAGCGATGCGGCACGGGCATGCTTCGCCCCCACGGGTCGCACGCGTGCCATATTGTTTGATTTTGATGACACCCTGCAAAATCGCCGCGTGGCGTATCGCACCTTTGCGCGCGGTTTCATCCGCCGTCATTTTTCGCATTTGTCAAAAGCGGAGCAGGAGGCCTATACCGACCGTATGGCGCGTCTCAACGGCTCGGGAAACGAGTTTCGAAATTATCACGAATTCAACACCGCACTGGTGAAGGCGTTGGATTGGAAAGACGCGCCGCCGGTCGCGGAACTGGTCGCGGAGACCCGCCGCGAGTTCCCGCGTCACACCACGTTACTTCCCCGCACGACGGAAACGTTGCGCGCCTTACGTGAAAAGGGGTACCTTTTGGGAATCGTGACCAACGGCGACATTTTTATACAAAACAAGAAGTTGGACGTTTCCTGTCTGCGCCCCTTGTTCGACACGGTCGTGATCTCGGGCGAAGAGGGCGTTGCCAAACCCGCCCCTGAGATCTTCCGCCGTGCGGCGGCACGGCTGGGGGTAGCACCCGCCGACTGCATATTCGTGGGCGACCACCCTGAAAAGGATATCGAGGGCGCGTCTTCGGCGGGAATGCAGACACGGTTTATGCACGCCTGCGGTTGGTTTGATCCGCCGTCGACCGTTACGGTGGTACACTCGATGGAGGAATTGTTGCAGAGTCTTTAAGCAAACGCGCCGTGGCGGGTTACCGCCACGGCGCGAATTTTTATGCCTTTTTCGACAAAAGTCGCATGTTACGGTTTGCGTTATGCAAACTCTATCAGAACATACCGAGCACGCTGTCGGTGAGGTCTCCCACCGTACGCAATGCGTGACCGACATTCCGTTTCAGCCCGCGGCGATTTTTATGCATATAACTCGCCGCCAGTGCGCCGAGCGTCGCGCCCGCCAACAAACCGACGACCATCCCTTTCATAAATCCGCATAATGCACGTCCCATTTCACTCGTCTCCTTTCGTTTTTCACTTAGTATCCCGCTCCCTTGCAAAAATATGTGTTCTCACTCTTGCCAAATCGCGAAAATTGCGGTACAATGGAGACGATATTAAAAAATACATTAAAAGGAAGATGCTGTTATGACGATGTATCCCTTATTGCTCACCCCGCACGTGACCGATTATCTGTGGGGCGGTACCCGTTTGAAGACCGAATACGGGTACCCCACCGACAAGGACATTGCGGCGGAGGCGTGGGTGCTTTCCTGCCACAAGGACGGCGCTTCGGTAGTGCAAAACGGCGAGTTTGCAGGCAAAACACTGCCCGAAGTTCTCGCTCTGTGGGGCGACGACGCCATCGGTGCCCGTGCGGCGGCGTTCCCGTATTTCCCCCTGCTCATCAAACTGATCGACGCGAAAGACCGCCTCTCGGTGCAGGTACACCCCGATAACGAGTACGCTCTGCGGGTGGAAGGCGAATTCGGCAAGACCGAAATGTGGTACGTGGTGGATTGCGATGAAGGCGCCGAGCTGATCTACGGCTTCAACACCACCCTCACCAAAGAGGAACTGCGCGCACAGATCGAAGCGGATACCCTGCCCGACGTGTGCAACTTCGTTCCCGTGAAAAAGGGCGACGTGTTCTTCATCGAGGCGGGCACCCTGCATGCCATCGGCAAGGGCATCTTGATCGCTGAAGTGCAACAGAATTCCAACACCACCTACCGCGTGTCCGACTACGGCCGCTTGGGCGCCGACGGCAAGCCCCGTCCGCTGCACGTGGACAAGGCGGTGGACGTGACCGTCCCCACCCCGCCCACCAGACCCTACGGCCAGACGGGCGAGTTCATTCCCGTGGCAGGCGCCGCCGTGCGCCCGCTCGCGGATTGCGAATTCTTCACCGCCAATTTGGTGAATGTGGACGGCACCGCCTCTTTCGGTATGGGCGACACCTTCGTCTCGCTTCTGTGCCTCGACGGCGAAGCCACGCTGACCGACGGCAACGTCACCCTGACCCTTACCAAAGGCGCTTCGGCGTTCATCCCCGCGGGTGTGGCGGTGAAGGTCACGGGCAAGGCGCAGCTGCTCCAGAGCTATGTGTAAGCCGACCTTAAACATCGTGCTGGTGGAGCCCGAGATCCCGCAAAACACGGGTAATATTGCCCGCACCTGCGCGGCGACGGGGGCACGACTGCATTTGGTGGAGCCGCTCGGTTTCCGCATTGACGACCGCAAACTGAAGCGCGCGGGGCTGGATTACTGGCATCTGCTCGACATCACCTATTACAAAGACCTGAACGATTTTCTCGAAAAAAATGCGGGGCCGTTCTTCTTTTTCACCACCAAGGGTACGCATATCCATTCGGATATGACCTATCCCGACGGGGCGTATCTGGTGTTCGGCAAGGGACGGCGGGGTTGCCCGAATGGTTGCTTCACGACCATCCCGACTCCTGCGTGCGTCTGCCGATGATCGCCAACGATGCCGCCCGCTCGCTCAATCTGTCCAATACGGTGGCGGTCGGCGTGTACGAAGTGCTTCGCCAATGGGGATATCCCGCCTTACGCACCGAAGGGCACCTCACGCAGTATTGAGGGGGTACGTTATGATGCATCCGATCAAGCATTTTCGCACCGTGTTTCGGCACCGTCGGCGGGTGATCGCCCACTGTGCCAAAGCGGGCATTTTGTGGCGCGGACTGATGCACGATCTGTCCAAATACTCCCCCACTGAGTTTTTGCCGGGTGCGAAATACTTTGTAGGCGAACGCAGTCCCAACGAGATCGAACGGCGCGAACACGGCTATTCCTCCGCGTGGATCCACCACAAGGGGCGCAACCGCCATCACTTTGAGTATTGGACGGATTACGACCCCATCACCCACGTGATGACACCTGTAAAAATGCCGCTACTATTCGTTGCCGAAATGTTTTGCGACCGCGTGGCGGCCAGCAAGGTGTACCAAGGAAAGAACTACACCGACGCGCACCCGCTCGCGTATTTCGAGCGGGGCAAGCCCACCCGTGCGATTCACCCCGCCACCTCCGATCTGCTGGAATCGTGGCTTACGATGCTGAAAGAGCAGGGCGAGGACGCCACCTTCCGCCACATCCACGAGATGCTGAAGGCACGGCAGGATTATTAGTACTGCCAAATGTATTCTGCAGCAAGCCAAGGCACCGCCAAAGCGGTGCCTTGAACTGACATTGGAGGTGATCTCGCATGACACTCACAAAACCGCAAAGCGATGCTGTACGCCTGTTGCGCGGACTGGCCATCCTCTCGGTGGTGTGCATCCACAACACGCCCGCCACCGTTGTGCAGGTGTACGTACGCCCGTTTTTGAATTTTTCCGTTGGTCTGTTTCTGTTCTTAAGCGGCATGCTCTCTTCGGCCGAACGGTGGCAACCGCAAAAGCGGTTGCGCAAGGTGCTGATCCCGTACGTGCTGTGGACGGCACTGTACGTCATTTTTCAAAACCTGACGGCGATGCGCGCCATACCGTTTGCGTTTGTGAAAGCCTTGCTCACCGGCAGCGGCTCACTCGCAATGTATTACATTTTCGTCTATTGCGAATTCACGCTGCTCATCCCCTGGATCGAACGGTTGGCCGGCTCCCGCTACAAATACTGGGGATTTCTCATCACACCGCTTGAGATCCTTTTCGCACGCCTTCTCCCCTTGTTGCTTGGAATAGAAGTGACCGGTATTTTCTGGATTCTGCGTCGGCTTTCCTGCGTCGGCTGGTTCACCTTCTTCTATTTGGGGTATCTGCTGGGAAACGAAAAGATCACACTTCAATGTAAGCCGCGCGCGCTGTGGGGACTATGGGCGCTTTCGCTCATCCCACAGCTGCTCGAATCCTATGCACACTGGCTGTTTTTGGACAGCACCAACTGCGGCGCCCAGCTGAAGCTGACATCGGTTTTTTCCGACGTGCTGCTGGTGCTGCTTGCGTATCGGTTCATCTGTACGAAAACAACCCCTTCCCCGCGTCTGCTCACCTCATTGGGGGATTGCTCGTTCGGCATTTACTTTTCCCATTTGCTTGTGATGCAGGCGCTCAGCGCCATTCCCTATTATGATACGGTCCTCCCCTTCCCGCTGAAGGCGTTCATCGCACTTGCCGTCAGCTTCGGCTGCGGACTGCTTGGGAAAAAGCTTTTGCGAAAACACAGTGGTTATCTGGCTTTATAAAACACAATGCCGACGGAGCATCCGTACTCCGTCGGCATTCTTTATTTGCAATAGTTTTCGATATATCCGTCGATTGCCTGGGCAATTACGTTGCGTGCGGCTTCCGCACCCAACACCTCGTTCACCGCGGTCTCCTTATCTTCCAACTCTTTATACACGCGGAAGAAGTGGGTCATCTCATCAAAGATGTGCGCCGGAATCTCGGAAATGTCTTTGTAACTGTTATAGGTCGGATCGCCGAACGGAATGGCGATGATCTTCTCGTCATACCGCCCATTGTCGATCATGGTGATCACACCGATGGGATAACAGCGCACCGAGGTCATCGGATGCAACGGCTCGGAGCACAGCACCAGCACATCCAACGGGTCCAAGTCATCCGCATAGGTGCGGGGGATAAACCCGTAGTTCGCGGGATAGTGGGTGGAGGTATACAAGATACGGTCCAGCATCAAAATGCCGGTCTCCTTGTCCAGTTCGTATTTGCATTTGCTGCCCTTTTCGATCTCGATCACTGCCACGAAATCGTCCTTGGTGATGCGTTTCGGGTTGATGTTATGCCAAATATTCATAACGCGCCGCCTCCTTTGATACCTATAGTATCGCACGAAGCGGCGCTTTTGTCAATCATTCTTCCATTTGTTTTCCTAAAAAAGCGGCGGCAACCTGCATCATTTTCACATCCCCCTCGCCGGGGATCGCACCGCTTTCGGGAAGCAACAGACACACGCTGCCGATCACGTCACCCGCCGCAATGATCGGCACCGCCACCGCGGCAAAGCGGTCCACCCCGTCGGCGATCGCCATACGCTCGCTCTCCCCTGCGCGCGCCAAATGGGTGCGGCGTTGTTCCATCGCCGCCTCCAACATCGGCGACACCGCGCGGTCTTGCAATTCCTTTTTGGAAACACCCGCTACCGCGATCACGCGGTCACGGTCGCTGATCACGACCGCCTGCCCGAGTGCGCGCGCCATCACCTCAGCGTACTGCGCCGCAAACTCTCCGAGTTCCCCCATCGGGGAATACTTTTTAAACACGACCTCCCCGTCGTTGTTGGTGAAAATCTCCAGCGGGTCGCCTTCACGGATGCGCATGGTGCGGCGGATTTCTTTGGGAATCACCACACGACCAAGGTCATCTATTCTACGAACTATTCCAGTTGCTTTCATATATTTACTCCTTTTCTCTACTCTGAAATGTGCCAAAAACCCAGCATTTATGCAGGTTTTCGGGATTTGTTGGTTTACTCAAATTACACCTCGCCTGAGCCAATTTTACCTCTTTTTTCGTTTGTTCCAGTTGGACATAGGGGGTTAGAGGACTTGGGTCGAGTTGTTGTTTTTGTTCTTTGTTAGTATCACACTTTTTGTAGAAATTATGAGTAGAATTTCCAATTGTTTTTAAATTTTAATAAACAAAAGGCACCTCAAACTAATTGAAGTGCCCTCTGCTTGCTACTATTTATTCTTCTATATTTTCTTCGGAAATCGGAATGGTCATATTTTCCAAAGCACTCCGAAGCTGCGGATTGTGAATAACAAAGTGAATTGCCGGTGCTTTGTTCTTAGATATGACCACCCATTTCCCTTCAAGAATACGAATTTGTATATTTCTAAACGGATAGTTGCTGTTTTGCTTGATAATATAGTTTTCTTGTTCCTGACTGTAGCGAAGTGTTTGATCCATATGCAGTAAATACTCTTCGTAAGTATACGCAATATCCTTTTCGTAGAAGATCTCCGAAAGAGGCAGCAACATAGGATGCTCCTTAAATTCCGATTCGCTGATGACAGGAATCTCATCGGTTATGCTGTCTTTTTCCAAAACGGTTTTGTACAGCTGCCGCTGTTCTGCCGCATAAGCAAGAATACGATTCTTGTCTGCCTCATCAACAGAATTATGTTCCAGAATCTGCAAAAGCAGTTCTTCGGAAAGCGTGTGG
>SVPJ01000048.1 GCA_015065885.1 Oscillospiraceae bacterium | reverse complement strand
AACGACATTGCAAAGGTGGCGTTTGCAATGTCGTTCAAACGCTCAAGCAAGCCCTTATCCACGAAGTTGTTGAAGAACGCCAGTTCATCGGGGCAACGTTCCAGCAATTTCTTCACCACGAACTGCACCATATCGGCGGCGAGTTCCATATCGTCGTTCAGATCGGCAAAGGCGATCTCCGGCTCGATCATCCAGAACTCCGCCGCGTGACGTGCGGTGAAGGAACGCTCCGCACGGAAGGTGGGGCCGAAGGTGTACACCTTGCCGAACGCCTGCGCCATACATTCCGCCGACAACTGACCCGACACGGTCAGCGCGGTGTGCTTGCCGAAGAAATCTTCCGAGTAATCCACCGCACCGTCTTCGGTACGCGGCAGGTTATCGAGGTCGAGCGAAGTCACCTGGAACATTTCACCCGCGCCCTCACAGTCACTGCTGGTGATGAGCGGGGTGTGCGCGTATACGAAGCCGCGTCCCTGGAAAAACTCGTGAATGGCAAACGCCGCCGCCGACCGCACGCGATACACCGCACCGAACATATTGGTGCGCGGACGCAGATGCGCAATAGTACGCAGATATTCGAGCGAGTGGCGCTTTTTCTGCAACGGATAGTCGGGAGTGGACGCACCCTCGACCTCAATAGCGGTCGCCTGCACCTCGATCGGCTGTTTCGGGTTGGGAGATTCCACCACCGTGCCCGTCACGCAAAGTGCCACACCGACGTTTTGCTTCGCGATCACGTCGAAGTTTTCGAGTGCGGTTGACTCAAACACGATCTGCAAGTTGCGCTGGCAACTGCCGTCGTTCAGTTCAATAAAGCCGATAGCGCCGCTGACACGCAGGGTGCGTGCCCAACCGCAGACCGATACCGACTGCCCTTTCAAACGCTCGCCGTCGGCAAAAACGGCAGCGATTTCCGTGCGTTTCATAAGAAGATCCCCTTCCAAATGCAATGATTTTACAATGATAGACTATATCATAACATATTTTAAAAAATTTTTCAATTACTACTTGACAAATTCTGAAACTTTTTATATAATAACACTCGCGCCGATGATTATGCGGCAAGAATATGGACGTTTAGCTCAGCTGGTAGAGCATTCGCTTGACGTGCGAAGGGTCAGCGGTTCAAGTCCGTTAACGTCCACCAAACAAAAACACCACGCATCGCGTGGTGTTTTTGTTTGGTGCATAAAAAAGGACTTGAAACGAGCTCCAAGGGTGAGGTGCGTAGCACCGAAGCCTTGGGAGCAACAGTCCGGGGGACTGTTGCGTTCGCGAGAAGAAAGTCCGTTAACGTCCACCAACAAAGAAGCAAGCCGAGAGGCTTGCTTCTTTGTGTTTGTGTCCGCAAGGACACAACATCGTTCGACCGCATTGGCGGTCGACATCATTTCGTGCCTTGCACGAACATCGTTTGCGAACACAAAACGATGTTACACCTGCGGTGTAAATGATGTTGTCTTGCGGCAAACAGTGCCTGCCGCGCCCTACTTTAGACAAGGGGGCCAAGGGTCACAGCCGCTTTCCAAGAGGCATAAATATTTCACAAAACACAAGGAGAGAATGCGCCCGCAAGAGTGCATTCTCTCCGTTTTTATCCCTATGACCACCCGCCGTACGGCGGTGCGTTTTGATCTCACATTTCCCGCAACATCGTCGGCAAAATCATTCCAATCCCAAAAAGAACTCGTCATAAGAGCAGGAATAGATGTTGTGTAACGCAACAATGACACTGGCACGGATATTTAACTCGCCGGCTTCGTATTTTGCGTAAGTCGTACGACCGATATCGCATCCGCGTCGCTGTAATTCAGCGCACAGTTTTTCTTGCGACAGACCGAAATCGTCACGTAATCTGCGCAAATTCATTCCCATGTTCAAGTCTCGACGTATTTTCTGTTCCATAATTGTACCACCTATTTGACCAATATTGGTTGCAACTATGAACATTTTATGCTATACTGACACCAAATATTGTCCGCGATACTGGTCAAGTTTGGAGGAAGTATGGCAAGTTGTACTTTTTTTGGACACAAAGATAGTCCGAGAGAAATAGAGACGATGATTTTATCGACATTAATTGATTTGATCGAAAACAGGCAGGTAGATACGTTTTACGTTGGAAACAACGGAAATTATGATGCTATGGTGATTAAAAAGTTGAAAGTGTTAATGCAGATATATCCGCAACTTCAGTGTACGGTAGTACTTGCTTATTTGCCGAAAAATGATGGTGAAGAGTCGTTCTACAGAGGACTGGACACCCTATATCCTGAAGAGTGTGGAAAAGCACCGCGTAAATTTGCAATTGATAGGCGCAATCATTGGATGCTTGCACGCAGTGAATATGTTGTCACGTACGTAGAAAGAGGTGGTGGTGCGTTTAAGTTTAAAAATATTGCCCTAAAGGCAGGGAAGAACGTTGTAGAATTGTCAGAGGAATAATGGAATAAAAGAACAGAGTGCGTAACCTGAACGCACTCTGTTACTTAAATTTGCTTTTGTATATTCTTCACATCTCTCGTAACATCGTCAGCAAGATCGCCGAGGACAGTGCGGCGGCATCCTGCTCGAAATCTTCAAAACTGGCGGCGGCACTGCCGTCTGCCAAGTCGGAGATCGCCCGCACGATGGCACAGGGCACACCGTTCAGCACGGCGACCTGCGCCACGGCGGCACCTTCCATTTCGGCGGCGGCGGCGTTGAAGCGTTCGATCAGGGTCTGCTTTAACGCACCGTCGCTGACGAATACGTCGCCCGAAGCGACCACACCGCCGAGACAACGGAACCGGCGTCCCTGCTCAGCTTTTACCGTTTCCGCGGCGTGGATGAAGCGCGCTTCAAGCGAGGGGTCGGTCTGCCAAAAACTCGGCACGCGATCGTCGCCGCCCATGGCGGGCATATAGCCGTTTACGTGTCCGAAGGCGGTGAGATCGAAATCGTGCTGTACCGCGGCGTCCGCCACCACGAAATCACCCACCGAAAGTTCGGCATTCAAACCGCCCGCGATGCCCGTGTTGACGATGGCTTCCACCGCGTAGCGGTCGATCAGAATTTGGGCGCACAGCGCGGCGCACACCTTGCCGATCCCGCTTTTGACCACCACGACCTCCTGATCGCCGATGGTGCCGTATGCAAAGGTGCAACCCGCAATGTCATCGCGGCCTTGCTCTTCCATCGAATCCATAAGTGCCGCTACTTCGGAATCCATAGCGCCGATAATACCGAATTTCATATTTCTGTTCCTTTCTTACCGTCTGCAGATCGGTGAACGTTTTTTATCCAACGGCAAAAAGCGGTCGATCTCTTGAAGTTCTGCCGTCTGTTCTTTCAAAAATGCCAACCCCTCGGGGGTGGCGGCAATCTGCCGTCCTACTGCACGCACCGCCCGCACGAAGCGGCGGTCGAGCCGCACGTTGTCTTGCAGTTGCACCAAGGGACACACGCGATAGGCACGCGGGTCGTACACCGCGCGGACACGTCCGCTTTCGGTTACGATGGGGAAGAGCGGGAACAAGCGGCAGGACAGCGGTCGCTTGTTGCGGTCACACCCGCCGTCACACACGTACAGTTCCCGCCCGTTTTCCCGCACCACGCGGTCATCGCAACGAAGATGTTCTGCTTCGTCGGGGAACAACAGCATCCCCTCGTTATCGCCGCCCTTACAACAAGCGGCACCGCACACGTCACCGCAATCGGCGGTGAGCGGCGTGAGGTCGCCCAGCAGGGCGTACACGGCGTCGTAGTTCACCATTCCTTCACGTCAATGGACAGAATGGTGACGGGGGTGAGCGGCTTGTCGCGACGGTCGGTCTCCACTGCGGCGATGGCATCCACCACGTCCATCCCCTCAAACACCTGACCGAACACGGTGTGGCGGAAGTCCAGATGCGGCGTACCGCCGACTTTCACGTAATTGTCGGTCACTTCGGCGGGGAATCCCTGCTCGGCAAGTTCGCGCATCTGCGCGACCAACCCTTCGGGCACGTTGTCGCACTGCACGATGAAGAACTGACTGCCGTTGGTGCGGGGACCTGCGTTCGCCATCGAAAGGGCGCCGCGATAGTTGCGCAGTTCGAGATCAAACTCGTCCTCAAACGGGACGCCCCAAATGCTCTCGCCGCCGCAACCCGTGCCGTCGGGGTCGCCGCCCTGGATCATAAAATCTTTGATGACGCGGTGGAACGTAATGCCGTTATAATAGCCGTTTTTCGCATGGGTGGTGAAATTCTCCACCGTCTTAGGCGCTTTTTCGGGGAACAGACGGATGGAAATATCCCCCATCGAAGTGTGCATAACGGCTACCGTATCGCCCGTTGCGGGCAAACTCAACTGACTCATAGCAGATATCCTCCCCGATCAATACGCTTTGCCCCACAGCACCATGTGCTTCGCGGGCTTGCCGCAACACACACAGCGGTCGGACAGATTTTCCTGTGCGAACGGAATGCAACGCGAGCCGACACCGGTGGTCTCCTTGACCTTGTCTTCGCATTCTTCCTCGCCGCACCACATCGCCTTCACGAAACCGTCGCCGTTCTCTTGAAGTTTCGCCGTGATCTCCTCCATCGTGGTGCAGGAGAAGGTGCGGCGTTCGCGGTTTTCGAGTGCTTTATTGTAGAGTGCTTCGTGTACCTCTTTCAGCATCTGCGGCACGACCGTCTCAAGGTCTTCCAGTTTCACGACCGTCTTTTCGCGGTTGTCACGGCGCACCAGCACACACTGACCCGCTTCGATGTCCTTCGGGCCGATCTCCAAACGCAGCGGCACGCCCTTCATCTCATGCTCCGCAAACTTCCAGCCTGCCGAGTTGTCCGAATCGTCCATCTTCACGCGGGCAACCTTTGCCAGACGGTCGCGAAGCTCTGCCGCCTTTTCCAGCACGCCAGGTTTGTGTTGGGCGATGGGGAGGATGACGAGCTGGGTCGGTGCCACCGCAGGGGGAAGCACCAAGCCGTTGTCGTCGCCGTGGGTCATAATGATCGCACCGATCAGGCGGGTGGTCACGCCCCACGAGGTCTGATGCGGGTTCTGCTGGGTGTTGTTTTTATCGGTATAGTGAATGTCAAACGCTTTGGCAAAGCCGTCACCGAAATAGTGGGAAGTGCCCGCCTGCAACGCCTTACCGTCGTGCATCAGCGCTTCGATGGCGTAGGTAGCCACCGCACCCGCGAACTTGTCGCTCTCGGTCTTCTTACCCTTCACGACGGGCATCGCGAGGTAATTCTCACAGAAGTCGGCATACACGTTCAGCATCTGCTCGGTCTCGGTGATCGCTTCCTCGGCGGTGGCGTGAATGGTGTGACCTTCCTGCCACAAGAATTCACGCGAACGCAGGAACGGGCGGGTAGTACGTTCCCATCTTACCACGCTGACCCACTGGTTATACAACTTCGGCAGGTCACGCCACGAATGGATGATGTTCGCATAATGCTCGCAGAACAAGGTCTCGGAGGTGGGGCGCACGCACAGACGCTCTTCAAGCGGTTCACTGCCGCCGTGAGTCACCCACGCCACTTCGGGAGCAAACCCTTCCACGTGATCCTTTTCCTTTTGAAGCAAACTTTCGGGAATGAACATCGGCATGCACACGTTTTCGTGCCCCGTTGCCTTGAACATACCGTCCAGAATGCGTTGCATATGTTCCCAGATAGCGTAGCCGTAGGGACGAATGACCATACAACCCTTCACGCTGGTGTATTCGATCAGTTCCGCCTTCTTGACCACGTCGGTATACCATTGGGCAAAATCGTCCTCCATCGAGGTGATGGCTTCCACCATTTTTTTGTTATCTGCTGCCATAATCTGAATCCTTCCTTTTGAAGAAAAATATATACAGCATACATTATACTAAACTTTTTTTATATTTTCAACCATGAATTTCACAAAATTTGAAAGATATTGACACCAAAACACGCGTATGGTAACATAAAAACGGAGGTGAGCGGGATGCTTAGACGGATCTGGCGGTATACCGAACGGTTTTTGTCGGTGTGGGTGTGCCACGTCATCGTGGCGCAGGTGCTGTATTGGCGGCCCAGCCGCACCCCGCTCGGCGACAGTATGTTTTCGGACACCCTGTTTGCCGATGCCGTGATGGCGGCGGTATGTCTCGTAACACTCGCGGTATTGGTGTATCAATTGAACAAGATATCCATGCTGTACGACGATGACATGCGCGCACGGCTGTATGCCGACGGCGTGCGGCAACACACCCGCCGTGAGCGGTTACGGTTCCTTTTCTCACAGTGGCGGTTGTGGTTGGAACGTGCGGTGCTGACAGCGGCGTATCTCTTTCTGCCGCTTACACACACGTGGTCGGTACTGGGGGATTTCGTACTCGGCGGGAACGAAACGTTGCTACGTAAATTCTACTTGTTTTTGCCGCTTGCCGTCGTGTGCCTTTTGCTCGGTACGGCCGCGCGTATGCGTGCGATGGAGCAGTGGTATTGGCACGAGCGCGGGGAACAGAAGTTGTACGATACCAAGAAAAAGCGTAAAAACCCGTCGGATCGCGCCTTTGACGGTGCGGTCATCGGCACGACCTTTTCCGCACTCGTAGTCGGCGGTGTGGCGGGGATCGTCATTCCGGCGTTGGTGGGGTATCTGCCCGCTCTGCTCGTGCTGTTCACATCGCGGGCGGCGGTTGCGATTTTGGTTCTGATCGTTGTGTGGTATCTTATGCGTGCTTTACGCCGCCTACACCGCCGTCGCCGTTTTTTGAAGCGGTTACATACACTGTGCGCCGCGAAAGGCTATACGATCGAGGAGTCGGTGCGCCCGTACCGGTCGTTGTTCACCCTGTACGACGGTGAGAACCTGCGTATCAACGCCGCAGGACGGCTGTATTCGGTGAAATTCTTATCGGGGAAAAGTCGCCGCAAACCGTTGGTGTTGCACGAAGACGGCGTGTGCGAATTCTTGACGATCGTCCGCTTTGCACGGGCGGAGGTGACCCGACTCAGCCGTGCGTACGACTGCACGTGGGAGTCGGCGGGGTACAAGATATTGCTGCTCGACCCCGTGCCGTATAAGGTGATGAACGTCCGTGCGGAAGAGCTCGACAACGGCAGTACGGTTGGCGGGTACAAACTATTTACGGGCACTGCCTTTTTGAACGCACTGGAACGCGAATGCGTGGAACGTAACGGATAAAAAAAGAGCCACTCCTCAAAGAGGAATGGCTCTTTTTGTCTCTTTCGGCAATTCATCGTCCGTTTTTACTTGCCCGCAGAGCTTGCGTATGGCATCGGCGGGGATGACGGTGGCGGCAAGTCCCAACACGCGAAGCAATTCCGTGAGGGTAAGCGGGGCGGTGCGGAACAGCGTGCCGCCGAAATAGAGCAGAAGCAGTTGAATGATCGCGACCGCCGCCATGATGGTGAAAAACAGCGGATTTTGCCGCAGATTGGCAAACGGGTTGGCACGGGCGGTGCGGGCGTTGAAACTGTTACAGATACCGCTGAAGATGAACAGCGCAAAAAACGCACTCATACGAAACAGCGGATCGACTTCGTAGCGGAACAGTGCTTTGACCGGTTCCCATTTCAAAAACAGTACGCAGAGCAGCAGCGTATACCCGCCGCCGAACAAGATCTGTCGTACCATCGCACCGTTCAGCACCGCTTCGCCGCGTGGGGTGGGGGCTTCCTCCATATATTCGGGAAGCGGCGGCTCACCCGCAAACGCAAGCCCCGCCAACGTATCCATGATTAAATTGATCCACAGCATTTGAATGACCGTCACGGGGGTATCCACCCCGATGAACGGGCCGATGACCGAAATGCCCGCGGCACAGAGATTCATGGTGAGTTGGAACACGATGAATTTGCGAATACTCTTGAAGATGGTGCGGCCGTACAGCACCGCACGGGCGATGGAGGCGAAGTTGTTGTCGAGTATCACGATATCGCCCGCTTCTTTCGCCACCTCGGTGCCGCCGCCCATGGCAAACCCGACGTCCGCGATCTTTAGGGCGGGGGCGTCGTTCACGCCGTCGCCCGTCATACCCACCACCATACCGCACGCCCGCGCCGCCCGTACCAGGCGGCTTTTGTCGGCAGGCAGCGCACGTGCCACCACCCGCAAGGCGGGTAGGCGGCGGGTGAGTTCCTCCTCGCTCAAACGGGTAAGTTCGTCTCCCGTAATGACGCTTTGCGAGTGCGCGGGGTCGTAATCCGCCAAGATACCCGCACGGCGGGCGATCGCCACCGCGGTCTCGCGGTTGTCTCCCGTGATCATCACCGTCTGTATGCCCGCCCCACGCACACGGCGTACCGCATCAGGCACGGCGGCACGCACGTCGTCGGCAATGACCGCCACCCCCACGAGGGTGAGGTTTTGAAAACCGCCGTCGGCGAGCGGTGCATCGCTTACGGCGAGTGCCAATACACGCCCGCCCGCTTCGGCGGCGTGTTGCAGACGGCGTTTCAGTGCATGAGGGGTGGTGAGCGGATATATTTCGCCGTTCGCGGCGTAATACTGCGTGCAGGCGGGAAGTAATTTTTCGGGTGCGCCTTTAATGAGGGTAAGTGCAGGGGCGGTGAGATGCACCCCCGACCATTTGCGCGCACTGTCAAAAGCGATGCGTTCACCCACTGTGGCAGAGACTTTGGCGGGCAACGCCCAATCGGTCAACGCACGGTCGGTGGCGTTACTGCCCACGGCACGCCCGTCCACCGGGGTACACTCACTGCCCGCAAGGCAGGAGAGCGTTATGTGGTTCCACAGCGGGAGTGCCTTTATAGCCTCTGCCGTGTGCTCTTCGCCGTTGCCGCAAACAAAGGCGGTGACCGCAAGGCGCCCTTCGGTCAGCGTTCCCGTTTTATCGGTAAAGAGAATGTTCAAACTTCCCGCCGTTTCGATTCCCACGGGGCGGCGCACCAACACCTGATCGCGCAGCATTTTCCGCATATTGGCGGAAAGTACCACCGTGATCATCATCGGTAGCCCTTCGGGGACTGCCACCACCACGATGGAAACGGCGAGAGTGACCGCGTGAAGCAGGTTGCCGACCACCGTCGCAGTGGTGAGCGTACCGCCCTCGATCACAAAGGCGTGAAACAGATCGGCGAGGGCGACCAGCACCGCCGCCGCATATCCCAAACGGCTGATGACGGCGGCAAGACCGCTGAGTTTGGTTTTGAGCGGGCTTTCGGGCGCGGCTTCGTGAAGCGACCCCGCGACCCCGCCGTACAGCGTGGCACCGCCCACGCGGGTGACCGACAGCACGCCGCTTCCCGCACACACCACACTGCCGCGAAACAGATCGCCTGCCGCCGCAAGGTCGTTTGTAAAGGTGCGGGCGGCACGTTTTTTCACTTCGCGTCCCTCGCCGTTGAGTGCGGCTTGTTCCACCGAAAGTTCGCCTTCCAGGAGTACCCCGTCGGCGGGCACGCGTTCGCCTGCTTGCAACAGCACGGCGTCACCCACCACGATCTCACCGATGGGAAGTACTGTCACCTTGCCGTCCCGCATCACCCTACAGGTGATGCGGGCGCTTTCTTCCTGCAGGCGCGCAAAGGCGGATTCGCTGCCGTATTCCGACAGTGCCGACACGAAGGTAGAGAGAAAAATAGCCAGCGCAATTCCCGCTGACTCATACCAATCAAACCGATGAAAGAAAAACAGCACGTTCACCGCGAGTGCCGCGAGCAACACCTTGATAATAGGGTCGCCGAAACCGCTGATGAATTGCCGCCAAAAACTGTTTTGTCCGTGTCCCGTAAGTTCGTTGTTCCCGTGTTTTGCACGGGACGCCGCCGCTTCGGCACTTGTCAGTCCGCTGCTTGTCACACGCATCCCTCCTCTGCGATATATATATGTGCAGAGGAAGGGGAATTATACCGTCATACCGTGGTGTGCCCACGCCAAGATCACGACTTGCACGAACAGAATACACGGAATACCAAGCATAAATTTTGCTTTTTTTGTTTTGTGACGGGTGAGAAGCATCGTGAAAAACATCGCCGCACTGCCGCCGAGCAACGCCGCGGTGAGCAACGCGTTTTCGGATACGCGCCGCTTTTTTCGCCGTGCCGCGCGTTTATCCTTTGCCGTTAGAACGATCGCAAAAAGGCTGATGACGACGAGCCATCCGTAAAGATATTGCATACTCTCACCCCACGAAAAGTATACAATAAAAAATCCGCGTTGACAAGGGGATAATTCACGCCGAACGATGTACAATAAGCCGTGTGAAAGAAAGGGGTGTTCGCGTGTTGAAAAAATATGTGTGGCTGTTTTCGCTGACGGCGGTACTGTCGGCTTCCTTGTTCTTTGGGCTTCGCGGTATGCGCGAAGAGGTGGTGACGGTGACGGTAAAAACGCTTGAACGTCAGACGGTGACGGGGATCGTTTCCTGCACGGGCAAGGTGGAGGAAGCGGGACGTGAGGTGATGGCGGCTTCTACGGGCAGTCGGGTGCAGGTGCGTGCCGCCGTTCCCGAAAACCGCTTGCGGGCGGTGGCGGTGGGACAACGGGTAACGGTGAGCGGCATGGCGTTTTCCGCCGAGCGGTACAGCGGTACGGTACTTTCGATCGCGGATAAAGCGTACACCACCCCCGCGGGCACGACCGTGTTGGACGCCATCGTGGCATTGGACGCGACCGATACGTCGCTCAAATGCGGACTTACCGCGAAGGTCAATATTTGTGTGAACGAGCAGACAGGCATTGTGGTTCCGTACGGCAGTTTGTGCGCCGCCGAGAACGGTGAGGAATACGTGTACGTGTCGGAAAACGGACGGGCGGTAAAACGTGCGGTCACGGTTGCGGAAGAACTCAGCGACGGCGTGCTGGTCACGGCGGGTGTCACGGCGGGGGAGCGGTTGATACTCTCTCCCGAAGAGGTGACGGGTGACGGTGTGCGCGTGCAGGAGGCAGGAGAATGAGAGACATCCTTCTGGGGGCTTGCCGACACGTCGTGCGCCGTGTCGCACGCACGGCACTGACGGTGGGCGGCATCGCGGTGGGCGTGTTGATGGTGACCCTCGTGTGCATCATCGGGCAGGCGGGCACCGAAACGGTCGGGCGTGAACTTGAAAACATGGGATTGCAAGGAGTGTCGGTATCTGCCTCGTCCACCGACGTGGTGCTCGGTGCAGAGGAACTCGAAACGGTGCGGGCGGTGGCGGGGGTATCCGAAGCGATGCCGCTCACGGTGGCGAGCGGGAAAGGCACTCTCGGCCGCCATTCCTTCACGGCGTACGTCGGCGGTATCGACGCGGGTGCGGATCAGGTGATCGCACTGGAGGTGGCGCACGGCCGCCTGCTTCGTGCGGTAGACGTGCGTTCGGCGGCGGCGGTGTGCGTGGTGGACGAAGCGGTGGCACGGGAAGCGTACGGTCGCACCAACGTGGTGGGCAAAACACTCACCCTTTCGATGGACGGTATCCCGATGGAACTTGCCGTTATCGGGGTGGCAAAAGCGGGCAGCAGTCTGTTGCAAAGTGTCAGCGGTATGATCGCAGGGCTCGTGTATTTGCCGTATACCACCCTGCAGGCGGTGAACGGGCGGGAAGTGTTCGATCAAATTGCGGTGAAGGTGACGAGCGAAGAAGAGACCGACGCCGTGCGGGAACGGGTGGTCGCGGCACTTGAGCGGGGCAGCGGTACGACGGGCGCTTTCACGGCGGAAAATCTTGCCGCCCAACGTGAACGGCTCGGACGGCTGATGGATATCGTGAGCCTGATCCTCACCGCCGTGTCGGCGGTATCGCTTGTCGTAGCGGGGATGGGCATGCTCACCTCGATGCTCACCGCCGTGAACGAGCGGGTGCGGGAGATCGGCATAAAGCAAGCACTCGGTGCAGGCGGTCGTCGCATTTTGGCGGAATTTCTCACGGAATCGCTGTTGCTTGCCGCAATCGGCGGTGCGGCGGGGATATTCGGCGGTACGTTGATCGGTGGGTTGGGACTTCGCGTGTTCGGTGTCACGGCGAGTATACCGTGGGCACGGCTGTTGCCGATCTGGCTGTGTACCGTGTTGCTCGGTGGTCTGTTCGGGTGGTATCCCGCCCGCAAAGCGGCACGTTTGCATCCCGTGGAAGCGTTGCGCAGTGAAGTCGGCTAAAAAACACTTGCAATTTCTCTTGAAACTTAGTATACTGAAATTACCATAATTTAGGAGGTCTCACAATATGAAAGAATTGAAAGGTACCCGCACCGAAGCCAACTTGATGGCGGCGTTCGCGGGCGAATCCGAAGCACGCAACAAGTACACCTACTACGCTTCCAAGGCGAAGAAGGAAGGCTACAATCAGATCGCCGCCCTGTTCCTCGAAACGGCGGACAACGAAAAGGAACACGCGAAACTGTGGTTTAAACTGCTGCACGGCGGCATTGCCGACACCGCGACCAATTTGAAGGACGCCGCGGCAGGCGAAAACTACGAATGGACGGATATGTACGCGACCTTTGCGAAGGAAGCGCGTGAGGAAGGTTTTGACCACATTGCCGATCTGTTTGAAGGCGTGGCGAAGGTGGAAGCCGAACACGAAAAGCGTTATTTGAAATTGCTTTCGAACGTGGAGAACAAGGCGGTATTCGAAAAGGCAGGTATCGTCGTGTGGAAGTGCGGCAACTGCGGCCACATCCACGTGAGCGAGACCGCGCCCGAAGTCTGCCCCGTGTGCGCCCATCCGCAGGCGTATTTTGAACTGCGCGCGGAGAACTATTAAGAGGTAGCGATATGCGTATCTTGTTTCAAGGGGATAGCATCACCGATGCGGGTCGTGATCGCAGCGACCCACACCACCTCGGCAATGGCTATCCGAAATACGCCGCGGAAATTTTGAAGGAATGGTTTCCCGATGAGGAGCTGGAATTTGTCAATTTCGGTATCAGCGGCAACCGCGCGTGTGATCTGGTCGCACGGTGGGAGGCGGAATGCCTCGATTGGAAGCCCGATATCGTGTCCATTCTGATCGGTATCAACGATACCTGGCGTCGGTACGATGCCAACGATATCACCACGGCAGAACAGTTCGAGGCGAATTACCGCAAACTGCTTTCCGATCTGCGTGAAAAAACGAGTGCAACGATCGTGATGCTCGAACAGTTCCTTCTGCCCGCAGACCCTGCCAAGGAGTGCTGGCACGGCGGCGACTTGGACGAAAAGATTCAAGTGACCCGCCGTCTTGCCCGCGAATTTGCCGACGTGTTCGTGCCGCTCGACGGTATGCTCGCGGCGGCGTGTGTGGGGCAGGATCCGACCGCTTTTTCGGGCGACGGTGTGCATCCGAATGAAGAAGGTGCCCGCCTGATCGGCGAATGGTACGCCGATGCGGTGGCACCCTACATACTGTAAAATTTGCCAAGCATTGCCAAACCGCATAGGAAAACGGCTACGGCCGTTTTCTAAATTTCGGTGCAAATACTTTTGGATCACGGTGGAACAGTAAGACTGTTCACACCGTGATTTTTTTGCGGCGTGAACGGGAGGTGAGGGAGATCAAACGGTTTTTTCGACGGTTGTGTTTTTTGCTGACACCGCTGTGTGCGGCGGTGTTGGTCGCTGTCGGTGCGTACGGTGCGGCAGTGCCGTCGGCGTACGTGGTGGCAGGAAACAGCGAGCTTGTGTTGCCGGCACCGCTCACGGCGGTAGAGGCGGTATCACAAACGGAGGAACACGCGGCACAAATACGCTTGCTTGGTGTGTTTCCCGTAAAAGAAGTGGCAGTACGGCAAGCGAACGATATGCAGGTGGTGCTGGGCGGCGAGGTGTTCGGTATGAAGCTCTACACCGACGGGGTGCTGGTGGTCGGACTTACCGACGTGGACACCAAAAGCGGCAACCGCAATCCCGCGGCCGAGGCGGGAATCTGTAAAGGCGACGTGATTCACGCCATCAACGGCGTTGCCGTTACCACCATGAACGAGGTGGCGACAATCGTTGAACAGTCGAACGGTGCCCTGCTCGACGTAGAAGTACAACGTGACGGTATCGCCTTTCACGCGCGGTTTGCACCCGCTTTATCGGTCAGCGAAGGCCGCTACAAAGCAGGGTTGTGGGTGCGTGACAGTTCGGCGGGTATCGGCACCTTGACCTTTTATCACCCGGCAAGCGGCGTATTTGCGGGGCTGGGACATCCCGTGTGTGACGCCGACACGGGGGAGATACTGCCGATCGCGGCAGGAGAAGCGGTGGCGGCGCGTGTGTACAGTGTGGACCGCGGTGTGTGCGGGGATGCGGGCTCACTGTGCGGCGGTTTTGCGGGACGCGCCTTCGGCACCTTGCGGCAAAACGGTGAAAACGGCGTCTACGGCACGGCGGAGAATTGGCGAACCGCGGCTGAACTCATCGAAGTCGCACCGCGGCAAGAGGTCGTGACGGGCGCGGCACAAATTCGCTGTACGGTGGACCACGGAGAGCCCCGATGGTACGACGTTCAGATCACCAAGGTGCGCTATGCGGGCGACCGTGAGGATATGCACCTGACTGTGACGGACGAAGAACTGCTTGCCGCGACCGGCGGCATCGTGCAGGGGATGTGAGTGTGTTATAATAGAAACAACACAGGAAAAGCCCGTAAATAAAGGGTTTTCCGGCGTTAGCCCAAGTCATTGACCACGACAAGGGAGATTATCTGCG
>SVPJ01000047.1 GCA_015065885.1 Oscillospiraceae bacterium | reverse complement strand
CTGGAACCCCAAAATGGCGCCCTACATTTTCACGGAGCGCAACGGTATCTACATCATCGACCTGCAGAAGACGGTCCGCAAGTTGGAGGAAGCGTACGCGTTCGTGCGTGAGATCGCGGCAAACGGTCAGTCGGTTCTGTTCGTCGGCACCAAGAAGCAGGCACAGGATTCCATCCGTGAGGAAGCGGTCCGTGCAGGCGCGTACTTCGTCAACGCTCGTTGGCTGGGCGGTATGCTCACCAACTTCCGTACCATCCGCGGCCGTGTGGCTCGTTTGAACCAGCTGCACACCATGCAGGAGGACGGCACTTTTGATCTGTTGCCCAAGAAGGAAGTTATCAAGCTGACTCACGAAATTGAGAAGCTCGAGAAGTTCCTCGGCGGTATCAAGGATATGAAGAAGCTCCCCGGCGCGCTGTTCATCGTGGATCCCCGCAAGGAGAAGATTGCGGTGGCGGAAGCGAAGAAGCTCGGTATCCCGGTCGTCGCGATCGTGGACACCAACTGCGATCCCGATGAAGTGGATTACGTCATCCCCGGCAACGACGATGCGATCCGTGCTGTGAAGCTGATCGCGGGCGTGATGGCGAATGCGATCATCGAAGCGAACCAGGGCGAGCAGAACGCTCCCGAAGAGGCGGCAGAAGCCACCGAGGAAGCGGCGGAATAATTATCCGACTTTAAATTATTGAAAGGATTGGATATCATGGCATTTACGGCAAAAGACGTGCAGACCCTGCGTGAGCGCACGGGTGTTGGCATGATGGATTGCAAGAAGGCGCTGGCCGAAACGGACGGCGATATGGAAAAGGCGATCGACGTTCTTCGTGAGAAAGGTCTTGCGAAGGCGGCGAAGAAGGCCGGCCGCATTGCGGCGGAAGGCGTGGCGTTTGCTACCACCTATGAAGATAAGAAAGTCGGCGTTGTGGTCGAAGTGAACTCGGAGACCGACTTCGTGGCGAAGAACCCGCAGTTCCAGGAGTTTGTGGCGGCGATCGCAGACACGGTTGCCGAGACGAACCCCGCGGATATGGACGAACTGATGACCAAGCCCTGCGCGGGTATGGAATCGGTCGCGGCGGCTCTTCAGGAGAAGATCCTCGTTATCGGTGAGAACATGACGGTGCGCCGTTTCGTTCGTTACGAGGGCGACTGCGTGGCGTACGTGCACGGCGGCGGCCGTATCGGCGTGTTGGTCCGTTTCGAGGCGGACGGCGTGGCGGCGGATGCGCTGACCGCGTGCGGTAAGGACGTGGCGATGCAGATCGCGGCGCTCAACCCGCTGTACCTCTCGAAGGAATCCGTCCCCGCGGCTGACGTGGAGAAGGAAAAGGAAGTGCAGATCGCTCTGATCAAGCAGGATCCGAAGAACGCGAACAAGCCCGAGCAGATCGTCGAAAAGATGGTCGAGGGCAAACTGCGCAAGTTCTTCGAAGAGAACTGCTTGCTGCAACAGGCGTTCGTGAAGGACGGCGACATCTCGGTCGGTCAGTACATCGAAAACTGTGCCAAGGCGGCGGGCGGCTCGCTCAAACTGGTGGAATACACCCGCTTTGAGAAGGGCGAAGGCCTGCAGAAGCGCGAAGACGACTTCGCGGCGGAAGTTGCCGGCATGATCGGCTAAAATTTCAAAACAGCTGTTGCTTTTGCAACAGCTGTTTTTTTATGCCTTTTAAAAATTCACACAGAAAATTTACAGAAAAATGCAAGGTTTGCCTTTACACGGCGAAGAAAATATAGTACAATAGACACAGTGTGAACATAACAGCGGATCTTTCGACATATCAAAAGTTTGGGAGTGGAGAGTATGATACCGAAGTATAAGCGCGTATTGTTGAAACTCAGCGGCGAAGCCATGGCGGGTGAAAAGAAGTCGGGACTCGATTTTGATACCGTTTTGACCGTGTGTGCCGCCGTGAAGGAATGTCAGGAAGCGGGTGCCGAGATCGCCATTGTGGTCGGCGGCGGTAACTTCTGGCGCGGTCGTTCGAGCGGTAAGATGGACCGCACCCGTGCGGATCACATGGGTATGCTCGCGACCACCATCAACGCGTTGGCCATTGCCGACGGTCTTGAACAGCTCGGCTGTGAAGTGCGCGTGCAGACGGCGATCGCGATGAACGAGATCGCGGAGCCGTACATCCGTAACCGTGCGGTGCGCCATTTGGAAAAAGGTCGCGTCGTGGTGTTCGGTTGCGGCACGGGCAATCCCTTCTTCTCCACCGATACGGCGGCGGCGCTGCGTGCGGCGGAAATTGAGGCGGATATCATTCTGAAAGCCAGCATGGTGGACGGCGTGTACGACAGCGATCCGAAGCTCAATCCCAACGCGGTGAAGTACGACGAGTTGACCTTCACCGAAGTGTTGAACAAGGAACTGAAAGTGATGGATGCGGCGGCGGCTTCGCTTTGCCGTGAGAACGGGTTGCCCATCCTGGTGTGCAATCTGGACGATCCGCAGAACATTGTGCGTGCCATCGGCGGCGAGCCGATCGGTACCATTGTACGATAAACGTAGGAGGATTTTGTGATGAAAGAACTGTTTCGTGTAACCGAAGAGAAAATGCAAAAGACCGTGCAGGGTTTGATGAACGAGTACGCCGCCATTCGTGCGGGCCGTGCCAACCCTGCCGTGCTGGATAAAGTGCGCGTGGACTATTACGGCGTGGAAACCCCCGTTAACCAGATGGCGGCGGTGTCGGTGCCGGATGCCCGCACGCTGGCGATCCAACCGTGGGATAAGACCACGCTGAAGGCGATCGAAAAGGCGATCCAGGTGTCGGACATCGGCATCAACCCGCAAAACGACGGTACCATCATCCGCCTGGTGTTCCCGCCGCTGACCGAAGAACGCCGCCGCGAACTCGGCAAGAGCGTGTTGAAGATGGGCGAGGAGTTCAAGGTGTCGGTGCGCGGTATTCGCCGTGACGGGCTGGAAAAACTGAAGGCGATGAAGAAGAACAACGAGATCACCGAAGACGATCAGGCGAACGGTGAAAAGAAGATGCAGACACTCACCGACAAATACTGCAAAGAGATCGACGACCTTGCCGCGGCAAAGGAAAAGGAGATCATGGAACTCTAATTGCAAAAGAAGGACTCCGCCACCGTGTTGGAGTCCTCTTTCATAGGGAGGTATCGCTATGGCGCTATTCAAAAAGAAAGCGGAAGAAATGCCGCAGTTTGACGTATTGCCCGCTCACGTGGCGATCATTATGGACGGCAACGGCCGTTGGGCAAAAAAACGCGGCTTGCCGCGCACGGCGGGCCACGTGACGGGAGCGAAGGTGTTTCGCACCATCGTGAAGCACTGCGAAGCACGCGGCGTCGGCTACGTCACGGTGTATGCGTTTTCCACCGAAAACTGGAAACGCCCTCCCGAAGAAGTGCAGGCGATCATGAATCTTTTGCGGGACTATTTGAAAGAATCCCTGCGCGATTTTAAGAAGGAAAACATCCGTGTCCGCTTTTTGGGCGACCGTGCGCCGCTGGCGGAGGATATCCGCGACTTGATCGAGGAGGCGGAGAAAAGCACGGCGGATAAGGACGGTATGTGCCTCAATATCGCGCTGAATTACGGCGGACGGCACGAGTTGACTGCCGCGATGCGCGAAATGGCAAAGAAGGTGCAGGCGGGTGAGTTGTCGCCCGACGATATCACCGAAGAGATAATATCACAGCACCTGTACACGGCGGGACAGCCCGATCCCGATCTGATCGTTCGCCCGAGCGGCGAGCACCGTTTGTCGAACTATCTCATCTGGCAGGCGGCGTATGCGGAATACGTGTTTATGGACGATATTCTGTGGCCCGACTTTACGACGGCGGATATGGATGCGGCACTGGCGGAGTATGCACGGCGCAATCGTCGTTTCGGCGGTGTTTGATTCATCGAAAAGAGGGAAACACTATGGTAACGAGAATTATCAGCGGTATCGTCGGCGTGGCGGTGGCGTTGGCGATCATTCTGTTCGGCGGTGTGCCGGGTTTGACGGTAGCGGTCGCTCTCTTGGCGGGTCTCGCCACGTTTGAACTGCTGCGTGCGGCGGGTTTCGGCGCACGCGATCGCATTCCCGCGGTGGCGGTAGCGGTGCTCACGCCTTTGTCCTTGCTTGTGAACGGGACGCTTTGGATGGCGCCGACGGCACTTTACCTGCTGTACGTGATGGTAGAGGGCGTGATGCGTCACGAAGCGTTGCCGCCCGAGCGGGTGGCACTGAAGGTGCTGTTGCCTGCGGTGGCGATCGGCGGTTTTTCCGCCGTGGCGGCGCTGCGTGCGCACGGTGCAGACGGTCTGTTCTATCTCTTTTTGGTGTTGGTCATTCCGTGGCTCAGCGATACGGGTGCCTATTTTACGGGTATGTGCTGCGGCAAACACAAGCTGTGTCCCGTGATCAGTCCGAAAAAGACGGTGGAGGGCTTCGTCGGCGGTATCGTCGTCTCGGTGGCGGCATCGGCGCTTACGGGAGTTCTCTACACCCTGTGGTGCGGTCACGACGTGACGGTAAACTGGCTGTCGTTGCTCGCCGCGGCGGCGGTCGGTGCCCCGCTTTCGGTGTGCGGCGATCTGTTCGCGTCGGTGATCAAGCGCCGTTTCGGGGTGAAGGATTACGGCAACATTATGCCCGGTCACGGTGGGGCGATGGATCGCTTTGACAGCGTGCTTCCCGTGGCGATCTGGTTGCTCTTATGGATACAATTCTTACCTATCGTTTAAAAGGAGTCGGCAGTCATGAGTGAAACTAAACGGCTGGTACTGCTCGGCAGTACGGGTTCGATCGGCACGCAGGCGCTGGATGTGGCAGAAAAACTGGGGTATCCCGTGTTGGCACTCACGGCGCATCGGCAGGTGGACGTGATCGAAGCGCAAATTCGTAAATTCCGCCCGCGCTACGCCGCTATGAGCGATAAAAATGCGGCAGCCGACCTTAAGGCACGGGTGGCGGATCTGCCCGTGACGGTGCTTTCGGGGGCGGAGGGCTTGTGCGAACTGGCAGCGTTGCCCGAAGCGGACGTGGTGCTGAACGCCATCGTCGGCGTGGCGGGCCTTCGCCCCACCATGGCGGCACTCACGGCGGGGCACGACGTGGCGCTTGCCAACAAAGAGACGCTGGTGGCGGGCGGTGCGTTGGTGACCGAAACGGCCAAAGCGCACGGGGTGCGTTTGTTGCCCGTGGACAGCGAACATTCCGCCATTTTCCAGTGTTTGCAGGGCGCCCCCGTCGAGCGGGCACTCAAACGGGTGATCCTCACCGCGTCGGGCGGCCCGTTCTTTGGCAAGACCCGCGAACAGCTTGCCGACGTGACGGCGGCGGATGCCCTGCGGCATCCCAACTGGGACATGGGCGCCAAAATTACCATCGATTCGGCTACGATGATGAATAAAGGACTGGAGTTGATCGAGGCGCGCTGGCTCTTTGATATGCCGCCCGAGAAGATCGACATCGTGGTACACCGCGAGAGCATCATTCACTCGTTGATCGAATACGATGACAACGCGGTGCTGGCACAGCTCGGTCTGCCGGATATGCGCATTCCCATCCAGTACGCGCTGACCTATCCTCGGCGGGTGGCGTCGCCCGCCGAAACGCTCTCGCTTGCCGAGATCGGCACCCTCACCTTTTTCGAGCCGGATAACGTCACCTTCCCCGCAATGGATCTGTGCCGCCGTGCCTTGACGGTGGGCGGCACCGCACCGGCGGCGGTGAACGCGGCAAACGAAGCGGCGGTGGCACTGTTCTTGAAGGGTGAGATCGGGTTTTTGGATATCACCGCGAAAGCGGCGCGTATGCTTGCGTATACGTGGCCCGCACTGAACAGCCTGGACGACGTGTTGGCGGCGGACCGCGAGGCAAGAGAATTGGTACAGAAAGGGTAATGACATGGCTTTTTTGGTGACTGTCGGCAAAATTTTGGCGGCGTTGCTCATTTTCGGCATCATCATTATGTTGCACGAATTCGGGCATTTCATCGTGGCAAAGCTTTGCCGCGTGAAGGTGAACGAATTTGCCATCGGTATGGGGCCGAAACTCTTAAAATTCGGCAAGGGGGAGACCAAATATACCCTGCGCCTGTTGCCCATCGGTGGTTTTTGCGCCATGGAGGGGGAAGACCCCGAAACCGAAATGCCCGAAGCGCTCGGCGGCAGCGGGTTTCAAAAAGAAAAGAGCGAGGAAGTACCTGCCGACGACGGGCGTGCATTTTATCAAAAAAAGGTGTGGCAACGCATCCTGATCGTGGTGGCGGGCGCGGTGATGAACCTGGTACTCGGCTACGTGCTGCTGGTGGTGAATTACGCGTTTTGCCAGACGCCGAATGCGGACGGTGAGGTGCTGTTTTCCACCACCACCATCCACTCGCTGAAAGAGGAGACACCCGCCTACAAGACGGGTCTGCGCCCCGGAGACACTATCGTTTCCATCAACGGCCGTCGCGTGGTGACGGCGGATTTCGACATGGTCTCCGCCTTGCAGACCGACGAAGACGGCGTGTTTGACCTGGTGGTCAAACGTAAAAATGCCGCAGGTAAGACGGAAAAGGTGACGCTGGAAAACGTGACTTTTACGCTGAATACCGACGAGGCGGGCAATCGCTTTTTGCAATACGATTTTGTGATCGTGGGCAAACCGCGCACCTTCGGTAACGTCTTTTTGCACGCACTGAAAAACGAGTATTCGCTCGGCGTGATGGTGTGGCGCAGCTTGGGGGATATCCTCACGGGCAAATACGGCTTGAACGATCTGTCGGGTCCCGTGGGCACGGTGGACGTGATCGGCGATGCGGTGGAAAACGCCGTGACCCATACCGATCGCTTGGCGGGGATACGCACGTTGCTTACCTTGATCATTCTTATCACGGTGAACGTGGGCGTGTTCAATCTGCTGCCTCTGCCCGCGTTGGACGGCGGACGGTTGGTGTTCTTGCTGTTTGAACTCATCTTCCGCCGTAAAGTGCCCGCGAAATATGAGGGCATCGTGAATTTTATCGGTTTGATCTTGCTGTTATTGCTGATGCTGGTGGTAACGTACAGCGATATTACAAAGTTGGTTACGGGAGGGTAAGGATATGGCAAAGCGAACGGTAAAGGCAGGCGGCGTGTTCATCGGTGGGGGTCATCCCGTTTCGGTGCAGTCGATGCTGAACGTGCCCGCGCACGATATTGCGGGCAGTGTGGCGCAGGCAAAGGCACTGGAAGCGGCAGGCTGTCAGCTGATTCGTGCCGCCATTCCGAACAAAGAGGCGATCGCCCTTATTCCCGCGTTGAAAGAGGCGGTGTCGGTGCCGTTGGTGGCGGACATCCATTTTGACCACAAACTGGCACTCGAAGCCGCGGCGGCGGGGATCGACAAGATCCGCATCAACCCCGGCAACATCGGCGGAGAGGAAAACGTCCGCGCGGTGGCGACCGTCTGCCGCGAAAAGGGCATTCCCATCCGCATCGGTGTGAACGGCGGCTCGCTGGAAAAGGAAATTTTACAAAAATACGGGCATCCGTGCGCCGAAGCGCTGCGGGACAGTGCGCTGTATCACGCCCGTTTGCTGGAAAAATACGATTTTTACGATATCGTGCTGTCGATGAAATCCTCCGACGTGCCGACCATGGTGAAAGCGTATGAACTGACGGCAGAATGCTGTGATTATCCTTTGCACGTCGGCGTGACCGAAGCGGGCACCGAACGGATGGGTCTCTTAAAGTCAGCGGCGGGTATCGGCAGTTTGTTGCTTCATGGTATCGGCGATACCATTCGCGTGTCGCTGACTGCCGATCCGGTGAAAGAAGTGGCGGCGGGCATCGATATCTTGCACGCACTGGGGCTTCGTCAGGATCGCCCGCGCTTGGTATCCTGCCCCACCTGCGGGCGCACCGCCATTGACCTGATCGGCATTGCAAGCGCGGTAGAATCCCGCATTGCGGCAATCAAAAAGCCGATCACGGTGGCGGTGATGGGCTGTGTGGTGAACGGTCCGGGTGAAGCGCGTGAAGCGGATATCGGCCTTGCAGGCGGCAACGGAAAGGTTGCTATATTTAAAAAAGGTGAAGTATTGCGTACGGTGCCCGAAGCGGTCGCCGTGGAAGAATTGATGAGTGAAATTGAAAAGTTATAAGGAGTTTGTATATTATGGGAGCGCCCTTGTTTGGCGATTTGTTTGGGCAGTATTTAAAAGACGTACCCGTGAAAGCGCCGCTGCGTGAGGCGGCAGTGCTTGGCGTGCGTGTACATAACGAACGGCATCAAGTGACCGTGACGGTCGCACCCGACTGTGCGATGGCGTACAGTGATCTGCACGATACGGCGGAGTGGCTGTCGGGTGCGTTGCATGCGACGGTGGTGCTGATGCCGCAATATCCCGCAGAGCAACTGGGGGATGAAGCGTTGTTTCCGTTGCTTATTGACCTGTTGCGTACCCGCCACACGGCGGTGAACGGCAGTTTTGACGGTGCGACGTTCCGTTTGGAAGAGAATGAATTTACGGTGGTCTTGCCGCGCGGCGGGCGTGAAATGCTGTGTACGATGGGCATCGATCGCTTGCTGGCGGGGGTGATCGAAGAGGTGTTCGGTCGCCGCGTGTCGGTGGTGCTGGAAGGCGCCGATGCACTGGATACCGATGACGACTATTACCGCGCACTGCGGGAGGAGGCGGACCGTGAAGCGGCGGCGGCTGCCGCGGCACAGCGGGAAGAACAGCGGCAAAAAGCGATGAAAAAGGCGGCACAGCAGGATGTAATGAATCCCATTCCGTTGGATCCCGCCGACCCGAACACCCCGCCGCGTGACGGCTTGCCCGTGTGGCTGGAGACCGCGAATTATATGTTCGGCACCCCCTCCAACGCAAAGCCGCAGCCGATGTCCTCGCTGGAGGCGGACGGCAGTTTCGTGACGGTATGGGGTGAAATTTTTAAGATCGAAGCCCGCGAAAGCCGCGACGGCAGCAGCACGCGGTTTAATATCTGTTTGTCGGATAAGACCAACTCCATCACGGCCGTGTTCCGTGCCGACCATCGGCGGGACAAGGACAAAAAGGCGTTGATGGAAGCGCTCAAACCCGGTATGTGCGTGCTGATCTCGGGTGGGTACGATTACAACGAATTTGCAAAAGACAATCAGATCCGCATTCGCTCGCTCGCGATGCTTGCGAAGTATCAAAAGCAAGATAACGCACCCGTGAAGCGGGTGGAGTTGCACCTGCACACCAAAATGTCCCAAATGGATGCGGTGAGCGAAGCATCCGCACTGGTCGAGCGTGCGGCGGCGTGGGGTCACCCTGCCGTCGCCATCACCGACCACGGTGTGGCGCAGGCGTTCCCCGATGCGATGAACACGGCGGAAAAACTCGCCAAAAAAGGCGTGGATATCAAGGTGCTGTACGGCAGTGAGGCGTATTACGTCAACGACCGTGCGGGCGCGGTGGAGCCGGGGGTCACGGGGGATATCGGCGGCGACGTCATCGTGTTCGATTTAGAGACGACAGGTCTCAGTGCGCTGAATGACCGCATTACCGAGATCGGTGCGGTGCGGTTGCACGACGGCGCGGTGAGCGATACCTTCAATACTTTCGTAAATCCCGAGCGTCCCATCCCGCCGAAGATCACCGAACTTACCGGTATTACCGACGCGATGGTGGCAAACGCCCTGAGCGAGCGGGAAGCACTCGAAGCATTTTACGATTTCTGCGGCGATACCACCGTTTTGGTGGCGCACAACGCGGGGTTTGATACCGCGTTTATCCGTCAGGCGGCGAAGCGGCAGGATATGGGGTATCCCTTCGGTGCGATCGATACCGTGCCGTTGGCACGTGCGCTGTATCCCGACCTGAAGAATCACAAATTGAACACGGTGGCGGAGCATCTGCATCTCGGTGATTTTAACCACCACCGTGCGTGCGACGACGCCGCGGTGCTCGCGGAGATATTCCTTTGTATGTGTACCGACCTGCGCGATCTGCGCGGGGTGCGTACGTGGGAAGGCGTGAACGAGTCGCTCGAAGATAAGAAGGCGGCGCCTTTCCACCTGATCCTGCTTGTGAAAAACCAAGTGGGTCTCAAAAACCTGTACAAGTTGATCTCGTGGTCGCACACCAAGAACTTTTATCGCAAGCCGCGTATCACTAAGACGAAATTGATGGAACACCGCGAAGGGTTGATCCTCGGCAGTGCGTGTGAAGCGGGCGAATTGTTCCACGCCATTTTGGCGGGCAAACCGTGGGGTGAACTCTGTGAGATCGCGAAGTTCCACGACTTTTTGGAGATCCAGCCCATCGGCAACAACGCGTTTATGCTCCGTAACGGCACGGTGCAGACCGAAGAGCAGTTACGGGAATTCAACCGCACCATCGTGCGGTTGGGCGAAAAATTGAATATTCCCGTGTGCGCCACCTGCGACGTGCATTTTATGGACCCCGAAGACGAGGTGTACCGCCGCATTCTGCAGGCGGGACAAGGCTACGGCGACGCGGACGAGCAAGCACCTTTGTATTTCCGCAATACCGAGGAGATGCTCCAAGAATTCGCATACTTAGGTGAGGAAAAAGCCTACGAAGTGGTGGTGGAGAATCCCCGCCGCATTGCCGACAGCATCGAAGCGGTGCGCCCCATTCCGAAGGGGACCTTCTCACCGCACATGGACGGTGCGGACGAGGAACTGCAGGAGATCTGTTGGAATCGTGCAAAAGAAATTTACGGCGATCCGCTGCCCGAGATCGTGTCTGCCCGACTGGAACGTGAGTTGTCCTCGATTATCAAGCACGGTTTCTCGGTGCTGTACATGATCGCACAGAAACTGGTGAAGGATTCGGTGGATCACGGCTATTTGGTCGGCTCGCGTGGGTCGGTCGGCTCGTCCTTCGTGGCGAGTATGGCAGGCATTTCCGAAGTCAACCCGCTCGCCCCGCACTACGTGTGCAAAAAGTGTAAGTATTCCGAGTTCTTTACCCACGGCGAGGTCGGTTCGGGATTTGATCTGCCCGACAAGGTCTGTCCGCAGTGCGGCGAGCCGCTCGGGCGTGACGGGCACGAGATCCCCTTCGAGACATTCCTTGGGTTTGACGGCGATAAGGCTCCCGATATCGACTTGAACTTCGCGAGTGAATACCAGTTCTATGCCCACCGCTACACCGAAAAGTTGTTCGGTCTGGATCATGTGTTCAAAGCGGGCACCATCTCCACCGTGGCGGAAAAGACGGCGTACGGTTACGTGAAGAAATACGCGGAGGAGCGCGGGCTCAGTTACACCCCTGCCGAGATCGAACGCTTGGCGGCGGGATGCACGGGTATCAAGCGCACTACGGGTCAGCACCCCGGCGGCATGGTGGTCGTGCCCGACGAATTCGACGTGGAGGATTTCTGTCCCATTCAGCATCCGGCAGACGATCCGAAGTCCGAGATACTTACCACCCACTTCGATTTCCATTCCATTCACGATACCATTTTGAAACTGGATAACTTAGGCCACGTGATTCCCACCACCTATAAATACCTGGAGGAAAACACGGGTATTTCGGTGATGGACGTGCCGATGTCCGACCCTGCAGTGTATTCGCTGTTTACTTCCACCGAAGCGCTCGGCATTACGGCGGAGCAGTTGGGGGTGGAAAACGGCACCCTGTCGATTCCCGAAATGGGCACCGGCTTCGTGCGGCAGATGTTGCTGGAAACGCAACCGAAAAACTTTGCCGACCTGCTTCAGATATCGGGCCTGTCCCATGGTACCGATGTGTGGCTGGGTAATGCGCAGGAACTGATCAAAGCAGAAACTTGTACAATCTCAAATGTTATCGGTACGCGTGACGGCATTATGACCTACTTGATGCACCGTGGATTAGAGCCAAAAATGGCGTTTAAGATCATGGAGATCGTGCGTAAGGGTAACGCAACGAAACTGCTCACCGACGAGCATTTCGAGGCGATGAAAGCGCACGACGTGCCGCAATGGTACGTGGATTCCTGCATGAAGATCAAGTATATGTTCCCGAAAGCCCACGCGGCGGCGTACGTTATTGCGGCACTGCGTGTGGCGTGGTACAAGGTATATCATCCCGCGGCATACTACGCGGCGTTCTTCACGGGACGCGGGGAGGATTTCGATGCCGAGCCGGTGATGGGTGGTATCCACGCGGTGAAATCCTTGATGGATAATATCCGCGCACGCGGTAAGGAAGCCACGCAGAAGGAGCAGGATCAGGCGGAAAGCCTGCACATCGTGTACGAAGCGATGCTGCGCGGTGTGGAATTCCTGCCACCCGATATCTACAAATCCCACGCACACAAATTTACGATGGAGGACGGACGCATCCGCATGCCGTTCAGTGCCGTTAAAGGACTCGGCGGTGCGGTGGCGGAAGCGTTGATGAAAGCCCGCGAAGACGGCGAGTTCTTCTCGCAGGAGGACGTGCAGTCCCGCGCGGGCGTGTCCAAAACGCTGATGGAAACGCTGGGTCAGATGGGCGCGTTCGGCGACCTGCCCGCATCGGCACAAATGAGTTTCTTCTGATCTTTTAATAGAGGAGAGGGTGTCAATGAGGCGCGTAATCGGTTTGGTATGCGGTTTTCTTTTGGCTTTGGGGATGATTCCTTTGTCTGTCGCGGCAGATGCTGCGTACGATTATGCCGTTGCGGACGGTGAGGCAGTCATCACCGCGGTCGATCCTTACGTGAGCGGGGCGGTGACGGTGCCTGCCACGCTCGGCGGTTATCCCGTCACGGGGATCGACGAATGGGCGTTTTACGGGTGCGGCGGCATGACGTCTCTCACCCTGCCGCAAGGGGTAGAATGGATCGGGAACGATGCGTTTTCGGAATGCGTCGCGCTCGCGACCGTGTCGATCCCCGACAGCGTGAGCGAGATCGGTGACGGTGCGTTTGCCGCTTGCACGGCGCTGAAAACGGTGCGTCTGCCCGCGGGACTTACGGCGGTCGGTGCGTCGCTGTTTTCGGATTGTACGGCACTCACCGAAGTGACCGTCCCGAGCGGGGTCACGACGATCGGCGAATTTGCGTTTTCCAACACGGCACTCACGGCAGTGCAACTGCCCGCGGGTGTCGCGCAGGTCGGCGCGTATGCTTTTGCGGGCTGTGCGCTCACGAAGATCACCCTACCGCGCAGTTTGAAAACGGTGGGTGCCGATGCGTTCTTCCGTTGCGACGCTCTTGCCGACGTGTATTACGGCGGCACCGAGAGCGACCGCGCCGCCATCACGGTCGGCACGGGGAACGAGGCGTTGACGGGTGCCGCGTGGCATTACGGCTTGTGCCTTGACGGTCATACCGTCGAAAACGGCGTCATCACCGTGCGCCCGACCTATACGGCGACGGGTGTGCGTACGGGCACGTGCGCCGTGTGTGGGGAAGTGGTGAGCGAAACGCTCCCTGCACTGGGAATCGAAGGCTTGCCTGAGCCGTATGCCTGGATGCAGGTGAAGTACGGTGAGATCTTTGCCAACTGCACGGTGGGCGTGCGGGGTGATGCGAGCGGGCTTACCCCTGCCGCCGTCGGCAACACGGGGGAGAGTGGTCTGCCGCTTTTGGCGGACTGGTCGGGCTTTTATCTGAGCGGTGAACTTTTGGCGGACGTGCCTGCCGATCGCAGTGTTACCGTGCTGATCGAATACTATACCGTAGGGGATGCCAAGGGGCAGATGTTCCGTTACGTACCCTACGACGGTGCCGCGCAGGTGGATATGTTTACCGACCGACACGGTCTTTCCACGAACCGATGGGATCTCGTGTACCATACCTTCACTGCCGAAGAGCGAGCGGCGATCGGCACGGGTGACGCCCGCTTTGCGGTGCTGGGTTGCTCGGCAGGCGCCAAGAACACCTACATCCGTTCGGTCATGATCGTGGACACCGCGTATCTTAACCAGAGCGAGGATATCGGGTGTGCGTACATTGATTTTGAACAGCAGATCGTGTGTGATTATTATCCCGCTATCACCCGCGAAACGGCGTTTGATATGAACTATCGCGATCTCGAGCCGAATACCGACGGCGTCAATCTGTATCGCTATTTTAACGTATTCGGCGAGGCGTTGCGCACGGATAAGACCGTGAACGTGCCGATGTATCTGCGCTTTTACGCGGCAGAAGGCTACGAAAACGCGAAGATCGCGCTCAATGCCTATGAGGTGAGTAACGGCGAAAAGACGAATTTCAACGGCATCGTGGGGTATCCGCCGTATACGATCACGATGCGGGACGGTGTGGGCGATTTGATCCTGCCCGCCGCCTGCTTTACCAACGGGTTGAATGGTGCCGGCTCATTCCGCTTTTGGCACACCGACGCCCCGAAGATCGCCCGCGTGGAAGTGTATACGGTCGAAACCTACTGCGCGAAAGCGAATGCCGATGCGGCACGTTGTGCGACCGTCCACGCGTGGACGGCGGAAAACGGCGTGTACGCAGAACGTGTGTCGAAAGCCCCGACCTGTGCGGTCGACGGCTATGCGGATGCGCTCGTTTGCACCGTGTGCGGTGACGTGCTGGCGGCGGGCGAAGTCCTTCCGAAGCTCGATCACGTGCCGGGCGAGTTGATCGGTTACTGGCCGGGCGGTTGTCTTGAAGACGGCTACACCGGTGACGCGTATTGCGACGTCTGCGGCGAGCAGATCGTGTTTGGCGAAGTCATCCCTGCTCCCGGTGAGCATACGTGGGACGACGGTGTTATCACCATCGCGCCGACCACCGAAGCGACGGGTGTGAAGACTTACACCTGTACCGTGTGCGGCGCGACCAAGACGGAAGTTCTCCCGATGCTCGGTAAGGAATACACTTACACCATCGCAGACGGCAAGGTGACTATCACGAAGGTGGACACCGCGATCCGCGGCGATGTGGTCATCCCCTCGGTTATCGAAGGCTATCCCGTGACCGAGATCGCGGTCAACGCGTTCAAGGGTTGCGTGAACATCACGAGCCTCACCATTCCGGAAAGCATTGAGA
>SVPJ01000046.1 GCA_015065885.1 Oscillospiraceae bacterium | reverse complement strand
CTCGCAAGGCGCGAGCATTCCTTCGCCCGACTGAAGCAAAAACCCCTCAAAATCTCCTCGCTTTGCGGTCGCAGATTTTTGAAAGAGCGGATTTTCGCTCAACCGAGGCGAAAACGCAGCCAATACTGCCGTATTGGCGAGTATTTTAACAATGGGTGAGTGAAAATCCGCCTTCCAAAAACGGAGTTCGGGTTTGAATGCTCACCCTAAAGTAATATCTAATCCGTCGCAAAATTTTTTGATGGTCACAATAGACACGTCGCGACGGTGGGGATCCATCATACTGTACGCTGTCGAGGGCGTTACACCTGACAGATTCGCTAACTCATTTATTTTTATATGCCGTTCATCACACAAGGTTTTGAATCGTTCGGCAACAACATCTTTGACGTGCATATCTTTCACCTCAAAAATATTGTATGCATTTTTACATTGTTGCGTATACGCACTTGCGTAATTTTCAAGGGAATGTTATAATAAATTGCGAGGTGAAAGGATGATACATGATTATTACTCCACCGTGACGCTTTTGGCGAGGTTGCGGGGTTTGTCCACGTCGCACCCGCGAGCCACGGCGGTGTAATACGCGAGCAGTTGCAACGGCACGGCGGCGGGCATTGCCGCGAAGAGATCGTCGGTCACGGGGATCGGCAGGGGGATGTCCGCGTCGACCGTCATATCCGCCGCGTGTACCGCGACGGTTCGTGCCCCGCGGGCTTTCGCTTCTTTAATGTTGCCCGTCGTCTTTTTTAAGAGGCGGTGGTCGGTAACGACCGCCACCAGCGGCATCCCTTCGGTGATAAGCGAGATGGTGCCGTGCTTGAGTTCGCCCGCGGGATAGGCTTCGGCGTGGATATAACTGATCTCTTTCAGTTTCAGTGCGCCTTCCAGCGCGAGCGGGTAGTCGGATCCCCGTCCGATATAGAGCAGGTTGTCCGATCCGGCTATCGTTTTTGCCACCTCTTCGCAGGTGGGGGCGCGTTTCAGCGATTCTTCCAACAGACGGGGCGTGTCCCACAGCACGGCGGTGAGACGGCGGCACTCTGCCTCGTCGATGTTTCCGCGTGCCAGTGCCAACTGTAAGGTGAAGAGATACGTCACCGCGAGTTGCACCATATACGCTTTGGTGGAGGCTACGGCAATTTCGGGTCCCGCCGCGGTAAGGATGGTCACGTCCGCTTCGCGGGCGATGGTGCTGCCCGTCACGTTCACCACCGCTACGGTGAGCGCGCCGCACGTCTTGGCGGCACGCAAGGCGGCAAGCGTATCTGCCGTCTCGCCCGATTGGGAGATGACCAGTACCGCATCCGTCTTATCCAGCGGCGGCAGAGCGTAGCGAAATTCCGACGCGACTTCCACCGACACGGGCAGGTCGGTCAGCGCGGTGATGGCTTTTCTGCACGAAAGCCCCGCGTGCATCGCGGTGCCGCACGCCACGACGTGTAAACGGCGGAGAGCGGCAAACTGCGCGGCGGAGAGCGGGAGGGCGGGCAGTCCGTCGCGGATATACGGGGCGAGCGTTGCCCGTACGGCGGCAGGTTGTTCGAAGATCTCTTTCAGCATAAAGTGGGGATATCCGCCCTTTTCGGCGGCGGTATGCTCCCAATCGGCGGTGAGCAGCGGCTTTTCGAGCGGCTTACGGTCGCGCCCGTAAAAGGTGACCGTGTCGCGGGTCAACACCGCGACCTCGTCGTTTTCGGGCAGATAGTAACGGCGGGTGTAGGGGAGCACGGCGGTGACGTCGGAGGCGAGATACCGCGCGTGTTCGCCCACGGCGACGACAAGCGGACTTTCCCGCCGCACGGCGTACACTTCGTCGGGACGGTCGGCAAACAATACCCCCAGTGCAAACGAGCCTTCCAGACGGTCGAGTACGGCGAGCAACGCCGCCACGGGGTCACCGTGATACAACGACTCCAAGAGATGTGCCACCGTTTCGGTGTCGGTCTCGCTTCGGAAGGTATACCCTGCGGCGATCAGTTCGGATCTCAGTGCTTTATAGTTTTCGATGATGCCGTTGTGTACCAGCGTTACCCGCCCGCTTTGGTGCGGATGGGCGTTGCGGTCGGACGGCTCGCCGTGGGTCGCCCAACGGGTGTGCCCGATGCCGCAGGTGGCGGCGGGCATCCCCTCTGCCGCGAGTTTTTCGCGTAAGTCGGCAAGACGGCCGCGGGTCTTTACCACCCGCACCCCGCCGTTTTCAAACACGGCGATCCCCGCCGAATCGTACCCACGGTACTCCAAGTCTGCGAGCGCACCGAGTAAGCGCTCGGTACCGTTATCCTGCCCTACGTATCCCACAATGCCGCACACAACCATCAACTCCGCTTTCATAGTGGGATTAGCATATACAAAAACAGGGCTGTTATGCACAGCCCTGTTTTTATAGATATTATTCGAACATCAAACGAATGAACAAGCCGCCCTGCACCGTGCGGTGACGGAAGGAACGCATCTCGGACGTGTCGGTGAAGTACCAGTCGGTCATCGCCTCGCGGGTGCGCATGGTGTGATACGCCAGCCACAAACGCTCGGAGAAGAAGGCGAGGTCCTCCTTCTTGCCGGTGAGCGACGCCGCCCAGACGGTCCAGTCGGACTTCGTGTATTTCTCGCGGCTGTCCAGCGGCACGCCGTAGGGCATTACCTCGGCACGGTAGCGTTTGATCTCTGCTTCAAAGAAGGAGTCGGGCAACAACTTCGTACCCCACACCTTGTCCCAGATGGCGTTGTACTTCAAACTGAAGGTGCCTTCGCGGTCGTATGCCAGGCGGTAACTGCCGTCGGGGTTTTCGGCACGGCGGAGGAAGGAGACGGCGTATTTTTTCGCGGTCTCCATGGCTTCGGCGGCTTCCGTCTCGCGGCCGAGTCGCGCCAAAATGCGGCTGTAGCCCGCCATGCCCATAATGGCTTTCAGCGAGAGGTTGCAGTTGTGAGCCAAATGCCCCGCAAAGTCGTCGGTACACAACTGGTTTTCGGGGTCGTCGCCGTATTTCACAAGATAGCGATACCACACTTCGAGCAGATCCATATTCTCCTTGGCAAAGGTGACGTCGTCCTCCGCCTCCGCCAGTGCGGCGCACAGCACGATCATGTTACCGCACTCTTCCACCGGCATCTGGTATTCCAACTTGTTGCCGCCGTATACCTGCCCGTTGACGAGCGGGTACTGCCCCACGTCGTGCGGGGCAAAGTCGTAGGTCCACTCGTCGGTGCGGGCGTAGCGGAACACGGGGCGGAGCATACCTTTGAGCAATTCGGGGTTATAGAGCAGATACATCGGGGCGGAAGGATAGGTCACGTCCACCGTCGCGGCGCAACCGTTGGAGTTGCACTCCTTCGAAATGTACAGCACGTTGCCCTCCTCGTCCAGCACCAGTTTGTGTGCCGCCATCACCTGACGGTAGGCGAGGGTGAGCAGTTCGGCGTAATGCTCGCCGCCCTTTTCGTTTGCTTCTGCCACGAAGGCGTCGCCGAACGCCCGGCAACGGGCGAGGATATCGTTGTAGTCACCGAATGCCTCGGCGATGGCTTGCTCGATGGTCTTGCCGTCCTTCTTCCAGTAGGCTTTCAGCGGTTGTTTGAAATATTCGATACTGTCGATATCGTCAAAGGCAAAGGCGAACAGCGCTTCGTCTGCCACGGGAACCTCTGCCCACACGGCGTACAGATCGTCGAACGCCTCGTTGCCGACCGCGCCCTCGCCCTTCGCGGCGAGATAGAAGTACCCCCAGTCGATGCGGATAAGGTCGCCCGAGCGCCACAGCGGACGCTGGTTGCCGTTCCCCATGCGCACGGCGACCGCACCGTCCACGGCGGCGGTTTCGGACCACGCGCGCCCTTCGCCCGCTTGGTTCAGCACCAGCTCTTCACTGCAGGAGACCTTGGCGGTCACCGCGTGCGGTTTGCCGTCGAGCGATTTTGCCGTCAACTTCAAATACGACACGGGACGGGAGGCGTAGTAGAGATCGGTCACCAAAATGGGGGTGGAGAACACGGCGGTGAGTTCGATCCCCGCACCGCGGAACACGGCGGTGGTGGAAAAGACGTCCATATCGAGCGACACTTGCTCGAGCGCCGCGTCGTCCGAGCGGCCGAGGAAGCGAAAATGCGCACCGTCCACCGTCACGGTGCCGCGCATCGCGTTGCGCGCACCTGTCCAGTGGGTGGGGAAACGGTCGTTCAAGCGGTCGTGTGTCCACACGGAAAAATACGGGTCCACCGTAATGAGCGGAATCGAGGGTACGCGCATCTTCATAGCTGTTACCTGCCTTTGAATTCAATTTCTTTGAGGTAATTATAACAGTTGTATGCCGTTGTAACAAGGTAAAAAAGCATTGAAAAGGTGTAAAAAACAATTCTATCGAGACAAACCGGCGGATAAAAACGGTAAAGGTGTTTTCGGGGTTGCAAATTGCAGAAAAATAGTGTATAGTTATTATGTTAAACTGTGCGTAAGGAGGGGATAGCGTGACGGCGTTTTTTCGGCGTGTAACAACGCGTGTGTGTGAGCCGTGGTTTCGTGCGGTGCTGTATTTGTGCGTGATTCCCCTGCTACCCGAATATATCGCACCCGTGATGGTCATTTTGGCGGTGGTTGCCGCTCTGCGGGATGCCAAGAAGAATGCGCATCCCGTCACGCTCGGCACGATCGGCTGGGTACTTTTGGCATTCGTTTTGTACTTTGCCGTGTCCGTCCCGTTTGCCGCACAGCCGCTGTCGGCACTCACCTCCACGGGGTTGTGGGTGATGATGTTCGGCGGGTATTTGGCTCTCACCACCGTGTTGACCGAACGGCGTCGTCTGGACGATACGCTGCTTTTGGTCACGCTGGTGCTTGGCGTGGTCGGACTTATCGGCTGCGTGCAATATTTTCTGCGCTTTGTCGGGTATGAAACACCGCTTCAGGTGTGGGCGTGGCTGGATAAGCGGGTATACGCCGTGTTCCCCTTCCGCGTGGACTTGCGGATCGACGGGGTGCGGGTGTGTTCCACTTTCGGCAACCCGAACATTCTCTCGCAGTATTTGGTGATGATGATCCCTTTTGCGGCGTACCACGCGTTTCACGCACCGCACCCTTCGCGGCGCGGTATCAGCCGCTTTTGCCTGCTGGCGGCGATCGGTTGCACGGCGTTCACCTTCTCGCGCGGGGCGTACATTGCGCTTGTGGCGGCGGCGGTGGTGCTGGTGATCGCCAACCGTCGGCATATCGTGACCATTTTGATGTCCGCGCTGGCGGCGTTGCTGTTGATTCCCGACGCGGTGTGGAATCGCGTGGTATCGCTCGGCACACTGGACATTTCGGGGCTGGAGCGTTTGTCCTCGTGGGATATTTGTCTGGAGATCATTGCCGAGCATCCCGTGTTCGGTACGGGTTGCGGCATCTTCTATACCTGGCAGGTGTTGGCGGCGGCGGGCACCCACGCACCGCACGCACATAACACGATTTTGCAGATTTTGGTGGAAGGCGGTATCATCGCCTTGTGCCTGCTTCTTTACCTCGCGTTCCACATCGTCCACAGCGGGTTTATGCTGATACGGCGGCGGGAGAGCGAGCAGCTCGGTTTCGCCTTCCTCGCCTTCGTGGCGGCGTACGGCACGCAGGCGATGGTGGAATACGCCTTCACCTTCCCTGTGCTGGTCGGCACCTTTGCGGTGGTGCTGGCGCTGACGGATAACGCCACGCGGTTGTATTTGGGGAGACCCGTGACGGAATTGAAACGAAAGAAAACCAAAAAGGAGAAGGTCGGCTGACCTTCTCCTTTTTATTTTCTTCGGCGAAAGCGCAGGGGAGGCACGCCGTATTTTTGCTTGAACAGCGCCGAAAACTGCGCCGAGGTAGAAAACCCGCAACGAAACGCGATCTCGGTGCAGGAAAGGGCGGTTTCACGCAGCATTTTTTCGGCACCGAGCAACCGTTGCTCGATCAAAAACTGTTGCGGAGAAACGCCGGTGTACGCCTTGAATTTGTGCTGGAAATAGTCGTAGCTCACGTGAAGCTGTGCGGCACAATCGGCCAAGCGTAGTTTTTCGTGGTAGTTTTCCCGCAGGAAGTTTACGATGTATTCAAAATTCTTCGCAGTGTGGTGCGGGTGACAGTATCGGTGAATGAGTATGGGGAGTTCGTGCAATTTCAACGCCACCATAGCGGTGTAATTAAACGGCTGTTCTTGCATTTCGTGCAGTACGTCCCGCAAAAGACGTTCCACACGGCGGGCGGAGTCGTTCAGCAGACAACAGGGGAGATCGCAAAAACCGGTGAAACGAATGTACAGCACCACGGATTCCGTAAGATGAGCGGTACGGTGCGGTGTGTTTTGCGGAATACAAGCGAAATCTCCTTGCGAAAACGAGAAGATTTGCCCGTCCAGTTCCATCTCGCCGCTTCCCGAAAGAAAATATACCACTTCATGGTGGTCGTGTTGGTTGGGTTCAATGTACTCACCATAGGTGCGTGTTGTTTGCCATGCCAAGAGCAACGTACCGTCTTTCATAAAAATCACCCCGCCTTATTATAGCGTGCTTTCATGAAAGAAGTCAATAAAAAGCCAATAAATATAAAAATGAAAGCGAAAAAATTATATTTTAAAGAGGGGGGATGCGGTATAGTAACCTTAAAAGTATAAAAAGGAGGCAATACTATGCAAAGTATTCGACGCTGTACGGCATGGCTTTTGACACTGGTTGTTTTGATCGGTGCCATGAGTGGTTTGACCGTTGCGGCAGAGGCAACCATTGCGTTAGAATCCTTATATTTTACCGACGCGTCGGGTGCGGTGCTGTTGGCACCGCAAGGGCACACGGCCTACCCGAATGTGTGCGTCACCTATGCCGCGGGTGGCACGCTCGGCGGCGATGTGACGGTCGCGTTGGCGACGGCCGACGGCACGGCGCTTGGTGCGCACACCTTTGCGGCCGACAGCGCCACGGTGGTACACACCGAAACCTACCAAGGTGAGGTGCGCTGTGTGTTGCAAGGTACGGCTATCGCGGTGCCGAGCAACGCAGCCGACATACGTGCCACCCTGCAGAATACGGTGGCATGGGCGCCCGCTTCGGACGAAGAGGCCTACATCGGTGAAATCCTTTTCCCCGAACCGTTCTATTCGATGATGAAAGACAAATTTACCATTTCGCGTGAAGACGGTGTGCGGGAATATACGACCACGATGAATGCGGACAGCTTCCACGATTGGTCGCAGGCAACCGAGATCTTTTTGAGCACGTCGGTGAATTATGCGAATGCGGAAGTGAAGACGCGGCTCGGTACCGAGCGCAACAAGCCGATCACCGCTCGTAACTTTGTTACGCAATACAAGGCGGGTGCGTATAAAACAGCGGACGGCGCGGTACAAAATTCGTTTATCTTTACGCTGTTGGACGATTTTTACAGCGGTAAGAACAGCGAGTTTGCCACCAACGTGCACGGCATTCCGCTGAATAACTCGCAATATAATGCCAACTTGAAACTCGGCGACGGCGTGTATATCGACGCGCTGATTCGCAGCGGTTCTCCTTCGGGCTTTACGTGGATGGGCTCAATCAAAACGCAGAACGATTCCGATATCGTGCAAAAGTGGACGTTGCTTGACGGGTATACCAACGTGTATGCTACCAAACAATCGAGTTGGGCGCACACCCCCAAAGTGCTCACCCTGTTCAACTTTGCGGCGGCGGATGAAAACGGTATTCCGAAACCGTATGTTTTTGTAGACACGGTGGCGGAAGTGGAGGCGACACCCGGTACGTTTACGCAGTCGGCAGATGACCTTACCACCATCTATTGCCACCCCCGTGCGGGGGAACAAGTGGCGGATATTGCCCTGCAGTGGGAGGATAACTTCCTTTCGGGTATTCGTCATGAGTCGGCCTGCAGCAAGCAGACGGTAGTGTTTGAAAACATCGGTTTCATGCCGCGTGTGTCCGACCATATCAACAACCAATTCGGCGGCGGCGATTTCGATAAAGCGGTTTTCGCTTTCCTCGGGTGTAAGTTCACGGGTGGTGTCAACAACACCTTGAGCTTAATCGGTAAATACTCCGCTTATTTGAACGATTGCGTGGCGGCATACGGCTTCCGCGACAACTTCAACTACCATAGTGCGGCCCCGAACGGCGAGGGTTCCCGCGTGATTGAAGTCAACTGCCGTGCATACGGCAACGGCGACTTCAACCGCATCAACGGTTGTCCCGCCCTTTCGGCCGATACGGCGAATGCCAATAACTGCAGTACCGCACACGACAACATGTATATCCTGCGCGTGGGCGGTCGCTACACCGACAGTCAAGGGCACCACGTGGGTGACACCGCAACCAATATGTCGCTGAATATCGGTTGCGAAGCGTACAACATTGTCACTTCGCCTTCGCACGCGACAACCTTTAGTTTTAAGACGCAACCGCAAGCGTGGGTGGTAGATAGCTATGCAACGGGTACCCGTGTACGCTATGGTATCCAGTCGGGCGCGACCAATACCACCGTGCTGGGCAACCGCGGCCGCATGCTTGCGGGTCTGGTGGATGACCAAACGGTGTATACACTGCCCACCCTCACGTGGGAGCAAGTAGCCCGCGGTGTGTGGGAATCCGGTGCGGCACTGAAAGAGGTTGCGTCCGTCACGCTGTCCGACATGAAGACGGAATACCAAGCAGGCGAGGAAATTGACCGCACGCAAGGCACGGTCACGGTCGCCTTTACGGACGGTACGTCCGCCGCAATGGCCTATGCGTATGGTGCTATCACCGTCACGGGTTACGACACCAACAAGGGCGGCAAGCAGACCGTTACGGTGGGGTATGGCGGCAAGAGCACCACCTATACGGTGTCCGTGGAAGGCGGTGTGGTGGTCTGCGGTGATGCCGATGGAGATGGCGAGGTTACTTCTACCGATGCGCGCCTGACCTTGCAATATGCGGTGGGAAAGATCACGGCGGACACCTTGGACCTGTCGGTGGCAGACGTAAACGGCAGCGGTGCGGTGGATTCCACCGATGCGCGCTTGATTCTGCAGTATGCGGTGGGCAAAATTGAAGAATTCCCTGCGGCACCGACCGACGGTGGGGCACTCTCGAGCGATTTTTTTAACGTGACCACCGCGAGTGATGAGTTCACGGCGACGGTGGATATCGACTACCAGGTGGCAGCACCGCTGCTGGACGGGCAGTTTGTCATTACCTATCCCACCGCGCTGGAACTGACGGTTATCGATGTCGTGTTGCCGAACGTGCAGTACACGCACGATGCAGCGGGCGGCAAGTTGTATCTTGGTTTTATGACGGAGGAAGTAATCGCGGCGGCGGGTGACCTGCTCTCGCTCACCTTCCGCGGGACGGCAGATACCGCCGTCACGGTGGCGGCATCGCACGTGGTGACGGCGGCGGACGTTCGCTATACGGGCACTTCGGTGACTGTACCGATCACCTTCGTGCGGTATCCCTTTGCCTACACGGTAACCGATGGCAACGCCACCATCACGGGTGCGACCGAAGACCTTGTGGGTGTGGTCACGATCCCCGACACCATCGGCGGCTATCCCGTCACCGCGATCGCGCGCTTTGCACTCGCGGAATGTGACGAGCTTACCGCCATCACCATCCCGAACGGCATAAGTGAACTTCCGAACTGGCTGTTTGCGGGTTGTGACAAGCTTGCAGTCGTCACCCTTCCTGCGGGGGTAACACAGATTGGCATGGGAGCATTTGCGGGATGTTTCTCGCTGGAAACGGTGTTGTACGACGGCGGCGTCGCCGATGCCGCGACGATCGTGATCGAGGACTTGAACGGCGACCTGACCGATGCTGCGTGGACCTATCTCAACTGCACTCACGCATGGGACGACGGCGTTGTGACCGCACAGCCCTCCTACGGTGTCGGCGGTGAGCGGCTGTATACCTGCCGCTACTGCGATGCGACCCACATCGAGGAGATCGCCCCGCTCGGCGACCATGCCGTGGTGGACGGTATCTATTACTACAAGGGAGAAAAGAAACCGAATGCCGGTTTGGTGTTGGTCGATGGTCACTACTATTACGTAGTAAGCAATTCTAAGGTGAAAACCGGTCGTTACGCCTGCTCCAATGTGAACGATACGGGCGTTGCCAAGGGTATCTATCATTTCTTTGATGATGGTAAGATGAATACGCAAGTTGGTGTGTACGACGGTTATTACTACAACGCGATCGGTAAATCGGAAGCGTACGTAGGTCTGATCGAGTGGAACGGTGCCAAATACTATGTCAATGATGGCGGCAAGGTCGAAACAGGCCGGTATTTCATCACCAAGCTGAACGATCTGCTTCCGAAAAAACGGGCGTATACCTTCTTGGATGACGGGCGCATGTTGGAGGATACCCGCATTTACAAGGACGGCTTCTATTACGTGGACGGCATCCGTGCTCCGTATGCAGGTTTGGTGGAATACGAAGGCGATTTCTATTATGTTTCCGACCATGGTGCGTATGTGAAGGAGCGGTTGCAAATTGTTTCTAAAGTGAATGAAACGGGTAAGGTGAAAAGCGGCCGCTATTACTTCGGTGCGGATGGCACCATGCAGTACAACGTGATTCGTGAGGGGCGCTATTTCGGTGCGGACGGTTTGGCACCGAACCATGCAGGCGTGGTAAAGGCAGAAGAAAACTTCTACTACGTCAGCGGCACTCACGGTGTGTTGGCGGTGGATACCGCAGTGAACATTACAGCAAGCAAAACCAACGGACTGATTGCTGCGGGGAATTATGTTGCTGATGAAAACGGCGTGTTGACGGCCGTGTAAGATGCAAAAAAGACAAGGGCAAGCGAGAAATCGCTTGCCCTTGTTGTTTGTTGAGGCAGTGGATTATCGGTATACTTCTGCTAAATATTCTTCGAGGCAAATGCCGCGGGACATAATTTCACGCGCGGCCTCGACCCCGACGTAGCGGTAGTGCCACGGCTCGTAGATCACGCCCGTGATATCCTCTTTCTCTTTCGGGTACCGCAGAATAAAGCCGTATTCGGCACAGTGCTCTTTTAGCCACGTAAACGCCGCCGTGTTCTCAAAGGTCTCTTCGAGGGAATACACCCCGTCCGAAAGGATGTCCGCCGCGAGCCCCAAGTGGTGTTCGCTGGTGCCGGGACGTGCCACTTCGGTGGATGCCTTTTGCTCGGCTTCTGCCTGGGAGTACCCCGCCTGTTTCCACTCCGCCACTTCATTGTTATAGAGTTTCACCTGGTGGTCGTATGCGCGAAACAGCGACACGGGGCGCAGGCCGTATTCCCCGCCTGCCGCGAGCATTTGACGCAACGCTTCGGCGGCACGGGTGTCGAACATACGCCCGCTGCCGAAATCGACGAGGTTATCCTCAAAGCCGTAATCGGCGGGCAAGGGATTCCACCCGTTTACCAACTGTAAGTTCCACGCGGGGATACGCTGCTGTACGTAATGCCCGTCCACGAACAGCGCGGTGGGACGGGTGGTCGCGGTGGTGCTGTCGGACGCCGTGGTGGTGGGGTTGGTATCGTTATCGCCGCCGCCCGAAGAAAGCACGCGTCCGAGCGCGGAGATGATCAGGATCACGCCGAGTATCACGATAACGGCGGCCGCAACCACCAACAAAAGACGGGCGGTGCGGCGGCGTTTACGGGATTTCTTTTGAGCCATGCGTTATACCTCTTTCGTTTATCCGTAGATTTCTTCCAAATATTCTTCCAAACAAATGCCGCGGGACATGATGGCGGTGGCGGCTTCGACCCCGACGTAGCGGTAGTGCCACGGCTCGTAGATCACGCCGGTGATGTGTTCTTTGTTTTTGGGATAGCGCAGAATAAAGCCGTATTCCGCACAGTGTTCCTTCAGCCACTGAAACCCGCTGGTCTGGTCGTAACTTTCAACGAGTGAAGAATACCCGTTCGAAAGCAGGTCGGCGGCAAGACCCGTGTGGTGTTCGCTGGTGCCGGGACGTGCCACCACGGTGGCGGCCTTGTTTTCGGCATCGGTCTGGTTGTATCCCTTGTTGCGGTAGTAACTCACCTTGTTGTTGTAGAGTTTGACCTGCAATTCGTACGGGCGGAACAGCGAGACGTTCCAAATACCGTGGGCACTGCCCGCGTTGATCATTTGACGCAGTGCTTCGGCGGCACGCGCGTCAAACATACGTCCGTGACCGAAGTCCACGAGATTGCCTTCGTAATCGTAGTCGGCAGGCAGGGGATTCCACCCGTTGACCAGCCGTAAATTCCACGAGGGCATATTCGTCTGCACGTAATGTCCCGTCGTGTCGATGGGAGCAGTGGTTGCCGTAGTGCCGATCGTGGTCGTCGTTGTCGTACCCGTGGCGGACGTCGTCGTGGTCGTGGTCGCGGTTGTCGTCGTGGTCGTCGTTGTTGTAACGGTTGTCGTGGTTGTCGTTTCCGTCGTGGTCGTTGTTTCCGTCGTGGTCGTGGCGGCTGTCGTGGTCGTCGGCACCGTGGTGGTAACGGTCGTCGGTGCCGTGGTCGTGGCGGCGGTATCGTCCGCAGGGGCGGGTGTGCCGTCACGCCACAGGAAGATGCCGACGACGGCACTGAGTAAGATCAACACCGCCGCTGCTGCGGCAACGATGGCTTTGATGGGAAATGCGGGTCGTTTTTGATGTTTAGCAGTCATAAATTTTTCTCCTTAGGGTGAGCATTTAAACCCGAACTCCGTTTTTGAAAGAGCGGATTTTCACTCATCCATTGTTAAAATACTCGCCAATACGGGAGTGTTGGCTGCGTTTTCGCCTCGGTTGAGCCAAAATCCGCTCTTTCAAAAATCTGCGACCGCAAAGCGAGGAGATTTTGAGGGGTTTTTGCTTCAGTCGGGCGAAGGAATGCTCGCGCCTTGCGAGCACGAGTGAAGCAAAAAGCACCGAAATACCCTGCTTTGCGGCGGGTTCAGGTTTAAATGCTCACCCTATGTTTATCGCACCGAGCGGCGGTAAGAGGTGGGGGATTGTCCCGTCACCCGTTTGAACATACGGGTGAAGTGGTGGATACCGGTGTACCCCAGCAACTCGGAAATTTGTGTGATATTGTATTGTCCTTCGCGTATCAGGCGACGGGCTTCCTTCATCTTGCAGTGGATCCAATAGTCTACGGGGCTTTGCCCCACCGCTTCGCGGAAAATACGGCACAAAAGTGCGCGGCTGACCGAAAAATGCGTGCATAACTGCGGCAGGGAGGGGGGCTCCTGCAGGTGGGTGTCGATGTATTGCACCACGGCGGTCGCGAGGGAATTTTCCGCCATACGGCGGGTGTCGGCGGTCTGCTCCATCGGGGCGATACTCGCCTCGTTCGCCCGCATCAGCGAAAACAGAAATTCCGTCAAATAGCATTGAAGCAGTTGCAACGACCCGCACGGTGCGCCCGAAAAATCGAGCGGGGCGCGGTTGTCGAAATCGTGCGGCAATTCGCCGAGGGCGGTTTTCGCCTCCGCCAAAAACAGCGAAAGGATCTTTTTTGACGGCGGTGTGAGGGTGAAGATCTTGCGGTCAAAAAAGGAGAGCAGGTCCCCCTCGGCGGCAAAACTCACCACCACCATATTGCTGGTGTTAACTTGATCTGCCACGTGTGCGTGGGATTCCATCGGGCGGTGAAAAATGATCTGCCCCGCCGCAAGGGAACAGCCGATACCGTCGGAGATCGCGTGGATACAACCGTCGTCCACGTACACCATCTCCCAAAAATCGTGCTGTTCGGGCGGGTGATAAAAGGTGCGGCCGAACTCGAAATAGTAGATGGAGTGAAACCCCGTAACGTCGATCTCGGTCGTGATGGGGATGCGCGGGAAGTCCATAAAGTGCCTCCGTTTACGATGTGTTAAAAAGGAAATATCATACGATAAAGACTTTATGCTGATTATAGCATATACTGTAGACAATGACAAGACCCAAAAAGGAGGATATGACAATGCATGTGTTGGCAATCGGTTGTCACCCCGACGACATTGAGGTGGCGTGTGCGGGAACGCTTGCGAAATACGTGAAGATGGGACATCACGTGACGGTGTGTCACGTGGCAAACGGCAATTTGGGGCACGCGATCATTCCGCCCGACGAATTGCGCCTGATGCGCCGCCGTGAGGCGCAAAACGCGGGGGCGCTTGCGGGGATCGAAGTCATCACCTGCGACGTAGGGGATCTGATGGTGTATCCGAACAAGGAACAGCGTGATAAGGTGGTGGGGGTCATTCGTCAGGTGATGCCCGACGTCATCATCACCCACAGCCCGAACGACTATATGCCCGATCACACGGCGGTGAGTCAATTGGTGTTTGATGCGTCCTTTGCCGCGAGTGTGCCGCATTACCCGAGCGGGGAATTTGCGGCGGCACCCGTGACGCCGCTCTACTATATGGACACGCTCGCGGGTGTGAACTTTCAGCCGACCGAATACGTGGATATCACCGATACGATCGATCTGAAACTGGAAATGCTGGAATGTCACGAAAGCCAGATGACCTGGATGCGGGAACACGACCACATTGATTTTGCGGAATTTGTGAAGACCTGTGCCCGTTTTCGCGGGTTGCAGTGCGGCGTGGGATACGCCGAAGCGTTTACCCCGTGCCTTGCGTGGCCGAAACTGACCACCAAGCGAATGCTGCCGTAAGGAGGAAGCACCATGGATTTTTTGTCAACCGTAAAAGGCTCGTTGCTCGAAGGGTTTTATCCCGCAGGGTGGGATCTGGCGAAGATGGATGCCTGCTGTGAAAAAGGGGTCGAGCGGGAAGCGTTCTGGCATCCCGATTTTCACCCTGTTGCGTGTGAAAACGTGGCGGAATTTGACGTGATGATGGGGCACGAGATCGCGCTCGCCATCAAAGAGGCACGCGACCGCCGTGAAAAACTCGCGATGATCATTCCCGTCGGGCCGATGGGAATGTACCGCTGGGCGGTGTATTTCCTTAAAGAGTGGCAGGTGAAGTGCGACCATGTGACCACCTTTAATATGGACGAATGGGCGGATGCCGAGGGCAACACCTTGGCGGCGGACGATCCCGCGTCGTTCGAATGTACCATGCGTGAGGCGTTTTTTGAGCCGCTCGGTGAACTCACCGTGCCGGAAGCACAGCGCAATTTTGCCACCCGCGAAAATCTGCCGACCTACCCCGAAAAGATCGCGGCGTTGAAAGCGGAAGGGGCGAAACTTACGCTCATCTTCGGTATCGGCCGTATGTGCCACATCGCGTTTTGGGAGCCGCATTTTGCGGGCGAGTACGCGAGCGAAGCGCAGTGGAAGGCCGCGCCATACCGCATCGGCGCGAAACTGCATCCGCTGACCATCGAGCAGAATGCCATCACCAGTTTTAAGAGCCGCACCACCCTGGTGCCGTGCTGTGCCAACACGGTGGGGCCCGCCCTGCTGTTGCAGGCGGATCGCATTATCGGCGGTGCGGACGGCGCACTCGGCCGCGGCATGGGCTGGCAGGGTATGAGTTTCCTCACCACCCTGCATTACGGCCCCGACCCGTGGGTGACCTCGTCGTATATGCCGACCCTGCCGGGCAAACTGTTCTATTTGAAGGAACTCGCAGGCCCGCTCGTGCCGGATGTGAACTGATATAGATTTTCAAACGCAAAACCGCGAAGTGAATTTCACTTCGCGGTTTTATGTGTATATAACTTTTCGAGGCTGTGATTCATAGGCTCAATTTTGCGAAGCATGGATACGACGGATGTCCCTACGAGAAAAGGAGATAGATATAGGAAAGCCACAGGTATTGTACGCCGTATAGAGGAATGCGTTATAATAGGGCAAACCGCTTGAAACCCGCATAAACACTAGGGTTTTCGCTGGTTTGCCCCACTGAACGCATTGGTGTCAAAAACGGGCTTTTGGGCGGTTTTAGAAAGGAGCAGAATAACATTCTAAATATGCGTCAGAAATCCATTGATTTGAGTAGCAAAAACGAAATATTCAAACTGTCACAGAAAAAGCCGAATGAGCGTTCAAACTCATT
>SVPJ01000045.1 GCA_015065885.1 Oscillospiraceae bacterium | reverse complement strand
CTTCTGTGGGTTTGGGCTACCGCCCAAGTGTATTTGTACATACAAATGCGATGCTGGTTCTTAACAAGGATTAAATGAAATTTCAAATTCTCCGTTAAGGACATCACACTTAAACGCAGGGTGGTTTTTTATCCGATATGCTCTTTCAAATATTCCATTGCTTCGCGGTAGCCCTCGAAGCCTTTGCCCGCAATGGTGGTGAGGCACGCCGCCCGCACGTAAGAAATCTGACGGAAGTCCTCCCGTGCGCTCACATCCGAAATGTGTACTTCCACCGTGGGGATCGCCACTGCCTTCAAAGCGTCGAGCAGGGCGATACTGGTGTGGGTATAAGCGGCAGGGTTGAACACGATGCCGTCTACCTGCCCGTACGCTTTTTGAATGCGGTCCACAAGGTCGCCCTCGTGGTTGCTTTGATAGCAGGTGATTTCCACGTCGAGTTCCGCCGCCCACAGGGCAAGAGAGTCCAGCAGGTCGGCATAGGTGCCGTTGCCGTAGACGGCGGGTTCACGGAGCCCCAACAGATTGATGTTCGGGCCGTTCAGTATCAAGAGTTTCATGGGGTCATTCTCCTTTCGGTGCGCCGAGTAAGGGGGCGTTTTCGAGTTTTGCCATACAATCCGCCACCGTTTCGGCAAGCGGGCGGTCGTTTTCTACAGTCAGTTCCGCAAACCGCCGATAGCGCGGCAGGCGTGCTTCGTACATCGCCGCAAGGTTTGTCGAGAGCGGGCGGCCGTCGGTCGCCAATTTTTCAAGCGGGCGGGTGAGCCACACGATCCGCCCGTTTTGGGCGAGCGGGGCGAAGTTTTGCTCATCCAGTACCGCGCCGCCGCCCGTGGCAATGACGGCGCCGCCTGTCTTCCCTTGTTCGGCGATAATGCGGTGCTCCCATTCTCGGAACAGCACTTCGCCGCCTTTTTGGAACAAGGCGGGGATCGAACAGCCTGCCGCACGGACGATCTCCTCGTCGATATCCACAAAACGGCGTCCCGTCTTTTCGGCAAGTTCGCGCCCGACGGTGGATTTGCCGCATCCCGGCATACCCACCAGTACGACGTTCGATTGGCGGGCGGTGAGGTCGCGCAGCACACGTTCGGTCTTGTCGTCCGCAATCGGTGACGTGGTGAACAGTTCCACCGCCGCTTTCGCTTGTGCCACCAACATCGGCAACCCGTTACAGCAAGGGATATCGTGTGCTTCGGCTTCCAGCAACATCGCGGTGCGCAGGGGATTGTAGATCATGTCCACAAAGCCTTCGCAGTGTGGGAAACGGGCGAGAGACAGCACCGCATCGGGACAGTGGGGGTACATGCCGACGGGGGTGGTGTTGACCACCAGTTCGGCATCGGTATACGCCGCTTCATCTGCGTATGCGACCGCGCCGTCGGCGGCGGTGCGGCTGACCACGACGATCTTACGGGCACCGAGGTCTTGGAGTACCGCTTGCACCGTGCGGCAAACGCCGCCGTTGCCCAGCACCGCCGCTTTTTTGCCGTGCGGGTCGATACCCGCGTAGCGGAACAGCCAACAAAGCCCCGCGTAGTCGGTGTTGTGCCCCGTGATACGGCGGTCTTTATCGTACACCAACGTGTTTACACTGCCGATGCGTGCGGCGGTGGGGGAGAGTGCGTCCACCAGCGGCATCACCGTCTTTTTGTAAGGGATGGTGACGTTTAATCCGCCGATATCGGGGCGGCGTATAAACGCCGCAAGCGCGTCTTCCTCCATCTCGAACAGTCGGTAGTCGTAGTCTGCGAGCGCTTTGTGAATGGGGGGCGAAAAACTGTGGGCAAGTGTTTTGCCCAGTAATCCGTACAGCATACCGACCCTCCTTTACAGTTGCTCGCTGTAGTTGCCGAGGAAGGCGAAGGTCTCGCACTCGTGCGAAAGGCTCTGCAACAGCGTCAGCACTTCGGGCGAGTGTACCGAGCCTTCGAAATCAAAATAGAACAGGAATTCAAAGTCGCGACCCGGAATGGGGCGGCTTTCGAGTTTCGTGAGGTTTAGCCCCAGTGCGGAGAATTTGGCGATCAGTTCATACAACCCACCGGGACGGTGGGGAGCGCTCAGCATCAGGCTGATGCGGTCGGCACCGGGATAGATGTGCATCTCTTTTTGGATACAGATAAACCGTGTGTGGTTGTTTTCGCTGTTTTGAATACGGTCGGCGATCGGGGAGAGCCCGTACAGTGCCGCGCACTGCGGTGAGGCGATGGCGGCAAGATCCCGCCGCCCCGATTCCGCCACCCGCTGTGCCGCGACCGCCGTGTTGGGGGCGGCGGTCACCGTCACTTGCGGCAGGGATTTCAAAAAGGCACCGCACTGACCGAGCGCCTGCTCATGCGAGGTGATCTCGCGGATGTCCTCGAGTTTCGTTCCGGGCAGAGCAAGCAGTTGGTGGCATACGTTCAGCCGTACACTGCGGATGATGTGGAAGTTCTTGCTTTTCATCAGTTCGTACACCGTGCTGACCGAGCCGTTTGAACTGTTTTCGATGGGCAACACACCGTAGCGACACAGCCCGCTTTCCACCGCGTCGAACACATGCTCGAACGAGCGGAAAAACATCAAATTTCCCGCAGGGAACAGACGGCACGCCGCCCCTGAAGAGTACGCCCCCTCTACCCCTTGGCACGCGACGGTGCCGTCGGTGGGAAACAGGGTGGGGGTCTCCTCCAATGCACGGCGAATGTCGCGTGTGAGTTCCCCCTCCTCGGTGAGCAACTGCTCTTGATACGAACAGCTGACGTCGATAAGGGTGGAGTACAACACCCGTGCCCATCTGCCGAATTCGCCGGCGTCTTGCGACACGCGCGCGAGGATCTCCCGTTCGCGCGCGGGGTGGCGAAGCGGCAGATTCTGTCCTTTTTTTACCTTCGCGACTTCACCCGCCAATTCCATACGGCGGCAAAACGCATCCAATAAGTCGCGGTCGGTCTTATCGATCTCGCGGCGGATCTCTTCGAGGGTCATACGGTGATCTCTCCTTTTTCTTCGAGCAACATATCCAAGATGGTGAGTGCCGTGACCGCTTCCACCACGGGTACGGCACGCAACACGACGCAGGGGTCGTGACGCCCGCGCACGGTGAGCGTGTCTAACTCGCCGTTTGAAAGGCGCAGGGTGGTTTGTTCTTTGGCAATGGAAGGGGTGGGCTTGAAGGCGGCGCGTACCACGAGCGGCATGCCCGTGGTGATGCCGCCGAGCACGCCGCCCGCATGATTCGTCGCGGTGACGACCCCCATGCCCGCACGGCGGTAAGGATCGTTGTGTTCACTGCCGCGCATCGCGGCGGCGGCAAACCCTGCGCCGAATTCCACGCCTTTTACGGCGGGAATGCCGAAAAGATTGGCGGCAAGGCGGTTTTCTATCCCGTCGTATAACGGGGCACCGAGTCCTGCGGGCAAGCCGATGGCGGCACATTCCACCACGCCGCCGATCGAGTCGCCGTCCCCCGCCACGGAGGCGATGAGTGTTGCCATCGCCTCACCCGCTGTGGGGTCGAGTACCGCAGGGGTACGAGCGGCGGGGGCGATAAGGTCGTCGGCGGTGAGCGCTACGGGGTCAAACGGCGTATCGTGTACGTCACCTACCGACGCGATATGCGCACCGACGGTGATGCCGTTTTTTTGCAGAATTTGCAGGGCAATGCCGCCTGCGACACACACGGGGGCGGTGAGCCGCCCCGAAAAATGACCGCCGCCGCGGGCGTCGGCAAAGCCGTGGTATTTCACTGCGGCAGGGTAGTCCGCGTGGGAGGGGCGGGGCAGGTCGGAAAGGTCGGCGTAATCACCCGAGCGGGTATTGGTGTTTTCGATCACGGCGCACAGCGGCGCACCGCAGGTCACACCGTCCACCAGACCCGAAAGAAAACGGGGGGTGTCCGCTTCACTGCGCGGAGTCGCGAGCGTACCGCCGGGGGCACGCCGCGCCATAAAGCGGGCGAGCGCCGCTTTGTCCATGTGAAAACCTGCGGGCAGACCGTCCACCACCACGCCGACGGCGTCGCCGTGGGATTGCCCGAAGATCGATACTTTCAGCCGATTACCGAACTGTGAACTCATAATACACGTCCTCCCAGTTGTTCATAATGGGTGAAAAAGGCGGGATAGGATTTGGTGACCGCCTCGCTTTGCTCTATCGTGACCGTATCGGTCGCACGGGTGGCGGCGATCGCCGCCGCCATCACGAGTCGATGGTCGTTTTGACTGTCCACCGTGCCGCCGCGGAGCGTGCCGCCGTGGACGATCAGTGCGTCCTCCTCTTCCTCAACGCGGATACCGAGCGCGGTGAGCAAAGTCGCCATTCCGTGGATACGGTCGCACTCTTTTAAGCGGCACCGTGCGGCGTTGTACAGCCGCGAGGTGCCGTTTGCCGTTGCCGCCACGATGGCGAGCGGCGGTAACAGGTCGGGAATTTCTCCCATATCCACGTCTCGCGCGGTAAGCGGTGCGGGGGATACGGTGACGCTGTTTTCGGTTTGGGTGACGGTTGCACCGAACGCCTGCAACAGTGAAGTGATAGCACGATCCCCTTGTGCCGAAGCGGTGTTCAGACCGTTTACGGTCACCGTGCGGCTGACAGCACCCGCCGCCAGCCAAAAAGCGGCGTTGGACCAATCTCCCTCCACCGTCACGGCGGAAGGGGTACGGTAAGCCGCGTCGCTTTTGAGCGAAAAGTTGCTCCCCTTTACATCGACCGCTATGCCAAAGCGTGCCATGGTGCGGCAGGTCATATCGACGTACCCGCCCGACTGCAGGGGCGTGGTGAGAGACACACGCCCTTTTTCGGCGGTCAGCGGCAATGCCAACAACAGACCGGTAATGTATTGCGAGGAGATATCCCCTGCAATATCGAAGTCGCCGCCCGCCAGTTTGCCGTGCAGGGTGAGCGGCAGGCTTTGCGCGTTGGCGGTCACTCCGTGAGCCGCCAAGGTGTCCAGCAACGCGCCGACGGGGCGGGCGGGCAGACGGCCGTGACCCGTAAAGGTGGCATTCGTACCGAGTGCCGCCGCGACGGGCAGCAGAAAACGCAGGGTGGACCCGCTCTCACCGCAATCCAGCACGGGCGAGAGAGTGGGGGTAGTTATTGGATCGATGGTGCACACGCCGTCTTGCAGCGTGACGGTCGCGCCGAGTGCGCACAGACAACGAATGGTGGCGTCGATATCGGCGGAACGCGCGGGGAGTGGAAAGGCACACGCCTTGTCAGCAAGAGCGGCACAGATCAACACCCGATGCACGTCCGATTTGGAGGGAATGGCGGAAATCGTGCCACCCAAAAGAGAAGGGGGTATATTTACGTTCATTGGTTGGTACTCCCTTCGGTGATCCAAGCCGCAAGTTCGGCCGTGGGAATATCGTGCAATACGCATTCTCCCACGGTGAGCGGCACGATCAGCGTCAAACGGTCGCCGCGCCGCTTTTTATCCCGCATCGCCACTGCCCGCAATTCTTCGGCGGTGTAGGGATTGCCGGTGGGCAGACCGTGTGCTTCGAGTGTGCATATCAGCCGTGCGGCGGTATCGTCCGTACACAGTCCGCGCCTCGCGGCGGCACGGGCGATGACTGCCATGCCGATGGCGACCGCCTCGCCGTGGGCGAGGGTATAGTCGCTGCATTGTTCGATCGCGTGCCCCACCGTGTGCCCGAGATTGAGCAGTTGGCGGAGCCCTTGGTCACGTTCGTCTTGTTCCACGACATACGCTTTGTAGCGGATACAGCGGGCGACCGCCGCGGTGAGATCAAGATCTTCCGCGTTTTCAAGTGATGCAAACAGATCGGTATCGCACAGCATCGCCGTCTTGACCGTTTCCGCCATACCGTTTCGGATCTCTCTCGGAGGAAGTGTTGCGAACGTCGCGGTATCGCACAGTACGCCGAGCGGTTGTTTGAACGCACCCGCAAGATTTTTTCCTGCCGCGAGATCCACTCCCGTTTTACCGCCCACGGCGGCATCCACTGCGGAAAGCAGGGTGGTGGGAAACGTCACGTGGGGAATACCGCGCAGATATACCGCCGCGGCAAACCCCGCAAGGTCGCTCACCACACCGCCGCCGAGTGCCGCGACGACATCTTGACGGGTGATCTCTTGTTCCGCCATGCGTTCGAGCAATGTGACCAACGTAGCGGTGGTTTTGGAGGATTCGCCGTGAGGAAACACGAAACGGTGTACCGTGAAACCTGCCGCCGTAAGGCTGTGTTCCACTGTGTCGGCGTACAACGTGTTCACCGTATCGTCCGTTACGAGTTGGACGGTACACGGTGCATGTAAGTCGCGCAACCACTCACCGCTTTCGCTTACTATATCTTGCCCGACGGTAACGGTGTACGGGGAGGCGGTATGCACGGGAATGCGGTCGAAAACGGGCATTACGAATGACTCCTTTCGGCTTCCATCGTGGCAAGCTTTTGCAAACGGCCGTCCCGCAACAGGGCGCACAGACGGTCGGCATCCTCTGTCTTCAGTGCTTCGGAATACGCGGTAAGATGTGCGATCACGCGATCCAATTCCGTGGACAAATGATCTTTATTCGCCAAAAACAGTGCCGTCCACATCTGCTCATCCAACAAGGCAACACGGGTGAGGTCTTTAAAACTGCCTGCCGAAAAACCGCTGTGAATGAGAGCGGTGGGGGATTGTACGTAGGCACTGGAGATGACGTGGGCCAGCTGTGACGTGTAGGCAATGGTGCGGTCGTGCCCGTCGGGGTCAGAAAACCGCAGTTCGGCAAATCCCGCGGCAAGGAATACGTCTTTCAGCATCGCCAGCGTCATGATGTCGGTGGTGTCGTCGGGGGTGAGGATCATGGACGCACCCGCGAACAGATCGGCAGAGCCGTTGTCGAAGCCGCTGCACTCCCGTCCCGCCATGGGGTGTCCGCCGACGTACAAAAAGCCGTTCGCCCGTGCCAAGGGGGAGAGTACCGCGTGAATGGCGCGCTTGACACCGCACAAGTCCACCACCACCGCCCCTTTCTTGAGCAACGGGGCGATGCGGGCGGCTTCTTCCACCAATACCTGCGGTGTCAGTGCCAACAGCACGACGTCACATTCTTTCAGCGTGCCGTCTGTCAAACGTTCTGCCACTGCGCCGCACAGCAGGGCTTTGGACATGGTGTCTTCGTGAATATCCAAGCCGAGAACGGTGTGGTCGGTGTTGTTCGAGATGGCACGCGCCATCGAGCCGCCGATCAGACCGAGACCGATAATACCGATTTTCATACTGTTCACCTCTTATACCGTAGGGTGAGCATTTAGATCCGAACTCCGTTTTTGGAAGGCGGATTTTCACTCACCCATTGTTAAAACACTCGCCAATACAGCAGTATTGGCTCCGCTTTTGCCTCGGCTGAGCAAAAATCTGCTCTTCCAAAAATCTCCGACCGCAAGGCGAAGAAATTTCGAGGGATTTTTGTTTCGGTCGAGCGAAGTAATGCTTTCGCCTTACGAGAACGAACGGGACGAAAAGCACCGAAAGTTCTCGCTTTGCGGCGGGTTCGGGTTTAAATGCTCACCCTAGCCATGGCATCACGTAGGGCGTTCACTTGCTTGGACAGTGCCGTGAAGGCATCGGGCGTGAGCGACTGCGGGCCGTCACACAGGGCGTGTGCGGGGTCGTTGTGCACTTCGATGATCAGACCGTCTGCCCCTGCCGCCGTTGCCGCGAGTGACAGCGGTGCGACCAGACGGGCAACGCCGGTGGCGTGGCTCGGGTCGATGACGACAGGCAGGTGGGTGCGCCCGTGAAGAACGGGCACCGCTGCGATGTCCAGCGTGTTGCGGGTGACCGTTTCGAAGGTACGGATGCCGCGCTCACACAGCACCACGTTTTGGTTGCCGCCCGCCATGATGTATTCGGCACTCATCAGCAACTCCTCAATGGTGGAGGAAAGACCGCGTTTCAAGAGAATGGGTTTGTCGGTGTGGCCGAGTTTCTTCAAAAGTTCGAAGTTCTGCATATTGCGGGCACCGACCTGGATCATATCCACGTCGTCGAACAGCGGCAACTGATCGGCATCCATGATCTCGGTCACGATGGGCAGACCCGTCTTTTCCTGCGCTTCCAGCAACAGGCGGATACCCTCGGCGCGCATACCCTGGAAGGCGTAGGGAGAGGTGCGGGGTTTGAACGCGCCGCCGCGCAGCATGGTCGCCCCCGCCGCTTTGACCGCTGCCGCCACTTCACAGATCTGCGCTTCGGATTCCACCGAACACGGGCCCGCGATCATGGCGAAATTCCCGCCGCCTATTTTGGTCGCCGTGCTGTTTTTGCCGCCGATGGTGATCACGGTGTCATCGGGGTGGAATTTGCGGTTGGCGTTCTTATACGGCTCTTGAATGCGCACCACGTCTTCCACGATATCCAGTGCGCGGATAAGGTCGATATCCAGTGTGGAGGTATCGCCGATCAGACCCAAAATGGTCTGCGCCGCACCGACGGTGGGGTGTACCTCGATGTTGCGGGATTCCAGCCATTTCACCAAATTCTCCAGTTGTTTTTCATTGGGATTGGATCTTAACAAAACGACCATGACAAATTCCTCTTTTCTGTAATTTCAAAATGAAAAAGGCTTTGCAGCGGGTGCCGCAAAGCCTTTTGTGTGCGATAATCCTTACACCGAAGCGTTCGCACTGCTTGCAGACAAACCCGAAAAGACCTTACCAAAAAAATAGGTAAAGTAAAAGCTAAAGTAATATTCGGTTGCAAACAATGCGGTTTTCATAAAAAACACTCCTGTTTTGAACCTTTCACGCTTCATTTGTATCACAGTATAGCACGATTTTCGATTTTGTCAAGAGAAAATTTGCCATTTTAAAGTGATAAATTGAAAATACTTTTCACCTTTTGCGCTTTGCGCCAGGCGGTGGGGGATTCGCCGTATAACGTTTTGAACGCGTGGGAGAAGACGAAGGGGTCGTCGTATCCTACCGACCGTGCGATGCGCGCCACGTCGTAATCGGTGGCGAGCAGATAGCCGCACGCCGCTTCCATCTTTACCTTTAGAATATACTGTTGGGTGGAGATGCCGCGATGCTTTTTGAACAGGGAGGTGAGGTAACTGCGGTCGATATTCAAGTGAGCGGCAATGTCCGCCACGGTAACTTTTTTGTAGATAAAGCGTTGCAGATAGTCTTCGGCATGCTCGACATAGGCTTTGCTTTCGTTGGCGGGGGGCGGAGGCGCGTTTTCCGACAACGCTTCCAAAAAGGCGTAGGCCAGCGAAACAGCACCGCACGGGCGGACGTTTTCTCCTTGTTTCAGAAGGGCATCCAACACACGGGGGACAGCGGGGGAAACAGCGCGCACGGGTGTGTGCTCGCTCAAACCGGCGGAGGCATAGATCTCGGCAAGGCCGCTGCCGTAAATGCCGAGCCATTGATAGTCCCACGGATCGTCGCGGTCGGCTTCGTAATAGGTGCTGACATAAGGCGGAATGAAAAACACTTCGCCGGCGTGCACCTCGTATTCGTTTTCGTGAATACGAAAGATGCCGCGTCCCGAACGTACGTAATGCACCAGCCAGTGGCTCAGAATATGCGGCCCGAAGAAATGGCAGGGGGCACACGCTTCTTCTCCGTACTGTAATCTATTGATTTTCACATCACTTGTTATCGCAAAAGGCATGATACCGCCACCTTTCAATAAAAAAGCATACCACATTTTCACATATTTTGCAAGCATTTTCACATAGACGAAAGGAGGGGGATCCGCTATACTGAAAATACAATGCGAAGGGAGTGTTGGTTTATGAAGATCACCTTTATGGGTGCGGGCAGCACCGTGTTTGCCAAAAATGTGCTCGGCGACTGTATGTTGTCCGACGTGATGCACGATTGCGACATTGCACTGTATGACATTGATAAGGACCGTTTGGAAGAGAGCGAGCTTTTGATCACCAAGATGAACGAGAACGTCAACCAAGGACGCGCGAAGGTCAAGGCGTACCTCGGTGTGGAAAATCGCAAGGAAGCCTTGCGCGGGGCGGATTTTGTGGTGGATGCGATTCAGGTCGGTCTGTACGAGCCGTGTACCGTTATTGACTTTGAGGTGCCGAAGAAGTACGGTCTGCGCCAGACCATCGGTGACACGTTGGGTATCGGCGGCATTTTCCGCACGTTGCGTACCATTCCCGTGTTGCACGATTTTGCGGAGGATATGGCGGAAGTGTGTCCTAACGCGTGGTTCCTCAATTACACCAATCCGATGGCGATGCTGTCGGGTTACATGCAACGGTATACGCCCATCAAAACGGTGGGGTTGTGCCACAGCGTGCAGGTGTGCGCCAATACGGTGTTGAACGATCTGGGGATGACCGAACACGTGGATAAGACCTCCCACTTGATCGCGGGTATCAACCACATGGGCTGGCTCTTGGAGATCCGCGATGCGAACGGTAACGATCTGTACCCCGAAATTCGCCGTCGTGTGGCGGAATTGTTTGCGCGTATGGATGCGGGCGAAAAACTGGAGGATCGCGACCTTGTGCGTCTCGACTACGTGCGCCGTTTTGGGTATTACTGCACCGAAAGCAGCGAACATAATGCGGAATATAATCCGTTCTATATTAAAGCAAAATATCCCGAGCTGATCGAGCGTTACAACATTCCGCTGGACGAGTATCCGCGCCGCTGTGTCAACCAGATCGCGGGTTGGAAGAAGCAGAAAGAGGAGTTGTTCGCGGGCGGTGAGATCACCCATACCCGTACCCACGAATACGCTTCGCACATTATGGAGGCGATGATCACCAACAAGCCGTATAAGATCGGCGGTAACGTGCTCAACCGCGGGCTGATCACCAACTTAGTGAAAGACGCGTGCGTGGAGGTGCCGTGTTTGGTGGACGGCATGGGTATTCACCCCACGGTGGTGGGTGATCTGCCGGTGGCGCTGGCGGGCATGAATATGACCAACATCAACACCCAGCTTGCCACGATTGAAGCGGCGGTGACCCGTAAGCGCGAGGATATCTACCGTGCGGCTATGCTGGAACCCCGCTGTGCGGCGGAACTCTCCATCGACGACATTATCGCGATGTGCGACGATCTGATCGCGGCGCATCAGGCGGCCGGGTTTATGAAGGAATATCAATAAATACACAAATGTAGGTAAAAACCCGATCCGCGGCGGGTGAAAAACGCCGCGGATCGGTAAAATATTTAAGGAAAGGCGGAAAGTCTATGAAACGTACGGCGAAACGCATACTGTCTCTTCTCTGCGTGACGGTTATGCTGTTCACTTGTTGTCTGTCCGGGTTGAGCGTGGCGGCGAAGGCTGTCAACCCCTATCCGACCAAGTGGACGATCTTGGATGGCGGAGAGAACGGATTGGTACTGAATTACCAAGCCGGCAACCGATTCGAAAAAGCGGCGTCGGGTTTTAATGCCCGGATTTCGGAGGATTACAACATCAGCGACATCGCGCTGTATGTCCACATGACGTTGGACGAAGCGGCGGTCATCGCCTTTGAAAAGGGCGGTGCGTTTGAACTGTCGCAGGCGACGATGGATCAGGCAGAACGCAACTGGCTTCTCCAGTCGCCCGATTGGCAGGTCGGCGAGAATATCGTGCTGTTGCCGCTCGGCGCGTCGGCAAGTTCGCCCGGCAGTGAGGGCGTGGCGTTTGATCTGTATCAGCCCATCAACTACTTCCGCGTGTATGCCAATCCCAACGCGGCGGAGTTTGCGGCGGATTCTTCCGTGACCATTTGGGAAATATCGCTGGTAGATACTACCGCGGCGGGCGTTATGTTCGGCGAGAACGATACGTATCTTTCTCTGTCGGAACCCATCACCGAAACCCCGAACACCATCGAGGCGAGTGTGAAGGTGGACGTTCCGAAAAGCACGTGGCAGATCGGTAACGGCTTCACCTCGTCGAGCGGGTTCCGTATCACCTGGTCGAACGGCACGTCGGCCGTGACCTATAACAACAAGTGGGTCACCGACGATACTATGACCCTGCAACCGGCGGCGGGCACGCCGTATGCCGAGTTTAAACCGAACGGTAAGACCAACACGAGCGGCGAGGACACCGTGTGGTGCCCGGTGTATACCGAAGAATTCAAGGCACTGGATATTCCGAAGAGCGTGACGCTCGACGATCTCGTGTTTTCCGGTTGGATGTACGTGAGCGATGCGTCGGCGGTGCTGACTACCAGCCCCTGGATCTGGCTTGCCAGCACGGGATCGTACTCGGCCTCCAACGGAGGTTTGACCTTCAAGAATATGTGGGCGGATGCAAACTATCCGCTGAACGACGGCTGGAATTACTTTGAGATTCCGCTGTCCAAGTGGGCACCTTCCTCCTCTTCGTATCCGTTGGATATCAACGATATCAGCGGTATCAGCGTGCGCTCCATCAACGTGAAATGGCAAGAGGGCACGATCGAGGATCAAGTCACCGTGCGTTATGCGGATTTCCGCCTGACGGTGGCCGAAAAAGAAGAAACCGAAGACGTTGTGACCGAAAACACCGTGACCGAATGGGATATCGGCGGCTTTGGTTCGTCCTCCGGCTTCAATACGGGTTGGTCGAGCGGTTCGTCCGCCGTGACCTACAACAACACGTGGGTGACCGACGAGGCTATGAGCAATCAGCCGGCGGCGGGTACGGTGTACGCCGAGTTCAAGGCGAACGGCAAGACGGCGTCGAGCGGTGTGTGGAGCCCCGTGTTTACCCGCAACTTTACGACATTGGATATTCCCGAAGGCGTGGAACTGTCCGATCTGAAGTTCAGCGGCTGGATGTATATCAGCGATGCATCGGCTGTTACGACGCCCAGTCCGTGGTTCTGGCTTTCCACCTCCTCGTGGGTGAGCAACGGCGGTCTCAGCTATTCCAATTTGCTCAAGAACTATCCGCTGAACGACGGTTGGAACTATTTTGAGATCCCGCTCTACTTCTTTACGCAAAGCAGCAAATATCCCATGACCACCGAGAATATCGGTGCCCTCTGCCTGCGTTCGCTCAACCTCACCTGGCTGGATTCTACTCCCGACGACGGTGTGGCAGGTACGGTGGAGGATCAGGCGGTCGTGCGTTACGCCGATTTCAAGATCTCGCTCATCGAAAACGAGTGGAGCATCGGCTATCCGAACGGCGGTCGTTACTTCACCACGAAGGACACCGTCTACGATGCGGACGGCAACGGCGGTGCACCGCACATGGTGAACATCGGCACGGGGCGTGTCGGTGCGAACGAAGGGGCGCCCGAGGGGTTGGCGTATTACGCCGTGACGGTCAATAAGGGCGGCCAGATGGCGATGGCGAACCAGAGCTTCACCACCTACTTCCCCGAAGACGTGCAGGAGAGCGATCTCGCACTGGCTTTCTGGATGTATACCTCTACAGGTGAGATCCCGGGCGGTTATCTGGAACTCACCTCTTCGGGCAAGGCGGATACGCAGGAGATCAGCTTTACCCACACCTCCTTCGCTTCCAAAGCGAAAGCGGGTTGGAACTATATCGTGTTGCCGCTTTCTTCCCCCACGTCGAAGGACGACGACGGCGGTGCGGCACCGTTTGATTACACCAAAGCCAACTTTATCCGTTGGGTCGGTGCGGGGGCGATGTCGGCGGTGACCGAGATCCGCATTTCCGAAATGAAATTCATTGTGAACCCCGAAGCGAAGTATGCTGCGGAAAGCGACACGCTGTTGTTCGGCGGTTCGATCAGCGGTCTGCGTGTGGACGGCGCGACCGACGGTAAGGGTGGCGAGCCTGCCGGTCTGCCGTATTATGAGGACGTGTTCAGCACGAACCACTCCTTCTTTGCCAAGAAGTTTGCAACGACTGCCGTGCCCGCGTATTCCGCCCAGAGCGATCTGGTGCTGAACTTCTGGCTGTATGTGGACGACGTGACAAAGATCGCCGATATCGGTAACATCGAACTCTCCTCCTCCGGCAAGTATGACAGCATGGAGATCGAGCGGGATATGTATTATCTCACCGCCACGCTGAAAAATGGCTGGAACTTCGTGACCGTTCCGTTGAAATCGAACTGGGGTGCGAACAACACGGGCGGTGCGTTCGACCGTTTTGCCATCAACTATATGCGCTGGCACTCGATGAAACCGGTGGACGGCGAGACCGCCACCGTGCGTATTGCCAACGTGAAACTTTCCACCCTCGCCGACGAAATGGCCAGCTGGGATCTGGTGCAGATGAGCAAGGGTTGGGGCAACCAGACGCACGTGTATAACGACGAAGGCACCATTACCTGGAATAAGGAGTGGAATGAATACGCCGCCGTGGCACCGACGGTGACCACCGCCTATGTGGAATTCACTTCCGACGGCACGGCGGATCACAACGCGGCATTGCACATTCACGCGGATAAGGGTACACTCGGTCTGTCCGAGATGTTCGCCATTCCTGCAAAGTATGGTCGCAACGATATTGCGCTGTCCTTCTGGATGTACATCAACGATGCCGATCTGCTACGCGATAGGACCCCCGAAGTGTATCTCGGCAGTGCCCACAACCGTCGTGACGTGCAGTATGCAGGCAACCTCTTTGCGGATCAGCCGTTGCAAGACGGTTGGAACTACTTTGAGATTCCGCTGTCGAAGTTTAAGGATCTCACCGACACCTTCGATATGCAGACGATCAACTTTGTGCGCATCGATCAGGTGTATGTGGCGGCCGAAGCGGTGGTGCGTTACGCCGATCTGGAATTGAAGGTCATCAACGAGCCTGTCGTGGACGGCGGCGACGTGTGCGTGACGGCGGATGATATGGTGATCGTCGGTAATACCAACACCGCCGATGAGACTCCCATCGCGCTCTTCACCGACGTATACGGCAACGTCTGCTGGGTATGGGGCGACAAGCAGTACACCACCAACTTCAACGTGTGCACCGGCGAATGGATCGATCTCGCGTTGGTGCGCGATATGGCACAGGGCAAGTTCCTCCTGTATGCCAACGGCGAAGTAGTTGCCGAGGCGGATGCGGCGGGCACCGCGGATATCGTTCCGACCACCGCTTTCTCCATCGGTGCGGACGGTCTCGGCGTGACGTTTAAGGGTATGATCGCCGACGTGCGCTTGTGGAGTGACGTGCGCACGGCAGAGGAAATTGCCGAAAACCGTGTGGAGAAGATCGGCAACAAGGTCAATCCGAAGATCACGGCCGAAGCCGAAGGCCTAATCGACGCATGGTTCCTGGTGGGTGACCTCAGCCATGTGATGGGGGACAGCGTGACCGTGTCCCTCAAAGGCAACGATCTCGTGTTCAAGGGTTCGCGTGCGGATGACTGGCTCGATTACGATTGGACGAAGCACGACTTCCTGTATGACGAGGAAGGCAATCCCGATTATTACACCATGGTGTTTATCCCTGATATCCAGAACTTGGTGACGGGTAAATACACCGAATGGTTGATGGCGGAAGGCCAGTGGATCGCCGATAACGTGGAGAAAGAAAACATCGTCCACGTGATGGGCGCGGGCGACACGACCTGGAACAACACGGTGGCGGAATACAACCGTGCCCGTGCGGCGTGGTCGCTGTTCGAAGATAAGGTTTCGTGGAGCAACCTGATCGGTAACCACGACTACGTGTGGTCGAATCCCGTGCGTGATACCACCCGTTACAACACCTATTACGGTCTTGATTATATCAAGTCTACCGCCGGTGGCGAAAACTTCGTCGGTTACTTTACCGATCCGTATGGCATTAGCGGTGTGGAAAACTCCTACTACCGTTTCAAGGTGAATGGCGTGCAGTGGATGATTCTCCAGCTCGAGTTCCATCCGCGTTTGCACGTGCTGGATTGGGCGAACGAGATTTTGGCGAAGTATCCGAATGACAACGTCATTTTGACCACCCACTCCTACTTGACCGGTAAGGGTGAGTATTGCGGTCAGTCCTATACGTACATCAACGGTACGAGTGGCGAAAAGGGCAGCGCGGATGCGACGGTTGGCGGTTACCTCGGTAACACCACCGAAAAGGTCTGGACCGACGTGGCCTATGGCAACCCGAACGTTAAGATGATTCTGTGCGGTCACCACGCCAGCGACGAGTGCGAGATCGTGTATCGTGAAGATGCGAACGTCAACGGCTATAAAGTGCCGCAGATGATGATCAACGCGCAGAACCTCGATAACAGCGATAACCAGTCGGGCGGTTACTTCGACGATCTGGGTGTCGGCTTGCTCGGTATCATGCGTTTCAGCGCGGACGGCACGCAGGTGGCGATGCAGTACTATTCGCCGTATTACAACAAGTCGTACGGTACGTTCAGCAACGAGATCACGCTGGCGTTGGATATCGACACGACCTGCACCCACGAAAACACCACCACCGTGACGGTGGACGCGGATTGCGTGAACGACGGCAGCATCACCGTGACCTGCGACGCTTGCGGCGAAGTCATCTCGACCGAAGTGATCCCCGCGCTGGGTCATAAAGATCCCACCGGCACCTGGAACGCGAAGCAGTATTGCTTGAACGATTGCGGCACCGTGCTGTACGACCTCGAAGCCCTCTTGAATGCGGGCGGCGAAGTCACGCTCGACCGTGACCTCGTGACCGATAAGGCGATCACGGTGAACACCGCTGTGGTGCTGAACCTCGCCGGTTACAGCATCTCCGCCACCGAACTCGACACGGTTGGCGACGGCGTGTTCTACGTCCCCGCAGGCGGCGACCTCACCATCAATGGTGAAGGCACCATCAACGGCGTGGGCGGCAACAACTACTCCATGGCGATCTGGGCCAACGGCGGTAAGGTCACCATCAACGGCGGTACTTACACTAACGTGGGCGCAGGCGACGAAGATCACTACGACCTCATCTATGTGAAGAACGGCGGCGAAGTGGTCATCAACGGCGGTACGTTCATTGCGCACACGCCCGTGTGGACGCTGAACAGCCACGACACCCTGAAGGGCACCTTCACGGTGAACGGCGGTAAGTTCTACAAGTACGATCCCGCGAACAACATCACCGAGAACCCGACCAAGGTCTGGGTGGCAGACGGCTTCGACACCGTCGCGGA
>SVPJ01000044.1 GCA_015065885.1 Oscillospiraceae bacterium | reverse complement strand
AAGATAAGATATCCCACTGATTTAATCAGGTAAGGTCCCAGGAAGACTACCTGGTAGATAGGCTGCATGTGTAAGCGTGGTGACACGTTCAGCTTGGCAGTACTAATAGACCGAGGGCTTGACCTGAACAGGCCAATAACTCGAAACACTTTTGCAGGAGGATACCCGATGCAAGGGAGACCTCCGGTGAACTTGACATAACTTGTTCCTCTTTATTCAGTTTTCAGGGTATCAAATCTCTGAATAGTTGGTGTCAATGGCGATGAGGGTACACCCGTTCCCATCCCGAACACGGCAGTTAAGCTCATCTACGCTGACAATACTTGGCTGGAAGCGGCCCGGGAAGATAGGTAGACGCCAACACTAAACCTCCGCAGATTCGTCTGCGGAGGTTTTTCGTTATATCTGCCTTTCTCATTGAGGGAGGTGACACGGAAGGGGCGGCAATCTGGCGCTTGTATTACGCTATAGGAGGCTCTTCGGTGTTTGCGGTATAGCTTTTTGTGGTATAGTTTTGGATGAAGAAGAGCAATAAGTTCCCCGCAGCGTAAGATGAACAGAAAAGCACGGGCAAGTGTAGGAAACATGCCCGTGCTTTGTTAGTATGGAGAATTTTTACACTTTATAGTGCAGCGTTTGGTTTCGATCTTTAAAGTCCTTTATAATACTTTTCGATGAGAGCAGCCATCATCTTGCGGCGTTCGAACAAAAATGCTTCGTAAGATGTAACGTTCATAGTATCAATGTTATCAGGAATGCAGTTTTCTTCGAGATTACTTGTGAGTAGGCCGATATCCGAAATATTCCCCAATTTTATCTCTTTGGTTTCACATTGTTGCTTTGCTTTTGCAAAATATACGCAAGGAGCGTCATCACTAATTGCTTTGTTTACCTGTGTGTCGAGATAAATATAGTTAGCAACCTGGTTGTATTTCGTCTTGTTATCTACGCCGTTATTTTTTAGATAGGCTCGAGGGAAAATGTGATGGACATCGCCCGAAATTGTCACAAGATCCGATATTTTTGTTCCGTTCATAAGCATAGAATTGCAATTTAAGTTGATTTGCGCAGCAATAAACGTGTTGAATGCCGGACTGTTCACAGACGATGTTTCGAGGTTTTGAGGAAGAGTAATTGTCCAGAAAGAATCCGAAAGGGAAGACGCTTCTACTTCGGCAAAGAAATTTAAGAATCCCTTTTCAGAAATACTGCGCATATCGCGATCCATATTACTTTCAGGAGAAAATGTATATCGGCCGGTTAAAGTTGACATGACAAACCATTTTTGAACGTAGCGCTTGATTTGTGCATTAGGAATCGTCGGGTCGTCAAGTAACATTAAATAAAGGGTGTACGCAAAATCGAGTGTCATTGCAGAATTCAACAACTTATTTGAGATAAATCCCGCCCCTTTGATAGCCATTATAAACTGATCGAAATTATACTCATTGATGAAATTTTGAATGCCCTTGTCTAGCTGTTGATAAGAACTGTCTACGATGTCATCACGATATTCTTTTGTTTCGAAATCTCTGCCTGAAAGAAGGCTGACCAGATCGGCGAGTTTTCCTCTACGGAACTGATGCATAAAAGAAACGCGGAGCATATCGCCGTAATCAGGGTCGTATATGTCATCATAATCTTTGGCCAGCCACTTAATTTTATCTGCATAGGGCGACAACTGAAAATCCTTATCGTGAGTCATTTGAGCGTAGAACTCGGGTTTAGAAGCGAGGTGGCAGAAATAATCTACCGTTTTTCTAAGCATATTACCACCGTGCTCAATATCTGCCGCCATTTTAGACATAACGAAGTCCGACTGACTCAATGCAGTTCCCTTCGAGTTGATACGGATAAAGATTTCTGTTACTTCGTCAATTTCAAGTGAATGGTCAAGCTCAATGACACCAATCTGACGATTGGCGATTGCTTTTAATTCTGTTATTGCCTTGTTTACTTCGTTTGGCTTTACATCGGGATTATCTTTGCAATAGTTGATAGCGAAATCAAACGGATCGAAACTGTTATCAAAGACAACGGAAATATCTGGTATCCATCTTTTGTTTTTTAAATGAGATGCATCCTGAACCTCGAAACGTTTAGTGTTATCTGTAGTCAAAGGGTTAAACGCAATTTTTATTCTATCAAGGTTGAAGTCCTCATCAAGAACCTCTTTGCCGGAAATCGCAGCCATCAAAGCGGTGATGCGCTGTTGTCCATCGATAAGCACGTGTTTACCATTTGATACGCCGCCATCCTTAGTTTTGACGTCAGGATTCTTCCAAGTGATTATATATCCGGTTGGATATCCATTGTATAGAGAATCAATAAGATCGCGTACTTGTTTTCTTTTCCAGACAAACGGACGTTGTATTTCAGGAATTACAAATTGTTCTGTTTCAATCAATCCTAATATTCCCTTAATAGGATATTGAAGTAAAGTGAATTTTTCACCCGTCATAATGTTCCCTCCGTTTTTTATGCAGCAGATTTTGGAATAGAGAAAAGCGGATACATCAAAGTTTGTACTCTCGAAGAAATTATTGTAGTTTTAAAAGAGTTGTAAAGACCTATACTGCCGCCTTTGCTTTATTATATCATATCTAGCTGAAAAAGCAAATCAAAAGTAAATCTTGCATTATAAGCTTCTTTAATGCATCACAATTTGCAAATTTAATGATGTAGGGGACGGCCTCTGCGCCTTCCCGCAAGGGTTCTATACATACCCAAACGGCAGAGTGTCACTCTGCCGTTGCTTTTTTCGGCGAAGCGGTGTATAATCGTCTTGTATAAAGGAGTGATCGTATGAAAAGATCCGTGTATCCCCGTGCGTTTTGGCCGACGCTCGTGATCTTCAGTTTGGTCGGGCAGATCGCGTGGGTGGTGGAGAATATGTACTTAAACGTGTTCATCTACCGTATGTTTCACGCGTCTGCCGAAGCGATCTCGCTGATGGTGGCGGCGTCGGCGGTGGCGGCGACCCTCACCACCGTGTTTATCGGCGCGCTGTCGGACAAACTCGGGCGGCGCAAACTGTTCATCTGCGGCGGATACATTCTGTGGGGTGTGTCCATTATGGCGTTTGCGCTGTTGCGTCTGGACGTGTTGACACCGCTTGTGCCCGCAACGGTTTCGGCGGCAAGCGTCGGCGTGTCGCTGACGATTCTGCTTGACTGCGTGATGACCTTTTTCGGTTCGTCTGCCAATGATGCCGCGTTTAACGCGTGGCTGACCGAGGCGACCGACGAAGCGGGACGCGGCGCGGCGGAAGGCGTGAACGCGATGATGCCGTTGGTGGCGATCTTGGCGGTGTTCGGCGGTTTTATGGCGTTTGACCTCTCGTTACCTACCAGTTGGACGGCAATCTTCCTCATCATCGGGATAGCGGTATTGCTGATCGGTGTGTCGGGGCTGCTTTTGATGCGGGAGACGGCGGTGAAACGTCCCGAAAATGAGAAGTATCTCGCCAATATCGTATACGGGTTCCGTCCTTCGGTGGTGCGGAAAAATGCACCGCTCTATTGGACATTGGCGGCGTTTGCGGTGTTTGGTATTTCCATTCAGATCTTTATGCCGTACCTTATTCTGTATTACGACGTGACCCTGCAACTCGACAACTACGTGCTGATCATGGCGCCTGCCGTGATCGTGGCGTCGGCGTTCACCGCCGTGTACGGGCGAGTGTACGACCGCGTGGGTTTTGCGCGTTCTCTATTCCCGGCGATGGGACTTCTGTGTGCGGGATACGTGCTGTTGTTCGCAAGTACGAACGTCCCCCTCGTGTTCATCGGCTCACTGTTGATGATGAGCGGCTATCTCGGCGGGGCGGCGGTGTTCGGCGCGAGGATCCGCGACTGTACGCCGCACGGTAAGGCGGGTATGTTCCAAGGGTTGCGCATTGTGGGACAGGTGCTCATTCCCGGTGTGGTAGGTCCTGCCATTGGTGCGGCGGTGCTGCAAAACGCCGCAACAGTGCTGAACGACGACGGCACGACGTCGTTCGTGCCGAATAATACCATCTTTTTGGCGGCACTGATCGCCGCCGTGGTGCTGTTACCGCTGATCCGCTTTTGCAAAAAGGAGAAGAGCGTATGATTCCGTGGAATGAATATCCCCGCCCGCAGTTGCGGCGCAACTCCTTTTTCTGTTTGAACGGTGAATGGGATTTCGCGGTGGGGGATGAGGTGTACGACCGCACCATTCAAGTGCCGTTTTGCCCCGAATCCGCACTGTCGGGGATCGGCGAGGTGTTCCCCGCAGAGAAGATGCGCTATTACCGCCGCACCTTTACACTTCCCGACGGTTTCGCGAACGAACGGGTGCTGTTGCACTTCGGTGCGGTAGACACGATCGCGCGGGTGACCTTGAACGGTGTATTTCTCGGCGAACATGCGGGCGGTTATGATGCGTTTTACTTCGACGTTACCGACGCGTTGCGGGCGGAAAACTTGCTGGAGGTGGCGGTGGAGGAACGGCTGGACGGGGTCTATCCCTACGGCAAGCAGACCCGCACACCGCACGGAATGTGGTATACCCCCGTGTCGGGGTTGTGGCAGACGGTGTGGTTGGAAAGCGTACCTTGCGAGTATATATGCGGTATAAAATTTGATGTCACACTCGACACCGTGACCGTCACAGCGGAAGGCGTTTCGGACGGCACGTTTACGGTGGGCGACCTTGTTGCCCCGCTTCAAAACGGTACGGCGACCCTCACAATATCGCATCCCCGCCACTGGACCCCCGAAACGCCGCATCTGTACGATTGTACGATCACCACCGCGACCGATCATGTGGAGTCCTACTTTGCCTTGCGTACCCTTACGACCGAGACGGTAAACGGTGTGCCGCGCCTGTGTTTAAACGGTAAGCCGTATTTTTTCCACGGTCTGCTTGATCAAGGGTATTGGCAGGACGGATTGTTTACGCCCGCGACCCCTGCGGGGTATGCGGCCGATATTCAAAAGATGAAGGCACTCGGCTTCAATATGCTGCGCAAACACATCAAAGTCGAACCCGCACGCTTTTACTACGATTGCGACCGTCTTGGCATGGCGGTGTTTCAGGATATGGTGAACAACGGCGACTACCGCTTTTTGCGGGACACCGCCCTGCCGACGGTGGGGTTTCTTCGTCGCAACGACCGCCGGTTGCACCGCGATCCCGCGACCCGTGAAGCGTTTGTGCGGGGGATGGAACGCGTCGTGCAACAATTGCAAAATCATCCGTGCGTCGTGTATTGGACGATCTTCAACGAGGGGTGGGGGCAGTTTTGCGGCGACGAGATGTATACACGTCTGAAAGTGTTGGATGGGTCGCGGTTTGTCGACACGACCTCGGGCTGGTTTCTCGGTGCCCAAACGCAAGTGGACAGCCGCCATATCTATTTTCGCCGCTTGCAATTGCGGGTGAAGGACAAACCGCTTGTGTTGTCGGAATTCGGCGGATATTCCTATCAAGTAGCGGGACACGTGTACCGCACCGACAAGAATTACGGCTACGGCAAATACAACACCCGCGAAGACTTCGTGGCGGCGCTCAGACGGCTGTATACCGACGAGGTGTTGCCGCTGGTGCGCGCGGGACTCAGCGCGGCGGTGTATACGCAGGTTTCCGACGTGGAGGAGGAGACTAACGGGCTTATGACCTACGACCGCGCGGTGGACAAGGTGTTGCCCACGGAGTTTGCGGATATTTCCGAGCAATTGACGATGGAATAAAAACGAAGGCAAGCGACTTCTCGCTTGCCTTCGTTTTTTTGATGTTTTACACCTTCAACAGAATCGAGCGTACCGCATAGGGCGGCATTTCAAAGGTGAGCTTGCCGTCGGTGACGGGCAATGCTTCGCGTACCGCATCCAGAAGGTCAACGTCGCACGCCGCCGTGAGCGGGCGATCGAGCCCCAACGTGCAGGGGGAGGCGGTGCCTTTGGTGTTGAACAATCTCACGCGGAAGCCGTCTGCCGTTGCCGCCAGCGAGGTGACGACGCACCCGTCGGAGTCGAACTGCAGGAATGCGCCCTCGGTGGGAAGCGTGCCTTTGTGCGCACCCGTCGCGGGAAGATACAGCAGTTGGTTGTTCAGTGCGGTGGCCGTTTCCTCCAACACTTTGGCGTCGGTCGGGAAAACGCCCACGTAGAACTGTATGGTATGCCGTCCGTTTTCGGGGTACTTATCGGGGTTGTCACTGCTGTTGAGCAAGGTGGCAAACATGGTGCCGTCCGCCTGACCGCGGTAGCCGTACTTCGAGGCGGAGACAAAACCTGCGCCGAACCCGCACGCATCGTTTGCCACGGCATATTGTAAGCCGGGGGAATCGTTGTTGAAGGGGGCACGCGCCAGCGCACCGCCGGGAATGTCGTACAGATAGGTGTCGGGCGCTTCGGCGAGCGGCAGACGATACGCCAGCACGGGAATGTTATCGCCCACCGTGATCTCGCGCCAGTCGGCCGTCACGTGATACCGCAAGGCACGGCTGCCCGCATCCAGCGATACGGTCACGCGGGCAGTGGAGGCGCGCATGCGGTACTCGACCGCAAACGCTTGTTGCAGTGATCGGGTGTAACCGCCCTCCAACCGCACGTTGTCGGTGAAGGGGTGAATGGCTTTGTAGCGACCGATGCGCCACGCCTCGTAGCCGCTGCGCTGGGTATCGATGAGGCACAGACCGCCCGACTCTCCTTCACGCAAAAGCTCACGGCCGTTTTCCTTATCCCACAGCGAGATGAGTCGTCCGTCCAGTGTGCTGAAGACGGCACGCAGATACTCGTTTTCCAGAACGCGGTCGGTGTATTCCCCGTCCGGCCAGCAGGTGGGATGGAATAAGTAGTGACGGGGCAGGCGCTCGCCGTGTTCCGCTTCGTGCAACACCACGGTGGTGTAGCCGAGCGGCGGGAGCGCCACCTTCACTTGTGCGCGGAAGAACTGATGCCCCCAATAGCCGTTTTGCTGACCGTCCACCAAGTCACACGTCAAGGGCGTGCCGTCGGCGGTGGTGAAGTAGGCGCGGGTGAGATCGTAATACCAATCCCACACGGTGATCTCCACCGCTTCGTCGCGGGGGATCGCCACGGGGTTGAACACGTGGAAGATACGGGTGCGCCCGCCGCCGCGTCCGCTACGCGGCATGTCGCTGGCGGTGCCTGCACCGTACCCCGCACCGCCGCCGACAGCGGGGGAGTAGGTGCCCGCATCACACGGGATGGCGGAGGTGTCGATCTCCCGCACGATGGCGCTTGCCGCCTGTTCCAGTTGGGTCTGGGTGGTGGCAAGCACGTTGGCATACAGCCCCATGGCGTATTCACGGCTTTCGGGAGTACACGAACCTGTCAGAATATCGTGGAAATGGGTGAGCAGGGTATCACGCCACGCCTGTTCGTATTTCGCGGACAGCGGGGCAACACCCACTTTGGCGGTCGCCAAAGCGTGGATGCTTTCGGCGTTGACCAGTGCCCGCTCGCACGCACGGTTGCCCATCTTCACACGGCTTTGGGTGGTGTAGCACCCTTGGAAGATACCGTTGATCTCGTGGTCCACCAGCGGCACTTTATCCCGCACCGCTTCGGCGGCGTGGAAATATTCGCGGATGCTGCCGAATTTCAAGGTGGGGAAGACGGGCCAGGTCATCATGTCCTGTGCGCGCTCCAGATCCAGGCGGGTGGGGCCGCCGCCGTGGTCGCCCACGCCGTACAGGAACAGCGACGTTTTGAGTCCGCCGCACGCCTCTGCTTTGTCGATAGCGGAAGTGGCGAGCGTCGGCAGAATAGCGGCGTTGTACCACAGCGGTTCGCGGTAGCACAGCATCTCGCGACCGGACAGCGCTTTCCAACGGTACAGCATCACGTCTTTGTCGCTGAGGGCACGGCAGTGGTAGTAGTATTTTACGTTGCCGAGCGCATCGATCTCGGGCAGGTTGGCGCTGTGACCGAAGGTGTCGGGCGAAAAGTCGATCTCCAGCGATGCGGGGTCAATGCCCCACGTGTCGCGCAGGTAGGTCTTGGTGCATTGAATATGGCGGAGCAACGATTCGGTGGTGGGCATATTCTTGTCGGTCTCCACCCACGCCGAGGCGGTAACTTCCCAACGCCCTTCCGCAATGCGTTGCTTGATGCGTTCCATCATCGCGGGGTCGTACTCTTCCACAATGCGGTAGACCGATGCCTGCGACTGCGAAAAATGGAAATCGGGGAATTCGTCCATAATGTCGAGCATGGTGCGGAAGGTCGCGAGCGTCACCGCCACCGTTTCGTTCCACGTCCACATCCAGTTCATGTCGATGTGGGCGTGACCCGCCAAAATGACGGTGTATTCTTTTGCGGCGTCAACCAACGGCAGAAGTTCTTTTTCCGCCGTAAGGCAGGCGGTGCGGGGCAGAGTGCCTTCTTCCTCCATCGTGCGTTCCAGCAGGGTGAGTGCACGGTCGATCGGCTCTTCAAAACGGTGGTCATTCACTTCGTTCAGCCGCAGGGCAAACTCCAGTTCCCCCGTGATGCGGAAAATGGGTTTTCCGAAAGGGGTGATGTTTTGCCGTTCTTCGGGCGAGCGGAAGTGCAGATCTTCGTAACGTGTTTGTTCGCGATAACCGCCGATCTTCTTGCGCAGTTCGGCAAAGCGGTGTGCCAGGGTAGACATACGATCCCTCTTTTCTTTTTTCATTTCCTTAGTATAGTTCGAGTATGCCACTTGTTTTCTGACTTGTCAATCTATTTTTGCTTTACCCTTCACAGAAGCGCCCGTATTTCCGCGGTGACCTTTTCACGCAGGCGATCCACTGCCGCGAAGTCCATTGCCCCCACACTGAAACTTTCCATCGTGTCGTGTACCGTTTTCGCCTCGGCGGCACAGGTGACCGCTTCGCTCAGTAACTCCCGTACCGCACGACGGTTGAAGGACAGCCGCTGCCGCTTTGGTTGCAAGGCGTCTTCGTCGGTAAAACGAGAGGCGTGAATACGGCGGTAAACGGGGAAATCTGCACGGTGCCACGGACCCGAAAGGGTAAAGCCCACCCCGCACGCAGGGAGCAGAATATGTTCGAGTTTATCCGCTGAAGCGAGCGGGCAGGCGCAAGACACGACGTGGTGACCGTTTTCGAGTGCCAGACGGCGTATCTCCTGCAACAGCAGGTTGCCTGCGGCACCGTATTCGTCCTCGATCACGTATACCCTCGGACACAGTGCTTGCAGGGTGCTGTAGAGTACCACCGTACCCTCGGGGGTGATCGCGCTCAAAAACCGCCGATCTTCACTGCCGCGTTTTCCCGTGGGCGGACATTCCCGCGCCGCAAGACGGCGGGCGGTACGCAGTATCTTTTCTTTGTCGGTGCAACGGGAAGCGATGCGTCGGCTGCTCTCAAGCAAAGAGGCCGATGCCGCGAGATATTGCCGACACCGTCGATGCCATTCGGCACAGGCGTCGGTCGCGTCACGTATGGCGTCGGCGTTTTGAAAGAGTTTTTCGTTGTCAGCACAACTGCCAAGGTCGACCACTACCTCGCACGCACCCCAATAGCGCGGCTCCAACACGTGCGGTGCGGTGCCGTCGTACAGCGCGATCTTCAAATCGGGGAACCGCACCCCGTCGAGGGAGTGCGGGTCGGACGAGCAGTACAGGAATTCCGCTTTGACCGTATCGCCCGCCGCGCACACGTCTTCCCACACCCGCCGCATGAAGGTGGATTTTCCGCTGCCCGGTCCGCTTTTGATGATGTATACCCGCCATCCTTCCTCGGGGCGGTAACTTTCGGGCATATATCCCACGAATCCCGTGGGAGTATTCGTCCCTAAAAAGAAACAGGCTTCCGGTTGTTGCATACACATACCTCCTCCCTTTCAGTGTATGCCGCGGCGGGCATATCGTCACGGCGGAAAACATATACTGTCGTGAACGGAGGGGTAGTATGACCGGGGATACCGTGCGGCCCGTTGCGCCGCATCAAGTGATCATGGAAAATCGGGGTACGCTCAGTGTAAGCGGCGTATCGGATGTGGACAGTTTTGACGATACGACGGTGGTGGTATATACCGCACTCGGCGAACTGACGGTACGCGGAGAAGGGTTGCAGATACAGCGCTTGAACGTGGAGACAGGGGATCTGTCACTTTCGGGGACGGTGGATTCGCTGACCTATGCAGAGAAAACGACGCGCCGCGGCGGATGGAAACGCCTGTTCCGCTGATATGGAGCGGTTCGGAATTACCGCCTGGGGACAAACGCGGGAGTGGCTGCTGTTCTTGGCAGTCGGCGCGGCACTCGGGGTGTGGTACGATCTGTTTCGCATCGGCCGTCTGTTCGGCAGTCCCACGGCGTGGCGGGTGTTTTGGCAGGATATTGCCGCGGCGGCGGGGGCGGCGTTTCTCACCGTGACGGCGGCGTTGCCCATCAGCAACGGACAGGTGCGCCCGTTGCATTTGTTGGCGGCAGCTCTGGGGGCGGCGGCGTACTATCTCACGGTCGGACGGCTGTTGTACGGAATCTTGCGTTGGACGGCGCGGCGGTGCCGCCGTGTTGGTGAAAAATGGGAAAATTTTAAAAGAAAATGCAAAATTCGGCAAAAAAGTTTTAAAAAGCACTTGAAACCTACCGACGATGTGTAGTATAATTACAGTAACTAATTGTCGGGAAGGGGAATGGCCATGCACACGGACAAACGCAAATCGGCGAAGAAACGTCCGCGGCGCAATCGTATGATGGCGATCGCGCTTACCGTGTTTGCGGTGTACGTGGTCGTGGTGCTCACCCAACTGCAGCTTGAGTTGAACGAGCGGCGCGCCGCGCTGGAGGAGATCGATCAACGTATTGCGGAGCAGCAGCGGGAGAATGAGGATCTTACGGATAAACTCAACAACTACGAGAAGTATCTGGAAGAGCAGGTGCGCGAGCGCGGCCTGGCACGTCCCGGAGAGATCATTTTCCAAGAGATTCCCGGTATGGAATAAGAGGGAACAATCAACGGAGGGGTAAACAGCGGTTATGCAGGTGGAAGTAGGTTCTGTTTTAGAGGGTAAGGTTACGGGTATTACGAATTTCGGTGCCTTTGTGGAGTTGCCGGGCGGACAGACCGGCATGGTACATATTTCGGAGGTCGCCGCGGCGTTCGTGACCGATATCCGTCAGCATTTGACCGAAAACCAAGCGGTGAAGGTCAAGGTCCTGAATGTCGGCGAGGACGGCAAGATCAGCCTGTCCATCAAAAAGGCAGCGCCCGAAACTGCGGCGGCGAAACCGCCGCGCACGGGCGGCGGTCGCCCGAGTCGCGCACCGCGCAAACCCGCGGTTTCTCCCGGTCGTCCCGGCTCGTTTGAGTGGCAATCTGCCTCGACCGGTACGTCGTTTGAGGATATGATGTCTCATTTTAAGCAGACGAGCGACGAGAAGATGTCGGATCTGAAGCGTGCGTCCGAAGGGCGCCACGGCGGCGGGCATTCCCGTCGCGGCGGCAACCGCGGAGGCGGCGATTTCGATTTTTAAAGTTTTGCAACCTGTTGTGTTTCCACAGCAGGTTGTTTTTTTGTCAAAATAACAACAAGGTTCACAATTTATTTTTACAAAAGCCTTGATTTTTATACACAATTATGGTATCCTACTAACAGAAGGGAAGCCTTCGTGAAGAACAGAAGGAGTGGATGGTATGAAGATGTCGATCGTTGCACGCAAAATGATGATGGGACCGACGTTTACGGAACGTACCAAGCAAAAGCTGGACAAACTGGATAAGTTCTTTCAGGCCGATGCCGAATGCACCGTAACGCTTACCAAGCTCCCGCGGGACGTCCTGCAGGTGGAGGCGACGGTGCGCAGCGGCGGCATGCTGTTCCGTGCCGAAACGACCGACGAGGATGCGAACTGCGCGATCGATACGTTGATCGATCTGCTGGTCCGCCAGATCCGCAAGAACAAAACGCGGCTGGAGCGCCGTCTGCGCGAGGGTGCGTTTGCCGCCGAGAACGGTGCGGAGGAGGAAGAGGCGTACCGCGTGGTGCGGCGCAAGAGCTTTCCCGTGCGTCCGATGGACGTGGAGGAGGCCATTTTGCAGATGAATCTGCTCGGGCATCAGTTTTTCACCTTCTTGAATGCGGAGACGGGCGGTATCAACGTGGTGTATTGCCGCCGCGACGGAGATTACGGCCTGTTGGAGCCGTACAGCGAATAAAAGAAAAGTCATGGGGCGTCCCTTTTGGGGGCGCCCTACAATTATATAAAATAGTATGCCTGCCTTACGGTAATTTTTTACGGCAAAAATATACTTGTTTTTTGTTGCAAACGGCGATACGGCGGGAAAAAGTTGGATATGTTGTACATACGGAGGGGGCCGTTTTTCGTCGTTTTGCCGATATTTGGTGTGCATATTTCCCGAAAAAGCGAACATTTGTTGGGCAAAACTTATAAATTGCCGCAAAATTTATGAACTTTCTATGGTCAAAACAGTTGACACGGGATGGTAATTGTGCTATATTTATCATGTTAAATTTTAGCGTGGCTCACTATGTTGACGAAAGAAACGGCTTTTTTCGCGGGTAAATTTGACTTTCCCGACAAAAAACGCCGTTTCGGGAGTGGGCTGCGCCCGCAAGTTCACCATTTCATACGGAGGGACACATTATGAGCGTTATTAGACATGGCGAAGCCATCCGTCGCGTGTTGGCGGTCGTGCTGACCGTTACACTCGTGCTGTCGCTGCACGCCGTGCCGGTCTTGTCGGCGTTTGCCGCAGATACGGCGGCGGGGTCTGCAGACGGCAATGCGACGGTCACCTTGAACCCGAACGGTTACGAGGCGTATCTTGCCAAATTCCCGAATGCGAAACCTGCCACTGAGCAGGTGATCATTTACGCGGGAGAAGCAGGCAGTTACACCGCAAACGACGCCGCGTCGGTCGAGGTGATCAACAAGGCAAACGACACGGAAGGCGTGCTGGGCGATTACAACTCGGCACTGCTTTTGAAAGAGGATGCGGATCCCGACAAAGTGGGTGCCGTCACCTTTAAATTCACCGTGCCGCAGGATGGTTTCTACAGTGTGAACCTCATGTATCACGGATATAACACCACTTACAGCAAGGGCAGCACCATCGAACGCCGTCTGTTGGTGGACGGCAAGGTGGCGTACGACGAGGCGGAGTACATCACGCTGCGCCGCGTGTTCCGCGACGTGTACCGCCTGGACGAAAACGGCGACCGTTTGAAGGATATCAACGGCAACGACATTCGTCCGAGTCAGGAAGAGGTCTTCACCTGGATCTCCCGCGATCTGTACGATGCCGAAGGCTATCTGGAAGCACCGATGCAGTTCTACTTCACGGCGGGTGAACACACGCTTACGCTGGAATCCCGCCGCGAAGCGATGCTTTTATATACGATCACTCTGTTCGGTCAACAGGCAGAGCCTTCGTATGCCGATGTGGCGGCGGAATATGCCGCGAAGGGGTATAAGCCTGCCGCAGGCGGCAACCTGTTCATCCAGGCGGAGAACATGGTGCTGAAATCCGAAAAATCCAACTACCCGCTGTGCGACCGTTCGTCGGCCGCCAGCATGCCGCAGGATCCTTTTGTCACCAAGCTGAACTATATCGGCGGTGAGAAGTGGCAGAACAGCGGCAGTTGGGTGGAGTGGACGGTCAAGACGGAAGAGAGCGGCTTGTATGCGCTGACGCTGCGTTACAAGCAGGACATCTATTCGGGCGTTAAGATCTCCCGCCGCCTGACCATCAACGGCGAACTGCCTTTCGCGGAGGCTGCCGCGCTCACCTTCGACTATTGCAACGCATGGACGAACGTGACGCTCGGCGCCGACGAAGACAACCCGTATTACTTCTATTTTGAGAAGGGTAAGGAGTACACCATCCGTATGGAAGCCGTGCTCGGCGATATGGGTGAGTTGCTCGGTCGTGTGTCCAACGTGATGACCCGTTTGAACGCCGACTACCGCACCATTTTGATGATCACCGGCTCTTCGCCGGATAAATACCGCAGTTATCGTTTCGAAGAGACCATTCCCGAGACCCTCGAGGATATGGCACTTCAGGCGGCGGAACTGGAAGACATCGTGGCGGGCCTGGTCGAACTGACGGGCGAAAAAGGTGAGCGTGTTACCGCTCTCGAAAAGATGTCCACCGTCGTGCGCCAGATGACCGACGACCCGTTCGTCATTGCGGCGAAATTCTCGATGTTCAAGGATAACCTCTCGGCGCTCGGTACGTGGATCTTGGAATCCGCTTCCCAGCCGATGAAACTGGACTACATTGCGCTCACTCCCGACGTGGCAAAGGCTCCGAAGGCGGGCGGCGGTTTCTTCGCAAACCTCTGGTTTGGTCTTTTGAACTTCCTGTCCTCTTTCGTGACCGATTATCAGTCGGTCGGTGCAACCAGCACCGACGAGGGCACTACCTCGAGCATCACCGTGTGGGTGACCACCGGTCGCGACCAGTCCAACATTATCCGTACCCTGATCGATACCACCTTTACTCCGAAGACCAACATTGCGGTCAACCTGCAGTTGGTGTCGGCGGCGGCGGTTCTGCCTTGCGTGTTGGCGGGCCGTGGTCCGGACATCTGTTTGGGCGTTGCAAAGGGTGAGCCGATCAACTACGCCGTGCGTGACGCGGTCATCGCACTGGAAGAGATGGAAGGCTTCGATGAGGTGACCGATCGCTTTGTTTCTACCGGCAGTGCGATGGTGCCTTACACCTTCGAAGGCAAGACCTACGCTCTGCCCGAGACCGAAACGTTCTGCATGATGTTCGTGCGTACCGATATCTTTGACGATCTCGGCCTGAAAGTTCCCGAAACGTGGGAAGATCTCGAATTGCTCATTCCCGAACTGCAAAAACGGAATATGACCATCGGTCTGGGTCACGACTTGGGCGCTCTCTTGATGTTTATGTATCAGCAGAACGAGCCGCTCTACCTCGGTGAACGCGGCAAGGACGAAGGTAAGGCTGCCAACCTCGACTCGTCGGTGGCAGTGCAGTGCTTCACCCGTATGTGCGAATACTTCACCCTCTACGGTTTCCCGACCGACTACGATGCGGCGAACCGTTTCCGTTCGGGCGAAGTGCCGCTGATGATCACCGACTACGGTCTGTATAACCAGCTGAGTCTGTTTGCTCCCGAAATTCGCGGTGACTGGGCGATGTATCAGATCCCCGGCACCAAGCAGGCGGACGGCACCGTCAACAATGCGCAGACGTCGGGCGGCTCTGCCACCGTTATGCTCCGCGGTTGCGATGACAAAGAGGCTGCGTGGGAGTTCATGAAGTGGTGGACCGAAGCGGACACCATGCTTACTTACGGTAACGAAATGGAGACCGCGATGAACGGCGCTGCCCGTCAGGCGGTTGCCAACGTGGAGGCGCTCAGTCGTATGGCGTGGTCCACGAAGGATCTGAACAACATTCTCGAGCAGTGGAACAGCATCATCGGTACTCCCGAAGTGCCCGGCAGCTACTACACCACCCGTATACTCGGCTTTGCGTTCAGTGAAGCGTACAACAACGACACCGATCCCGGCGATGCCTTGCAGGAGTACATCGCCTCGCTGAACGCGGAGCTCACTCGTAAGAGAGCCGAGTTCGGTCGATAAGTCAGGAAAGAGGAGGTAAAGAGACTATGTCACAACAAATGACAGGCGCGGCGGCGCGTGAAGTGATCATTCGCAAAAAGCCGCTCGGACAGCGCCTTAAAGAAGGCGGCATCTCGTACGTTTTCGTGTTGCCCTACTTCATTCTTTTCTGCTTGTTTACGGTTGCTCCCGTGGTGATCTCCTTGCTGCTCGGTTTTACGGAGTTCAATATGTTGAACTTCCCGCGCTGGATCGGCATGGACAACTACATCCGTATGTTCCTGGACGACGAGGTGTTCATTCTCGCCATCCGTAACACCTTCCTGTTGGCGGTCATTACCGGTCCCGTCAGTTATATGCTCAGTTTCTTGCTGGCGTGGCTGATCAACGACCTGCGTCCGTGGTTGCGTTCCATCGTGACGATCATCTTCTACGCACCGTCCCTGGTCGGTAACGTTATGATGATCTGGCAGATCTTCTTCTCGAACGATGCGTACGGTTACGCCAACGCGTGGTTGCTGGAACTCGGCTTGATCGACGCACCGATCCGTTGGTTCTATAATACGGAATATATGATGCCGTTGGTCATCGTGGTGTTGTTGTGGTCCTCGCTCGGCACGAGTTTCCTGGCGTTTATTGCCGGTCTGCAGAACATCAGTCGTTCGTACTACGAAGCGGGTGCCATCGACGGTATCAAGAACCGTTGGCAGGAACTGTGGTTCATCACTCTGCCGACCATGCGTCCCATGCTGATGTTCGGTGCGGTCATGACCATTTCTTCCGCGTTCGGTATCGGTTCCAACCTGAACGGTCTGGTTGGCTTCCCCTCGACCGATTACGCGACCCACACCATCGTCAACCACATGGAAGACTACGGTGGACAGCGTTACGAAATGGGTTACGCCTCGGCGATTGCGGCGGTGCTGTTCATCGTGATGATCTTGACCAACCACTTGATCAAAAAGTTGTTGGCTAAGGTCGGCGAATAACGAAGAGGGGAGAGTTGAACATGGCAAAAAAACCTGCAAAGCGTACCAAGCAGTTGAACCGTTCCGTGGCAGGCAACGTCGGTGTTGTCATCGTGTTGTCGCTGTTCGGCGCGTTCATGCTGTTGCCGATGATCTATTCGGTCTGTCAGGCGTTGAAGCCGATGGACGAATTGTTCGTGTTCCCGCCTCGCTTCTTCGTGCGTAACCCCACCTTGAAGAGCTTCCGTGATCTGTTCCGCCTGATCGGTGACCAAACCATCCCGTTCTCGCGTTACATATTCAACACGGTGCTGATCTCGGTGACCGGTACTTTCGGTCACGTGATCATCGCTTCGATGGCGGCGTACGCCTTCGCAAAGATGAAGTTCCCGGGGAGCAAGTGGATGTTCCAGACTATCGTTACCGCTCTGTTGTTCAACGCAACGGTGCTGGGCATCCCGAGCTTCATGGTGTTTACCTGGCTCGGCCTCTTGGATAACCCGTTGGTCATCATCCTGCCGGCGTGGCAGAGTACGCTCGGTCTATACCTGATGAAACAGAATATGGAATCCATTCAGGACGCGGTTCTGGAAGCGGCGCGCATCGACGGCGCGGGCGAATTCCGCATCTTCTTCGGCATCGTAATGCCGACGATGAAACCCGCGTGGCTGACCTTGATCGTGCTGAGTTTCAGCGGCTTGTGGAATACGGGTGCGGTCAACACGATCTACAGCGAAAACTGGAAGACGTTGAACTACGCGATGAGTCAGATCTTGGCGGGCGGTATCGCACGTACCAACGCAGCGGCGGCAGCCAGCGTGGTCATGATGATCGTCCCGATCGCGGTGTTCATTTTCACACAGAGTAACGTGGTGGAAACGATGGGTTCCTCCG
>SVPJ01000043.1 GCA_015065885.1 Oscillospiraceae bacterium | reverse complement strand
ACGAATACGGATTTTCTCTTTGACTGCCACTGAAAAACGCCTCCTTAAAATTTTTGAGTTGGCGGGCGACGCCGAAACCGAACACTCTGCCGGGTGTTTCTTCACACCCCGTCAAAAAACCGGAACAACTTGTGTGAGATCCAAGCCTTCCGGGTTACGGTCTAAGCGCCCTGCAAGCCTTCACGGCAAACGGAACAAAGGCGCACTGCGGCGTGAGTTCCGCTGGCCGTTCCTTGCAGTTTATTACTTGTCGCCCGGTTTAAAATCGGACATACTCCGCGGAAAAACCGACCGTACCGGTCGCAACCTCCCGCATCATCGCATATCGTGCAGTCTGCAAACGTCGCAAAAAAGGGCAAAATTCCCCTATGTTTGCATACGCGTGCCTGATAATCATACTACATAACGAAAAAAATTGCAATAGTTTTTTAAAAATTTTTTCAAAAAATTTTCGGGCCGCAAGTTGTTGTGGTTTGGGGGTTTGAAGACACAATTTATGGGATTCTTTTTCAGGCGCGCCGCCGATACGCACGCACTTGTGGTGGCGGAGTAAACCCTCCGCTTCGGTTGGTGCTGTGACACATGGCCCCCTTGCTAAAGGGGTGCTGTCCGAACATCGCCCGTATTTCGTACTTTTCGTAGTTATCTCGGCGATGTTCCCGAGAATGAACGCCGGCAGCTGAGCCTTCCCCTCGAGGGGAAGGTGCCCCGAAGAGGCGGATGAGGTGTAGCCGTCGTAAGACGGCGTTCATTCTCCCGACTTAAAGCGGCGAGGAGAAAATGACTGGGGTCGCGTTTGCGAGCGCCGCCGATGGCGGATACAGCGAGCAATAAGCGAGTGCCGCGGTCGAAACAGCACGAGCGACAGCGAGACGATGCTGTTTCGGGCACCGCAAACGGATATTTTCTACGACCGAGATGACACTAACCGTCCGCGGACCGTCGAGGACGCCGGTCCCTACGACGCACGCCGTAAATTTCACCCATCACACAAAAACCGCCCTCACGGGAGTTCCCGTGAGGGCGGTCTTTTTATATACCTTAATTATATGCCTTTTCGAAACCGCGCGGGGGAGACCCCCGTGTGTTTCTTGAACGCATTGGAAAAATAATGCGGGTCGTCGTACCCCACCGCCGCCGCGACCTGCGCGACCGAGAGATGCGTATCCGTGAGTAGCCCCTGCGCCATCTCCATTTTACGGCGGAGAAGATAGGCGTGGGGCGTTTCGCCGAATTCGCGGCGAAACAGTTTGGTAACGTAATCCTTCGAGCGGTGGATCGTCGCCGCCAATTCCTCCGTCGTGACGTCCCCGTCCAAACGGCTGTCCAAACAGTTTTTAAGGCAATACGCCTCACCCGACACGACGGTGTCTGCCGCCAATGCGCCGAGCCGCGCGACGATCTCGTGCAGTTTCAGCGTGCAGGGGGCGATCACCTCGTCGTGCAGTTGCCCGCTTTGCGCGATGCGATAAAACTGCAAGAACAGCGGCATCAGCTCGCGGGCGGGAAACACCACCCGCCCCCACAGACCGTAGGCTTTGAGCAACGCTTTCGGCAGGGTGCCGCGAACGTTGAAAAAGATCTTGATCCACGGGTCGTCCGCCGAGGAATAGTAGGTATGATCGGTCTCGGGCGGAACGATATAGACGTCCCCCGCCGACGCGGTATAGATATTTCCGTCGATCGCAATCGTTCCGCGCCCCTTCACCACGTATTCCATCACGCAGGTGCGGCTTTGGCGGGTGCGGGCGATGCGATAACTGCCGTCGCAGTAGGAAATGCCGCTCATCTCCAGCACCAGCGGCCCTTCGCGGTCGGGCGGGAGAAAGGCTTTGATCTCTTCGTACATTACATCCTATCGCTAAGACGGGTAGCGATCGCGTTCAAGAACGCCATCGTGTTCACGCCCTGCTTGTTCGGGAGGGTGGACAGACCGATGAGGTCTTTGGTCATCACGCCGCTTTCGATGGTGCCGACGGTCGCCGCTTCGAGTTTATCCGCAAACGCGCACAGATCGGCAAGGCCGTCCATCTCGCCGCGCTTCCGCAGCGCACCCGACCACGCAAAAATGGTGGCAACGGGGTTGGTGGAGGTCTCTTCGCCTTTCAGGTGACGGTAGTAGTGGCGGGTCACGGTGCCGTGCGCCGCTTCATACTCGTACTTGCCGTCGGGCGAGACCAGCACGCTGGTCATCATCGCGAGCGAGCCGAACGCGGTCGCGACCATATCGCTCATCACGTCGCCGTCGTAGTTCTTGCATGCCCAAATGAAACCGCCTTCCGAACGGATCACGCGGGCGACGGCATCGTCGATCAGCGTATAGAAATATTCGATGCCCGCCGCTTCGAACTTCTCTTTGTACTCGGTTTCGTACACTTCGGCGAAGATATCCTTAAAGCGGTGGTCGTACACCTTCGAAATGGTATCCTTGGTGGAGAACCAGATATCCTGACCGAGCGACAGTGCGTAGGTGAAGCACGCCCGTGCAAAGGAACGGATGGACTCGTCGGTGTTATGTACACCCTGAATGACGCCCGCGCCCTTAAACTCGTGAATGGGGCGGCGCTCGACCCTGCCGTCGGGATAGGTCACGCAGATCTCCGCCAGTGCGGGGCCGTCCACGCGGATCTCGCTGTTCTTATACACGTCGCCGTAGGCGTGACGGGCAAGGGTGATGGGCGCTTTCCACGTTTTGACGTTGGGATTCACGCCATCCACCAGCACAGGGGCACGGAACACGGTGCCGTCCAGCATCGCACGGATGGTGCCGTTGGGGCTCTTCCACATCTCGTGCAGATGGTATTCCTCCACACGCTGGGCGTTGGGGGTGATGGTGGCGCATTTCACGCCCACGCCGTACTTTTTGATGGCGTTGGCGGCATCCACCGTCACTTGGTCGGCGGTCTCGTCACGGTGGGGCAAGCCAAGATCGTAATACTCGGTCTTCAAGTCCACGAAAGGACAGATCAACTGTTCTTTGATCTCTTTCCAGAGAATGCGGGTCATTTCGTCGCCGTCCATTTCGACGAGCGGCGTGGTCATTTGAATCTTAGCCATCGTTCTCCTCCGTTTTCACAACCAACCCCAGATCCAGCAACTGTACCGGATCCACGGGAGCAGGACAATCGGTCATCGGTTCGGTCATATTCTGCACCTTCGGGAAGGCGATCACGTCACGCAGGGTGTTCGCTTCGAGCATCTGCATCACCAAACGGTCGAGGCCGATACCCATGCCGCCGTGCGGGGGGGCACCAAAGCGGAAGGCGTTGGTGAGGAAGCCGAATTTCTCGGCCGCTTCCTCGTCCGAAAGACCGAGTGCGCGGAACATCTTCGCCTGCAGGTCAGGGTCGGTGATACGGATCGACCCGCTCGCGAGCTCCACGCCGTTCAGCACCAGATCGTACGCTTTCGCGTACACCTTGTCGGGATCGCTGTCCAGATACGGGATGCTCTCATCAAGGGGGGAGGTAAAGGGATGGTGCATCGCATCGTACTGTTCGGTCTCGTCGTTCCACTCAAAGAATGGGAACTCGGTGATCCACAGAAGGTTGTAACCCTTCCGCTCGATACCCAGTTTTTCCGCCACCGCCAAGCGCAGGGCGCCCAGCACGGGCAGGGTCACGCGGGTCTTATCCGCAACGATCAGCACCACGTCGCCTTCTTCGGCACCCGCGGCGGTGAGCAGACGGGTCATTTCCTCTTCGCTCATAAACTTAGCAAACGAGGACGCCACGCCTTCGGGGGTCCAACGCGCCCACGCAAGGCCCCTCGCGCCGATGCCGCGCACCATTTCGGTCAGTTTATCCACCTCTTTACGGGTGAGGGTGGCGACCGCGTTCTTCGCGGTGATGCAACGCACCGTGCCGCCCGCTTCCAGTGCGGAGGTGAACACGCCGAAGCCGCAACCCGCAACCGCTTCACTCAGGTCAATGAGTTCCATACCAAAGCGGGTGTCGGGTTTATCCGAGCCGTACCGCGCCATCGCTTCGTTGTAGGAGAGGCGGGGCAGGGGCAGGGGAACGTCCACGTCCAGCACCTCTTTGAACAGGGTCTTCATAAAGCCTTCCCCGATCGCCAGCACGTCCTCCACGTCCACGAAGGACATCTCAAGGTCGATCTGGGTGAATTCGGGCTGACGGTCGGCACGCAGGTCCTCGTCGCGGAAGCAACGGGCAAGCTGCATATAGCGGTCGAAGCCCGCCACCATCGACAACTGCTTATACAACTGCGGCGACTGGGGCAGAGCGTAGAATTCACCTTGATGCACGCGGGAGGGCACGAGGAAGTCACGCGCCCCTTCGGGGGTGGATTTGATCAGCATCGGGGTCTCCAGTTCGATAAACCCTTGGCTGTCGAAGTAATCGCGAGTGACCTTGGCGATGCGGTGACGCATCAACAGATTGCGCTGCAGGTCGGGGCGGCGCAGGTCGAGATAGCGGTACTTCAAACGGGTGAGTTCCGCCGTGCCCGAATTTTCCACAATTTCAAACGGCGGGGTCTCCGCCTTGTTCAAAATACGCAACTCGCACACCGCGATCTCAATATCGCCCGTGGGCAGTTCGGGGTTTTTGGAAGAGCGGATACGCACCGTACCGCGTGCCGCCACCACGTACTCCGAGCGCAGGGTGAACGCTTTGTCGAAAATATCACGGTCGGTCGCTTCATCGAACGCCAACTGCACGATGCCCGTGCGGTCGCGCAGGTCCACAAAGATCAACTGACCGAGGTCCCGCTGACGTTGCACCCAGCCGAACAGCGTGACTTCACGCCCTTCGTCCGCCGCGCGCAGTTCGCCGCAATAGTTGGTGCGCTTCAAGCCTTGAATCGTTTCCATAAAACTACCCCCATTATTCCGTCTTGCCGAACAGACCGCCCAAAACGGCGGCACCGTCCGTACTGTCGCCGCTGACCGCCATCTCACCGAACAGGTTGGTGAGATCCGCCAGCCGACGGTCGTTTGCTTTTTGGCAGAGCGTGGTGTACAGACTGTCGTCCAACGCGATCTCTTCGCTCGTGCCGCTCTTCATATCTTTCAGTTGCACGCGACCGGTGGAAAGTTCGTTATCCCCCACCACGATGACGTAGCGTGCGCCGATCTTATCAGCATATTTCATCTGCGCTTTGAGACCGCGACCGCAGAGATCCGTCTCCACCGCGATGCCGCCCTGCCGCAGACCGTCTGCCACCGCGAAGCAACGGGCGACCGCCGCCGCGCCCATCGGGGCGAGATACACTTCGGGACCTTCCTCTTCGGGGAAGGGCGCGCCCACCGCGTCCATCACCATCAACAGGCGTTCGATACCCATACCGAAGCCGAGCGACGGGGTGTGCGGGCCACCGAGTTCTTCGATCAATCCATCGTAACGGCCGCCGCCGCAGACCACCGCCTGCGCGCCCAGCGCGTCCGACACAAATTCAAACACCGTGCGGGTGTAATAGTCCAAGCCGCGCACGATACCGGTATCCAGTTCGAACGGAATCTCTGCCGCTTTGAGGCAATCCTGCACCGCCGTGAAGTGGTCACGGCACTCGTCACAGAGGTAATCCACCATCACGGGGGCGTCCTTCGCGATCGCATCGCACACGGGGGATTTGCAGTCGAGGATACGCATGGGATTGCGTTCCAAGCGTCCGCGGCAGGTCTCGCACAGCGTCTCTTCGTGCGCCGTGAAGTACGCCTTCAGCGCCTTGTGATATTCCGCACGGCAGGTCGGACAACCGATGGAGTTGATGTGCAAACTGACGCCCGTGACGTTCAACATATCCAGCACACCGCGTGCGAGGGCGATGACCTCGGCATCCGCCTGCGGTGCCGCCGCACCGAAACACTCCACACCGAACTGGTGGAATTCGCGCAAGCGACCTGCCTGCGGTTTTTCGTAACGGTAGCACGAGGTGAGATACGCCACCTTCGCGGGCAGTGCCTCGTTGTTCAAACTATGTTCCAACAGACAACGTGCCGCGCCCGCCGTCCCTTCGGGGCGCAGGGTGACCGAACGGCCGCCCTTGTCCTCGAAGGTGTACATTTCCTTCTGTACCACATCGGTGGTCTCGCCCACCGAACGGTGGAACAGTTCGGTGTGTTCAAACACGGGGGTGCGCATTTCGCGGTAACCGAAATTCTTCGCCACCGCCAGTGCGGTCTGCTCCACGTACTGCCAACGCGCGCTTTGGCTGGGCAGTACGTCCTGCGTGCCGCGCGGCGCCTTTGTGAGAATTGCCATAAATTTTTCGTCCCCTTTTTACGAAATGTAGGGGGCAGACAGCCGTCCACCCCCTTTTCCTATCTTGTTTTACATACCGCCGTCCCGCACGATCTCGCGCCAGTCGAGGTCGCCGCGCTCAAGACCGTGGATCAGCACCTCCGCCGTGGCGATGTTGGTTGCCACGGGAATGCTGCGCACGTCGCACAGGCGGAGCATATCCGCTTCGTTCGGCTCGTTCGCCTTTACCGTCAGCGGGTCACGGAAGTAGAGAAGCAAGTCGATCTCATCGCACGCAACACGTGCCGCGATCTGCTGACTGCCGCCTTGCGAGCCGCTCATATAACGGGTAATGTTGAGACCGGTCGCTTCGGAAACGAGTTTGCCCGTCGTTCCGGTCGCACACAGGTTGTGACGGCTGAGGATGCCGCAATACGCGATACAAAACTGTACCATCAATTCCTTTTTGGCATCGTGAGCGATCAATGCAATGTTCATTTCTTGTTTCTCCTTTTCCGTGAAAAATCACATTTTTTGTAACGGCAGTAACGGCACGTCGTCCCCGCAGAAGCGGCGGGCAATGTTGCGAAAACACGCCGCTGCCGTGCCGTTATCCGGCAAGGGGCGACCGTTGGCTACCGCAATGGTCAGTTGTTCGTCTTCGGGTATCACGCCGATGAGTTGGACACCCGCCGTGTCGATGATGGTGTCGAGGTCGGGCATCTTGCCCTGCAACACGGGCGCTACCCGCACACGGTTGATGATCAGGCGTGCCGACACACTTGCCTCTTCCAACAGATCTGCCACCAGACCCGCATCGCGTGCGCAGATGAGATCGGGCGTGGTGACCACCAGTGCGGTATCCGCCGCCGCGACCGCCGTTTCAAACCCGGCACCCGTTCCTGCGGGACAGTCGATCAGCACAAAATCGTACAACCGTGCAAACCCGCGGCACAAGCGTTTGAGATCGTGCGGCGAACACAAGCCCTCCAGACGGGCGGGCGCAGGCAGAAGCGAGAGATTCGGACTGAACCCCGAGGGATACACCGCACGAAGCGGCTCGCAGTTACCTGCGAAGATGTCCGAAAGATCCAACACGATATCCTGTCCGACGCCGAGCATCAAGTCCAGACTGCGAAGCCCCGCGTCCCCATCTACCAACAGCACTTTGGCACCTGCCGCGGCGAGAGCGTACCCCAGCCCTGCGGACACCGTGGATTTCCCCGCGCCGCCTTTTCCCGACGTCACCACCGCGATTCGGCCCATACACTCCCTCCGTTCTGCTGGCATTCTGCGGCTATTGTAACACAAAATTTCCCGTTAGTAAACTGTTTTTTCGCGTTTTTTCTCAAAAAGATAAAATATATACACGATTTATACGCGATCTATACGCGCAATTACGGCAACAATTCACCGAAAGGGGCGTCTGCCGCACCGTCGCCCGCGGCGTTGAAATAGGCATCCAGCACACGGCGTGCCACCGACGCAGAGGCTTTGGACGTGCCGTTTTCCATCACCACCGCCACCGCCACCTGCGGAGCTTCGGCAGGGGCGTAGGCAATAAACACGCCGTGGTCGCTGCGGTTGCCGCCGACCTGCGCCGTACCCGTTTTACATGCCACCGTGTAGGCGGCGTGACGGAAATAACTCGCCGCCGTGCCCGAAGTGCCCACCGCGATCATTCCCTGCCGCACCGTATCGATCGCCTCGTCCGACAGCGACAGTTGCGCTTCGATCTGCGGAGTGTAGTCGCTTTTCAACGTGCCGTCGTAGCCGAGCAGACCGTGTAAAAGGTGGGTCTTGTACCGCACGCCGTCGTTTGCCAAGGTCATGGCGTACGCCGCCAGTTGAATGGGGGTAAACAGATTGTCCGACTGGCCGATGGCGGCACCCGCCGTGTCGCCCGGCACCCACGTTTTGCCCACTGCGGCACTGTGGGCAGGGCCCGCCAGCACCCCGCTGACCTCGCCGATCTCAATACCCGTTTTTTCGCCCAGACCGTACTGCGAAGAATAGCGGTTCATGGTGTCGATGCCCAGTGCCAGACCTGTATCGTAAAAGAAGATGTTGCAGGATTTTTGCAAGGCGGTGACCACCCCGATACTGCCGTGCCGCCCCATACAGTGCAACACCAAGCCGCTCGCAGAAAAGCGGTCGTAGGCATACCGACAAGTAAAGGTGGTCTTGGCGGTGATGACTCCTTCGTTGAGCGCCGCGAGCGCCACCCCCGGTTTCATGGTCGATCCGCAGGCAAACGCTCCGTTCAGCGCACGGTTGAACAGCGGTTTGTCAGGATCTTTCAACAACTCCGCGTAATCCGCCGTGTAGGTGGAGAGATCATAGTCGGGCCACGACGCCGCCGTAAGCACGCCGCCGTTTGTCACATCCAGCACAACGACCGATCCGCTCGCCACGTCGTGTCCGTTGTTCAAAAACTTACCCCCCGACGTTGCGGGCAGTTTACGCATCTCGGCGACCTTATCTGCCAGTGCCTGCTGTGCCGCCGCCTGCAGGGCGGCATCCAACGTCAGCACCACCGTATCCCCCGGTACGGGTGCCGTCTGCTCGTAGGCATTCACCACCACGCCGTCGGCATCCTTCACCAACACGCGTTTGCCTGCCGTACCGCGAAGTACCTGTTCAAACGCCGCTTCCACACCGCTCTTGCCGAGGGTGTCGTTCAGCGCGTACCCTTGTTCCTTCAGCGCGGCGTATTCTTCCGCGTAGATCGGGCCGACCGTGCCGAGCATATGTGCCGCGGTGCGACCCGCCACGTAATCCCGCTCGGCGGTGGTCTGTATCTGTACCCCTGCGAAATCGGTCGCGTTTTCACTGATAAGATAGGAGGTCTCCTTCGACACCGCCGAGGAAAACACATACGGGGTAAACGCACTGAACTCGCGCACTTCCATTTCATATTGCACACCCGCGAGCAGACGTTGTTCTGCGGGCGCGTACCCCTCCAAATGATAACGGCGGCACAGTGCCGCCATACAGTTGTCCGCCGTGGCGTAGTCTGCGAGCCGCAATTTGCGCTTGAGTGCCGCCACACTGCTTTCGCGTTCATCCAAAAACACATAGGGCGCATCGGCACCGATGGGCAACGTATCGTTCCACCCCTCACCGCGCGCAGTGAGAAGGTCGGTCAAGGCAAGTATGACTTCGTTTTGGCGTGCCCGCGCCGCTTCGTCCCCGCCCGCGGGGAAATAGTTGTAATCCAACACCACGGCATAGGCAGTGGTGTTGGCAACGAGCGGGGAAAGGTCGCGATCCAAAATCTCCCCCCGTGACGCCGCTACGGGCAAGGTCAAGGTCGCACCGCCGCGCGCTTGCTCACGGTAAAACTCGTGTTCGGTGATCTGAATGCGGTAGAGCCGTACCGCGAACCCCGAAAAGATAAGTACGAACAGCGAAATGAGTGCGATCAGCCGCCGCAAGGACAGGGGGGTAGTATTTTGTTTTTGCGCATCCATCGCGGCGACCTCCTTTCCGTTTTCAACCCGTTCCGCGTTCGCGATTTTTGAGCATCTTCGTGATACCGCGCACCGCGCCGTACAGCGGCAGGCACAGCACCAGGGTATACGCGACGTTCGGCAACACGGTGCGCCACAGGATCAACAGCGCACCGTCGGTCAGCGGCAGCACGCAGTTGCACAGCCAATCGACCAGTCCGTACGCCACCGTACCGCCGCCGCAGAGCAACAGGGCAGACAGCGCATTGTTGCGAAGCAACAAACGCACGAGCAACCCCACCGCACAGCCGAGCAACATCAGCATCAGCGCGTGAAAACCGAACAGCGCTTTGGAAAACAATCCCCACAGCACCCCCGCGGCAACCCCCGCCGCGGCGCCGCCGACAGGACCCGAAAACATCGCGATCGCCGCTGTGAGCGGCACAAGCAACAGCGGCCGACCGCCGAGTATCGTGACCCAACCGCGCGGTGAGAGTTGCCACAAGCCGAGAAACAAGATCAGCAACCCGTACGCCAAACATTCCACCGTGCGGCTGTTCAGCCGCAGATGCGGTGTTTCGGGACGAAACCGTTTTGCCATACCGTCATTCCTCCCCGAAGCCGACGATCACGAACACGTCCGACACGCGGGCAATGTCCGCAAACGGGCGCACGGTCGCGGAAAGGGAGAGTCCGTCCGATTCGGCGTATACCGATTCCAGTTTTCCCACCAACAGACCCGCAGGATAGTTACTGCTGCCATAGGTGACCACAAAGTCGCCCACCGCCGCACCGGCCGTGCGGTCGAGGCGTTCCACCCGCAAAAGCCCTTCCGCCGCAAGTGCCGCCGTATTGCCCGTAATACCGTTGTCCCGCGTGCGGCTGACGTATACGCTGACGGGTGCTTGCGGATCCAATATCGTGCGCACTTTGGCCGAAGTCGCCGCCGCTTCGTACACCACACCGACCAAACCGTCGGGAGTAATGACGGGATTGCCTTCTTTCACCCCTGCGAGCGTGCCGCGATTGATGGTGAAATTACCGTAATTGCCCGCAGGGTCGAGTGCGATCACACGGGCATCCGCAAACCGATAGTCGGGATGCTGTTCTTTCAGTTCCAGATAGTCGCGGTACAACTCGTTTTGACGGCGTAACTCGTCCAGTTCCACCTGCTGTTCCCGCAAGGTGTTGATCTCCTCTTGCAACTGCGCGTTTTCACGCCGCAGGGCACCGCCGTCGGTGAACAGACCGATAAAGCGGTCAAACCCATCGCCGATCGCGGCGGCGGCAGACTGCAAGGGTGTCACCACCAACCCCACCACCGTTTCGGGCAGGGTGGAAACGCCGCCCACGGAGGCGGCGTATACCATCATACCAACGAGGAGTGCCGCCACGAGGACCAACACCCGAAACGCTATGCTTTTCAAAAACTCCTTCACCCGCGGCACACCTCCTTAGGGTGAGCATTTAAACTCGAACCCGCCGCGAAGCGGACATTGCCCGCAACATCTACTTGTTGCAGTTTTGCGGCAATGTCCCCGAGAATGAGCAGTATATGCTCATTCTCCCAACGAAAGTGGAATATAAAAGGGTTCGGTGCTTTTTGCTTCACTCGTACTCGCAAGGCGCGAGCATTTCTTCGCCCGACTGAAGCAAAAACCCCTCAAAATCTCCTCGCTTTGCGGTCGCAGATTTTTGAAAGAGCGGATTTTCGCTTAACCGAGGCGAAAACGCAGCCAATACTTCCGTATTGGCGAGTATTTTAACAATGGGTGAGTGAAAATCCGCCTTCCAAAAACGGAGTTCGGGTTTGAATGCTCACCCTACGCTTTTTTCAAAAGATCAATACCGTCCTTGTTGCGAACTGAACATTTCCACTTTGCCTTCGTCGAGGCATTTGCCGATACCCATCGCCACGCAGTCGAGCGGGTTTTCCGCAATGTGTACCGTGATGCCCGTTTCGCGGTTGATAAGGGTATCCAAACCGCGGAGCAGTGCGCCGCCGCCGGTCAGCATAATGCCGTTGTCGATGATATCCGCCGCGAGTTCCGGCGGGGTGCTGTCCAGCGTGAAGCGAATGGCGTCCACGATCGCCCCGATGGGGTCGGCCAGCGCTTCGCGCACTTCGCTCGAGGCGATGGTGATGCTCTTCGGCAGACCGTCGAGCAGGTTGCGCCCTTTTACTTCCATAGTGTCTTCGTCCTCATACGGGAACGCCGAGCCGATGCGGATCTTGATCTCTTCCGCCGTGCGCTCACCGATGAGCAGGTTGTACTTTTTCTTGATGTAGGAGATGATGGCTTCGTCGAAATCGTCGCCCGCGGTACGCACCGAGCATTTGTTCACGATGTCGCCCAGCGAGATGACCGCCACTTCGGAAGTGCCGCCGCCGATATCCACCACCATACAACCCGCGGGATCTTCCACCCGCAAGCCCGCACCGATCGCCGCCGCCATCGGCTCGTCGATCAGCAGTACCATCTTCGCACCCGCTTCACACGCCGCTTCTTCCACCGCACGGCGCTCCACTTCGGTCACGCCCGAAGGAATGCACACGAGCAGGCGCGGACGGGAGAAGAAGGAGGAGCGCACCACCTGCCTGATAAAATAGCGCAGCATTTCGCTCGTCACGTCAAAGTCCGCGATCACGCCGTCTTTGAGCGGACGCACCGCACTGATCGAGCCGGGGGTACGGCCGATCATCTTTTTCGCCGCGGCACCCACCGCTTTCACACTCTTGTTGCGCTCGTCCAGCGCCACCACCGACGGCTCGCGGTTGACGATGCCCTTGCCGCGCACGTACACCAGCGTATTCGCCGTGCCGAGGTCGATACCGATATCTCTTGTAAACATAATTTTTCTCTCCTTTTTCTTGGTTTTCGCCCTGCGGACATATCTTCACGTTTTGTATTATATACTATATATCACGGTTTCTCAACCGAAAAAATGCGAAAATCGAAAAAAATTTTTGAAACACAAACAAGCGGAGAAAAGCCGCCGGCTTTTCTCCGCTCCTACTTGCACATATACCGTTCTTGTGGTATATTATTTGATGATGGTGCCTTCTTTCACACCGCCCGCGGCGTTCGCCTCGTCGGTGTCGATGTGCATCGCCAGCGAGAAGTTGGGATGAACGCGCGCCACCACGTCGCCGAAGATCAGCGAGCGGCCGTCGCTTTCCACCTTGACCGAGACGATCTCTTTATCCACGCAGTTGTACTCCGCCGCGTCTTCGGGGGTCATGTGGATGTGGCGCTTCGCCACGATGACGCCTTCGGTGAGTTCCACTTCACCCTTCGGGCCGACGAGTTTGCACGCACCGGAACCGGCGGTATCGCCCGACTCGCGCACGGGAGCCGCCACGCCGATGGAACGGGCATCGGTCAGCGAAAGTTCCACCTGCGTTGCAGGACGGACGGGGCCGAGAATGGACACGCCGCTGATAGTGCGCTTCGGACCCACAACGTCCACGCGCTCTTCGCACGCAAACTGACCGGGCTGAGACAGGTCCTTTTTGGGGGTGAGGGCATACCCCGCACCGAACAGGGTTTCGAGATCCGCCGCGGACACGTGGATGTGACGGGCAGAGGTTTCGACCAAAATGGGTTTGGACATAAGTAAAGCACTCCTTCACATTGATTTACAAGGGTATTGTACGCCGTTTCGGCGTTTTTTGCAAGAGGTTTTCGAGAATTTCGGAAAGGTCGTGGAAAAATTGGCAAAAACTTGGGAAGAATTGGAACAACAGTGCAAAAATTGCCGCCGTTGCTCCCTGGCGGACACCCGTAAAAACGTGGTGTTCGGTGTCGGCGTCACCGATGCCGAAGTGTTGTTTATCGGGGAAGGCCCCGGTGCGAACGAAGACGAGCAGGGCGAGCCGTTCGTCGGCCGTGCAGGGAAACTGCTCGACACCATGCTCGCGGCGGTGGGACTCTCCCGCCGTCACAATATCTATATTGCGAATATGGTGAAGTGCCGCCCGCCGCAGAATCGCGATCCCCTGCCCGAAGAGCAGGAAGCGTGTATCGACTGGTTGCGCGCACAGGTGTCGTTGCTGCGCCCGAAGATCATCGTGTGTTTGGGGCGTGTGGCGGCGTGCCGTCTGATCGACCCCGATTTCAAGGTCACCCGCCAACACGGGCAGTTCTTGGAAAAGAACGGCACCTTGATGATGGCGACCTTGCACCCCGCCGCCCTGTTGCGCAACCCGAACCAAAAACCCGAAGCGTTTGCGGATTTTCTGGCGTTGCGAGATAAGATCGGTGTGGTGTGTGATCACACCGCCCTGCATTTCGAGGATGAAGTATAATGCGCCGTATACTTGCCGTTTTATGCGCCTTCGCCCTGCTCGGCGGACTTTCCGCCTGCCGCAAGGACGAGGGGGCAGGTTTTCGTTTTCCGCTGTCGGGTGAGCCGTCCTCACTCGACCCGCAGACGGCGACCGACGATGCCGCACGCACGGTAATCGATGCGCTGTTTGAAGGGCTGTGCCGCCGTGAAAACGGTGCCGTGGTGCCCGCCGCCGCCGATTGGACGGTGTCGGAGGACGGGCGGGAATACGCATTTTCGCTCGCGGCATCGCAATGGAGTGACGGTGCGGCGGTGACGGCAGACGATTTCGTCTTCGCCTACGAACGCACGCAAGATTCCGCCGTTTTCGGGGACGTACGTGAGGTGCACGCCGCAGAAGACGGCACGTTGCGGGTCGTTTTACAACAACCGGATCCCGCCTTCTTATCCCGTTTGGCAGACGGCGGATGGTATCCCTGCCGCCGCGACTTTTTTGCCGCAACAGGCGGTGCGTACGGCATGGAAAAGGACACTCTCGTCACCAACGGCGCGTTTTTCTTGAAAACCTGGGACCACGGTCAGTCACTGCTTTTGTACCGCCACGCGGGGTATCACAGCGTCGCGGATATCGCGCCCTCTGCCGTACGCTTCGTTATCGGCGCAGAGCAGACCGCCGCCGCGCTCAAAAGCGGCGCACTGGACGCTTGTCGGCTCACCGAACCCACCGATCTTCCCACCGTCACGGTGGCGGATACGTTGCAATATCTGTGGTTTAACACCACCGTTTCCCCCTTCACCACCGCGGCGGTGCGCCGTGCGTTTCGGGATGCGGTGCAGTGGGACACGGTGACCCCGCTGTTGAAAGCCCCCACCGTTTCCTTCGTCTCTCCCGCTGCCGCCCTTCAGGGGACGGCGTATTCCAACAATCTGCCCCCCAGAAAAACCACGTATGACCACGCCGCCTTCGTGCAGGCGCTGGTCGAGGCAGGGGTGACCGAGACGCCCACGCTGACGCTGCTGTGTGAGCAGGAGGCGGGCACCTTCCGCCTGGCACAGTATATCGTGCAATCGTGGCAGAAGCATTTGGGGGTATATTTTGCCATTGAGCAGGTGACGGCGGAAGCGTTGGCCGCCCGTCTTACAGCGGGTAACTACGCCGTTGCCATCGCGCCGCGGACGGCAGGCGGCGGCACGCCCGCCGACGCCTTGGCGCTGTTTTGCGGTGATGACGCAGCGCAAAACCCCACCCGCCTGCGGGACACCGCGTTTGAGGCGGCGGTGGCAGCCGCCCAAACGCTTGCCGACTGGCAGGCCGCCGAGCGTCAACTGCACGAGCTGTGCCCCGCGGTGCCGCTGTCGGTCACGCCGCGCACCTTCGGCTTTGCCGAGGGCGTGCAGGGCATGCGCGTCATCCCCTTCACCAATCGCCTGGATTTTCGTCACGCCACCCGCAACGATTAAGGGGGCAGGTTTGAGGAAACCGCGTGTTTTTGTAATAATCGTGGCGGTTTATACGGTGCGTAAATGTATTGGCAATAAAAACGGCGGAACGCGTGTGCGTTCTGCCGTTTTGGTATGTGACACTTTCCTCCGCGTTTTATCGAAAACAAGCGACTACTCGGCACACCCTATGTATGGTGTATATCTGCGACGGGTCTCCCTCTCTTATCCGCTGGCGGATCTCCTTGGTATAACCACACGACCAAGGTCGTCTATTCTTCTCACAATTCCAGTTGCTTTCATATATAAAAACTCCTTTGTTGATTTAATAACACTGTTATTATCTGTCAACAAAGGAGTTTTATACTGCTAAAAAAGATTATTTGTACTCTATCCACATAGCGATTGTGCTTTTTTCGGGATTTTCGGGAACAATGAGTTTATCCGCCACAATCTCATCATGTACTGTCATCATGCGTGTGTTTAGTATAACCATTGAGGCACAGTATGTAAGCTGTTTTTCTAAAACAGGATGACTATATTTTTTAAGAATTTTAATAGTATCATCAAAAGCAGATTTGAAACTCTCTGTAAGTTTTTGTGCTAACGGATGCGATTGTAAAATATCTATACATTTTTGTTTTGTGTCACCGGCTAAAACCAAAATGTCAGAAACAATGTTTCCATTCTCATCTAAATGAGCAAAACGATTTTCAATGCCTTTCCAAACCGCTTTTTCGCTTTCTGAAAAATTAGAATAATTTCGGTTGTTCTTAAGAACATCTGCAAAGAAAAGCGTGTGAGTATAATTCATTTCGCCGGCTCTGTCCCAGAGATTTAAAGTGTCATCGCCAATTTTGTATGCCCAAAACATCGCATTTTCACTACCGTTACCATTATGCCCCATAGGAGTTTTTTCGGGCACATCGTATAATTCAAACCCCATGAAGCCCCATGTTTCGCCATTAGCACGTTTTTCGGGATAATAAATATCATACACATCAAGACTCTGTACAAAGCAATCTACTGCAAAAATTACCGCCCACCATTTTAGGTCATTATCGCTCATATTGTTTTTAACTATTCCGAGTTCGCGAAAACGAGCAAGCAAATCGGAAACGATAGTATCTATCATTCGGCTACGCTCTTTTGAATGCTCTCTTTGGGCTTTCCAAATCTCATATTGACATTCTTTGCTTGCAATAAAAATGTTTGTTACATATTTATTGCCAATCTTTTTAAGAAGTGTTGCATCCAAAAGTAATTTAACTTCCTCTTCCATATAAGGCATGGCAACTCCACATTCAACAGCCAATTGCTCTAATGTTAGTGGGTTATTATCTAATTCAAGTAATATATTTTTTGGCAAGCTTCTTTGGACGGCTTTCCAAGGCAAACCGCTCGGCTGACTACCGCTTGCGGCAAAATCAACGTTTTCGGGTTTGTAGCTTCTTATACCGAATTCTCTTGACATATTCATACCTTCTTTCAAAATTTTTCTTGCACGAAACAGTTTAGACTTAACTGTGCTTTCAGAAAGTTTTAAAGAAACGGCAATATCTTTGGTTTTTCTATCCTCTATGTAATAGGCAACTACAATATTGCGATATTCTGATGAAACAAAGGCAAGCTCTCGCCTGAGCAAATTTAAATCTTCACTATCAATCACTTTGTTTTCTGTATTAACTGTATTGTCTGAAATTTCATAATCGCTAATATCCGATTTAGCAAACAATTCGTTTCGATTATTCTTGTTTCTTGCCCACACATTATAACGGTTACGAGCAATACCCCAAATCCATGCCTCAAAAATTTCAGGCTTATTACCTCTCTCGAGCGAGGTAATAACATTAAACAAAATATCTTGAGCCAAATTTTCTGCTTCAAAACTGTTTCCCGTCTTTTTAAGACTGAAATAAAACAGCTTATCCATATAATTTTGAGTCAGCGAATTTAAATATTCCTCTTTCACCGATTTTTCTATTGCCATTTTCTTTAACCTCCTTTCACTTATATAGTGTTGCAATTTTGAAAAAGGTTGCAAAGTTTTTATTATTATAACATAAATCTTTACAAGACGGAATTTGTCAAGGGGTTTTTCTGCAAAAGTTACAAATTGTTCAATAATAGCCCTCGCTCCGTAATGGAACGAGGGCCGAACTTATAGTCTATCAGAACGGCAACGATTGTAATTATAATG
>SVPJ01000042.1 GCA_015065885.1 Oscillospiraceae bacterium | reverse complement strand
TGTCTTCGCCGCAGATGTCGCAGACAGTGTCGTCACCAAAGACGTGACCCGCCTTGATGACTTCGCCCGCGGTGATGACTTCACCGCAAGCTGCGCACACGGTGTCGCCCGTGTAACCGTCGGTGGTGCAGGTCGCATCGACCTTACCGGTAATCGTGGTCTCTTCGTGCGTGCAAGCTTCGAGCACCGGAATCTCTTCGGTGTAGAACTCGCCGCAAACGGTGCAGGTGTAGGTCATTTCGCCCGCGGACTCATAGGTCGGAGCGATGGTCTCAACACCGTCGTCCCATGCATGCTCGCCGGTGGCGGGGATCACTTCGCCCTCAGCGATGAGTTCACCGCAGTTTGCGCACACGGTGTTGCCCGTGTAGCCGTCCGCACCGCAGGTCGCGTCGATCGCGCCTTCGATCTTGGTGGTTTCGTGCGTGCAGGGAACGGGGATCACTTCGATGGAAGCAATGTCCGCGAGATCGTCGTCGGTCTGCAGTACGTAGGTATCGCCCGACTGCACATAGTGAATATCCTGCAAACGGATAGAAGATGCACCGTTCAAGCCGTTGCACAGCACGGTGTCGTCCATGCGCAGGGTCGCCATGCCGTCCGCAAACGTGAGGATATAATACGCACTCCAGCGTTCGTCACCCTCGATCTCCGCTGTATTCGACTTGGCTTTTTGATACTGTACTCTGATCTGCGTGATGTCACTGCCCGCTTTGGCTGTGATACGCAAGAGGTAATCCTTCGGGGTCACACCGTCCGCCGACAGCAGTTTGTTCACCTTGACGTAACCGTAGTTGAAACGCGGATACGCTTGTTCGGCGTCCTCCGGATACCACTCGACCAGTTCGGTACTCATGGTAAGACCCTTGGAGATCGTTGCCGCATACTGCGGATAATAGGGGTTCTCCGCGATGTCAAAGAAGATCGCCTCGGAGCCCTCCTCCACCGTCGAGGTAGCCAGTTCATCCGCCGCACAGACGGTGATGGACTTCAAATAGATCGCCCGACCGCTTTCGGCGGCATCGTCGTTGTTCCAGCAATACAGCGTGAAGGTCCCGCCGCTCACCAACGCCTGTGCATTGGACAGCGTGCTGTAAGCTTCGCCCGCCACCGCGGTGGTAGCGTTGCCGATGTTGCCGTTATACGCCGCCACGATATCCGAGCCCGCACCGACCGTAAAGGTCACGGTGTTGAGTTGTCCGCGGGAGAGCGGCGTACCGACGTTCACGGGCAGGCAATCCCACACGTTGTTCACACCGCCGCCGTTGATACCGAGGGTGTAACCGTTGCCGAACATCGCCAGACGGTGGTCGTTCCCCCACGCGGAGGTCACATAATACTCGTAGGCGATCGCGAGATCGGTACCGTCGAGGATATCCGCCTCTTCAATGCCGAATTTCGCGGCATCCAACGCGAAGGAGACCGTCTGATTTTGCTTGTTCAGCTTTGCGCCGTACCAGTCGGTGCCGGGAATCTGCTCCAAAACGTAGTTGGAGGCGGTTGCCGATGTGCCGACCAACTCGCCGCTCGCAAAATCGAGCTTCGCGTACGCGGTCAGCTTCGGAATGGCTTCGCCTTCGGTCATCAACAGACCGCACTTCGCGCAGTATCCGTTGCCCGTAAAACCTTCCTTTTCCAAGGTCGGCTCGATCTTTCCGGTGTACACGATCGATTCGTGCGTGCATTCCAGTGTTTCCTCTTGCGTGAGATCCACAATGCTCATATTCTTGAGCGCAATGGTCACTTTCTGGCCTGCGTAGGAGGTCAGACCGACGATGTAGATACGCACGTAGTCAAACGCAGTGGGATCGAACGTGCCGCCCGTCGTACCCGAGAAGGTGGCAAGATCCACCTGGTGGCGCACCCACACGCCTTTCGACCACGGAATTTCGTTGAAATGACGGTTACGTTCTTCCACGTCGCAAGCACCGCCGCTGGTCATCTCAAACGAGCCGACGATCGCACCGGTAGCGAACGCATCGGCCAGCGCCGAATCGCCGTCCAGATACACATCAAACTGCAACGCCAGTTTGCCTGCTTCGGGCAGACCGGTCGCGGGATAGCCGTACGCGGTAAGGTCGATCGGATCAAAGGTCGCGGAATGCGCCATCAGCCCGCCGCCCGCATCCACCACGCGGTCGGTGTAGTCGAAGGAATAGGGCAACTCTGCCAACGACTGATAGTTCTTTTCGGCCTTCTTTAAGGACGCCTTCGCGTTCCAGATCGCATTGGCTGCCGCCACGTACGCCGCATTGTCCGCATTGGACTTTTGGAGCAACGCCGCGCCGTCTGCCATGGCGTTCTTAAACGCCGCCACGCCCGCGAAGATATACCCGGTAAGATATTCATCGTTGTTATACTGTTCGGACCAGCGCAGCTGGGCTTCCAGCATCGCGCGGTTATTCACCGCACGACCCGTCTTTTCGGCAATGAAGTCCGCCACGATCCGACTGCGATTAATATGCGCCTGCACCGAGGGATGACCGTGCGTTCCCGTGCCTTCACTGCCGGCGACGAACTGCGCCATCGGCAGGTAATACACCTTGTCGTCCCCCGCGGCATTCACTTGCGCGACGGCCGCCGACAACGCCGCTTCACGACCGTTGCCCATCAGGCCGTAGGTCCAAATGATAACGGCATCGGGGTTGTTTTCACGCACCAACTGCAACAGTGCAACCGCTTCAGACGCCATAAACGCATCGGTGATCGCGACGCCGTCGATGGTACCGCCGCCGTCGTTCGTACCGAGATTGATCACCACCACGTCGCTGGGGTTGCTTTCGAAATCCCACGCCGTGCCGTCGAGCGTCGTACCCGGCAGCGCCGCCGTCTGCGTGTAGTAGGGATAGATGGAACTGTCGATGTTATTATGGATCAGCGTGTTGCGGCAGAAACCGATGCCGCTGCGGGAAATGACCTGTGCTTCGGCGCCAAGCTGTTTTGCCGCGAGTGCCGCCCAGGTCATGGTGCCTTCTACCGTGGCAGAGGTATAATCCCCACTGCCGTTATCCACCAAGTTGCCGAAGCCGCTGGTGATGGAGTCACCGATAAATTCGATCTGATAGTCCGCTTCGGCAGGTGCTTTCAGCAACGGGCCGCCCACGACCTTCACGCCCCGCACCGTCACGGTGGCGGAGCCGCCGTACACCGCTTCGTTGCGCTTGCGCACTTCCACCGTGTGCTCGCCCAGCGGCAGATCGGCCACCAGCTCGTACCATTCGCCGTCCGTGCTGTTCACGGCAATGGTCTTATGCGGCATCAGCGCACCGTCCACGTACACGTTCACGTAACCACGGTTGACGTCGCCGATCTCGGTGCCCGAAAGCTTGACGGAAGCGGCGGTGCCGTAAAAACGGAACGAGAAACCGCTGTTGGTCCAGAACAAGCGCAGGTTGCCGCTCGCGTCCTGCGGCGTGCGGCCGTGCACCGTCGTCGCCTGCGCGATCCCCTTAAACAGGGTGCTGCCCACGCGATCGGCTTCACCCGCCGCGAGCGGCTTGGTCAGATCCACCAAGCGCACGTTGTTGATCGAGAGGGTCATCGTCCCGCCGAGTGCCTCTGCGGGAACGAGGTAGTAAAGACGCATGAAATTCCACGCCGCGGGATTCAACGAACCGTTAAACGCCGCGAGATCCACCGTTGAGCGCGTCCACTGCCCTTTTTGGATCTTCACTTCGTTACTGCTGACCGCGTTTTCCTCGACGTCGGCTTTGCCGGAACTGGTGATCTCCAGCTGACCGACGTTTTGCTTGCCCACGATCGCATCGACCAGTGCGTTGTCGCCCGCAATGTAGGTATCAAACTGCAACGCCAGTTTGCCCGCTTCGATCTTGCCTTCGGCGGGGTAGCCGTACTGCGTAAGGTCGATTGCATTAAAGGTCTTTTGATAAGCAAAATCGCGGGTGGTGGGGGTCTGCTCACGCATATCCGCGAAGTCACCGAGTTCTTCAAGTACCGTGTAGGATCGGTACCCCACCGCTTCGCCCGACGCAGCCTCTGCCGCGATCAGCGCATTCTTCAGTTTTGCGGTCAGCGCTGCAACGTCTGCTTGCGAAACGCCCATCTTTGCCAGTGCCAGTGCCGCCTTCACGCCTGCGTCGTCACTGCCCGCCGCCACGTACGCCTGCGCTTCGGCGATCACGTCGTCCAGCACCGCACGGTCGGTCGCAACGGGGGTCTTGGTCAGCACCAGATTATCCAGTTTCATCACGAGATCGCCCTTCAGCCCCGGCGCAAAGCAACGGATGTTTTTGATGTGGGTGAACTCGTAGCCTTCCGACACAGCGGGAACGTACAGTTTCTTCTGCACCTTGTTCCAACCGGCTTTCAGACCCATATCCAACAAAGCGAAGGAAAACTCCGCCTTGTCCACGGTGTGCGAAATCTCCAGGTTCGAGCCCGCCGAGATGGACGTGGGGTCGGACACGTAGATCCAGAAATCGATATACCAATCGGTATAGTCTTCGGGCAGGGGAATGTTATATTTGCCCTCGGTGTTGATGTACGCCATCGCACCTGCGGCGGCGCTCGCCGTGAGAGCGCCCTCCCCTTCCACAAAATCGGCGATATCGCTGCCGCCCGAGGCGCCCCAAACAGCGCCGGAGGTGGAATCGTAATTTTCGATCACGATATCCGCCGCTTCTGCCGCAACGTCTTCCGCCAAAGCAAAGATGCCCGTCGGCATCAGCGAAAGCAGCATTGCCGCGCACAAAAGCCATGAGAAAATGCGCTTTTTCACAAAAACTCCTCCCATTTTATGCACAAATCGTGCATTATTACACTTTGAGTATAGCATATGCTATCCTTGGATACAAGCCTTTTTTTGCTGTCTTACTATACAGATTTTGCGTTTTTAGTGTATCATACCGCTAATGCGTGTACCATGGATATTTGGGACTCTATTTAATGTAAAGAACGAACATATCACAAATCGGCTAATACAGCGGGCAATTCACGAAGGGCGTATATCACCGCATCGGGCGCTTCGGCACCGCCGAAACCGTAGGCGGCGTGTACGAACGGCACGCCCGCCGCACGGGCGGCGCGCTCGTCCCCTGCCGTATCGCCGACGTATATTGCTTCGCTCACGCCGAGCACTTCCATCATAAGACGGATGTTCTCCCCCTTGCTCTTTTTGGTCATACCCTCGCAGGTAAACCCATCAAACAACCCCACCGTGCCGTGCGCCGTCATGAATGCTTCGATGTACCCGCACTGGCAGTTGCTGACGATGCCGAGACGGTAATCGTTTTTGAGTTCGCCCAGCACTTCGAACAGCCCGTCATACAGCGTGCCTCCCGTTTCGGCAAGCACCGCCACCTCGGCAGCGCAGGCGGCAGCCACGATTGCCTGCCCCTCTTCGGGCGGCAGGTCGGGGAAGGTCACCGCCGCACATCCCGCAAGATTTTTGCCCTGCATTGCACGAATGTCTTGAAGCGTCACCGTGCGGTGAACATGAGGAAAGTCTTCCTTCAACGTGCGATTCCACGGCGCGACCATTGCTTCGCACGCGTCCCACAGCGTACCGTCCAAATCAAACAAAACAGCTTTCACGTTCATTCTCCTATGCAAAAGGAGGCTATTGTCAAACGACAACAGCCTCCTTTGAAATTTTTCTTGCGACGTTTGTGCGGTTTCGCCCTTCGGGCGAAAGGCGGGGTTGAATATATGCCCCGCCAGCACAAACTCGAACGATTTTAGCGCTCCGCGCCTTCTTGCGACGTTTGTGCGGTTTCGCCCTTCGGGCGAAAGGCGGGGTGGGATTTATGCCCCGCCAGCACAAACTCGAACGATTTTAGCGCTCCGCGCTAAAATCAGTCCTCACGACGCGAGCGGCGCGCATCACGGGCACCGTCGCGGCGGAAACCGCCGTCACGGCGCGCCGGACGGGGACCGCGGGGTGCTTCGTCCGCATTGTTTTCGGGGGTCAGACCCTCCACCTCGATGAGCGCATCGCGGCGGGAGAGGTTCAAGCGGCCCTGCTCGTCGATCTCGGTGACTTTGACCATCACTTCGTCGCCGACAGTGACCACGTCTTCCACCTTTTCCACGCGCTTGACATCCAGTTTGCTGATATGCACGAGACCTTCCTTGCCGGGGGCGATCTCCACAAACGCACCGAAGGTCATCAGACGGGTCACGCGGCCCTTGTAGATCGCACCGATCTCGGGATCCTTCGCGATGGTCTCCACGATGGAGAGTGCACGCTTCGCATCGTCGCCGTTGATAGCGGAGATGAACACCGAGCCGTCTTCTTCGATATCGATCTTACAGTTGCAATCCGCCTGGATCTTCTGAATGACCGAGCCGCCCTTACCGATGACTTCGCGGATCTTGTCCACGTCGATCTTGGTGGAGAGCATCTTGGGCGCCCACTTCGACAGTTCGGGACGCACTTCGGGAATCGCCTTCAGCATGACCTCATCGAGGATATACATACGGGCGTCGTAGGTCTTCTGCAACGCTTCCTTGATGATAGCGGGAGTCAGGCCGTGCACCTTCAGGTCCATCTGGATGGCGGTGATACCCTTCTTGGTACCGCCGACCTTAAAGTCCATATCGCCGAAGAAGTCTTCGAGGCCCTGGATATCCACCATGGTCATGAAGCGGTCGCCTTCGGTCACGAGACCGCAGGAGATGCCCGCCACGGGCGCCTTGATCGGCACGCCCGCATCCATCAGCGCGAGGGTCGAACCGCAGATGGAGCCCTGCGAGGTGGAGCCGTTGGAGGACAGCACTTCGCTCACCAGACGCATGGTGTAGGGGAACTCTTCGATCGAGGGAAGCACCGGCACGAGCGCACGCTCAGCGAGCGCACCGTGGCCGATCTCACGACGGCCGGGGCCGCGGGACGGCTTGGTCTCACCCACCGAGTAGGAGGGGAAGTTGTAGTGATGCATATAGCGCTTCTCGGTCTCGTCGTCGATGCCGTCGAGCAACTGTGCGTCGCCGGTGGAGCCGAGGGTCACGGTGGTAAGCACCTGCGTCTGACCGCGGGTGAACATACCCGAACCGTGGGTGCGGGGCAGAATGCCGACTTCCGCCGCCAAGGGACGGATCTCGTTGATGCCGCGGCCGTCCACGCGCTTGCCGTCGTCAAGCAACCAACGGCGCACGACGTACTTCTGCAATTTGTAGAGGCACTCTTCGAGCTTCGCACCCTGCTCGGGATACTGCTCGTCGAACTTCTCGTGTACTTCGTCGTACACAGGGCGCAGACGCTCGTCACGGATCAACTTATCGTCGGTATCCAGCGCATAGCGCACCTTTTCAATGGCGAATTCCTTCACCGCTTCGAACATCGCGGGGTCGGGATCGTTCGACTCAAAGGCAAACTTCGGACGGCCGATCTCGGCCTGAATGCCCTTGATGAACTCCACGATCTGCTGGTTGGCCGCGTGACCGAACATGATCGCGTCGAACATGGTGTCGTTATCGATCTCGTTCGCACCCGCTTCGATCATCGCGACCAAGTCGGCGGTGGACGCCACCGTCACGTGCATTTCGGAACGCTTCTCCTGCTCGGCAGTGGGGTTGATGACGAACTCGCCGTCCACCATACCCACGACGACACCCGAGATCGGGCCGTCCCACGGAATATCCGAAATAGAGATGGCAATGGACGCACCGATCATCGCGGTGGTCTCGGGCGGGCAGTCGGGATCCACCGACATCACGGTGCAGACCAGCGACACGTCGTTGCGCATATCCTTCGCGAACAGCGGACGGATCGGACGGTCGATCACACGGGAGGTGAGGATCGCCTTTTCGGTCGGGCGGCCTTCACGGCGCATAAACGAGCCGGGGATGCGACCCACCGCATACAACTTCTCTTCGTAGTCCACCGAAAGCGGGAAGAAATCCACGCCCTCACGGGGTTTCGCAGACGCCGTCACGTTGCACATGACCACCGTCTCGCCGTAGCGCACCAGGCAGGAGCCGTTGGACAACTGCGCCATTTTGCCGGTCTCGACCACCAAGGGGCGGCCTGCCAGCGTGGTTTCAAATACGCGTGCATTTTCAAACATAGTTCTTTTCCTCCGTTTGTTTTATATTTTTTCGGAGCCTTCACAATGCTTTAGCAATAAAACCAACCCGCCCGCAAACGGGCTCGTTTCACTGCTAAAATACACCGTGAGCGCTCCGAATTCCGCCAATTTTAAAAGCGGGAAGAGGCAGGTGGAACTACTCCACCTGCCTCAATCGCACTTTTTACTTACGAATACCGAGCTTCTCAACGATGGCACGATACCGCTCGATGTCGGTCTTCTGCAGATAGTTCAGCAGACCGCGACGACGGCCGACCATTTTGAACAGACCGCGACGGGAGTGGTTGTCCTTCTTGTGGGTCTTCAGATGCTCGGTCAAGTCCGCAATGCGCTTCGTCAACACGGCGATCTGAACTTCCGGCGAACCGGTATCTCCCTCATGGATCGCGTAGTTTTGCATGATGGCGGTTTTCTCCTCCGGCAACATCATAGCACTTCACCTCTTTCTAAAATATTTGCCGCCAAACCCAGCCCGAGGAAATCACAAAGAGGTGTTTCTCCGCCGTCCGGGTAAGAGGCACGCTTGGGGTTTGCCCCATTAGCCATACGAGTATAGCACACTTTTCCCCGTTTGTAAAGTGTTTTTCGGAAATATTTTTTACGTCAGCCTTCTCCTTTGTATACACCCAGCAGCTTTTGCACGTGATAATACGCCGCTTTCGGGGTCGTCGGGTTGTTGTTCGCGTCGGTGTTCACCAAACCGAAGTGCGACTCGCCGTGATAACGGCCCAGTTGCTTTTCGTAATCCGGCTGATCCAGCAATTCGTAGATGATGACACCGAGGAACTTGTCCGACGGATAATCGTTCATTTTGCGCAGGAAGGTATCCAGCCACTGCGCCTGCTGTTCTTCGCTCGCCATACCGTTCAGGAAGGGGTAGTTGCATTCGGCGATCATAAACTCGTAGTCGGGATAGCGCTGCTCCCAATCGCGGAAGTAATCGTAATAATCCCAGCCCTTATCGTTCCACACCTCGTAGTTGTCGATCGCCATCACGTCCCACGACAGACCCGCTTCGATGTAGAAGTCCATCATGGTGATGTGGGTACGCCCGAAGTTGACGACGATCTTGCCGGTGGGATTCTCCGCCTTGAACGCGGTCAGCGCCGCCGTCATCTTCGCCACCATTTCCTCCACGCGGCGCGGGTTGTAGTAGTCACGGGAAATACCGGTATAGTCCGACGCGTTATACAATCCGCCGCTGTCCGATTTGGAGCAATAGATATCCGTCTCGTTAAAGATTTGGAAGTATTCGATCTCGTCGCCCAGATGACGCGCGGTAAACGCCATACGGTTGGCAATATCCTGCGTGCTGCCGCCGTAGTTATCCAAAACCAGCATAAACTGCATACCGAGTGCGTGACACTTGTTTGCCACGCGGCGCACGTAATTGATGCCGTTCATATCCACGGGGTTATAGTTGAAGCGGTAGATGTTGCAGCCCATGTCCGCCGCCAGTTGCAGAATTTCATCCTCATTCGCTTCTTTATAGGCGGCATAGCCCTTGTGGTGACCGTTGATGCCCCACAAACGGTCGTCGCGCAGTACCCGCTCGCTCTGCCAGGTGCGCTCGGCAGGCAGCTCGTCGATTTTATATATGGCGAATTGCAGGATCAAGCGCGCGTCGGTGCTGTCAATTTCACCGTTTTTATCCACGTCCGCCGCCTTGGGGATATCCAGCGTTTCGATCTTCTCCACCGCGTATTGCAGTACCAAACGCGCATCGGTAGAGTCGATCTTACGGTCGCCGTTCACGTCACCCAGACCCGTCAGCATATCCACTTCTTCAAATTTCACCCGGTCGCAGGACAGACACTTGAATTCGCGCACACCCTTGGCATCCATCGTCGGGCGCACGGTCACCTTACCTGCGCCGTAACGGCACGCGGCGAGCGGCAGCGGCTTCGTGCCCGTGACCGTGCCGCACAGCGTACACACCGTCTGTACCTCGCCGGGCTCGGTGCAGGTGGAGCCGGAGAGCACGTTACCGTCCGCCAACGTTTCGTGCCGGCACGCCGTCGCATTGAAAAGCTTCACGATCTTTATTTCGCCGATGATCAGGCTGCGCACGTGACTCTTCGTTGCACCCACGCCCGCATAAAAACGGCAACCCTTAATGGTGTTTGCCATATTGATGGTGCTGTCATCCGCATCGGCGAACAGCAACTCAAACTCGTTCCAACCGACCGTCAGCGTGTGTGTCTCGGCAATGGTCGCGGTGTTCCACGAGATCTCGTCCAGATCAAACCGCGTGTTGTAGATTTCAAACTGTCCGCCGCCTTCGGTGAACAGCGAAAGCGACGCTTCGTCGGGGATATACACCCGTGCACAGAGCTTGAAGCTCCCCTTCGCCATGCCCTGCGGCAGATCGATGTTCAGGTTCGAGCCGGTGAACTGCATATACTGACCTGCGGGAACGGTAACGGACAAGCCGTTATCGTCCGCCATCACCGCGGTCGTGCCGCCCGCGAATCGACTTTCATAGCCTTTTTGATAGATCACCCATTCGCTTTCTTCCTCGGCGTTCACCGTCGGTTTTGCCATCGGCATCGCGCCGGCAAACACCACGATCGCGAGGCATAAGGCCATCCATTTGATAAAACGTCTTTTCATATGTTACTCCCTTTTCAATATATATTTCTTGCGGATATACGTTTACGCTTCGGGGATCCAAACGATCAACGCCGTTTCGATCTCATTCGCTGCGTTTTCCAGAGAAGGTGTGCCGACCTTGGACAGGTTGAAGGCACGGTGGGTGTAATCGCCCCACCACGCTTCGGTGATGACCACCTTGCTCGTCGTGACGTTTTCGGGACGAGAGGTCTGTGCGCCGCTGCTCTTCCACCCTTCGGGGCGATATTGCCATCCGCTTTTCAGCTCGATAACACTGCCCACGGGCAACTCGTCTCTGGTGAACGTCGCCGAGGCGTAGAACAGTTTACTGTTATCCGCCGTCGTAATGACGGTGTGATGTTTCGTACCGTCGGTGGAATTCCAGTAACCCAGCGGAGTCCACGAAAGCTCCAGCTTGGTGTAGCCGCTCATATCGATGACGGGCGCCTTCTGATACGCGGACGGGGTCACTTCCTTGGGTGTCGCCACTGCGTTGGTCGCCGCCTCGACGGCGATCTTCCGCCATTCTTCCTCCACCCCTTGGGGCATATACTGAAGCGCGCTGACGGGCAGTCCCGTCAGTTTGTGAACGAACGTAACACCCGCCACGTAGCGTCCGAAATCGTAGCTGAGGTGGAAGCCGTCACGGGTGAGCGTGTCACCGACGTACGAAGTACGGGCGTTCTGAATGGCCGTGCCCGTGGGAATGACGGTGTATATCGCGGACTCAGTTTCGACCTTCTTTTCCACGGCATCCACAATGGCGTTATACATGGTCAACTGGTTGTTGCTGTACTTGTAAAACTCGTTGTGTGTGGAATTCTGCGCATACGCCCACGTCATGTTCCAAACGATCCTTGCCGTGGGGCAAAGGGTTTGCACGTATTCGATAAGATAGGGAAGGTTGGCATAGGTGTTTGCCATACCGCTGGAACCGCTTGCCTGCTGAAGGGAAATGAAGTCCCAGTCTTCCGACTTGATGGCGTCGCTCATTTTGTAACCGCCGACGGTTTTCCACGTTCCCGTGGAGTTGGTGCGGTATTCATAGGCCCCTCGGTCGCCTCTGGCGTTGGCGGCGTGGGTGTCCAGCGTACAACCGCCGATATAGAGGTTGCCGAGTTTGATATTCTCCACCCCGACATCCTTGGCAATGCCGTACACGTACTGCATGGAGTCATCGGAAAAGCTGTTGCCGACGGTCAGGATCTTCAGCGTGCCGTCGTCGTCCCAGTCGCCGTCCGGAGCAGGCTTCTGCCAGCTGCGTTCCGCCGGCAGCTCGTCGATCTTTTGCACGGCATACTGCAGGATCAGGCGCGCGTCGGTAGAGTCAACCGCCTCACTGTTATCCACGTCCGCCGCTTCGGTATTCAGCGCATCCTCGCCGATCTTTTTCACCGCGTACTGCAACGTCATGCGCGCATCGGTGGAGTCGATCTTGCGGTCACCGTTCACGTCGCCCAAGCCGCTCAGCACGGGCTCTTCTTCAAATGTAACTTTACCGCACGACAAGCAGGTGAATTCGCGCACGCCCACGGCATCCATCGTCGGGCGCACGGTCACCTTGCCGTCGTCCCAGCGGCAATCCGCCGGCGGCAACGGACGCGTGCCCGTAACGGTGCCGCACAACGTGCACACCGCCTGCGCCTCACCGGCTTCGGTGCAGGTCGAGGGGGTGATCTCCGCGCCGTTCGCAACCGTTTCGTGAGAACAGGTTGCGGCATCGACGCGCTTTTGGATCTTCATCTCGCCAAAGGTCAGACTGCGCACTTGATCTTTGAGCGCATCCACACCGGCGTAAAAACGGAAGCCGGTAATCGTCTTCGTCACGTCGATGGATCTGCCGTCGGCATCGGCAAAGGAAAGCTCCAGCGTATTCCAACCGACCGTCGGTGTGTGGCGTCGTGCCACGGAAGAGGTATTCCACGAAATTTCGTCCGCATCAAACTGTGTGTTGAACAACTCGAACTGACCGCCGCCTTCGGTGAACAAGGTCCGCGACACTTCGTCGGGAATATACACCCGCACGCAGAATTTAAAGCCGTCCGCCGCCATTCCCCGCGGCAGATCGATGTTCAGGCTCGCCGCAGTAAACTGCAGGTACTGACCCGCGGGCACGGTAGCGCACAGGCCGTCGTCCGTAGCCGACAGTATCGTTCCGCCGGAAGAGAAGCGGTCTTCCTCACCTTTTTGGTAAACCACCCATTCGCTCTGTTCCGCCGCATTCACCGACGCATGCGGAACCGCACCGACGAACAGTACGACCGCGAGACACAGTGCCATCCATTTTGCAAAACGTCGTTTCATCTCTTTTTCCTCTCTCTTGTCTTGTAGTTTGTACAAGGCAGAATTTAAGAGCATATTTCACGCGAAAACAAGAAAATCTTACCACAACTCCCCGCGAAAGTCAATTATTTTTGAGAAATCTCACAACTCGCCATCTCGCAGGTTAAGCAGAGGAGGCATATCCGAACCCGATTTTAACGGGCCGATTTTCCCCTCGGCTGTGTTAAAATACTCGTAAATCCGCAAGGATTTACTGCGTTTTTGCCTTGCCGATGGGAAAATCGGCTCTGTTAAAATTCTTCGACCTAAAACGAGTAGAATTTCGTGCGATTTTTGGTGCGGCGAAGGTGGCAAGGCTATCGCCTGCCACCGACAACAAATCAAAAAGCGCGGAAATTATGCCGTTTTAGGCGTGTTCGGATGCGCCTCCTCTGCTTATCCTTTGGTATCATACCACGTGTCGCCGCTCGTCGCCTCTACCGTGAGCTTCACCGTAAGGGCGGCGGCGTTTTCCATTTCCTCCGTGAGCAGGGCGGTCACGGCGTCCACTTCGTTTGCGGGGGCTTCCACGATCAGCTCGTCGTGTACCTGCAGGATCAGCCGCGCCTGCAAGCCGTCCCGCAGCAGACGGTCGCGCACGCGGATCATCGCCATTTTAATGATATCCGCCGCCGTGCCTTGAATGGGTGCGTTGCGCGCCACCCGCTCGCCGAACGCACGAAGCATCGCCTGACTGGCCTTCAATTCGGGCAGGGGGCGACGGCGCCCAAAGATGGTTTCGGCATACCCCGTTTCCTTCGCGTCCGCCACCATTTTGTCCATAAAGCCCGCCACCGCACCGTAGTGCCTCAAGTACCCGTCAATATACGCCTTCGCCTCGCTGTAGGAAACGCCGATATCCTCCGACAGCGAGTGCGCACCGATGCCGTAGATGATGCCGAAGTTCACCGCTTTGGCGCGGGAACGCATCAGCGGGGTGACCATCTCTTCGGGTACGCCGAACACCTGTGCCGCGGTGATGCGGTGCACGTCTTCGCCGCTGTTAAACGCGGCTTTCATGGTCGGCTCGTCCGCCATGTGGGCGAGTACACGCAACTCAATTTGGCTGTAGTCGGCGTCCACCAACTGCCACCCCTCCCGCGCGCGGAAGAAACGGCGCAGTTCCCGCCCGAGTTCCTGGCGCACGGGAATGTTTTGCAGATTCGGCTCGGCAGACGAGATACGCCCCGTGCGGGTCTCGGTCTGGTTAAAGCAGGAGTGGATGCGCCCGTCCTCCCCCACCACCTTGAGCAACCCTTCGCAATAGGTCGAAGACAGTTTCGCGAGGGAACGGTATTGCAACAAGGCGTCCACCACGGGGTAATCCTCCCGCAGTTTTTCGAGTACGTCCGCGTTGGTGGAATATCCCGATTTGGTCTTCTTGCCCGACGGCAACCCCAGGTCTTCAAACAAGGCTTTGGCAAGCTGTTTCGGGGAGTTCAGGTTAAATTCGTACCCCACCATATCCCACACCAGTTTTTGCAACGCCGTAATCTCGCTTTGCAGCGACTCACCGAAGGCGGCGATGCCCGCGGCATCCACTGCCACACCGTCCCGCTCCATTTCGGCAAGCACCAACGCCAGCGGCAACTCCGTATCGGTGAGCAACGCCGTCATCCCTTGCTCTTCCAACAGCGGAGCAAGTTTGTCCGCCAGCGCCGCCATCTGTTCCACTTCCGATAACGCAGGCAAGGCGTATTCCATCGCAAGGCGGGAGAGTGAGTAATCCTTCGCCAGCGGGTTTAGGAGATACACCGCGAGCATCGTGTCCATCACAAAGCCTTGCGGGGTGAGCGGCAACAGCACCGCCGCCAGCGCCTTGTAATCGTGGGTTCGCTTTTTCACCGCGCCGTCGGTGTAAAGTGACGTAAACTGTGGGTCATCCGTTGCCGCAAGCGTGCGTTTGCCGTCGGCAAGCAAGGCAACGCCGTCTTCACACAAGAGCATATCCAACGTACCGCTTCGGCGAGCGGCGTCGCACACCGCGGCAAGGGTGTCTTCCGCCGCCGCAGAGGGGACATCCGCCGACACGGTCACCGTCGTCGCGGCATCGGTAAGTTCCCACCGCTCAATGATCTTAAAGAGTTCCAAACTCGCGAGTTTCTGCGCGAGCGCCTCACGTGCGACGGGACGGTGGCAGTAGTCCGCCACTTCGGTCGGCACGGGTGCGTCGGTGCGAATGGTGCCGAGGGTGCGGCTCAAAAAGGCGCTGTCCCGCCCATCGGCGAGTTTTTGACGCAGTGCCGGGCGCAGGTCGGCGGTGTCGAGTGCGGCGTAGAGTGCCTCCACCCCGCCGAACTGTTGCATCAGCGCAAGCGCGGTCTTTTCGCCCACCCCCGCCACGCCGGGAATGTGGTCGCTGGCATCCCCCATCAGGGCTTTTAAGTCGATCATCTGCGCGGGGGCAAGTCCGTATTTTTCGCGTAACGCCGCTTCGTCCATCACCACCGTTTCGGGTTGCCCCGCGCGGGTGGCGGCAAGCAACACCGTCACCTTGTCCGAGATCAGCTGAAAGGCATCGCGGTCGCCCGTGGCGAGTACGCACTCGCCCCCCTGCTCGGTCGCGGCACGGGCCAGTGTGCCGAGGATGTCGTCCGCCTCAAACCCTTCTGCTTCCAACACGGCGCACCCCATCAAGGGCAGTATTTCTTTGATGATCGGCATCTGTTGCCGCAATTCTTCGGGCATCGCGTGCCGTCCCGCCTTGTATTCGTCATACATCTTGTGGCGGAAGGTGGGCGCGTGCACGTCGAACGCCACAGCGATGCCGTCGGGCTGTGCCTCACGGCGGAGTTTATCCAGCATATTCAAAAATCCGACGATCGCGTTGGTGAACCGTCCGTCCGCCGTCGTGAGCAGACGAATGCCGTAAAACGCCCGATTCATCAAACTGTTACCGTCAATCACCATCAATCGCACAGAGCATCCCTCCAATACCTATATGATACTCAATTTCACGCATAAAGTCCAGTAGTTAGAGAAAATTTTTCATACGGTTGCATTTTCATACAGAATTTGATATACTAACAAAAAACGAAAGGGGGCGACGGTATGGACAAAGCATCACCTATTGCGGTTATCGATTCCGGTGTCGGCGGTATCAGCGTACTGCGGGAACTCGTGCGGCGGATGCCGAACGAAGATTTTCGCTATTTCGGCGATTCCGCGAACGCCCCCTACGGTGAAAAAAGCACCGACGAGGTGCGGGCGCTGACCCTTTCCCACGCCGCCCGCCTGTTTGACGAAGGGGCGAAAGCGTTGGTGGTCGCGTGCAACACCGCCACGGGTGCGGCGATCGCCACCCTGCGCGAGCGATTTCCCGACCGCGTGGTCATCGGCATTGAACCCGCGCTCAAACCCGCTGCCCGTTCCAAAACCTCCCCCTCCGTTTTGGTGATGGCCACGCCGCTCACCTTAAAGCAAGAGAAGTTCGAGCATCTGCTCGCACAATACAACGAAGACGCCCGCATTACCGTGCTTCCCTGCCACGGGTTGGTGGAACTGATCGAGCAAGGGGTAGTCACGGGCGAACGGCTGACCGCGCACCTTCGTGACCTGTTTGCCCCGCTTGCAGGGGACACGCCCGATGCGGTGGTGCTGGGTTGCACCCACTATCCTTTGGTACGTGCCGCCATTCAAGAAGTCGTTGGCGAAAACATACCCCTGTTCGACGGCGGCGTGGGTACCGCCAAAGAAACGCGGCGACGTTTGGAAGAAGCGGGGCTTTTGAACGATGCCGACCGTACAGGTAACGTGACCATTGAAAACTCGGCGAACTCTCCCGCCCTGCTCGCCCTGTGCCGCGCCCTGCTGCGGGAGGCGGCGGAATGAGCGCGCGGGTGTTCGGTGGGCGCACCGCGTGGCTGTGGGCACTGTTTTGCTGTGCGCTGTGGGGCAGTGCGTTCCCCTGCATTAAGATCGGTTACCGCTTGTTTCAAGTAAACGGCGGGGACACCGCCTCGCAAATTCTGTTTGCGGGCTGTCGGTTCGCCCTCGCGGGCATTCTCGTTCTACTCGCAGGCAGTGCGTTACAAAAGCGGTGGCTCCTCCCATCCAAAGCGGCAGGACGCCCCATCGCGGTATTGGCACTGTTTCAGACGGCACTCCAATACTTTTTGTTCTACATAGGCGTTGCCCACACCGCGGGGGTCAACTCCTCCATCATCACCGGCTCGTCCGCGTGCGTGACCATTCTCATCGCGTGTTTCGTGTTTCGGTGTGAGCGGTTTACCCTCCGAAAATTTTGGGGGTGCGTTTTGGGATTCGGCGGCGTGTTGCTGCTCAATGTCGCGGGCGGTCAATGGCGTTTCGCTTTAAACGGCGAAGGGTTCTTGCTTCTCTCCACCGTCTCTTCGGCGGTATCCACCGTGCTGATCAAACGCTACTCCGCCGCACACGACCCCGTGTTGCTGAGCGGCTGGCAATTTTTCTTCGGTGGGGCGACGCTGGCGCTCGGCGGCGCCCTGCTCGGCGGGCGGCTCACCGTGTCGGCGGCGGGGCTCGGCATACTGCTTTATCTCGCATTTCTTTCGGCAACCGCCTACACCGTGTGGGGGCTGCTTTTGAAATACAACGACGTGTCCGCCATCTCGGTCTACAAATGTGCCATCCCGCTGTTCGGCGCCCTGCTTTCCGCGTGGTGGCTGGGCGAAGCGGAGAAACTGCTCCAATGGCAAACACCGCTCGCACTGTTATTCGTAGTCGGCGGCGTGCTGGCGGTACAAATGAAGAAAGCATAAAATTACCCCCTCGGTTTTTTGAAACCGAGGGGGCTTTTGTTGCATTTACGGGGTAAAGGTAACAGGCTCTTCCGCCAGCGGATCGCCCAACCAGTCGTCGTTATCCATCGCAGACAACGTGAATTCGATGGACTCGACCGCGTCGATACCGCTGTCCTCAAGCGATTCACCAAACCACGCGATCTCACCGAAAGCACAACTCTCGGCGGGCAGTGCCGTCGCGAAGAACGGCTCTGCCATAAAGTCGTTCACCGACGCTTCGTCCACACTCAGCAACAGGTTTTTGTCCGACTTGTTGACGAAGTACACGTCGGTGGTGTAGCCCCACAGTTCGTCCTCGCCGGTGCCGATGGCGATCATGGTAAACAGGTCGTTATCCACGAGCACCTGATCGGTCTCCTGCGCTTCGCGGGTGTACACCGTCGCCTTGTCTTTGCCGAGCGGATAGACGTGAGCGGTCTCTTCGGCAACCGCATCCGCTTCCCAATCCTCCGCATCCGACACGCTGAAGGTCAGCGCGATATCGGTATATTCACCAATATCGACCCCCTCGGGGAACACGTCGCCGAAGGAGATGTCCTCTTTCGCCTTCTTGCCGGCGGCAACGTCGACTGCAAACAGCGGCTCGGCAGCCACACCGTTGATGGTAGCGGCATCCACCGAGATCATATAGTCGGCATCCGACTTGTTTTCGAAATACCCCTTCAAGGTGTAGCCCCACAGTTTGTCTTCCTCGATACCGGTGATGCGGATCACGCAATTTTCGTCATCCAACACCGTGACCTCTTCGAATACGAATTCGTCCTCTTGCGGTTTGGTGGTCGTGGTGGTCGCCGTGTCCGTCGTCGTGGTCGTCGTGGTCGCGTCATCCTTCGGCTTTTCGGATTCACCGCACGCCGCAAGACACGTGAGCATCGCCAACGCCAACAACAATGCCAACAGTTTTTTCATTTTAAAACACTCCTCTTTTTTCTTGAACTGGGTATATTTTAGCACCATCTACCAACCGTGTCAAGTGCCCCCCTCTCCGTCGCGGCTTTGCCGCGCCACCTTTTCTCCCGAAGACGGGCTCTTTTGTCCGCTTCGCGGACATTTCCCCCGCACGCGGGGCGAGGCAAGGGGAGCGTGAATACAGCGAAACAAGGGTAAGCGATCACTCGCTTACCCTTGTTGTTAGGTTGTTGCTTGCGGGCGGCAGGTTGCCGCTCCTACCGTTGGCAAATTATGCCGCGGGTGTCAACACGCCGTTTTCATCTGCTATGTATTTTCCCGCCGCAACGAGACCGTTGGCCTTTGCTTTGCTGACGGTCACCGTCTTGTTCACCGCAAGCGTACCGTGAGTACCACTAACATAATAGTATACGTCACCCACTTTGACAACGCCTGCGTAGGTCGGTGCCGCA
>SVPJ01000041.1 GCA_015065885.1 Oscillospiraceae bacterium | reverse complement strand
GCGATGGTCTGCCCCGCCTGAACGAACTCACCCGGTGTGACCGCAAGGCCGTCCAGATGAGCATACAACGTCTGCACGCCGTCGCCGTGGTCGATCAACACCGTCGTGCCGTATCCGCCGTTGTAGTCACCGGGATCACACGCGATCACTTTGCCGTCTGCCGCCGCGACCACGGGATCGAGCAATTCTGCCGCGATATCGATGCCACGGTGCAACTCGCCCCAGCGATAACCGTAGGTCGCGGATACGGTGGTTTTCGTTTGCACGAGCGGCCAGCGCAAGCCGTTTTCGTCCTCCTCAACGGACGGCGACACGTCCGCGCCTTCCACCGTCACCGTGGGGGCCGCAGGCAACGTCACCGTCGGCAGTAGGGGCGTGATTTTTTGCCCCGCGCACACCCCGCCGACGCACAACACACCCGCAAGCAAAACGACTGCGACAACGACCGCGCACGCCGTTGCCGCACGGCGGGGACGGTACGCGCTTACCGTGCGAAACCGCGCTTTGATGCGACGCGGACTGCCCGCCATCGCGGTGGTAAGCGGTGTCATGCGCCCCTCACAAAGCAGGGATAATACCGTCCCGAGGTACGCCGCCGTGTCGCCGCCGCATTTCGCGATCGCCGCCGTATCACACGACGTCTCGCACACCGCCGCGATGCGACGGCACGCCAGATGTGCCGCAGGGTTGTACCACTGCACGCAACGTATTGCCAGACACAGGTGTTTTACCCACAGATCCCCGCGGTGCAGATGCACCGTTTCGTGTGCCAGAATATGCCGCAGTTGCTCCCCGTCAAACGCACGATCGGGCAGATACAGCGTCGGGCGGAACAGCCCCACGAGCAGGGGCGAAGTGACGCACGCGCCCTGCCGCACCGCCACCCGCCGTGCCGTATATTCCGCAAGCAGCGGGCAGGCGACCGCACGGGTCGCACGGCGAAGACGGCGTGCCGCCACCGCGTAGCTGACCGTATAATACAAAAGCATCCCCGCCGCGACCGCCAGCCAAAGAAGCGCCGCCGCGTCTCCCCACGCCATCTGCGGCACCGCCGCCGTCGTGGGCGGGAGCGGACGGGTCGCCGTCTCGGTGATATACACCGTCACCGCCGTGAGGGGCGCGGAAGCGGAAGATCGCGAAAGCGGGATGCGCACGGGCAACAAAAACAGCGCGCCCGCCGCCACCCACAAACGATACTGCCACCGCAGTGACACCCGCCGCACGCAGGAAAACAACCCCCACAACAGCAGTGCCGCCGCACCGCCCGCCGCACCCGCGATGACCGCGGCACGCAGGCAGGCGTACAGCGCGGTCATCGGGCGTTCCTTTCCAAAATGGCGCGCAACTCCCGCACGTCTTCCTCCGACAGTGCGGTATCTTCAAATAAGCTCGCCGCCAGCGCCGTCACCGACCCGCCGAACAGCGAATGCACCAGCGCCCCCGTCTGCGCACGGCGATAGGCATCCTCCGTCAACACGGGGGTGTAGTAGTACCCCGTCCCGCGCTTTTCCGCCGTCACCGCGCCTTTTTCGGTAAGGCGGGTCAAAAAGGTGGAAACGGTGGTACGCTTCCAACCGCGCACCTCCACCGCTTGGTTGATGGCGGCGGTGCAAAGCGGCTCGCCCGCCTGCCACAGCACCTGCATCACCGCGAGTTCCGCTTCTCCGATATGCGGTATTTTCATCGATATCTCTCCTTGTCTACGTTTGTAGTCTATCTACATTCTACACGCGTAGTCGCGTTTTGTCAAGCGTTTTTTTCACAAACTGTTTACGGCAAGGCGTTGCAATCTTTTACATATTCGTGTATAATGAGGTCAGAAGGAAAAAAGGAGATGTCTTTATGGACTTTTTTGTGGAACAATTGATTCGCGAAAAACGCGGCGGTCGCTACTTCTTTTCGATGTTCGGGCTGACGGTGGCGGCGCTCATATTGCTCACCCTCGGGGTGTTTTTCGGCGGCATCTTGTTGCCGTTTGCGGTGGTCGGTGTCGGGTACGGCTGGTACTGGTGTACCTCCATGCTCATCACGGAATACGAGTATTGCGTGACCAACGGGGATATCGATATCGACCGCATTCGCGGCAAACGCCGCCGCCTGCGCCTCGTCGCGGTGCGCGGGGATAAGATCGAATCCCTCGCGCGCTATACGGCGGAGTGCGACCTATCCCGTTTTGACCGCGTGGTGAAGTGTACCACAGGGGAAGCGGCAGACCTGTGGTATTTCACCTATCACAGCAAGAAGAACGGGCACACCGTCGTGGTGTTTCAGCCGAACGAGCGGGTACTTACGGCGTTGATAGACGGGCTCTCTCCCCTGCTTCGCCGTGAGGTGTTGAAGAACTACGAGATTCCCGAAGAGGAGGGATGATCCTTGAAAGTATTGTCGGTCGACAGTATGCGTAAATTGGAACAAGCCGCCGTCGCGGGCGGACTTTCCTTCCTGCGTTTGATGGAAAACGCGGGCAGTGCCGCCGCGCGCGTCATCCGCTCGAACTGGGCGATGGACGGGCGGCGGGTCACCGTGCTGTGCGGAAACGGCAACAACGGCGGGGACGGTTTCGTCATCGCCCGCAAACTGCTCGATGAAGGTGCCGCCGTCACGGTGGTGCTGATGAGCGGCGCTCCCGCCACCGAGCAGGCGCGCGAGATGCTGGAACGCTTGAAAGGCACGGCCGTCACGCTGTGCAATTTGGAGACCGAGCCGTTTTTGGCGGCAGAGGCGGTGCGCTCGGCAGGCATGCTGGTGGACGCGGTGTTCGGCATCGGCTTTCACGGGGTACTCCCCGATTATATGCGTCATCTGTTCCGTCTGGCGCGCGGTATTGCCGCGCCCGTGGTGGCGGTGGATATTCCGAGCGGCCTGAACGCCGACACGGGAGACACAGATACGGACGTGTTGCCCGCCGCCCTCACCGTGACCTTTTCGGCACTGAAACCCGCGCTGATCGCCGCGGCGTGCGCGCCGTATTACGGGCGGGTGGAAGTGGTCGCCATCGGCATTGACGAAGAACTGGTGGACCGTTACAGCCACGGGCAGATCACGGTCTCTTACAGCATGGTGCAATCACACTTTACGCCCCGTGCGGCGGATTCCCACAAGGGGACGTACGGGCATTTGCTCACCATCACGGGGAGTGACGGTATGGCGGGGGCGGCTCGTCTGTGCGCCGAAGCGGCGTTGCGGTGCGGTGTCGGTCTCGTGACCGCCGCTCTCCCCCGCAGTATCTACCCCATTTTTGCCGCCGCCCTGCCCGAAGCGGTCTGCCTGCCGCTGGACAGTGCGGATGCGACTGCGCAAATGGCGGTACGGGTAAAAGCCAAAGCCGCCACCGCCGTGGTGTTGGGATGCGGGCTCGGGCGCACCCCTGCCGCCGAAGAGTTGGTATGGGACGTGCTGACCCACGGCGACACGCCGCTCGTTTTGGACGCGGACGGCATAAATGCCGTGGCAATGCATATAGATAGATTGAAAACGATTCGACGGCCGTTGGTACTCACCCCGCACCCTGCCGAAATGGCACGGCTCATCGGCGGCACGGTAGCCGACGTGCAAGCGCACCGTGCCACCGTGGCACGCACGTTTGCGGAAGAATACGGTGTGACTCTGGTGCTGAAAGGGCACGAAACGGTCATCGCCTCTCCCCACCGCGCCCTGCTTTTGAACCCCACGGGGAACCCCGGCATGGCAACGGGCGGCAGCGGCGACGTGCTCAGCGGTATGCTCGGCGCCTTCCTGGCACAAGGGATGGAGCCGTGGGCGGCGGCGATGTGTGCGGTGTATCTGCACGGTGCGGCAGGTGACCGCGCGGCAGAAAAGGTCTCCCAGCACGCCATGCTCCCGCGGGATATCCTCGACGCGCTCGGCGAAACGTTTTTAGATCTTGAGAAACGAGTGTTGCCGCATGACCCGTCCGCTTCGTCTGTTTCCCCTTCTGCTGTGTCTACTGCTCGCGGGGTGTAACACCGCCGCCGCCGTGGGTGAGCGCCCCATCGCCGTTGGATTTTCCTGCACCGCGCAGGGCACCTATCACGGTGACGAAGTGGCGGGGAAGATCGAGCGCAGTTCGGCAGGTCTGCTCTCGTTCACGCTCACGAAACCCGACGAACTGAACGGCCTTACCATGACGTGGGACGGACAGACGGTCACCCTCGGGATGCTGGGGCTGGAATGGTCGCTCTCCCCCGAAAAGGTGCCAAGTGCGGCGCTGGGCAAACGATTGTTGCAAGCGCTGGATGCCGTGGTCTACACCACGACAGAGGGCGTACTGACCGACGACGGGCGGCGCAAGACCACGGGCGAAGCGGAAAAAGGCGTGACCTACACCCTGTACTCCGACCCGAAAACGGGCGCCCTGCTGTCGTTGGAAGTGCCCGCAGAAGAGTTGCAGTTGACCTTTGAAGACTTTACGAAGATATAGTCAAAAACGGGAATGGCGATCGCCATTCCCGTTTTTTGTCGCGATTGACGCCGCACCCTACGACCGTTGTTCCGATGTTGTCAGCCATCCCGCGGACGCGCAATGCGCGCCCCTACCACGCACACGCAAAGCACCACACAAAAAAACAAGGCGTGCAATTTTGCACGCCTTGTTTTGTATGCCTTTTAGGACACTGCCTTTTCCACCGGTTTCTCTTCGGTGGTGGCGAGTTCCGGCTGACCGCCTTCGGTCACGCCTTCCGAACGAAGCACGTTGATGAACGTCTTCAGGAAGATCTTGATGTCGCCGAACAGGCTCATGTTCGCGGCGTACTCGCCGTCGAACTTTGCCTTCAAACCGACGCACACGTCGTCACGGCCGCTGATCTGCGCCAGACCCGTGAGACCGGGACGCACGATGCCCGCACCATTCTTACGGCGGAGATCCAACAGTTCGGTTTCCTGCAACACCACGGGACGGGGGCCGACGAAGCTCATGTCGCCCTTCAGGATGTTCCACAACTGCGGCAGTTCGTCCAAACTGGTCTTGCGGAGAAAACCGCCGACGCGGGAAATATAGGAGTTCGCATCGTTGAACAGATAGGTCGGCATATTCGCCGGCGCATTCACGCTCATGGTGCGGAACTTGTACACGCGGAAGGATTTGCCGGCACGGCCCATACGCTCCTGCACGAAGAGGGGCGAACCGTGCGTGTCTGCCGCCGCCGCCACCGCGACGACCGCCAGAACGGGCAACAACAAAAGCAACATCAAAAAGGAAACTACGATATCGAGCGCACGTTTGCAGAACAGATATTCACGCGTGGGGCGCTTGGCGGGCACATAGTAGTCATTCAAAACCAGTACCTTTTGCATCGGTATTCCTCCTTTACTGTCGTTATAAGCAATCTAATCTCAGCAGTTCCCTGCCTTCGAGTGAATTATACTATGGAAAAGAGTAAAAAGCAAGTTACAAAATTGTAACCTTTTCACCTTTTCCGTTCGCCACAACATAACCAAATTCAAAACCGCTTTTTTGTTGAAATGTAACAACAAAAAGGGCGTTTTTCGCTGTTTGGACCGTTTTTTACTGTTTTTTAAAACCAAAAAGTTACAAAAAATAACGGTCGGTGTAACCTTTCACCGACCGTTTCGTTACTTAGCACCCGTCAGCAGTGAGAGCGTTTCCGCACGGGTACGCACGTCCGAACGCATGATACCGCGCAAGGCAGAGGTCTGGGTCGTTGCCCCCGCGGCACGCACGCCGCGCATGGTCATGCACAGATGCTCTGCTTCGATGATCACCGCCACCCCCAGCGGTTGCAGTTCCTTTTCCAAGAAATCCGCGATCTGTGCCGTCAACCGCTCCTGCAGTTGCGGACGGCGGGCGTAGCAGTTCACAATGCGTGCCAACTTCGACAGCCCCAGCACGCGTCCCTCCCGCGGGATGTAGGCAATGTGCGCCACCCCCGTGAACGGGAGCAGATGATGCTCACACATCGAATGCAGCGGAATATCCCGCACGGTCACGAGTTCTTCGTTCTGCCCTTCGTTAAAAATTTTCAAATGCTGACGGGGATCTTCCGCCAAACCGCCGAAGATCTCCTCGTACATCCGCGCCACGCGATTCGGCGTTTCCGCTAAACCTTCGCGGTCAGGGTCTTCTCCGATAGCGGCGAGCAGTTCCCGCACCGCCGCTTCAATACGCGCTCTGTCCATCATTCTCCCCCTATCACGTCGTGTACGCCGATTATGTCGCCGCTTTGCAAGATCACCCGCGGCACGCGTTTGCCGATCAAACACAAAAGTTCGTACGAAATCGTGCCGATCGCCGTCGCCAGTTCCTCCACCGGCAACCCTTCACCGAACACCGTGACGGTGTCCCCCGCCGCGATCGTTTCCACACCACTCACGTCCAGCACCGTCTGGTCCATGCACACGCGGCCCACCACGGGGGCGCGTTTTCCCGCCACCAACATGGCGGCGCGGTTGGAAAACAAGCGGGAGTAGCCGTCGGCATAGCCGATCGGCACGGTGGCCAATTTCATGGGTTGCGGGGCGGTAAAGGTGCGGCCGTAACTGACCGTCTCCCCTGCCTCCACCGTTTTCACCTGCGAGACCACGGTCTTGAGACTCAGCGCGGGGCGCAGGTGCGGGTTGGCACTGCCGTCGGGCATACAGCCGTACAGAATAATGCCGGGACGCACCATATCCATGTGCATTTCGGGATAGCGCAGGGTCGCGGCGCTGTTACAGCAGTGGTGCAGTGAAAACTCCACCCCCGCCGCCTTCGCCGCCGCAATGTGTGCCTGAAATGCCGCAAACTGCGTGTGAACGAAAGCCTCATCCTCGGTATCCGCCGTGGCGAAATGGGTAAAAATACCCTCCGCCGTCAAGTGCGGCAAGCGTGCCGCGGCGATAATATCCGCCGTGTTGCGCAATCCCACACGCGCCATGCCCGTGTCCACCTTCACGTGCACCGTGAGATGTACGCCCAGCGCGGCGGCGCGGGCGGAAAGGGCTTCGGCGTGCTCCAGACTCACCACTGCGGTGGTGATGTTGTGTGCCGCGAGCGACTCCACCGCTTCGGGCGGGGTGTAGGACAAGATCAAAATGCGCTGAGAAAGCCCCATCTGCCGCAGTTGGAGCGCTTCTTCCAAATTCGAAACAGCAAACCACGCAACGCCCAGTTCGTCGTACAGTTTCGCAATGTATTGCACGCAGTGTCCGTAGGCATCCGCCTTGACCACCGCCATCAGGCGGCAATCCTCTGCCAGTTGGCGGCGGATATATTTATAATTATCCCGCACGGCGTCCAGATCGATCTGTGCCCACGTGCGACGAAAGAACGGTTTCACCGCCGTCACTCCTTTTTAGAGATTTACGTACTTACGCAACGCGTCCGCGCGGTCGGTGTGTTCCCAACGCACGTCCACGTCTTCGCGTCCGATATGACCGTACGCCGCAAGCGGACGGTACTGAGGACGGCGCAGTTCCAAGGTATCTATGATCGCCGCGGGACGGAAATCGAACGTCGCCTCCACTGCTTCGGCAAGGCGATCGTCTGCGATCACGCCCGTGCCCTTGGTGTCCACACGCACCGAAACGGGACGTGCCACGCCGATGGCGTACGCCACCTGCACTTCACAGCGGGTCGCGAGCCCCGCCGCCACCACGTTTTTCGCGGCATAGCGTGCCATATAGGTCGCCGAGCGGTCCACCTTCGTCGGGTCTTTACCCGAAAACGCGCCGCCGCCGTGCGGGGCGTAGCCGCCGTAGGTGTCCACGATGATCTTACGGCCGGTGAGACCGCTGTCACCGTGCGGGCCGCCCACCACGAAACGACCGGTGGGGTTGACGAAGATCTTGGTGTTCTCATCCATCAATTCCGCGGGAATGATGGGGTTGATAACGTTCGCGATCAAATCGGCGCGGATCTGCTCGAGAGTCACGTCCTCGCTGTGCTGGGTGGAGACGACCACCGTTTCCACCCGCACGGGGGTGAGCCCGTCATATTCCACCGTCACCTGCGTTTTGCCGTCGGGACGCAGATACGACAGCGTGCCGTCCTTGCGCACCGCCGTCAAGCGCTGTGCCAGTTTGTGTGCAAGCGAAATGGGAAGCGGCATCAGTTCCGCCGTTTCATTGCAGGCGTAACCGAACATCAAGCCCTGATCGCCCGCACCGATACGGTCGTATTCCTCGTGATCGCCCCCGCGGCTTTCGAGCGCCGCGTTGACACCCATCGCAATATCGGGGGACTGTTCGTCCAACACCGACAGCACCGCGCAGGTCTTGCCGTCGAAGCCTTGCGACGCGTCGTTATAGCCGATATCGCACACCACGCCGCGGGCAATGGCGGGAATGTCCACCGCGGCGGTGGTGCTGATCTCACCCATCACGAGCACCATGCCCGTGGTCGCCACCGTCTCACACGCCACGTGCGCCGTGGGATCCTGCGCCAAAATAGCGTCCAGCACCGCATCCGAAATTTGGTCACACACTTTGTCGGGATGACCCTCCGTCACCGATTCCGACGTAAAAAACGTTCTGCTCATAGATATGTTATCCTCCGTAGTATAATTCACAAAAAACCGTCCGACCGAAAGGCCGAACGGTTACGATCGCTCATCTTTCGGTGTTACCCGCAGGAATTGGCACCTTACCGTGTGGCAGGTTGCCGGACATCACAGGGCCTGTTCCCTCCGTCGCTCTTGATAAGTCGGTATTCAGTTTTTTGTTGCTAATATAGTATACGCATTTGGGGCGCATTTGTCAACCCCCAATTTTTGACACGGTATCCCTTTTGACGACCGACCGCCCTTTCGCGGCGGGTGTTGTACTTTCGTATTCACGCCGCAGGGAATTTCTGAATCTTCTTCACAGCGTATTGTAATATCAGGCGCGCGTCGGTGGAATCCACCTTGCCGTTGCCGTCCACGTCGGCGGCCGCGAGGGTGAGTTTCGTCCCATCGATCTTCTTCACCGCATATTGCAACGTGAGACGGGCGTCGGTGGAATCGACCTTGCCGCTGCCGTCCACGTCGCCGAGCGTGCCGTTCTTCGCGATCGGCTCCACGCGGGTGTCTCCGCACACCGTGCAGGTGAAGGTGCGCTCGCCCTCGCTCGTGGCGGTAGGCTCTTTGGTGACCGCACCGGCATCCCACGTATGGGTGGTAAGCGGGCCTGCCGCCTCTTCGTTCAACAGCACGCCGCATTCCTTGCATAGCGTCCGTTTCACGCCCGCCTCCTTGCAGGTCACACCCACCAGTTTTTCCTTCGTTTCTTCGTGGGTACAATCATCTGCCCTTTGAATATCCATCGCGAGGGTGATGCTGTTGCTTGCCACGTGATACGACCTGTCGTGTACGGGCGAATAATACTGCAATGCCGCCTGCGTGCCGTCCGCGCTGAAGCGCAGAATACCGAGCATCGCCATCGGTTTACCTTCAAAGTAACTCGGCGAGATGTGGTCGCCCACGTCCAGTGCCTGCGCGTTGATCATGATCTGCGGGATCAAGTGACCCGCCTCATTTTCGTCCCGACGAATCGCCACACTGCCTTCGGCGTTGCGGTTATGCCCGCACAGCACCATCTTCACGTTGTCGTTGTTGGCAATCATCTTCTCCCACATCACGGTGGTGGTACTGCCCATGTAGCCGCCTTCTTCTTCGTCATACTCCATAAACGCCTGCCAGCAGTTGCAACGGGTGCCGTCCCCATTCAAATACCCGTGTGTCACCACGATAACGTTGTGGTCGGCGTACTCTTCGAGCCGTTCGTTTGCCCAATCCATCACGTGCTGACGGGGCGCAAACTCCAATTGCAACACCATCCAGCGCACGCCGTTCACACCAAAGCAATAATAGGAATTTTCCACCGTACTGCGCCCGTACGGGTCTTCGAAATACCCTTGATACACTCCCTTGGAGGCGGTGGAATTCAAATACTCCTCACCAAACGCGTTGGCATAGACCGCCGAATAGCGATATTCCCGATCCCACGGATAGTCGTGGTTGCCGGGCACGTTGTTCCACGATACCTTATCGGTAAACAGATCCCATCCCAGACGTGCGCGCTCATATTCCCCCGCCGTTGCCTGCCAACTGGAATCACCAAGTCCGATCACATGCACGATATTTTCGCTCTCTACGTTATCCGCGATCCACCCGGCGGTCTTGAGCCATTCTTTTTCGTAAGCCGCCGTAGAGAGATTCTGAATATCGGGGACGATCACCATCGAATAGTAGTCCTCATTGCCGTCTTTATCGTAGAGGAAATCGTACTGCGTTTTATCGTAATCCAGCCACTGCGACGCACGCGTGCCACGGAAGACCAGATCATTTTTGCACGCCGACGCATCGGGCAAGGTAGCCAGCACGTAATCGGTCGTACCGAGGATATACCAGTTGCCGAGCAGGCCCTCGGCATCCGCCGCAATACCGTTTTTACCGTTACCGCGTTTCGACACACGGTTGTCCTGAATTTCCTTTTGGGTGCGGGCATCGCTCCACACGCGGATATCCGCAATACCGCCCATAAACGTGGCACTGCCGTCCGCATCCGCCGCGATCGCGTGCGGCACGGTGGGCAGGATGTCGGGCGTGCCCGCGGCGTCGAACGACGCCTTCTGCACCCCGTCCAGATAGACGTAGAATTGGCGGTCGGTCATATTCCGCACGACCGCGATATCCACCCATTCGCCCGTACGTACGTCACAGTTTACCTCGAACACCTTGCCGACGCCCCACTGAAAACGCAGTTTGCCGTCCGCCAGCATGGAGAGCGCGATCGGCCGGGCATCGTCACTGCCGCGGCTCGAAAAGATGGCATACCGCTCGGCGGTAAGTTCCGCTTGGGGGTCTACCCGCACACTCACCTCGATGGTGTTCGGGGTCGCCGTAAGCGGTTTGGTCATTTGCAAAAAGGTATCGTTCTTGCCGAATTCCATACCGCCTTCGGTCGCATCCACCACCGCCACCTCGTAGAAGGTGATGGCCGTATCCGTCTCCACCGGTGCGGAGGTGATTTGAAACCAGTTCAGCACGGCAGTCAGGTCCACGCTTTTACGGATACCGCTTTCGAAACGGAACACCACTTCGTTCATACCTTCCTGCCACGTGACGTGGGAGGTACTCCATTCCATCGTACCGCCGATGTCGCCCAAGTTGTTACCGATCTCGACGTAGCCGGCCGCGTCGTTGAGTGCCGCCGCCATCACGGCATCCATTTCGGCACGGATATACAGTGCGGCATATTCTAGATCCAACGCGGCAGGCAGTTGCACGCCGCAGCCGTTATACTTGGTAGCCAGCTTTTTTCCCGCCTTTACGGGCACGGTCAGTTGTTCGCCAAACTCGGCGGGCGGAAACATTTTAAAGGACACGCCGTATTGGCCCGCCGCCGCACTCACAGGGCTCAACGCGCCGCAACAACACAACAGCAGCGATACTACACACAGTAAAGATACCCATCGCTTCATCGTTTTTATTTCTCCTTTCGGCTCTTCTCCTCCATTATACGGAAAAAAGGACTTTTTTACAAGTCCTTTCTCCGTTCTTTATATAGGGTTTTCCGCTCAAATTCACGCCGCAGGGAATTTTGTGATCTTTTTAACTGCGTATTGCAACACAAGTCGCGCATCGGTGGAATCCACCTTGCCGTTGCCGTCCACGTCGGCGACCGCGAGGGTGAGTTTCGTCCCATCGATCTTCTTCACCGCATACTGCAACGTGAGACGGGCGTCGGTGGAATCGACCTTGCCGCTGCCGTCCACGTCGCCGAGCGTGCCCGTCGTCGGGATCACCTCACCGCCTTCAATATACTTCTCACACACGGTGCACCACACGCCCGCCGTGCGACCCTCTTCGGTCGCGGTGGCGGGAATTGCCGCGCGCTGTTCGGTCTTGTGGGCGGGAAGCTTGGCGCCGCCTTCCACAAACCACTCGCACGCCGTGCACCACACGCCGGCTTCGTGACCGTCGGTCGTGCAGGTCGGCTCCACCTTGTCGCGCGGCTCGGTGGTCGGATGATCGCAAGGCTTCACGTTCAGCGACAGCGAAAGCATGTGCGTGTTCGAGGGATGATACGTCGCGTCGTGCCACGGCGAATAGTATTCGATCTCGCACTTGGTGCCGTCCGCACTGAAACGCAAGAGACCGAGCATACTCAACGCCTGGCCCTGGAAATAGGAGATATCCAGATCCTGTGCGTTGATCATCACCTGCGGCACGACGTTGCCCGCCTCGTTCTCATCCCAGCGGGTGAGCACGTGACCGTCCGACGTGCCGTCGTGACCGCACAGCAGCATTTTGACGTTGTCGTTCTTCGCAATAACATGGGTCCAGATCGGCTGTTCCGAGCCGCCCGGCCACGGTGTGGCGGATGGCATCAATTCGCCGATGTAACCGCCCATCAACGCATCCGACTTGGTATACGGCATCCAATGGGTGGAATACCGCCCGTTATCCGCGCCGATGTACGCGTGGGTGGTCAGGATCACGTTATCGTCGGGATACTGCGCTAAGATCTCGTTTGCCCAGTTGATCACACTCACACGAGGGTGATACTCCAGTTGCAGGATCATCCAGCGCACGCCGTTCACAGTAAAGCGGAAGAAGGAGTTTTCCATACCCTGATACTTGCCGTTTTGGTCTGCCGTCACGCCGTAAACGTTGTAATTATCCGCAAACGAGCCGACGTAGGTCTCTTTCGCGGCAGTGGACAGGATATACTGCTGACCGAAATAGAGGTTGTATTTCGAGGTGTTACGCTCGGTGTAGTCGGGGTTATCGGTGGGGGTACAACTGCCGGGATAGTCGTGGTTTCCCGTCATATTGCTCCACGAGACCTTGTGCGTGAACAACTCCCACCCCGCCTTGATGCGTTGCCACTGTGCGGTATCGTCGGTCCAGGTGTTGTCACCCGCACCGATCACGTGGACGATGTTTTCGCTCTCGATATTATCCGCGATCCACTGTGCCGCCGCCATCCATTCGTCGGTGAAGGTGCCGGTGCAAAGTTCCTGCGTATCGGGGATGAACACCATCGTGTAGTAATCCTCCCCGATCACGTCGGTCGGAATTTCGTAATCCACCCAGTCGTCTGCACGGGGGCCGCGGAATTTCGCATCGTTTTTGCCGAGCGAGCCGTCCTTCTGCACGTCCAACACGTATTCCGCCGTGCCAACCAGATACCAGTTGCCGAGCAAGCCCTCGGCATTCGCGGCAATACCGTTTTCGCGGTTGCCCGTCTTGTCCACGCGGTTGTCACGAATCTCCTGTTCGGTGCGCACGTCGCTCCACACGCGAACGTCCGCAACGCCGCCCTTAAACACGGCACTGCCGTCCGCATCCGCGGCGATCGCGTGCGGTACGGTGGGCACGATGTTCGGCGTACCCGTAGCATCGAACGTACCCTTTTGCACACCATCCAGATAGACGTAGAATTTTTTATCGGTCATATTCCGCACGACCGCGATATCCACCCATTCGCCCGTACGCACGTCGCAGTTTACCTCGAACACCTTGTCGACGCCCCACTGAAAACGCAGTTTGCCGTCCGCCAGCATCGACAGCGCGATCGGCTGTGCATCGTCGCTGCCGCGGCTCGAAAAGATCGCGTACCGTGCGGCAGTGAGTGCTGCCGCAGGGTCTACCCGCACACTCGCCTCAATGGTATTCGGGGTTGCGGTAAGCGGAGAGGACAACTGCAGATAGGTGTTGTCCGCACCGAATTCGATACCGCCTTCGGTCGCATCCACCACCGCGACTTCGTGAATGGTCGCCGTACCGTTGCTCTCCAAGGCATTTGAAGACATACTGAACCAGTTCCACTTTTTGGTCATATCCAGTTCGGTGCCCGTCGCTTGTGCGAAGCGGAAGAGCACCTCGTTCTCGCCCGCTTTCCACCCGCGGGCGGCAGTCGACCAACGGATCTGCGTGCCGTTCGTGCCCATCGCCGTACCGATCTCCAGCGTACCGCCCGCTTCCAGAGCCACGGCGGCGGATTCACTCAGCGTCATACGCACGTACACCGCCAGTGTATCGTACGCCAGTCCTTCCGGCAACTGAAGTCCGCAGCCGTTGCTTTTCACGGACAGCGCCGCACCTGCTTTGGGAGAAAGGGTGATCTCGTCTCCGAATTCTGCAGGCGGGAACATCTTATACGACACGATGTATTTGGATGCCGCCACACTCACGGTGCCGAGCGCACCGCTGCAACCCAGCAGCAGTGCCGCTACGCACGAAAGTGCCAGCACCGCACGAAATATACGTTTCATTGTCCATACCTCACTTTACTTGATATATGTTCAGTATATCACACGATCGGCGAAAAAGCAAGTGGGGAACGGTCCGTGACCGTTCCGTTTTGTTCGCAACCGCCCACGCCGTTGCGACGGACGGTAGGGGCGGCAACTTCACCCGCCAAAAACACACCGTGATCAGCAATTCCCGCGGGCGTTCACAGAACGCCCCTACCGCACCGGTGGGGTTACAGGCGCAAGGACAGGGCTCCCGACCCATCCGTTTTTTCAATTAAAAACTGCCGCAGCAGGAGACCTGCTGCGGCAGCCGTTGTCGGGAATTATGCTGTTTTAGCGAATCATCGCACCGTTCGCATCGAACGCGTAGTAGCCCTTCGTCACCAAACCGTTGTGGTTGCTGACCAAGAAGCGCGCGTTGTTCACAACAACTTTACCTTGCGCCTGCACGTAGTACAGGTTGCCGTCCGCCGCTTCGACCAAGCCGAGGTAACCAACGGTCAGACCGCTTTCGGTGTAGTAGTAGCCGTTCTCAACCACGTCCATCAGCATCTTGCCGTCGGTACCGAAGGAGTAGATACCCTTCGCCTTCAGGTCGTTGTGCTTCACGATCGCGTAACGGCCGAGCTTCACTTCGCCGTTCTTCAAGACGTAGTAGTAGTCGCCGTCCACTTCCACGAGACCCGCGTAGGATTCGCACTTACCGTTCTCGCCGTAGTAGTAGCCGTCGATCACTGCCGGTTCGGTGTTCATCACACCGTTCTCGTCGAAGTAGTAGTAACCGTTCGTGAACTGCGTGAAGTCGTTGAAGCGGCTCGCAAAGAAGCGACCGGTTTCGACCTTCGCATTGTCGTTCACATAGTAGTAGTTGCCGTCCACCAGCACGAGACCTGCATACGGAACCTTCTTGCCGTCTTCGTAGTAACGGCCGTCGATGATCTCGACCACCGGCACATGCTCGGTCAGCACGAAGTAGTCGCCTTCTGCGACGGTGTCGAAGCCGTCTGCCACCCAGACCTTGGTCGGGTTCTCGGTGATGTTGTTCGCGGGATCGTACTTGTAGAACTTACCGCCGTTCACCGTGAAGGTACCCTTCAACGTGTCGTGGCTGTTCAGCGTCCACACGGGCGTGTGCGCGATGAACGTACCGCCGTTGATGACCACTTCGCCGCCGTTCTTCACGTAGATGAGGTCGTAGTGATCGTCGTCGCCTGCGCCCACGTTGGTGTAAGTACCGCCGTTGATGGTGACCTTACCGCCGTTGGCCCAGATCGCCATGGAGTAGTTGTTGCCGCCCACACCGTTGATGGTGCCTTCGCCGTTAATGGTGAGGTCGCCGCCTGCGGGGACGTAGAACACGCCGTCGCCGACCGTGTCGAGTTCGGTGGCGGAGATGCTGTAACCGGCGAGGTTCAGCACCACAGCGGTGTTCACCGTGATCGCCTTGTCGGTCACGAGGTCACGGTCGAGCGTGACTTCGCCGCCCGCATTCAAGAGGGCTTCGAGGTCGTACAGCACGGTGCCGCAATCGTTCAAGCAATACTGCTTCGCGTTCCAGGTGCCGGTGGGCTCTTTATGACCCAGCGCGGGGATGACTTCGGTCGAGATGACTTCACCGCAAGCGTCGCAGGTCACGGTGATGCTGCCGTCGTTCACGCAATCCGCGTCCACCGTCGTGGTGGTGGTGTTCACGTGACCGGTCGCGGGGATGACTTCGGTCGAGATGACTTCGCCGCAAGCGCAGGTCACGGTGATGGAACCGTCATTCACGCAATCCGCCTCCACCGTCGTGGTGGTGGTGTTCACGTGACCGGTCGCGGGGATGACTTCGGTCGAGATGACTTCGCCGCAAGCGTCGCAGGTCACGGTGACCGAACCATCGGTGGTGCAGGTCGCCTCCACCGTCGTGGTGGTGGTGTTTTCGTGGGTGCACTCTTCTTCTGCCACGTTGTAGATTTCAATGTGGGAGATGATATCTTCATAGCTCTTGATGACACGGAAGGAGCCCGCCGAGTTCAGACGGTTCTTAAGGCAAGCCTCGAACTCCACTTCCGCCACACCGTTCACAAAGGTGAAGGCGGGGAAGTCGGTCCACTGATAGGTGCCGTCTTCCTTGCTCGAATCATAGTTCAAACGATAGTCGCTCGGGACGGTGTCATTTTCGTGACCGGGCATTGCATAGATCTTCGCCAGCATCGTGCGGTTGGTGTCGTCGGCGTTACCCGCCACAGCACCGTACACGCGGATGTAGTGATAGCCTTCGAAGGTCTCGGTCGCTTCGAGCAGACGGATGTCCGTGTTCACGTTTTCGTGTGCGATGATGTCGGGATAGTAGTCGCATACCGGACGACCGGCGATATCCGCTTTCGCGAAATCACCGGAGGTGACCAGCGGGTGCACAAACCCGGTGTTGATGAGCTTCATCGACTGGATGTACACGCGCTCCGCACCGGGGCCGCAACCCAAGATCGTGAAGCGCATATCACCCGTGCCGATCGCCGCCAATTCTTCCGCCGTGTAGGTGTGGAAGAACAGGCCGCTCGTGCCGCCCACCAGCTTTTCGGTATCGGTGAACATATCCTTCCACTCCATACCGCTGTAGGACTGATAGCGGAACAACTGCTGACGGCCGCTCACGTCACCGGTGATGTAGTATTCCACCGCCATGGTGACGCTCTGGTCGGCGGGAATGTTCGCCATCATGGTGCCGCCCATCCAGAAGCCGGACCAGTCACCTTCCAAGCGGATACCGTATTCATCGGTGCCGGGAATCTGCGTAACGTTCGTATGACCGGCCGTTCCTTCTTCCGCATTACCACCCTGACCTCCAAGAACGCGGTTGCTGGTCAACACGCCGTCTGCGGTGTCAAAGAACGAATAGACGGCGGGATAGGTCGCCTTGTTTTCCGAAATGACCGCGCCACAGGCATTACACGTAACCGTGCCGGTCTGACCGGGGGTGGAAGCGGTGAAGTCAACCGCGCCTTCCTTGGTGACACCGTAGCCGGTCTCGACCAATGCGTTGTGCATGATCTCCTTCAGTGCAGCATCGGTACCGCCGCTGACGCAATAGGTCGCCGCATCGTACACTTCGATGCGCGCCATCTTATCCACGTCCTCTTGCGCAATACGGAAGGAGCCGGCGTTGTTCGCGTTGGTGAAGCTGGTCTCGGGCAGCAACACGCCGCCCACGCCGTTCTCAACTATGATCGAGGGACGAGCATAGCCGTTATCGCATGCCCAACGACCGGTCGGCGTATACGCCTCAAACTGGTTGAAGGGGATGGTGGTGTTCTCGTAACCCGCCTTGGTGTAAACCTTGATGTACACCGGCTTGTTCACGTTCGCATCGGTCGCATACGCCGCAGCATCGGTACCAACTTTGAAGTTGATGAAATCCTGCACGTAGTACGAAAGATCCTTCGTGACGGAAGCGGTAATACCGGGGTAGTAGGGAGTCAGCTCCGCCTCTTCAAAGGAGTAGCAAGCAGCGCCCATAGGATAGTTCACATAGGTGCTTTCCACCCACTTCATCGACTTGATGTACACGCAGTCGGTGCCGCCGTAGCAGCCCTTGATACCCATAGCCAAGCCCTTGTTGCGAATCGCATCGAGCTGCGCTGCGGGATAGGTGTACGCCATAACCGCCGTCTTGTCGAGTTCAATCACGTCGGTGCCCGCATCGGGGTTCTTACCCTCCGTGAAGTAGTCGATCCACTGCTCGCCGCCCTGCTCTACGCCGTTCTTATCAAAGTTCTGCGCAGGCATGATGCGGAGCAGCTGCTCGTTCAGCTTCTTGTCGCCTTCGACATAGTACTCGATCAACCAGGTGATGCTCTTGTCTTCCGGCAGACCGTACAGTGCGTCACTGCCGATCCAGATGCCTTGCCAGTCACCCGTGAGTTTCAGGCCGTAGCCGTTACCTCCGGGGATCTCGGTGGACACATACGGATCCAGCGGGGAGGTGTTCGCCTGCCGGCTTGCCGTAACTTCGCCCGTCGTTTGGTCCACCGTGTACCACACGTACGGGGTGGGCAGCTCGTCTGCCGCGCCAACAAGCGCGATGCCGCTGAAGCAAGTGAGGATCAGCGCACAAGCGAGTGCCCAGGACAAAATTTTCTTTGCCATTTGGGAATCTTCCTTTCATAATAATTTTTCCATAAGTGTCAACACAAGGCACTTACAGTTATACTCATTTTAACAGAAAGCATACAAATATGCAAGGAATATACGTACTTTTTATCACTCCGTTGCACAAAAACAGCAAAATAAACATACATTGATACATATTTTTGGCCATTGTGACCACTTAGCGCGTTGTGCGTCGCGGCGGTAGGGACGTACATTGTGCGTCTGCCGAATCGGCACGACCGCCGTAGGGACGGGTCTCCCGACCCGTCCGCGAAGGATAGCACCACAAGTTCGGGTTTCCCGCCGTAGGGGAGGGGTTTCTGCCGCCCGCCATTGGGTATCCGCATCATCGCAAAACAGACGTGCGAACGCCCCTACCGTGCCACCGTGGGTTGGTGATCGGGCTTAAGCAGAGGAGGCGCATCCGAACACGCCTAAAACGGCATAATTTCCGCGCTTTTTGATTTGTTGTCGGTGGCAGGCGACAGCCTTGCCACCTTCGCCGCACCAAAAATCGCACGAAATTCTACTCGTTTTAGGTCGAAGAATTTTAACAGAGCCGATTTTTTCATCGGCAAGGCTAAAAACAGTATTTTAACACAGCCGAGGGGAAAATCGGCCCGTTAAAATCGGGTTCGGATATGCCTCCTCTGCTTAAAGCGGCGGGAGCCGAGCCCCGCCCTACGGTCACGTTCCGATTTTGCGCACCCGTAATATATCCCTTGCGGTGCGCCGGCAAGCGCGCCTACAACACCCGCGCAACCGCAGAGCGGACGTGCGATGGTCGCCCCTACGGTTTCCTCCGAAACACGCGGCAGGGGCGTGTATGCGCGTCCGACCCAAACCGATTTTATCGTATATAAAAACCCGCCCGTTGCATTTCGCAACGGGCGGGTTGGATTCACTATTCGCTATTCGCTTTTGAAGAACCGTTTAGGAATTATTCCGCATCGGTGGGGGCAGCGCCCTTCTTCTTCATCACGATGACAACCGCCACAACGGCTGCCACAACAACGACGGCGATCACGATGATCCACCAGGGGAAGCCGGCTTCATCGGTCGGCTCGGTGTCCGCAGCCTTGGTCGTCTTCGCAGTCGTGGGAGCGGTGGTGGTCACTTCGGTCGTGGTGGTAGTCTCGATGGTGGTGGTGGTCGGCTCTACTTCGTACACGAGGTAGACTTCCGCCTCTTCGCCCACTTCGTAGACCGGCACTTCGATCTCGTTACCGTCGGCATCTTCCGCTTTTTCCATCACGGATTCGATCGCCTTGAACTCGT
>SVPJ01000040.1 GCA_015065885.1 Oscillospiraceae bacterium | reverse complement strand
GTTTTGTTCTACTTTCGTCTTTACGTTGTTTAATTTTCAAGGTCCTTTGCGACCCCCGTTTCGTGGGGTGCCTGAGTATAATACCAAATCCCTCCCCATTTGTCAACCCTTTTTTTCAAATTTTTTTGAGTTTTTTTAAAAAAGTTTTTCAGCCACAATATCTTGTGATTTTTCGTGATTTTCGGCACAAGAAAACGCCTTGTTCACGACACAAGGCGTTTTCTTTTTCCTTTATAATTCACCGATACGGCGCACGTCGGGCGAAAAAACGTTTTCGAACGGCACGCCGAGCGCTTCCCCTTCGGGGAACAATTCCGCAAGCGGCACCAACACGAAGGCTCGTTCCATCATCCGCGGGTGCGGGACGGTCAGTTCCTCCGTTTTCTCGCAATAGCCTTCGTACAGCAGCAGGTCGATATCCACCACGCGGGGGGCGTTGCGGAAGGTGCGCACCCGTCCGAGTGCCGCTTCGATACCGAAACACCCGCCAAGCAGGGCGTGCGGGGTGAGTGCCGTCTCCACCGTCACGACGATATTATAAAAATCGGGTTGGTCGGCGTAGCCGACGGGCGCTGTCTGATACACCGACGACACCGCGGTGACGGCGGTGTGCGGCAGCAGCCCCAGGGCATCCACCGCCGTGCGCAGAGCAGTAAGCGGGTCGCCGAGGTTGGCGCCGAGTCCGAGTACCGCTCTCATTCGAAATCCTCCCGACGGCGAGTGATCTCCACCGCCATGTAATCGAAATCGGCAGGCACGGGGGCACGCGGCTTCTTGAGCAGAACGGTGACCTCCTCGGCAGGGAATTCCGTAAGCACCGTTTGGGCCACGCGGGTAGCCGCCCGTTCGATGAGATCGTTCTTCTCTGCCAGCATCACCGCCACGATCCGTTTTGACACGGTGGAGTAGTTGACCGTGCGGGTGAGATCGTCACTCGCACCGGCGGCAGACAGATCAAGCGACAGGGTCACGTCCAGTTCAAACGGCTGACCCTTTTCCTTTTCCGCTTCCTTGACTCCGTGATAGGCGTACACGCGAAGCCCCTTTATAATAATCTTATCCATGATTATATATCCTCTCTTTTCTGTAATGCATTGACCGCCCGCGCGGCGGCGACCGTCGCCGCCACGTCGTGTGCCCGCACAATATGAGCGCCGTTTAACATCGCCGCAGTGTGCAACGCCACGCTGCCGGCAAGCAGATCGTCCCCGCAGATCTCACGCACCACCCGTTTGCGGGACGCACCGACCAGCACCGCCGCCGCCAGACTCTCTGCGGCAATCTCGTCCAAACGGGCGATCAGCGCGAGGTCTCCTTCGACCGAACTGCCGAAACCGATGCCGACATCCACGCACGCCGACGAAAGCGACAGACCTGCCGACAGCGCCAACGACGTCACACGGCGGAAATAGGTTTTGGCAGCGGCAACCGTCTCCTCCGCCGTAGCCGTGCGCTGTGACGGGTCGCCCGTGCGCATAAACACCATGCCCGCGCCGTACCGTGCCGCGACCGACGCCATGCCGTTCTGCTCACTGCCCGATACGTCGTTGATAATATGCACCCCCGCTTCGAGCGCACGGGCGGCGACTTGGGGGTGAAAGGTATCCACCGACAGCGGAATATCCACCGCCGCCTGCACCGCCCGAAGGCACGGTGCCAGACGCGCCCATTCTTCCTCAGCCGACAAGTATTCCGCTCCCGGGCGGGTGGATTGGGCACCGATATCCAATATGTCGGCACCTTCTGCCGCCATGACGCGGGCACGTGCCGCCGCCGTTTCGGGCGTGTCGTACCGTCCGCCGTCCGAAAAACTGTCGGGCGTGACGTTTAGTATCCCCATCACGAGCGGCCGTTCAAGCGACAACGTGCCGCCGCGTATACACCAACCGTTCATACCGTTCTCCTTATATATAATAAACATTATATAGTTTGCATCATCAACCAAAATATCAACGGAATGGTACCGCACGCCAGCAGATGGGACACAATGGTCATTCCCGCCGCGGTGGACGGGTCCTTACCGTAGGCACTGGGCACCACGATGGTGTTCAGCCCAAGCGGCATCGCCAGTGAGCAGATACCGCAGATGAACTCCGTGCGGGTGAGCGGCAACAGTGTGAAAATGCCGATCGCCGCAAGGGGGACGATCACCAACCGCACGGCGGAGAGCAGGTACACGCCACCGTTGCCGAACAGTTTTTTGAGATCCACCGCCGCAACGGTGATGCCCGTGAGCAACATCGCCACGGGGGACATACACCCGCCCGCGGCGTTTACCGCGCCCGTAAACCATGGGGGCAACGGCAACCCCGAAAGCCCCAGCACTATGCCGAGCAGCATGCCGCCGAACATCGGGTTGCAGAACGGTTTGAGTTTTGCCCACAGCCCCGTCACTCCACTCTCCTCGGCAGGAATCAGCAACTTCGGCACGCCCCAAAGGTAGATCGCCACCCATAAGGGCAGGACGAAGATCAGATACTCCATAAAGATAGCGGGGAACATCGCCGCTACCACCGCGTTGCCCATAAACCCGAAGTTGGAAAACGCCAAACCGTAGGTGTAAATGTTTTGAATAAAGCGGTCACGCGACAGCAGACGCGGCAGGAAGATCGCCACGGGGAGCATCACCAAAAGCACCGCCGCACTGACGAGCAGTAACCGTCCCGAAACCGCGAGTTTGTCCGCCGTGAAATTTTCCATAAAGGTGCCGAGCACCAACGCGGGGATGAACACCGTGTTTTCGAGTTTCGCCAATACCCGTCCCGCATCCGCCGTGACCACCCGCAGTTTGACGAGCAGAAAGCCGACCGCGATCAGTAAAAACAGAAACGCCATTTGGTTAAGAGAGGAGAAAAAGATTTCCATTAAAGACACCGCCTTCGGGGGTATCATAGCACAATTTTGGTGAGAGTGCAACGAAGATTTGCAATTTCTTAAAAAAAGACTTGACAAGGCGAGGGTCCTGTGCTATACTGTCACTCGCACCGAAGATTTGCGGCTTTAGCTCATCTGGTAGAGCGCCACCTTGCCAAGGTGGAGGTAGCGAGTTCGAGCCTCGTAAGCCGCTCCAAAAGAAAAACAGTCACCCAATAGGGTGGCTGTTTTTGTTTTGCTGAAAGGCTCGAGGCTCGAACAGGACACCGAGCGCAGCGAGAGAACAGTCCGGTGGACTGTTCGTGTGTCCGCGTGCGTGCCGAGGCGGAGCCGACGGGCGAGCCTCGTAAGCCGCTCCAAAAGAAAAACAGTCACCCAATAGGGTGGCTGTTTTTGTTTTGCTGAAAGGCTCGAGGCTCGAACAGGACACCGAGCGCAGCGAGAGAACAGTCCGGTGGACTGTTCGTGTGTCCGCGTGCGTGCCGAGGCGGAGCCGACGGGCGAGCCTCGTAAGCCGCTCCAAAAGAAAAACAGTCACCCAACAGGGTGGCTGTTTTCTTTTATCCAATCCGAAGGATTGGTATGTAATCGCCGTCAGGCGCAGGTAATCACGCGTTGCGTGTATGTCACACCACGGGCTTTTCTACGCGCAAGGTTTGCCTTGATTTCTCGGCAATTGTATGCTATACTGACCGTGCAATTCGTTTGAAAGGATGTTTCATATGGCATTTTCGTACCGTCCGCAGGGTGTGTGCGCCCGCGGCATCACCTTTGACATCGAGGACGGCATCGTCCGTAATGTGAAATTTGAGGGCGGTTGCTCCGGCAACACACAGGGTGTAGCCGCGCTGGTAGACGGTATGCCCGTCGAAGAAGCGATCCGCCGTCTGCGCGGCATTCGTTGCGGATTCAAAGGCACCTCTTGCCCCGATCAGTTGGCCAAAGCACTGGAAGCGGCGTTAGCGGAATAATAAACAAAGCGAGGGCGCACCGTAAGGGTGCGTCCTCGCTTTATTTTACACGCCAATACCCCGTCGTATCACGATCGAGCAAGCGTTCGCCTACCATATCGCGGCGCAAGGTACACACGTCATCGTGAAACGCCCCCAGAATGGCGTTGACCTCCCGCTCGCTGTAGAGACGGTCGTATTCGAAACTCTCAACCAGTCGCTCGAGTACGATGCGTTCTTTTTTGCGTTGCGTCGGAATGGCCTTGAGTGTATCGTACTCAAAAAAGGCGTCAAGCACCTTTTGGCGGTACGCCGCATCCCGCTCGCGCTGTAAGTCGGCTTCGTCCGACTCCGCTTGTACGATCTCCAAGATACTCGTTTGAAACACATCGGTCTTCAGTGAGTACATCGTGTAGTACTGGCTTTTATACGACTCGACCGCCCCTGCTTCGGTCAGTTTTTTGAGATGAAACGACACGGTCGGCGGGGTAAGTCCCAGCCGCTCTGCCAATCGTTCGACGTACATATCCTCTTTCGTAAGTGACTTTACGATCTGCAAGCGCGATTTGTCTGCCAAGCATTTAAACAGGGCGATCGCTTCGGTCTCTGTCATTCCTCGTTCCTCCATACCTGTTCGAAAAAGGCGCGGATTTCGTCAACGGCCTCCAGTTTGATCTGCTCGATCCACATCTTTTCCGCATCCTCATGCTGACGGGCGGCCTCGTACGCCGCTTTCCATCCCGCGGGAATCTGCTCTGCTTTTTGTGCGAAGAAGGTGCGCACGCCCGCTTCGTCCTTTTGTGTCTTCACCGCTACCGCTAAAATCGTGCGAAACACATCGTAAATGTTGGCGCGCACCTTTTCAAAATTCGCTTCGTCACACCGCCCGTCGGCCGACAACGCCCGCTCCCGCTCTTCACACGCGGCAATACGTTCACCAAAAAATGTGTTCATTTTTTCAACCTTTTGTTCCATAGCTTTCGCCTCCTTGTGCGCTCAGTATACCATCCCGCACAGCGTTTGTCAATCCTTTTTGATAAATATCTAATTAAATTAGCAAAAACTAGACACGCAAGTTCGGCTTGCGTGTCTGTTCTCGTTATTTCTGCGTAAACGAAAGAATGCGCCAGTAGGTGCCATGGTCGAGGCTGTGCATCGGCACGACCTCGAACTCCCACGTATAGTCGTACGGCGGGTCATCGTTATACTCCCACTGAGTGGTGATATCCACCGTAACGCGGTAGGTGTCGTTCCCTATCGCTTCATAATCGGCATCAAAATCCCTCACAAAGGTTTGCCCTGCGCCCGTATACAACTCGTTCGCCGTGCGGTAGAAATATTCTCCTTCGTAATAGCACGAGCCACCGTCGCTTCTGCCGAAATAGGTCGTCTCCCTATCAAATACCGCTTTGAGTGCCCACGTGACATCCTCCGCATCGTAACGGCAAATTTGCCACGCTTCGCCGCCGTTGTACGCAGAGTCTGCCGTGCTGTGCGGATCGTCCACGTATTGCGAAGGCAGAGAAAAGAAGGACTCGTACAACCCCGACGGCATACGCCCTTGAAACAGGAACCACGAAACCAACGTTTCGACATCGGCGTCCGCCGCAACAAAGGAGTCGGCATCCTGCCATAAGGTCGGATTTTCTTCTATTACGTTGTAGAAGGATTCGAAATCTTCTTCGGTAACGTCCGTCCTCACCCGACCGACATCGTAAGCATACAACGCTTCTTCCCCGCTGTCTTCCATCGGGCGGCCGATACCGCTCCACCCGGGAACTTTATTCGGCCGCACGTCCATCACTCGCATGCCGAAGATCGCCGTTACACCAAACGCCAGCATAAGCAGCAAGAGTACCCCCGCGATCGCGGCGATCACCACTCCTGCCGCACCGCCTTTTTGCGGAGCGCCCGTTTGCTCGGAGAACTGCAGGGCGATCTCTTTAACCAACTTTTCATATTCCGCTTCTTGCGCCTTCGCCTGCGGGTGTTCCCATTCGAGTGCAACTCTGAACCAATACGCCGACTCGACCAAGCGCCCTTGCCTGCGGTATTCCACCGCCAACAACCACGGCGCACCCGCGTTACCGTGCTGTGCCGCTTCGGCAAGCATCCCCAGCGCCTCGACAGGCGGCAGCTGCCGCGCGAAATCAAACAGGGCGGGATGGTATTTGCCCGCCGCCGCAGTATGGAGCAATTCCAACGCGCGGCCTTCGAAATGCGGTATATCGCCTTTTTCCCGCAACGCCAGATCGTACGCCGCAAACGGATTGCCTTCCTCCGCCATGCGCGTGAGGGTCTCGATGTCTTCCTTACCGGTGTACCCGCTCTTCATCGCGGCGATCTCCTGATCGTTTGCCGCCAGACGGAACTTTGCAAAATCCTGCACCGCCGTTTGCGCGTGAGCACGCGCCTTCGCCTGCACGGCGGGCGTTTGATACACCGCTTCGGTATGCATTGTCTGCCACTTCAACAGGATCACGGGGAAAAACAGCGCGTAGATGCCGAGTGTCAGCGGGGTCAGCAACACAAGTAACAGATATTTTCCGAACAGCTGTCCACCCGTGCCGTCAAACACCAACGGACTGCCGCCGATGTGGGTATGGCGCACTTCCCACGCGATCACCCTTTTGTCCGCCCACGCTTTGCCGATACCGAAGGTGACGGCGGTGAGCAAAACCGCCAAAATATGTACCCCAAGGTACCCGCCGGCACCGCCCGAGAAGTAGCTGGCGACCGGCTTGTCCTCATCAGCATACACCGTGTGCTTGACCACCCATTTTTTGACGCCGAGACCGAGCCAAATGGCATAAATGCCAAAGGTGATAAGGGTGAGAAACACCCACAAGATCCAGCGCCCGATCAGCTGACCGCCGCGCCCGTTGAACTTCAACCGCCTGCCGTGAATGACGGTGTGTTTCGTCTCCCACTTTTGGAGCATGCAAAGCGTCCACGGATAGGCGATTCCCAGCGTGACAGTACACAACAACGTCGCCAGCAAGCGATATCCGATCAACTGCCACGTATTTCCGTCAAAATACGATTCCTCTCCGACCGTCGGCATAGGCCCTTTCTTCGAAGCACCAACCGCCGCCACGATCGCCACAACAATAAGCAACAGTACCGCTACCGCCGCCAAACCGACTCCTACTACCGCAACACCCACAAAAACGCCTCCTCAAAATTTTCAAATCCTAAAACAACCCCCGAGAAAAGCGCCGGAAAACAAGTCTTGCCGCTTTGATCGGGGGTTGCTGGTTTTTGCTGTAATTCTCTTATTCTTCTTCGGGACGATCCCAGTTGTGCCACACGTTCTGCACGTCGTCGTTGTCTTCCAGCACGTCGAGTAATTTTTCCATCTTCACGACCAGTTCGGGATCGGTAATGGCGGTGTACACGTCGGGCACCATTTCCAGTTCCGCCGACACGAAGGTGTAGCCCTTCGCTTCCAGCGCGTCACGCACCGCGGAAAAATCGTCCGGTTCGGTGGTCACTTCAAACACGTCGCCGTCTGCCGCGAAATCCGCCGCACCCGCTTCGAGCGCGTCCTCCATCACCTGATCTTCGTCTAAGTCTTCCGCTTCGATCGCGATGACGCCCTTTTGGTTAAACATAAAGGACACGCAGCCGCTCTGACCGAGGTTGCCGCCGTATTTGTCAAAATAGTGGCGAACGTCGCCCGCGGTGCGGTTGCGGTTGTCGGTCAATGTTTCCACGATAACGGCGATGCCGCTCGGACCATAACCTTCGTACTGCAACGCTTCCCAGTTTTCGCCGCCTTCGCTTGACGCCTTTTTGATCGCGCGCTCGATATTGTCGTTGGGCACGTTGTTCGCCTTCGCCTTCGCGATGGCGTCCTTCAGCTTGGAGTTTGCCGCCGGATCGGGGCCACCGCCCTCTTTCACCGCCACGGCGAGTTCGCGAGCAATTTTGGTGAACACCTTGGCACGCTGACCGTCGGTCTTCTCCTTCTTACGTTTGATGTTGTTCCACTTGGAATGTCCGGACATGGGTGTTATCTCCTTTTATTAATTTATTCCTCGTTCTTTTCGCCCTTATCCTCTTGCGGACGGCCGCCTGCACGCACCGTTTTCACGGTGGAGACGGGCACGCTGATGGGCGGGGAATCGGGTGCTTTGTCGAGCCGCACCTTGAGCATCCCCGTAAGCAAACTCACTTCGACCACCACGCCGCGACCCTCTTCGGTAATGACCGCCGCACCGTTCTTCGGAGTAGCGCGGAGCAGGGATTCGTACGCTTCCTGCTCATATTTGAGACAGCACATCAGTCGGCCGCAAGTACCCGAAATTTTGGTGGGATTCAAAGACAAGCCCTGTTCCTTCGCCATTTTGATGGACACCGGCTGAAAATCCGACAAAAACTCGGAGCAACAGAACGGGCGACCGCAAATGCCAAGCCCGCCGAGCATCTTCGCTTCGTCCCGCACGCCGATCTGGCGCAGTTCAATGCGGATGTGAAAGGAAGACGCGAGATCCTTCACCAATTCGCGGAAATCCACACGGCCATCGGCGGTGAAGTAAAACAGCAGTTTGGAATTGTCAAACGAGTATTCCGCATCCACCAGTTTCATATCGAGCTTGTGCGCTTCGATGCGCTCTTGGCAGAGTTTCATCGCGCGCCGCCGCCGTACTTCGTTTTCCGCCAGTTGCTTTTTATCCTGTTCGTTGGCAAGGCGCAAGACGGGGCGCAGCGGCTGCACCACCGCATCGTCCTCTACCGTGCGCCCCGGAATGCAAACGGTGCCGCATTCCGCACCGCGGGCGGTCTCCACCACCACGAGATCACCCACCGCCAGCGTGTGACCCGCGGGATCAAAATAGTACGTTTTTCCTGCATCGCGAAAACGTACCCCTACAATATACGCCATATCGTTCTCCTTTGTATATTCTCAGTCCCGTCCTGCGGCAGTGCGCAGACGGGCACTTATCATCGTCAACAGCAAGGTGTGGTTGACATTGCGACGGCGCGTCTGTTGCAATTCCCGCACCGCTTCCACCAACGCCGCCAGCCGCACGGGCGACAACTGCGTTGCAAGCAACACCGCCGTCTCGGACACGGGACGCGACCGCATCCCTTGTGCATACGCCAACGCGTCGCGGAACAACAGAACGAGCGCCGCAAACACGTCGTCGGTCAAGGTCTTGTCCTTTTGATCCAGCGGAGCGAGCGCCGACATCAGCGTCCATTCCTGCGGGGCCGCCACCGCCGCCGCGACCGTGTCGGCGAGGGCGCGTATTTTGGACAACCCGTCCCCCTGCACCGCCTGCAACACGCGGCCGAGACAACCGTCGTACAGCGCGACCGCTTCTTTCAGCACCGCTTCATCCGCCGCGGGCAACCGTTCACGCAACCACGGCAGGGCTTCCGCCTCACTCACGCCGTGCAACGACACGCACACCGTGCGGGACTGCACCGTCGGGAGTAAGAGCGAGCGATTCTCACACGTCAGCATAAACAAAAGACGCGGGGGCGGCTCTTCCAGGATCTTCAAGAGGGCGTTTTGCGCCTGCGGGGTCATACCGTCCGCGCCGCACAGGATCATCACCCGCCGCGGCGCTTCGTTCGGCAAGACGTACGCCCGCTCGCGCAGGTCACGTACCACATCAATATGAAAGGAACGTGCGGCGCCGTCGCCGCCGAGTTCCTCAATATCGGGGTGACCGCCGCCGAGTGCCTTGCGACACGCAGGGCACACCCCGCACGGACGCTCATCTGCACTTTCGCACACCGCGGCGGCAGCAAGCCTGCGTGCCAGCGTGCGCCGACCGCTTCCTGCGGCACCTTCGATCAAAAGCGCGTGCGGAAACTGCCCTCGCGCCGTATAGGACGAGAGCAGTGCCTTTGCGTCCTCGTTACCGATAAAATCCCCGAACTGCATCAGAGCTTCTTAAACTGTTCGACATCCAGCACAAACACCGTCGCGCCGCCGACCGTGACCTCCACGGGGAACGCCGCGGCGTGCATGGCACCGTACGCGGCACCCGACACCAGTTGCGTGCGCCGCTTGGAGTGTTTGCCCACGATCTCGATGACTTCGTCCACCTTCTCCTCCTCCGTACCAATGAGGAAGGTGGTGTTGCCCGCCTTCAAAAAGCCGCCCGTGGTTGCCAGTTTGGTGGCGAAGAAACCCGCCTCCATCACCGCATCCGCCACGCGGGGTGCATCATCGTGGTTTACAATTGCCATAACCAGTTTCATAAAGGTACCCCCTTATTTGAATTTGCTTAACACGCCTGCCAGCAACAGACCGCCGCCGACACACGCGACCAGTTGTCCCGCCCCCACTTGCAGGGCAAAGAGCCAAAACGCGCCTGCGTTGTTCGCCGCCACGGCACATTCCGCCCCAATGACCACCGCGTTAAACAGCACAGGCGGCAAAGCGGCAAGCCACGGCAACCCTTTTACCGTCACACGGCGAAGCGCACGGGTCACCAGTGCCGCCGCAAGGGTGGTCAGCGTGCCGAACAGCCAATCCCACGCACCCACCGCACCGCCCGCGAGCAGGTTGGCGATCAGACAACCCACCGTCAGTCCGGGGATCGCCGCAGGCATAAACGCGGGCAGGATGGTCAAGGCTTCGGCGACGCGTACCTGAATCGCGCCGTAACTGATGGGCGCGAACACCAGACACAGTGCCGCGTACATGCCGCCGATGATGCCTGCTTCCGACAAATACCGCAAGGAGCGCGTTCCGTTGTTTTTCATATTCAATTCCTCCGTAGTTTTGTTTGGGGCACACCGTCACGGCACGCCTCGGTCAGGATGGTTTCGAACTGACCGCAGAAAATACTCCTGCAACTATAATGATACACTTCCCGCACGGGTTTGTCAAGGTTTCGCCTTTTCTTTTATAAGGAAAATATATGTTGAAAATACGGTGAAATGATGATATAGTAACTGTGAAGGGGTGAGTATATGCGGGAATACCGTTTGATACGTTCCAAACGCAAAACGGTCGCGTTGCAGATCCTGCCGAGCGGTGAACTGGTGGTGCGCGCGCCCCACCGCGTCTCGCGCGCGTGCATCGAACGCGTGATCGCCGAGCGTGAGGGCTGGATCGCACGGCATCTTGAAAGCCTGCCGCCACCCCGCACGGTACCGAGCGAAGAACAACTCGCGCGGTGGCGAAAGGATGCGGCAGCGTACCTTCCCCTGCGGGTGGCGCATTACGCCACCGTGATGGGGGTCGCACCCTGCGCCGTGAAGATCAACGCCGCGGAAAAACGCTTCGGCAGTTGTTCGTCGAAAGGAAATTTGAATTTTTCCTGCCGCTTGATGGCGTATCCGCCCGAAGCGATCGACTACGTGGTGGTACACGAATTGGCGCATTTGATCCATATGAACCACAGCAAAGCCTTTTATGAAGTTGTTGCCGCCGTGCTGCCCGACTATAAAGCGCGGGCGGCGTTGTTGAAGAGATAGGTATGCGGCATCGACCGTGCCGTAGGGGAGGGGTTCCACCCCCTCCCGCAGAATTTGCGAAAGACAACGGGAGGGCACGGAGCCCCCCCTACGAACACACCACAAGTCAGGAGGGAGACCATGTCGAAAAAGCAAGACCTTTTGGGTCTTATGCGTGCGGCGATCGACCGTTACGGTATGCTGCAGGACGGCGACCGCGTGGCGGTGGGCGTATCGGGCGGCAAAGACAGCATGGTGCTGCTTTCCCTTCTTGCGGAATGGCGGCGCTTCTCCCCCGTTGCCTTTAGCCTTACCGCCATCACGCTGGACCCTGCGTTCGGCGGGGCGGAAACCGATTTTTCCGCCGTTGCCGACTGGTGCGCCGCGCACGACCTGCCGTATATTTTAAAACGCACCCGTCTCGCCGAGGCGGCGATGGAACGATCGGCAGGAAAGCCGCCTTGCTCGCTGTGCGCCAAAATGCGGCGCGGGGTGCTTCACCGCACCGCCGTGGAGGCGGGATGCAACGTGGTGGCACTGGGCCACCACAAGGACGATGCCGCCGAAACGGTGCTGATGAATTTACTGGAAGGCAGCCGCTTTGCCTGCTTTGCCCCCGTGACCGATCTCGACCGCCGCGGCTTGCGGCTGATCCGCCCACTCATTTTTATGACCGAGCGGGAAATTGCGGGATTTGCCGCGGCAGAGGAGTTGCCCGTGGTGGCATCACGCTGTCCCGTGGACGGGCACACCCACCGCCAAAAGGCAAAGGACTTGGTCACTGCACTTTCGGCAGACTACGGTGACGTTGCCGAGAAACTGACCCACGCACTGACAGCCGACCACATGAACCATTGGTAAAGGAGAACACACTATGAAACGATTGATCGCGGTCCTCACCTTGTGCGCCTTACTTCTCGCCGGCGGTTGTCGTCCGCAGGATCCGACCGCCACCGCCGAGCCGCCCCTGCCCGTGACGGGCAACGTAGAGGTGGCGGTGCTGTCCATCGGCAAGGCGGACGCCATCGTCATCACGACCCAAAACAAGACGGTAGTCATTGATGCGGGCGAATCGGACGACGGCGGCAAGGTGTTGAATTACTTGAACGAGAAAGGCCGCTCGGTCATCGACTTATTGATCGTCACCCACTACGACCGTGACCACGTGGGCGGCGCCGACCGTCTCTTGAATTTTGCGGAAGTGAAGCAGGTCATCCGCCCCGATTACGTCGGCGTGCGGGAGGAATACGACCTTTTCCTGCAGACGGTGCAAGATTTGCAGGTGCCCGACACCGCCCTGCCCTGCGGCGGCGAGGACGTCGTCCTCACGGTAGATGACGTTGAACTTACCATAAACTCCCCCCTGAAAAGCGAATACGTCAACAGCGACGGCGTGCAGCAGGACAACAACTTTTCGCTGATCGTGCGTATGCGCCACGGCGCGAAAGCCTTCGTGTTTGCAGGCGACGCCGAGGACGCGCGTCTCGCGGAGTTGGTGGTGAGCAAGAAGAACTGGAAAGCAGACTTCTTGAAACTGCCGTACCACGGCAATTTCACCGACCTCACCTCCACCTTCTTCCAGATGGTGCAACCCGACTATGCGGTGGCGTGTGATTCGGATAAAAACCCGATGGCGGCGGAAACGGTCGCCGCCCTTGTGACCCTCGGCTGTAAACACTACGCCACCCGTAACGGCACGGTGGTGTGCCAGAGCGACGGCGCGACCCTGACGGTGACGCAAACGAAGAGCGAATAAGAAAGTTCAAAAAAACATACCCCCGTCGGAAAGCGTAATGTCGTTAGCGAAGTTTTTGTTTTGGCATAAAATAATATATTTGGATAGAACCAGCATCGCATTTGTGAGTACAAAATGCAGTCGGGCAGAAGCCCAAACCCACTTAACAACAGAAAAAGAGAAGATTTGTTTTGTAACAAGTCTTCTCTTTCTTTTTATTTGTATAGTGATATTCCGACTTTGTCGGAGTGATATTTTTGCTAAGCAAAAGTGATATTGAAACCTTACGGTTTCAGTGATATTTTATTCGCCTCTAAAACTCGCGAAGCGAATAACACTTGGCCGAAAGCCAAATATCACTGCGAAGCAATATAACTCGCCGCAAGGCGAATAAAACTTTTGGGAAATGTTCGCTAAGAACATTTCCCAAAAGGTCGGGGGTATGTTTTTTCTATTCTCTTCTGTTATCCTTCTGCGGGGAACTTCTTGATCTTCTTAACGGCATACTGCAATATGAGTCGTGCATCGGTAGAGTCGACGGTGCCGTTGCCGTTCACATCGGCGGCGGCGAGGTTTGGCAGCGTGCCGATCTTCTTCACCGCATACTGCAACACCAAACGCGCATCGGTGGAATCAACGGCATTTTTGCCATTCACATCCCCGAGCAGACTTGGTTCCCCGCTCGCTTTCCACTGCGCGATCACCGTCGTATCGGCAGTGATCGACACGGTATCACCCGCGGCGTATTTTGTGCCGTTTACCATCCAACCGTCAAAGATCTTGTCGGCGGGAGCGGTAAAGCCGTTTTGCGGCAGGGTATACTTTCCCGCAACACCGCTGACCGCCGCCATACTGCCCGTACCGCCGTTTGCCGCAAAACTGACCGTATACGTTGCGGGTACCAGCGTAACGTTTTGGATCACCGCCGCATCCGCCACCGTGACGGTGTAGGTCACGGTGGGATAGCCTGCTTTTTGCGCTTTCAGGGTGTACACACCCGCCGGCACGCGGGCGAAACGATAGCTCATGGTGTTGCCCTTAAGGACGGTCTCATACGCCGGCTCGGGAAGCCCTTGCGGGATGAGTTGCACGGTGATGTCCCCTGCAGTATCCCCCTCGTCGGTGACATAGCCGCTGACCGAGCCTTTGCGTGCGGGCGGCAACGCGCCTTCCTCAAAGGTGTAGTAGATATACACCGCGTTGCGGCTCACGTACACGTTATCCCAATCGCCTTTGGCGACCACCTGCTTGCCGTCAAGATAGGCCGCCGTATCGGAAGCAAACGCGCACACGTCGGCACCGTTCAGCTGTGCAGAGATCACCTTGATCTCCACCTTATACTGCTCACCCTGCACGAAGGTGTCGGTCGGCTCCAGCATATTGTCTTCACTGTCGTACCAGATCACGCCGTTCGTGCCGGCGTAATTGGGATCCGGCCGATACCGGTCGGGATACGCCGCTGTCACGGTGTAGTCGGGCGTTTCACCCGCGCGCGGCGCTTCCAGCCCGTTCACCATCACGGTGAACAACTCCTGCGGCTGACAGGGGAATTCGGCGCTGATGGTCTGCTCCGTAAGTCCCAGACTGTTCGTGGTATTCCCTTCGGCGCTCGTGCCGTTCACCGAAGCGGTAAACAGCATGTCGTACCAGCGGTCGAGATAGAAGGTGTACCCCTCTTCGGTTTTGATATACACCCTTACCTCATACCGATGGCCGGGTATGAAGGCTTCATTTTCGTAAACCCAATCGTTTTCCGTCATATCAAACCAGCCGATGCCGTTCTTGATATAATACAACTTTTGATCGTTCATCCAGTCGTCGTAGTAAACGTTTTTGGATGTGTCTACGTAATACCCACTGCCGCGGACGGTGGCACCATAGGTGGGCTTTTGTCCCGCCACAGGCTCGGTCACGTTATCGATGACGATGTTTTCGATCACGCTGTCGTTGCACATGCCGAACTCGTAGTGTACGGTAATGCAGTGGAGAGGATCTTCGCCGTAGGTCTTGTGCGCTTTGGTCGAGTTGCCGTTGACCTCTGCCCAAACGTACGGCTCTTCACCGTCGTAGGAGACCATCGGCATAAATTCGTAGCCCGTCGCCGTTTCCAGTTCGATCTCGATCTTGTAATACTTGCCCGCCACGAAGGGGGTGGTTTTGTCCATCAGTTTCCAGTTGTCCATGCCGTTGTCCGAAACGAGCCAGAAACGGTGCTGGGTGTAGTTCGTGCTGTCCCCCGCGGCGCGATAGCACAGCGGGCGGTCAACGGTCACGGTGTAATCCGGCAGTTGTCCTTCTTTGGGGGCGGTCACAAAGATCTCCGGCGGGTAGATCATATCCTTTTGGGAACCGCAGGTCTCACAGATATAATCGTCATTTTCATCCACGTGCTGACAAAGTCTGGTCACCTTTCCGCAGGCGGGGCTGACACACACCAGAATATGTCCGTGATATTTCTTTCGGGCATCCCCGTAGGGAGCGGATCGGGTGGTCAGATAATCCTCGTAATACTGATAATTGTGTCTTGCCGTTAGGGTGACGTCCACCGTGCGGGTCTCGTTGTCCTCCTCGTCGGTGATGATGCAGGCGTAGGTGTATTCCGTGCAGCAAGCGTCTTCGGGCACTAACAACGTCAGTTCGGGGCCGTCGTACACTTCACCCACCTGCGGGTCGGACAACGGCACGTATTTCCAAACGCCGCCCACCTTCTGCTTACGGCACCACGTATAGGTAAGCGCACTTTCACCCTCGGCCTCCACGCTGAAGTGGGCAAAGTTGCTCTCGTCGTACCCCTCGTCGGGATCATACGAATAGGCGGTGGTGGAATTCTTGGGCTGTTTGGTGATGAGAATGGCACCGATCTCAAATTCACAGATATCGCAGTAGCCGTTTCTGTCCTCGTCCTCGTGGGGGCGCAGAGGGGTCACCTTCTCGCATTCCTCACCGACGCATTGCAGAATATGACCGTATTTGTTTCGTTCTGCCAATTCGTAAGGATGCTCGTTGCTGTGATACCACTCGAAGTACTGATAGTGATGCTTCGCCTGCACCAACGCATCACGGGTGGTCACCTCGTTGCCGTACGCATCGGTGATGACACAGCGGATGTACCAATCACGGGTGCAGGCATCGGTGGGCACCAGCCAATAGATCTCATCCCCCTCATAGTCCTCTCCGTCCTGCGGATCGGTCAGTTGGGTGTATTTCATCCCGCCGAAACCGTAATGATAATATCCCTCGTACCAGGTGTAGGTCAACTCGCTCTTTCCTGCCGCTTTTACGCTGAAACGGGCAATGTTTCTCTCGTCATACGCCTCGTCCGCACTGGTCACAAGGGCCGCCTTCGAGTCGGCGGGTTGCACCAGAACACGAATCTCGGCGTCTCTCACGTAACGGCAAACGGTACAAATTCCCTTCGCATCGAAGGTGTGCGCTCTCTTGCCCGTCACGTGGGCGTCCTCACGGCAGTAGGCGCAGTTGTGCCAGTGATAGGTGGAATCCCAATCCCACGTCGGCATCGGGCGGACGGTATGGTTGGATTGCTCGGGGGAGGCATCGGTATGCTCATCTGCAAAATGTTCCTCCCAATCCATACTTTCCACGCAAACCCATTCGCCGCAATCACAGCCCGAAAAATTCGCAATATCCTCACAGCAAATCAAGCAAAGGTCGCAGTCGTCACACAACCCTACGCACTCTGAGCAGTATTCCTCGCAATTCGGACAAATGGTCGCGCACTCCTCGCAGGAGCCGCAATCCTGACACATCAACACACATTCCGAACACAAATTGCAGTTTTCGCAGAACGACTCCGCGCATTCCAAGCACCGCTCTCCGCACCCCTCGCAAAGCGGAGAATCCTCAATATAGCTTTCACAACCGGGGCAATGGAGACCGGCAGCAATCGCGCAATCCAGACAGAGGTCCTCGTTGGGATTGATCTCGGCACAGTTGCCGCAAACACCGCATTCCACGCAAAACTCTCCGCCGCACTCGCTGTAGCATTCCGAGCAATCGGGGCAGTGCATACCACTCTCTATAGCACATTCCACGCAAATTTCGCTTCCGATAGCCATAGAGCACTCCTCATCGTACGCCACGCAATCGTCACACAAACCGCACTCCCCACAAAAATGGGCAGCGGCGGCATAGCACTGGTCACAACCGGGGCAATGGGTGCCTTTATCCGAAGCACATTCAAAGCAAAGGCGCATACCGTGGTAGCTGCTGCACGCAATGTCTATTTCGATGCAATCTTCACACAGACCGCACTCCTCGCACCATTCTCCCACGACGAAATAACATTGCTCACAGCCGAGGCAATGGGAGCCTTTCTCCGCAGCGCATTCTACGCAAAGCTCCGTCCCGTAGGTTTCGGAACACTCCTCGTCGTACTCCACGCAGTCCTCGCACAGACCGCATTCCCCACAAAAATGGTCGATCTCGTTATAGCACACGTCACAGCCGGGACAATGAGTCTCTCCTTTGTCTATGGCGCAATCAAAACAAAGGCGCTGCCCGTAGTAGGAACTGCACGCCGTGTCGATATCGCCTACACAGTCGGTGCACAGGCCGCACTCCTCGCACCACTCGCCCACGGCATAATAACACTGTTCGCAGTCGGGACAGTGGGTGCCCTTGTCTATGGCGCACTCCAGACACATATTGTCGCCGATCTCCTCGTTGGAGCAACCGTCGCAGATCTCGGAGCCGGTACAGCCGGTACATTTGCCGCACTCAATACACAGATCCACACACTCGTCGCAGGCGTAACACTCCTCGCAATAGGGTGAGCCGTCGATCCATTCCTGACAGTCGGGGCAGGAATGCCCCGCAAGCACGGGCAGTGCGGATACGGGTATCAACCCGACCAACACCACAAGCGTGAGCAACGCACTCAAAATACGCTTTGAGACCCCCGTTTTCATTCTTTCATCCTCCCAACGTCCCGTTCTCTTGACGGTCACGCAAAAGCGTGGTACAATAAGAACGGCATTTCTGTATCTTTACTATACTATTTTCGATCTGCCCCGTCACCACACCGTCGGTGTGGGATATCGGCTTTTTTGCGGGGGATATTTTGGGAAGGAGGGCGTACCAATGGGAAGTTTATCGGTCGTTTACGGTATCACAACGGCAGTCTCGCTGTTGATACTGGGTGGCTACCTTCTTTTGGTGCGCCCGCGGGAATGGTGGTTTGCTCTCCTGTTCACTGCCGTGGCAGTGGTAAACAGCGGCTATCTCGCCCTCTCCCTTTCTAAGACGCTGAGCGGTGCCGTTGCCGCCAATCATCTGGCGTACGGCGGCTCGGTCGTTTTGCCGCCCGCCATGCTGTTCATTCTCCTCAAAGTAACCAAGCGGCGGTATCCGCGCTGGTTGCCGCCCGTGCTGCTTGTCGCGGCCGTCGCCGTATTCCTGGTCACCATGAGCCGTGGCTATTACCGCGAAGTGTCTTTGGCGTTTGTGGACGGCACCGCCGTGTTGCAGAAGGTCTACGGGCCGTTGCATCTCGTCTACCCGCTGTATCTGCTTGCGTATTTCGCCGCCATGGTGACGCTCGTTCTGCACGCCGTCACCAAAAAGGTGATGGGCACTGCCGCCCACGCCGTGGTGCTGACGCTGGCGGTATTCATTAACCTTGCGGTGTGGGGTGCCGAGCAGTTGATGGACAATTCCTTTGAGTTCCTTTCGGTCTCCTACATCATCAGCGAATTGTTTTTACTGGGGCTCCATCTTGTTCTCGCCGAACATCAGCGGCTCACCGCACCGGTCGGGCAAGACGTCCCGCCGCAAAAGCGCGTGCCGCTGCCGTCACCCGAGCAAGTGGACGACCCGTGTCTGCGCTTGTTTTTGGAAGGGGTCGGGCGACTGACGCCGACCGAAAAAGCCATCTTTGAAGCGCATTTGACGCGTATGACCACCGAGGAGATCCTTGCCTCCCTGTGCATTGCGGAAAACACATTGAAATTCCACAACCGCAACCTCTACGGCAAACTCGGCGTGTCCTCGCGCAAAGAGCTGTATGCGGTGTATAAAAAACTGACCGCTCCCGAAGAATAAAAAGACCCGCCGTACGGTACGGCGGGTCTTTTTATTCTTCCAATGCGGCCATCGCTTCGCGGAACAGTTCGCGCAAACGGTCGCGCTGACCGTCCAGATACAGATACCCGAACAAGGCTTCCAGACCGGTGGCGCGGTGATATTCGGGCGAGTTTCGGGAGGTGTGGGCGTTACGCCCGCGGCGAAACACCGCCTCCTCCGCTTCCGAAAGCAGGGGCAACAGCCGCTCCATCGCGGCGGATTGTGCCTCCGCCCGCACCAGATCGACCGACGCTTTGTGCAACGTGCCGACGGGACGATTGGCTTCACACGCCAAATGTTCGCGCACCATCAGTCCGTACACCCCATCCCCCACGAACGCAAGAGTCAAGGGACTGAGCGAGGACGGAGTGACCCCGTCGCTCAACAAACGAAAGGTTTCCAAAAACCCACCCCCATTAGTTTACGAACTCGAAGTCGAAGTCGTAAAGGCTGACGGTGTCGCCCTCCTGCACGCCCGCTTCACGCAGGGCGTCAATGACACCCGACGTCTGCAGCAAGCGCTGGAAATATTGCAAACTTTCGTAATCGTCGATATCCACCGTACGCAAAACGGGCAGCAACCAATCCGCTTCCACAAAGTAGACGTCGTCCTCCACCGTGATAACGGGTTTGCGGCCGCTCTCCTCCAACGTCACCACGGGGACTTCCGGCTCGAATTCCCGAATGGGCGGCAGGGTCTGCAACTGCTCCGCACACGCTTTGACAAGCTCTTCCGTACCGTGGGCGATCGCCGCCATCATCGGGAAGAAGCGGTAACCGCGTTTTTCCATCTCGGCGGCAAACGCCTCCACGGCGGCATCGTCCACCAAGTCGCACTTGTTGCCCGCCACAATCATGGGGCGGGCGGCAAGGTCGGGGTTAAACTCCTGCAATTCGCGGTTGATAACGTCGAAATCTTCCAGCGGATCGCGCCCTTCACTGCCCGCCACGTCCACCACGTGTACCAGCAAGCGACAACGCTCGACGTGGCGCAGGAAATCGTGGCCTAAACCTACCCCCTCGGATGCGCCCTCAATGATACCGGGAATATCCGCCATCACGAAGGACACACCCTCCGCTACGCGGACCACGCCCAACACGGGCGACAGCGTCGTGAAATGGTAGTCCGCGATGGCGGGCTTGGCTTCGCTCACCACCGAGACAAGGGTGGATTTACCCACGTTCGGGAAACCGACCAGGCCGACGTCTGCGAGCAGTTTGAGTTCCAGACGCAGTTCGGGTGCTTCACCGGGGATGCCGGGTTTCGCAAACCGCGGGGTCTGACGGGTGGGGGTGGCAAAATGCGCGTTGCCCCAGCCGCCTCTGCCGCCGCGCGCGGCGATGAACGGCTCGTCCCCCGACATATCCGCCATCAGGCGACCTGTCGCGTTATCATAGATCAGCGTGCCGCGCGGCACTTTGATGACCAAATCGGCGCCCGCTTTGCCGAAGCAGCGCTTCGCGCCGCCGTTTTGACCGTGTTCCGCCGCATATTTGCGCTTATAGCGAAAATCCGACAAGGTGTTGCAGTTGTCCTCCGCCAAAAACACGATGTTGCCGCCGCGCCCGCCGTCGCCGCCGTCGGGCCCGCCCGACGCCACGTACTTTTCGCGGTGGAAGGACACCGCACCGTTGCCGCCGTTACCCGCGCGCACCTGAATGATCGCCTTATCGATAAACATAGAAATCCCTTCTTTCGTACAGAGCACCCTGCCTCCCCTGTGTAAGGGGAGGTGGCGCGGCGCGCCGCGACGGAGGGGTTGTGTACTAAAAAACAATCCCTCCGTCGGCTACGCCGACAGCTCCCTTTACACAAGGGAGCCTTAGATGCGCTCAGTTTTGGTTATTGACTCAAATACAAAACGTAAAACGGGAGTGCCGCCGTTGCTGCACTCCCGTTTTGAGCCTTACTGCTCGACCGCGTACACGCTCACGCGCTTGCGATCCTTGCCCACGCGCTCGAAACGCACGGTGCCGTTCACCAAAGCGAACA
>SVPJ01000039.1 GCA_015065885.1 Oscillospiraceae bacterium | reverse complement strand
CTCAACCACCCAAAGGTGTGAGGTATAAAAGATCACTCCGCCCGCCATCGAGGCGGGACGGAGTGATGGAGTCGTAACCATCGGACGTTCGCCTGCGGCGAAGTCCGTGCAATTCCTCTCGGCGGTCTAAACAACCGCCGTTTCGTGCTCGAAAAAACACGGCAAAATGTGTTGGCGGTTACAGAAGAGATAGCGACACGTGAGTGGGACGGGCACGAAAACGAGGAATTGCTGTGATGCTTCTCAACCACCCACCCCAATCAGCAAAAAAGCACCGCCGAGAGGCGATGCTTTTTTGCTGGCTGGGATGGATGGAGTCGAACCATCACGGCGTGAGTCAAAGTCACGTGTCCTACCGCTAGACTACACCCCAGTATATATGAACTTTTTAAAAGGGAGTATTTGTGGAATGAGGATACCGAAGCGGCATCCTCATTCAAATGGGGTGGATAATCGGACTCGAACCGATGGTCTCCAGTGCCACAAACTGGCGCGTTAACCAACTACGCTATACCCACCATATATTTGGCGCGCCTGAAGGGACTCGAACCCCTGACCCTCTGCTTAGAAGGCAGATGCTCTATCCAGCTGAGCTACAGGCGCATATCACGTGCGTGTGGAGCGGGTGATGGGAATCGAACCCACGCGACCAGCTTGGAAGGCTGGGGTTCTACCATTGAACTACACCCGCGTGTGTCCGAGTGCTTCACAGCGTTCCTAATAATACCATACTCAAAACCCTTTGTCAAGTAGAAAAATCAAACAAATTAAATTTCTTTATACAAAGCGATCGTATGATAGTCCTCATTCACCCGATAGGAGTAGTCCCAAAGGCTCTCGCCTGCCAAAAACGGGTCGGTGTACTGCCGAAGGCGGCGACTGTTGGCAATAAAGAGTTGGGCGGTCGCGAAGGTGTCGGCGGTGAAGCGCAACTCCACCATGTCCGCTCCGTTTGCCACCTGCTTTGCCACCGCCTCTGCGATCAGCGAGCGGTCGAAGGTGGTAAGTTGCCACCCTTCGACGGTGTAAAAATTCGCTTCGGTGGCGGTGCAGGTGTCCACCCCGAGGTTATCCTCTCCGACGGTATGGGTGCGTGCGATCTCCTCGGTGGTGAGGTTGAAGAAGGTGTGTTGCAGTTTGTCGTCCGCGTCGTTCCACGTGGGGTCCAAATGATAATTGCGCCCGTCGATCTCCACCGTGTTCCACATATGCGCCGTGCCGTCCGCCGTGCCGCTTACCAGCGTGCAGGGGATGGCGGCGCGTTGCAGCAGCAACTGCATCGCGCGGGCGTACCCCTCGCACACCGCTTGCCCGTCCACCAGCGCACCGTATGCCGAGAAGGCGTGTGGGCGCTGTGCAGCCGAAACGGTGCCTTCGGCCACCTCGCGGTCGTAGCTGACCCGTGCGGTGAGCGCGTCGTGCAGGATTCGCTCGGTCGTGTAATCGTCCGCGTTCTCGGGAACGGTGGCCAGCACGTCCGTCACGGCATCTTCCAACCGATGTGCGGCTTCTTCACGGGCGGCGGTATCCATCAAAAAGGTCAGACAAAAGGTGTCGTAATAATCCGTACCGTCCACGCGGTAGCCTTCGTAACTGTAGGTGTTTCCCAAAAAGAAAAACTGCGGGTTGTCGGTGGTGAATGCATAAAACAGCGTTTGTGCATCCTCGGCGTTGGTGAGCGGAGAGGGCAGAGCCACTTTTATCCCCGTGTGTTCCTGCATTTGCCCGTCTTCCGATTGAACGGAGAACACGGTGTCGGTGTTGCATTCCGTCACGGCCGTATACAGTGCGTTGTATAGCGATTGCAGATGCGAAGAGAGCACCCGATAGCAGCGGCGGTCGCGGTATTCGTCGATATACGCCGTGTAGTCCGGCGTGTCGTTATCGGTATCGGGTGGAGTGACAGAGGGGAGAAAGAAGCAGCCGCCCAGTGTGCAAAGCAATGCGGTGATGAGCAACGCCGCTGCGGTACGCCGAATCATGGCTGTTCCCTCCTTTTAAAACATACATATATAATATCACAATTTTCGACGGATGGCTATGGGAACGAATGCCAAAATTCGCGCGTTACCCAAGCGGCTTTTCGGCTATTTCGAACCGCATGGCGTCCCCCACGCCGATGAACTCTCCCTTCGGCGGAGTCACCGTGCTGATATCAAAACTGTTGCGGCGTGCGACTGCAAGCAGAGTGTCGGCGGCGTTCACGTAATCCGAGGTCATAATGTTCGAGCGGGTGAGGGAGATAAACTTTCTGAAATCGCCGTCTTTGCCGGCCAGCCGTGCGGCGGTAAAGTATTGGTCGAACAGTGCCGCCACGATATCGCCCTGTATGTTGGCGCGTGCCCGCCGTCCGCCGTGCCACGCGTTGTAGCGCAGTACGTCGGGCACCTGCGTGGCACTCAAAGTGCGCGCTCCTGCCGCCATGTTGACGGTGCTGCCCGCCGTGTTTTGATAGGAAATATTTTCGGTCAGCGTGTAGATCACGCCTTCGTTCAGGTAGGTGATAAATTGGGTGAGCGCGTGGTAGGAGATCACGGCATAATGGGAGATATCCCACTGTAAAAGCGCTCCCACGTCTGCTGTGACGGTGCCGAGGTCGGCACTTTGGTACCGTTCGAACAAGCGCACCTGCGCGGTGCCTACCGTGACCACCGATTCCCGCGGAACGGGCACCACACGCACCCGCCCCATCTGCGGTTCGACCGAAACGGCGACAAACCCCTGCGCTTCGCCGCCGTCTTCGGTGATGAGCAACATACGCAGATCCTTTTGCGCCGTCACGGACGGTGCAGTCGTGGTGGGCGCGGTGGGCGAGGGGGCGTCTTGCGGTTTTAACAGATCGACCAGCACCCACGCGGTCAAGCCGCCAAACAGTACGAGCGCCACCAAAAAGGTGAGCAAAAATGCCAGCCCACTGCGACGGTTTTGCCGTTTTTTCGCCATAAAAACGCCCTCCTTGTCTGTTTGTCATCTCCATTATACCCCCAAAAACAACCGAAAACAACAACAGAACTGTAACCTTTTGGACATATTTTCGTAACAAACCCTAAAAATGAAACGGCGAGTTTGAAAAAATGAGAAAACAAGAGAAAACAAGAGAAATTAAATGATTTCGTTTGATATATTGAACAAATCAATAAAACTAAAAAATTTTTAAGAAAAATCGGTAAAAACAGGCGTAAATGCGGTTGACAAGCCGTCAAAGTTGTGGTATTATCATACAGCATTGTGGGCGGGCACGCCCGCCGAATATCGAAATTTAAGGAGGAATTCCCCATGTCCACTTACATGGAAAAGGCCGGCCAGGTCGAGCGTAAATGGTACGTTATCGATGCAGCCGGCAAGCCGCTGGGTCGCGTGGCGGTGGAAGCTGCCGTGTTGCTGCGCGGTAAGCACAAGCCCACCTTTACTCCCCACGTGGATTGCGGTGATCACGTGATCATCATCAACTGCGCGAAGGCTGTTCTGACCGGCAACAAGGCCGAAAAGAAAGTCTGGTACCGTCACACGGGTTGGATCGGCGGCCTGAAGGCTACCAAGTATTCCACTCTGATGGCACAGCGCCCCGAAAAGGCGATGGAACTTGCCGTGAACGGCATGATCCCGAACACCACCATCGGCCGTGAGGCCCGCACGCGTTTGCGCGTCTACGCCGGCAATGAGCACAATCATGCCGCGCAGAAGCCCGAAGCGTACGAGATCTAAGGAAGGAGGCTGTCACAATGGATTACAATGCTCGTCCGTATTTTTACGGCACCGGTAGAAGAAAGAAGTCGGTTGCCCGCGTGCGTCTGTACGCCGGTACCGGTAAAGTTACCGTGAACGATCGTGATATCAACGATTACTTCGGTCTGGAGACCTTGAAGCTCATCGTCCGTCAGCCTCTGGCTCTCACCGGCAACGACGAGAAGTTCGACGTCGAGTGCCGCGTCGCCGGCGGCGGCGTGACCGGTCAGGCGGGTGCTATCCGCCACGGTATCGCCCGTGCGCTGCTGCAGTATGACAGCGAAAACCTGCGCCCCGCTCTGAAGAAGGCGGGCTTCCTCACGCGCGATCCGCGTATGAAGGAGCGCAAGAAGTACGGCTTGAAGGGTGCCCGTCGCGCACCGCAGTTCAGCAAGCGCTGATTCTGTATCGTACAAAATCAAACACGCGTACCGTTTCGGTACGCGTGTTTTTTGTATTTATAAGGTATTTGGCTGATCGTAACTGTTCCAAAAACTTCGGACTGCCGTTTCGTACCCTGCCGTATCAACGAGATAGGAGGTACCGTGTTCGGCACCGGGGACGATGAACAGTTGCTTTTCGGAGGAACAGGCCTTGTAATTTTCATAGGTCATCTCCACGGGCACAAAGCGGTCGTCCGTACCGTGAATGAGCAGAACGGGAACGGCGCAGGAACGCAACGCTTCAACGGTGGAATAGGCATCGGACGGCACCTGAATACGTCGTTTGCAAATATCGTTTGCGGCACGGCTGTACAGACCATAGGGCAGGTGGAAACGGTTTTCGACCACGTGTTTCCAAATTGCACGGGGAGAGGTAAATCCGCAGTCAGCGATAATTCCGCGTACGTTTTCGGGTAAGTCGAAGCCCGCAGTCATCAAAACGGTGGACGCTCCCATGGATATGCCGCCTAAATAGAGCGGGAGTTTCTGTTCGGTACGCTCATTTACCCAACCGATCCAATCCAAACAGTCAAAGCGTTCCAACAGACCGAAGCCCATATACTCGCCGCCGCTGTTTCCCTGTCCGCGCTGTTCCGCAAACAGAACGGCGCAACCGCTTTCCAACCAAAACGGGGCGATCATGCCGAAATCCTGTGACCAGGAGGAACGCCAGCCGTGCATGGCGATCAAAATTCTTTTTGGGTTTTCGGGGGCGTACCAGTGACCGATCAGCGGGGTGCCGTCTTGCGCGGTGATCTCAACCCGCTCGTGCGGGCGAGTCTCCAGTGTTTGTGCGGCATCCATAACGGCGGTGACGGCTTGAGATACCGCATCGGACGCCATCATTTTTTCCTTATCTCTCTCGGCACTCTTCGGTCCTTGTCGGTCTATGGCCAGTTTCATCAAATACTTGGTCGTTACGTGTTGTACGGTGCCGATCACCGCTGCGCCCGCGGTCGCTGCTCCTACGCCGATCAAAAAGCGCTTCGTAGACTTTTTCAATACAGTACACTCCTTTTCAAAATGTCGTGCGTTTTGAATGCTCACCCTACTGCCGCGTTTGACGGAACGGAGGCAACGGCGGTATATGAGGAGACATTGCGAAGAGTTTCCCCGTCGATCTGTAAGGCGACGGGACGGTCAAATGAGACGGAGATGCAGCGCCCGGTCAAAATATCTACCTGTTTGGTGTGGCGAATATGTTTCCCTTTAAAGAGCGACGGGAAAAGGCAAAGAGTTCTCCATTTTCCGCAGTCGTGGAATACCATAACGGACAAGATGCCCGTATTCCGCTTTTGTGACGGTGTGGGCATCATGCCGCCGCCGTAGAATCTTCCGTTCATCGTGGGAGCCAACCAGACGTTACGGTAGGTGTAGGTCTTCCCGTCCACGGTTACCGTGGCGTTGGTAGGGCGATAGTGGAACAACAACCCTTTTATCGCAATAGCGGCATAGTTGACCTTTTTCTTTGAGCGTGTCCTTAATTCATCGCCTGTCGCACAGCAATACCCGTCGATGCCGTAGCCGACGCCGTTGAGAAAGCGGTACGTTTTATTCTTAACGGTGACCTGCGGTGCGTGCTGTAGGTGCCGGTTTACAGGAAAGGGAACGGTGGTGTGTACACAGCCGAGATCACGGGCAAAATCGTTTCCTGTACCGCCGGGGAAATAGAAGATATCACAAGGAAGATCGATGCCTTGGATATCGTTGACAAAGCGGTTTAACGTGCCGTCTCCGCCGACGAGGAGGATGGAATCCTCCTTCTCCAGTCCCCTGAGGAATACGCGATGATTTGAGATCTGTCGGATGTCAAGACGTTTCACCCGATCGTAGATGACGGCTTTCGGAACGGTGGCATTTTCAAGAGAGACCCCGTCCCCCGCTGTGTGGTTACAGAGAATGTATAACGTAGCCATAAAAGCTCTCCTCTCACCGTTTGCAGCGTTTCTGCTGCGATTGGAAGCAAACAAAATAACCGATAAGACACAAAAGCAAAGCCGCCAGCACATCCAAAACGGAATGCTGCTTTAAAAACACGGTTGAAGCACAGATCAATACGGCGGCGAGAATAAACGCTGTTTTCTGACCGATACGTTGAAGGGAACGGCAGTGCAAGGCGGTAAAGAGTACGGCCAACGTGCCGATCACGTGAATGGAAGGACACACGTTGGTGTTGGTGTCAAAGCGGTAGAAACCCTCCATAAATCGCGTCAGGAAGTTGTCTCTTTCAAATTGTACGGGACGCAGTTCCTGACAGGTCGGGAAGAGAAAATAGATGACAATCGTGACCGAGTAGGTAAAGATGATGAACTTCATCATCTTTTTAAAGGCTTCGATATCATACAGAAGGGTGTAGACGTGCATGCCGATCAAATACAAAAACCAGAAAAGATACGGAACGACGAACAGTTCGCAAAAGGGGATCTTGTCGTCCAACGGACAGTACACGGCAAAATATGCAGGAGCCGTGTAAAAACGCTCGGCAAACATAAACAGCAACCCGTAGAGTGGCCAGTAGAGCAGCAATAAGACGTGCCGAAACTCGTCACTTGTGATGTTATTAAAGCGCAGCTTGCGGTAGTCTGCAATCGGCGGTGGCAGTTTTATCGGTGTCATCGGTCTCCTCCAAGCGTTTTTTTACGCAATCGTATATATCAGCGGCAGCATTGCCGATCTTCAACTCGGCCAGATGCTTTTGTATACGGAGACGGTGGTCTTCCCGCTGCATAAGTTGTAAGCAGAGTGCCGCGAGTTCCTTCGCACCGCCCGCCGTTTCGGCACCGCCGCAACGAACGTAATACAGACGGTTGTATTCCTCGCAACCCGCTACAGCATCAATGAGTACCATGGGCAACTGTTTCATCGCCGCTTCGGTTACACTGATCCCGCCGGGTTTAGTTAAGTACAGATCAGCGCTCTCCATCATCAAGGCCATGTTTTCGACATAACCGTGAATATGAATGTTGGAATGTTCTCGGTAGGTTGCGGCAAGCTGTTTTTCAAGTTTTTTATTATTCCCGCATACTACGGAGAGCTCCCAATCCGAAGGCAGTTGTGCGGATAGCAAGCGCAACAGCTTTTTTATCGGACCGCATCCCATGCTCCCGCACATCAGCAACAGGTGGCGGTGAGCGGGAGAGACGCCGACGGCTTTTTTGGCGGTCTGAGCATCGCAAGCGGTATAGAATATCTGACGTATCGGTATACCGCACGGTATCTGTTTGTCGCGGGGGATGTTGGGAGAATCAAATTCTGCGGAGAGAGTGGCATCGGGAATAAAATAGAGGTTTAACTCGCTCTCTTTGGCGCCGGGACTGCAGGTATAGTCGGTGCATACGAAGAAGGTCGTCGCCCGCAGTGTGTGCGTATGCAATACGGCGGTGAGCATCAAAGCGGTGAAAACGTGGGTGCAAATGATCGCATCATAGTCTTCCTCGTGCAGATAATGATACAGCCGTTCGGTCCCGCGTGCCAAAAAGCGGTAAGCGGGGGAACCCTTTTGAAATACGGTCGGGTGTTTTTCGGCACAGCCGTAACCCCATTTGAAGAGCCAGGGGAGATGGCGGTACATGCAGGAATGCCCCCACGAGATAAACCGTGCAAATTTGTCGGAGACAAACGCCAAACCGTCGCGGATCGTGCAACGGTCTCCCTGCGCTTCAAAGTATTCTTTTATTGCTTTAGCGCAGGAATTGTGTCCTTCACCGGTATTGCAACTGAGTAGTAGCACGCGCATGCAAACACGCTCCTTCTTCGGTATTTTTCGCTTGTGACGATCGGTCTGCCAAGCGTTGGAGCCGCGGTCGGTTATACCGCTGTATCAGGATATACGGCAAATTGAAAAGTACGATATAGAGAAAAGTGATGATCATACCGCCGATTCCGGGCAGTATTTTCAAACAATACAGACCGACGATACAGTTCAGCACGTGAATACATTCCGCCACGCAGGTTTCCTGCAACATACGCGGCAAACGGCACCGATAATTGCCCGACAGATTCTTCGGGGGCATCATATGAGGAAGGATCCGACTCATGTCCGGTACTTTGTTTTGCCACTTGTGTACGAAAAGTTTTTTGTAGATGCGTCCGTCTTGCTCCCAAGAGAAGGCACGAAAAGGAAACGCATCGGCATGAAACCATCGTTTCGGCAGCAGTCTCCCCACGAAAAAGGAAAGAATACCGAGAACGGAAAGGTATACGACACACAGGAAGAACGACATACGAAAGGCCTCCTTAGAGGTGCAAGGTCGGCGCCGGCCGCCAACGTGCAGTATAGAACGGTTTTTGCAACGAAACGTCAACTGAACGTCAACAAATGTTGAAAAAAGAAACAGACTGTCGCGTTATGCGACAGTCTGTGTATATCCTATGTCGGTGTGTAACATCACAGTGAATCGGCATCCGCCTTCTGCACGGTTTTCGGCGGATACCGTACCGCCGCACAAAGTCACGATCTTTTTCACCAGCGCCAATCCCAAGCCATTGCCGTCGCTCTTGTGTGAGGTGTCTGCCTGATAAAATTTGTCAAACAGATGCTTTTGCGCCTCCTCGCTGAGACCGATCCCTTGGTCCTCCACCGAAAAAACGATTCCGTGCGGTGCTGTTTTCAGACGCAAGGTGATGGTACTGCCGTCGGGGCTGAATTTGATCGCATTGCTGAGCAGATTGCTCCACACGTGATACAGCAGCGTTTTGTTACCCGAATACGTGATCGTTTCCAGATCTACGTCGAATTCCATTTCTTTCGGGCCCCATGCGGATTCCAGCGCTAAGATGGCTTCCCGCAACTGTTCGTCAAGACGGTATGTTTCACGATTGGTTTGGATGGTTTGATTTTCCAGCTTGGAAAGCAAAAGGATGTGACTTACCAAGGAGGACAGACGCTTGGTGTTGAACAGTATTTTTTCGATATATTCATTTTCCACTTCATCGATATTGTCGGTACTTTGCAATAGAGTGGTATAGCCTTCAATGGCGTTGATGGGTGTTTTGAATTCGTGGGAGACCGCAGAGACAAAATCCGTTTGCAGGATTTCGGTGGAACTCAGCTCCTTTACCATCATATTAAAACCGGCAAACATCTCTTGTATCTCCAAAGAGGTAGCGTTGGTTTCAAGGCGAACCGAAAAATCGCCGTCAGCCACTTTTTGCATGCCGTTGTTCAAAGCCTTGATGGGATCGAAAAAAATTTTGGAAAGGTACTGCGTGGCTGCCGTAGCCACGACAAGGCTGAAAACGTTGAGTTGGATCCATTGCGGCACGATGGACACGGAGGGAATCAACCATTCCAACAATTTCGTAAGTCCGAGTGCGATGGCAATACTGCACAGCAGTACGGTACCGATAAGCAAGGTCAGGCGGGTGCGCAGACTGAACCGTATTTTTTGACCGCGTATTTTTAAAAAGCGCTCTCTTTCTTTCAAAGTTTCACCACCTTGTATCCTACGCCGCGCATTGTGACGATCTTGAAGTCGCGGTTTTCTTTAAAGCGATCGCGTAATCTGCCGATATGCACGTCTACGGTGTGCGTGTCGCTGTCGGAATCGTAGCCCCAGATGTCGTCCATGAGTTGTTGACGAGTGAAGATGCGACCGGGATAGGAGGTCAGCTTGTATAGCAGCATGAATTCTTTTTGCGGTAAGACGGTGCTGGCACCGTCGGCAGTGACGGTAAAGGTATCGCATTCAAGCACGGTACCGCCGATCGTCTGCTTGCGTTCGTTGATCATTTGTGCTCGCCGCAGGAGCGCTTGCACACGCAACACCATTTCATTCACGTTAATAGGCTTGACCATATAGTCGTCCGTTCCGGAAACAAAGCCCTGCCGCATATCGTCAAAGGCATCTTTGGCGGTTATCATCAGAACGGGGGTGGTATTTCCGGCCTCGCGAAGCAGACGTACGAGCTCGTAACCGTCCACCTTCGGCATCATAATGTCAGAAATGATGAGATCAAAATATTCGGCATCGAGTGCGTCGAGTGCGTCTTTTCCGTTGCCGACCTCTTTTACGGTGTAACCGTTTTTGAGCAGAACATGAGCAAACAGTCGGCGCAACTCACGGTCGTCCTCGGCGATCAATATCTTAAGCATAGTATCCTTCCTTTACACCGAAATGCTGTTTCTATTGTAGGCGGTATCGTCGCCTGTGTCAAGTAAGAGAAAATATAAACAAATTACACGACCAACGTCAACTTGCGGTCAATTGAAGTTCAACTTTTGTTGAACTTCGGGAGGTTGGATGTTCCCGAAACGAACATTTTGCTGTTGCTTTTTGGGGGAAGGTTGTGGTATAGTGAAAAAAAGGAGTGGTGATCATGGACCTGACCAGACCGACCAAGATTGCGAAACCCATTATTTCGACCATCTATACTGCCGATCCGTCGGCGGTGGTGGGGCAGGACGGCGTGCTGTATATTTACGCTTCGCACGATATGGATCCGCCCGCGGGGTGCGACCGTATGGACCGCTATCACATTTTCTCCACCGTGGATATGGTGCATTTCCGTGACGAAGGTGAGATCCTGCGTTCGGACGACGTGCCGTGGGGACGTCCCGAGGGCGGCTTTATGTGGGCGCCCGATTGCGGGTTTAAAAACGGCAAGTATTATTTCTATTATCCCCACCCGACCGACAGCCACTGGAACGACAGCTGGGTGTTCGGCGTGGCGGTGAGTGACCACCCGCACAAAGATTTTCGCGACATCGGCTATGTGAAAATGGCGGACGGTGCGAAGGTCGGCGGCTGGTGTATGATCGACCCGTGTATTTTTACCGACGACGACGGCGTGACCTATTTCTATTTCGGCGGCGGCGCGATGCCCCGTGGTTGCCGTTTGCAGGAGGATATGCTGACGGTGGACGGCGACGTGTACGAAATGGAAGGATTGCACGACTTTCACGAAGCGGCGTGGGTGTTTAAGCGGAACGGTATCTACTATATGACCTATTCCGACAATCTCGAAGGGAACAACCGCCTGTGCTACGCGACATCGCAAAGCCCCCTCGGCCCGTGGGATTACAAGGGCATCTATCTCGCCCCCACGGGGTGCGATACCTCCCACGGCTCGGTGGTGGAATACAAAGGGCATTGGTATGCGTTTTATCACAACTGTTCCATTTCGGGGCGCGGTAACCTGCGCTCGGTGTGCGTGGACGAGTTGTTCTTTGAGGGAAACGGCGACATCCGCTTGGTGGAGCAGACCGCAACGCCCTGTGCGGCGGTGGATGCGCCGCCCGTGCGGGATGCCCGCACCAAGACCTACACGGCACCGCTTTGCGAGGAACACGGCGTGCGCTATACCAAAGTCGAAGGCTTCGGTGGGCGCGCACAGTTGCATATCGCCCACGGCGAGCGGGCGCACACCCGCGTGCGGTTGGTGGTGAACGCCGTGGATTGGTCGTACATCAACCTGCTGCCCGACGAAACGGCGCGCTTCACTGTGCCGTTGAAAGCGGGATGCACCAACACGGTGGAACTGCGTTGGTGCGACGGCAAAGCGGATATCACCGCACTGACGGTGGAGCCGATCGAGTGAAAATTATGGGATTTTACGCTTGGAGACGATGCAGCATATTAGCCTCCCTTGTGTAAAGGGAGGTGGCGCGGCGAAGCCGCGACGGAGGGATTGTCGTGCAGTATAAGCACAATAAGCGGTTGGTTCCGCTGGCAAAGCAGTTGCGAAAAGAAATGACCGGCGAAGAGCGCCATCTTTGGTATGACTTTTTACGAGTTCATCCGGTTCGCTTTTCAAGACAGAAAGTGCTGGGGAAATATATTGCAGACTTTTATAGTGCCGCAGCCAAGTTGGTGATAGAACTGGATGGCTCACAGCACTATGAGGGTCACAATATTGAAAAAGATACAGAGCGCACCGCATTTCTTGAAGGTTACGGTTTGCGGGTTATTCGTATTCCTAATAATGAAGTGAATCAAAACTTTCGCGGTGTATGCGATTACATTGATATGGCGATAAAACAATCCCTCAGTCAGCTTCGCTGACAGCTCCCTTTACACAAGGGAGCCTTGGCGCACTTCGTAGATAAAAAAGTAAAAACCAACCCCAAACGGCAAAGCGGTTTGGGGTTGGTTTTGTGTTACTCCGTCGGGATCATTGCGCGGATACGCAACGCCGTGTCGTACAACGCCTTCATGCGGGCGTCTACGTCTTCGATCTTGTCGGAATTGGTGGCCTCCAGCACGAAATCGCCTTGATAGCCGATGTCGTGCAGGGCTTTAGCAAACGCCATCCAGTTGATCTTGCCCTCGTAGGGGAGCAGATGCAGGTCGGTATACATACTGGCGTGGCGGCGCTCACGGTCGCCCTCCTTGCCGCCGTTGTTATCGTGAATGTGCAAAGACGAGGGGGCGTTCAGACCGATCAGGTCGGCGGCGGTGATGTCGAACACGTTCGCGTGCCCCACATCGAAACACCAGCCGAAGAAGGGGGAATTCAGTTCATCCTGCAACTTCGACATCACGACGGGGTCGAGCGAAGGCCCCCACAAGAGGTTTTCGCACAAGATCTTGATGCCGTATGTTTCCGCCGCGGGAAGCAACGCTTTATACAGCGGCAGATTGATGGAGAAAAACTCGTCTTCGTCGTGGATCACCTGCTCGTTCTGCATCCAGATGGGGTGAATGACCGTGCTGTTGACACCCGTGGCGGCAAGCCCGCGAAAGGCGTTGGCAAAAATTTCGGGCGACAGTACGTGGATGTCCGGCAGATGCGAATGGGTGCAGGCGACCCCCACTTCGGCGGCAGTATCGCGCAACAGTTTCGCGTAACCTTCCCATTCTGCGCCGTAGAACGGACTTTGATTGCCGATGCACAAGTCGATGCCGTCGAATCCGGCGGCGGCAAGACGGCGAATATTTTCGTCATACGGGCGGTCGTACCCAAACACAGCGGTGGTCATGACGGTCTTCATACACAATCCCCCTACAATATATTCTCCTTTAATTGTAACACTGAATTGCGGTTTGTCAAGGCTTATTCGAACACCGTTTCCACCCGTTTTTCGCAGTCGGCAGGGGAATAGCGCCAGTAGTTGAGATGCCCTTCGGTGAGAAAATAGTGCAGTTTCGGCGGGGAAGCGGGCATATTGTCCTGCGTGTCGATGATGACGAGTTTCAACTTCATACGGGCGGGCAGGATGCTTTTTATGTACACCCCCGTCCGCTGACCCGAACGAACCCCTTCTCGCCATTCCGCCAGTCCCGCGAGGTTGGGGGTGAGTTCCACGAAGATGCCGTACGGCTCCACCGACCGCACGATGCCCGCCACCGTTTCGCCGGCGCGGAACAGGGCGGCGTTTTCCTCCCACGTGCCGAGCAGTTCGCGCCCTGAGAGGCATACACGCCCGCCTTCCAGCGAAGTGACCACGGCAAAGATGTTGTCGCCTACAGAGAAACGGTCGGCAGGGTGGGGGATGCGGCTGACCGAGATCCCCGCGATGGGCATTAAGGCGGGCAGACCGCACCCGATATCGCAAAACGCGCCGAAGGATTCAAGACGGGTGACACGGGCAGGGAGGATATCCCCCACCGTAAGACGGGAGAGATACTCCCGCCGACATTTTTCCTGCGCCGCACGGCGGGAGAGTACCGCTCGCACCGCACCCTCCGTTTCCTCTACTGCCTGCACCGTGAAACAGACGGGTTTGCTCACGCGGGAGATGAGCGCGATATCGCGGGTGGTACCTTCGGCAATACCCACCGCCCCTTCGGTATAGGGGATGATCCCCTCGCCGCAGGGGAGTTCCACGAACAGATTATGGTCGGCGTCACAGCGCAGGGCACGTGCCTCCAACACGGTGCCCGTGAGCATCGCCTCCCGCAACGTCGCCGCCGAAGCGAGTGCGGCGCGGTTTTTGGCGGTGGCGATCAAATGCCCTTCCGGATGATAGTGAGTCATAGTTTTATCCATCCCTTTCGCAGTTTTCCTTCCCTCCATTCTATGCGCGGGCGAAAGGATACAGAACAAAATTTATCCCGTCTTCCCGTTGCGACAAAAAAGGTACCTGCCCTTTCGTATAATGAAAGAAAAAAGTCCAAAGGGAAGTGGAAACGTTGAAGGAAAAAGCAATGACCCCTGCGGGAAACGGGGCGGCGGTGCGCTCGATCGCGGTGGCGCTGTTTTGGGCGGTGATGGGGATACTTACCCCGCGTGTGAGTGTGTACGGCGGACTCTCGCCGTTCGGTGTGGGGCTGGCGGCGTCGGCAGGCGGCGCGGGCGCTTTGCTCACCTATGCCGCGGTGTCGGTCGGGTACGTGCTGGGCGGGGACGTACTCTTTTTGTTTCGGTATTTGGCGGCGGTCACGGTGGCAGCGGGAATACGTTGGTCGTTCAGCGGTCTGAAAGGGCCGACCGCCGCACGCTTGATGCCGCCGATCGCGGGATTTGTTGCCGCGCTGACGGCGGGACTCGCGGTGCAAACGGCAGGCGGTATCAGCATCTATACCGCCTCTGCCTTGGTGTGCGAAGGGGCAATCGCCGGTGGGTTTGCTCATCTGTGTGCGGTGGTGGACCGCCTGCTGTGCAACGCCGAGACGACAGAAAAGGGGTTGATACCGTCCGAACAGGTGGCGGTCTGTGCCGTGGCGGCGGTGGCGGTGATGTCCCTCGTCACCGTCGCACCGGGCGGCATCTCGCTCGGGCGGGTGCTGGCGGCGGTGGCGGTGTTGCTGTTTGCCCGCAGCGGCAAGGAGCAGGGCGGCGGTATCGCGGGGGTGGCACTCGGCACGGCGTTGTGGCTCACCTCTCCCGAAGACGGGGCGGTGGCGGTCGCACTCGCCTTCGGCGGCCTCGCGGCGGGGGTGATGGCGCGCATCAACCGTTTTGCCGCGTCGGGTATCTTTTTGATTGCTTCCACGTTGGTGGTAATGGCGAGCGGGGACGGTGCCGTCGTTGCCCGCACAGTGTACGAAACGGCGGTGGGAAGTGTGCTGTTTTTGCTTCTTCCCACGTCGCTCGACCGCCGTATCAACGGATTTTTCCTGCGCGGGCGGGAAATGCCCGCGGTGGAAGGGTTGCGTCGCTCGGTCGTGTGGCGCCTGGACTATGCCGCCCGCGCGATGAACGAAGTGGCGGGCACGGTGGATACCGTTTCCCGCCGTATGGCGGCGATCAGTGCGCCTGACGTCGGCACCCTCTGCCGCGAAGTGTCGGAGGATATCTGTCGCCGCTGCGCACGCAACGCCGCGTGCTGGCAAAGTGGGTTTGATAACACCATGGCATCCTTTAACGCGCTTACTGCCGTGCTGCGGGAAGAGGGGAAGATCTCCCGCGAACAACTGAAAGGGGCACTCAAAGACTGTCCGCAGGCAGGGGTCATCACCGACCGCATCAACGAAGGGTACGGTCGGTTTGTGATGCGGGAAACCGCCTTTCGCCGCCTTTCGGAAATTCGGGCGGTGGCGGGCGACCAGTTTTACGCGATGGCGTCGATGCTCGGGGAACTGTCGGCGGTGTTTGCCGACGCCGTGACGGTGGACGAGGTGGCGGGCGCACGGGTGCGGGAGGTGTGCGACCGCTTTTCTCTGCCGCTCACCGAAGTGCTGTGTACCGTCGGTGCGGGGCGGCGTATGACGGTGGATATGATGCTGTCGGACACTGCCTTTTCCATTGACGAGGCGATGTGGCGGCAGCAATTAAACGAGGCGTGCGGGCGTGTGTTTCAACCCCCGCAGATCACTCGTATGGGCACGGCGGCGCGGGTGTTGCTGCGTGAGCGTCCGCGCTACAAAGTGGCGGTGGGACAAGCGCAACTTACCTGCTCGGGGGAACGGCTGTGCGGTGACGCCGCCGAGGTGTTCACCGATGCCGAGGGGCGCACCGTGATGGTGCTTTCCGACGGTATGGGGTGCGGCGGCCGTGCCGCGGTGGACGGCGCGATGACGGCGGGACTCACCGCTCGCCTGCTGCAAGCAGGCTTCGGTGCAGACAGCGTACTGCGGATGGTCAACGCGGCGCTGATGGTGAAAGGCGGCAGTGAGAGTCTTGCCACACTGGACGTTGCGGTCATCGACCCGTTTACGGGTAAAACGTCCTTTTTAAAGGCGGGGGCGGCGACGTCACTTTTGCTCAGCGGCGGGCGGGTCAGTCGGGTGGAGCCGTCCTCTCTGCCGCTCGGAATCTTGCGGGAGGTCACCTTTGCCCGCAGTGAGGATCAACTGGCAAGCGGCGACGTGCTCTTGTTGTTCAGCGACGGTGCGGTGAGTGAGAGCATTGCCGCCGCAGAGGAGATCCTGCGGGACTACGACGCCGAAAAGGGCAGCATGCAGAATTTGGCGGAAAAGGTGGCGTCCGCCGCCCGCCGTCTGCAACAAGCGAAGGACGGGCACGAAGACGATATCACGGTTTTGGCGGCACGGGTGTATGTGGGAGAATAAGGCGGGTATACTACGGTTACACCCGCGGGCGTTCACAGAACGCCCCTACCGTTATTAGGAGGAATGTATATGAACGACACCGTAGAATTGCTGCAAAGTTGCCACCGCGGTACCATTACCGCCATCAACTCGTTTGAGCAGGTGCTGGACCACGCCCAGAGCGACAAATTGCGCAAACGACTGGAGGAGACCCTCGAGCGGCACCGCGCTCTCGGCAAAAACGTGGGGGAAGCGTTGCGGGACCACGGCACCGAGGCGGCAGACCCGAATTTGATGGCGCGGGCGAGCGTATGGCTCACCACCGAGATGCGGATGCTGATGGACAGCGACAACCGCGACCATCAAGTGGCGAAACTCACCATCAACGGGTGTAATATGGGCATTCAGACCTTGAGTGAAGACATCAACCGTCTGCCGCACGCCGACGGCAAAGCGGCCGACCTTGCGGCGTCTCTTATCACCGAGGAACAGAAACTGATGGATGATCTGCGATTGTATCTGTAAAAACACACGGGCAAGCGAATGTCGCTTGCCCGTGTGTTTTACACGGAAAATCGGTGCGGCTCTTGACGGTGTGCTGTGTTTGTGCTATGATACTACATATTGTTTTCCCATTCGAATTTCCAAAGGAGACGAAGTGCCGTGAAACGTATGCTTTCCGTATTGCTTATTGCCGTGCTCTTGCTTTCGCTGATTCCCGCCGGTGCGGCGGCGATAGTTCAGACAAGTGCTGAAGAAACTGTTGAGATGTTTGGATATTTCAATTTCAGCGCTGAGGATGGCAAGACAAAAAAGAGTGACCGTAGCGTGGTGCGCTACATTCAAGAAGAGGAAAGTAATGTCGAAATTCCCGCCGGCTATCTTGTCGGAAATACCGGAGGAGCATTATACGGCTTTTCTGTGAGCGAGCCGGGATACGGACTATATTTTGGCGGCAGCCTCTTAAATGACGTCCCCGACGGTACGGCTATCACCTATGCAATAGGGTATTATATCGATAGCGAAACTCCGCTCACGGATGATGTGTTGCTGGTGACCGACGGTGCTCATGGGGAAAAGAAATTTGCGAATTTGGAGATTGGCAAGGTAGGCGTTGTGTATTACCACCTCACTGCAAAACAAGTGGATGCCATTCAAAACAACCAAACGGGCGGCGACACCCGTCTGCGCCTGAGGATTCTGGACGAAGGCGTCGATAAATTGTACATTACCGGTGTAAGGATATTAAATTCACAGTACGTGGATGATGTGGAAAAATATTTTTCCTACACTATAACCGACGGTAAGGCGATCATTACACAAGCAGATACGGCGCTCAGCGGCAACTTGTCGATTCCTTCCGGTTGGGGGAGTACACCTCTCGTAAGAATACAGGACGGTGCTTTTAAGAAGTGTACCGCACTTACGTCGGTGAGAATTCCCGATGGTGTAACGAGTGTGGGCTCTTATGCGTTCGCAGGATGCACTGCGCTCACGGCGGTAGTGATTCCGGCAAGTATGGAACACATTGTTTACGGTGCTTTCCGCGCATGCCCTTCGCTTACGGACGTGTATTACATGGGTACGAAAGACGATCGCGTCAATGTGGAAATGGGTGGAGATAATGAGGCGCTTGTCAACGCGACGTGGCATTATCTTTGTCAACATGAGTATGGCGACGACGGCATCTGCGACTTGTGCGGTAAGACACGATATTACACATATGAAGTAAACGACGGCGAGGCAACCATTACGGGTGCGGAAGAGTCCGTCAGCGGCAACGTTGTGATCCCGATGATGTTGGATGGGTATCTCGTGAAAGGCATTGGCAGTGATGCGTTTAAGGATTGTACAAAGATCGTTTCGGTCAGTATTCCCGACGGTGTGGAAGTGATTAAAACAGGTGCGTTTTCCGGTTGCACCTCACTCACCTCGGTGGTGATCCCCGGCAGTGTGTCGGGATATTACAGTGCGGTGTTTATGGGTTGTACCGCTCTTCGGGACGTGACGATATCCGATGGCGTGAAAAATATCGGTATGTCTATGTTTTCGGGGTGCACCGCCCTTGAGTCGATTGTCATACCGAACAGCGTGGAAGATATCGGCATGTATGCGTTTGCCGGTTGCACGGCGCTTCGGTCGATAAGTATCCCCGATAGCACCTATCTCGAAAGCGGCGCATTTTCCGATTGCAGAAGTCTCACGGCGGTGACGATACCTGCGTGTGTAACGAGAATACTCGATCATACGTTTTACGGTTGTATCGGATTACGGTCGATTACGATACCGGACGGAGTGAAAGTTATTTATGGTGATGCGTTTAATGGTTGTAGCGGTCTTACATCCGTAACCTTACCCCTTAGTGTAAGAGAAATTCAAGGGGGCGCATTTTACGGGTGCAATGCGCTTAAGGACGTGCATTATGGCGGTGATGAGCGGAACCGCGAATCCATTTCTATCTATGACAAAAGGAGCCCGCTTCGGGATGCCACGTGGCATTATAGTTGTGTACATCGTCAAACGACACTGAAGGGGGCGGTGGATCCGAATTGTTCTGCTGACGGCTATACGGGAGACACGATTTGCTCTTCCTGTGATGCGGTAGTGGCACGCGGCGAGACGATCCCTGCTTTGGGCCACACCTACACCGACGGCGCAGACTACGATTGTAACGTGTGCGGCGCCCGCCGTTTCTATACCTACACCTTTGCGGACGGTGCCATCACCATCACCGACGTGGATACCGCCATCAGCGGTGACGTGGTCATTCCCGCCACCATCGGCGGCTACCCTGTGACGGCGATCGGTGACAGCGCCTTCAACGGTTGTGTGAACATCACCTCGGTGGTCATCCCCGAAAGTATCGAATCGTTCGGCAATAACGCGTTCAAGGATTGCACCGCCCTTCACACGGTGTATCTGAACGCGGTCAACGCTACCGCCAAGGGGAAGGGCGCGTATCCCGTCTTCGGCGGCTGTACCGCACTGACTACCGTGTATATCGGCAAGACGGTGGGAACGGTGCCCGCCCATCTCTTCCGCCCGAAGAGCGGCTCGACCGAGCCTGCGGCACTGACCACCGTGTATCTGACGAAGAATACGACGGTCATCGACACCCACGCCTTCCACCAATGCACCAACATTACGGCGGTGTACTTCGTCGGTACGGCGGGCGATTTCGGCAACGTCAGCATCAAGAGCTACAACAGCGCACTGACCGCCGGCACGGTAACCGTGAGCTACAACATGCCGTGCTTCAACGAGCACGAGTGGACGGCGGACTGCGATACGACGTGTGATCTGTGCGGTGAAGAACGTGTGGGCACGCATACCGATATCACGGACGATGCGGCGGTGGCGCCGACCTGCACCGAAACGGGCCTGACGGCGGGCAGCCACTGTGCGGCATGCGGCAACGTGATCGTGAAGCAGAACATCGTTCCCGCTTTGGGTCATACCTGGGATGCGGGTGAGGTGCTGACCGCGCCGACCGAGTTTGAAAACGGCGAGAAGAAGTACACCTGTACGGCGTGCGGCGATACCAAGCTGGTCCCGCTGAACCTCGGTGAGATCCGCGACGGATATTACTACTATAACGGCGTGCGCACCGGCAACGCAGGGCTGGTACAGGTGGAGGACGCCTACTACTTTATCACCTCGACGGGTGCGGTGAAGACGGGTCGATACGCCGTCAGCAACGTGAACGACACGGGAATCGCCAAGGGCATTTACTACTTCTTCCCCGACGGCAAGATGAACACCGCCGTCGGCGTGTACGAAGGGCAGTATTACAATGCGCAGGGCAAGTCCGAAGCGTACGTCGGTCTCATCGAATGGAACGGTGCGAAGTACTACATCGGCGGCAACGGCGGCAGTGTTACTACGGGGCGTTACTTCATCAGTAAGCTGAACGATCTGCTGCCGAAGAAACGGGCGTACACCTTCTTTGACGACGGCCGCATGCTGGAGGATACGCGTATCCACACCGACGGCTACTACTACGAGAACGGCATCCGTATCCCGTATGCGGGGTTGGTCGAGTATGAAGGTGAACTTTACTACGTGGCAGACCACGGTGCTTACGTGAAGAATAAAATGCAGATCGTGGTGAACGTGAACAACACGGGGAAGAAAAAGAACGGTCGATACTATTTCGACGAAAACGGTCATATGATGTACAACGTGATCCGCGACGGCAAATACTACGGTGCGGACGGCTTGGCGCCGTATGCGACGGGTGTTGTGGAAGTGGACGGTAAGTTCTATTATAACAACGGCAATCACGGGGCACTCCGTGTGAACGCGACCTTCACGATCAGCGCGGCGAAGACCAACGGGTTGATCGCGGCGGGCAAGTACACGGCGGACGAAAACGGTGTTCTCACGCCCGCGTAAACAACAGTTAAGCAGAGGAGGCATATCCGAACCCGATTTTAACGGGCCGATTTTCCCCTCGGCTGTGTTAAAATACTCGTAAATCCGCAAGGATTTACTGCGTTTTTGCCTTGCCGATGAAAAAATCGGCTCTG
>SVPJ01000038.1 GCA_015065885.1 Oscillospiraceae bacterium | reverse complement strand
CGCATCCGAACACGCCTAAAACGGCATAATTTCCGCGCTTTTTGATTTGTTGTCGGTGGCAGGCGACAGCCTTGCCACCTTCGCCGCACCAAAAATCGCACGAAATTCCACTCGTTTTAGGTCGAAGAATTTAAACGGAGCCGATTTTTTCGTCGGCAAGGCTAAAAACAGTATTTTAACACAGCCGAGGGGAAAATCGGCCCGTTAAAATCGGGTTCGGATATGCCTCCTCTGCTGTAAGTAACCGTTACGGAACGTATGAAAGGAGGCGACAAGGGTATGTCGGTGTATAACGAACGCATTAAGAATTTCGAGAAGATCCGTGCGTATATGCGTGAATTCTACGTGTACGGTTTCAAGAGCCGTGAAGAATACGACAAAAAGAGTGCGCGCTCTTACGACGACGACCGTCGCCGTTTGGAAAGTTGGTTGGGCGAGCATATGCGGTTTGTGCGCACCCCCGAAGGGAAGAACGTGTTTATTTCGATCGACAGTCGTGTCTCTTCCCACAACCCGTTGTACGCCGCATGGAAGGCGAAAAGTTTTACCGACGGGGATATCACCTTGCACTTTATTCTGTTGGATATTTTGCACGACCCTGCCGAAGCACGGCCGCTTTCAGACATCACCGAGCGGATCGACGACTACCTTGCGGCCTTTGAGCAGCCGATGACTTTCGACGAATCCACTGTGCGTAAAAAGCTGAAGGAGTACGTCCGCGAAGGACTGCTCGTTTCGGAAAAGCAAGGACGGAGCACGTACTACCACCGTGCGGCAGATACGGCGCTGCCTGCCGATACCATGGGTCTGCATTTCTTTTCCGAGGTGGCACCGTGCGGCGTCATCGGCTCGTTTTTGCTGGATAAGTACGGCGACTATGCGGCGCGTTTGGGATTTAAACATCACTATATGACCGCCGCGACCGACAGCCACGTTCTGTGTGCCTTGTTTTCGGCCATGCGGGAAGAGCGGACGGTGACGGTGTGCAATCTTGCCCGCGGCAAGCGCGAGGCGCGAAAGATCACGGTTGTGCCGTTACATATCCGTATCAGCGTGCAGGACGGACGGCAGTATCTGTTGGCGTATCATCTTGAGCAGGGACGGTTTGCCTCTTTTCGGTTAGACTACCTCTCGGACGTGTGTGCGGGCGAGGTGCATCCTGCCTTCGGTGAACTGCGAAAGCGAGCACTGGCGATGAGCCGCCATATGTGGGGTGCCAGCTGCACCTCACAGGAGGGAGCGCATCAGCAGGTCGCCTTTACCGTGGAGGTCGGGGAGGACGAGGCGCACATTTGGCAACGTCTGCTGCGGGAAAAGCGGTGCGGCAAGGTGGAAAAGGTGGATGCGACGCACTACCGTTTTTCTGCCGAAGTACACGACGCCAACGAACTGATCCCGTGGATACGCACCTTCATTTGCCGTATTACGGACCTGCATTTTTCCGACCCGCAGGTGGAAGCGCGGTTTCGCAAGGACTTGCGGGCGATGTATCGTATATACGAGGTAGGTGAGAGCGGATGATCTTCAGTGAATTGTATTCCGCTTACTATAACGCCGTAGCGGCGATCCTTTCCCGCGCGGTGGCAGGCGTTGCCGACCGTGCGGCGCTCACGGCGGCGGTGAACACCCACGCGTTTGCCGAAAGCGTGCTCACTATTCTGCCGGCACTGGAGGAGGAACGCTGGCCGCTCCTTCGCAAAGACGGCACTACCCCGCTTTTACACTCGCCGACGATGCCGCTCACCCTTCTGCAAAAGCGGTGGCTGAAGGCGGTACTGCAGGATCCGCGGGTGCGTTTGTTTGATCTTGCGGTGGAAGGGCTTGACGACGTGGAGCCGCTGTTCGGTGCGGAGGATTACGTGGTGTACGACCGTTACGCCGACGGAGATCCCTATGGGGACGAGGGCTACGTCCGACGGTTTCGGCAGATCGTGTCGGCGTTGCAAAACGGGCAGGCGTTACGCTTGCAAACGGTGAATCGCAAGGGACGTGTGCTGTGGTGTACGATGTTGCCCGAACGGTTGGAGTATTCCGAAAAGGACGACAAATTCCGCTTGATCGGGCGGGGGAGCGGACACGGTATCACGATCAATCTGGCACGTGTATTGACGTGTGAGACCGCACGCGGCACCTTCGTCCCGTGTGAGGCGACGAAGGCGGCGTCGGCATCGGTCACCCTCAGGGTGACCGACGAGCGCAACGCACTGGAACGCTGTCTTTTACATTTCGCGCATTTTGAAAAGCGGGTCGAGCGGGTGGATGCACGGCATTATCTTTTGCATATCACCTACGACCCGTCGGACGAGACGGAACTGGTGATCCGCACCTTGAGTTTCGGCCCGCTGGTGGAGGCGGTAGCACCCGACGCATTCCGCGCCTTGATCGTGGAGCGATTACGAAAACAAAAACGCTGTGAACTGTAAAATTTTACAGTTCGCAGCTTTTTTTCCGTGAAAAAGGGAGTTTTTGGTGGTAGGATGTGTTCGTCGACGGGAGATGCCGTCGACAGAGATGCGAACAGCAATTCCGTTTGCACGTGTTGGCTTCAACAGAGAAGCATCGTGTTTATACCACGGGAGTCGCAGGGGCAGGTCCTGCACGTGAGGAAACCGCATCTCGGAAATGCAAGGCACACACAGCAATGCTTGGATGCAGAAGTAATGGTAACTTTGATTGCAAAGAAGCGTGCCTTGCCGTTCGGTTAACACTTGTTAACCATCTATACAGTTAACGATTAACTTGCCGAACGGTTAAAGACTCTTACAGCACTCCTACATAGAATGCCGCATAACTTCGGTTAGCGGAGGTAGTGAGCCGCAAGGCTGAAAGAAGGGTCTTGTTTGAAAGATGCAAGCAGCAACAGAACGAAATTCCTTGTCAGCTACGTTCCTGACCCGCCGCATCTTGAAAAGGCGCTCACAGCAATACATGATCGCTGAACGGGTTAGGCCAAACGGCTGATCCCTATCAAACACGTGCGCCTTGAAAACCAAACGGCTTCGTGTCTCTCGGGCGGCAAAAATGCCTGCTCGGGAGACACAAGTCAAAAGGTGCTTACCGCAATCCTCTGCACCGAGGCGAGACCCCTCGTAAAACACTACGTCGGACGCATACCGACGGGGCACCTTGTCATCCGTTTGTTCACGCGAAAAGGAGTGAGTTTTATGTTAACGTATTTGAAAAAGGAAGCCAATAAGACCTATACCGAAAACGGTGCCGCGACCCACAAGTCGACCTTGTCGGATTGTTTGGATCTGTTTGCCACCGTCGGCGCTCTTCGCCGCGAAAGCGACAAGGAGATCCTCGTCCGTTTTACACGTGCGTTTGCGGAGGATCGCGACGTTGCCGTGAAGCTGCTGTTTTTTGCCCGTGACGTACGCGGCGGGTTGGGCGAGCGTCGGGTGTTTCGCGTGTGTCTGCATTGGCTTGCATACAACGCGCCCGCTACTGTGCGTAAAAATTTGGAGTACATCGCGGAATACGGTCGTTTCGATGACTTACTCGTGCTGCTGGATACTCCGCTCAAGCGAGATGCGTTACAGTTGATCCGTACACAATTGCAGCGGGATCTTGCGGCGATGGATGCAGAGGAGGAGGTATCCCTGCTTGGCAAGTGGCTGCCTTCGATCAACGCCTCCAACGCACAAACGGTGAAGAACGCCAAAAGAATTGCTCGCTTCCTTTCGATGGATGATAAGACCTATCGCCAAACGCTGAGCCGCCTGCGTGCGTACATCCGCATTCTGGAAAACCATCTGCGTCTGCGGGATTACACCTTCGATTACGCAAAACAGCCGTCCAAGGCGATGTTTAAGTACCGTGCCGCCTTCCTGCGGAACGATGCGGAACGGTACAGGGAATTCCTGAACAGAGTGTCTGTCGGTGAAGCCAAACTGAATGCGGCAACGCTGACACCGTATGAGATCGTTACCCCGTTTTTCCGCCGTGCGGTGAGCGAGGAGGAACGTGCCGCCATCGACGCTACGTGGCGGGCGCAAGAGGACTTCACCGATGATGAAAACGCACTGGTCGTTATCGACGGTTCCGGCTCGATGTACAGCGGTGAGCCGTTGCCTGCCGCTGTGGCGCTTTCGCTCGGCATCTATTTTGCAGAGCGGAACACGGGGGCGTTCCGCAATCACTTTATTACCTTCTCGGAAAATCCGCAACTTGTCAAGATCAAGGGCAGCGATATTTTGGATAAAGTCCGCTATTGCCACGATTTTAACGAGGTAGCAAACACGAATATCCAAAAGGTGTTTGAGTTGATCTTAAACACGGCGAAGAAGCACAACGTACCGCAAGAGGAACTGCCGAAACGGGTATATATCGTGTCGGATATGGAGTTCGACTGCTGTGCGCGGGGGGCTTTGCCGACCAATTTCGAATATGCCAAAAAGCTGTTTGCGGACGCGGGATATACTCTTCCCGAAGTGGTCTTTTGGAACGTGGCAAGTCGCAACCGTCAACAGCCCGTCACCCAAAACGAGCAAGGGGTGACCCTCGTTTCGGGTTGCACGCCGCGGCTGTTTTCGATGGTGGCTGACGGTACGGTGGCGGCGATGACCCCGTACGAGTTTATGCTGACGGTGCTCGGCGGCGAGCGGTATGCGTCCGTTGCCGCGTAAGAACTGACAAACGTAAGAAGAAAACGCTGTGAACGGTAAAATTTTACAGTTCGCAGCTTTTTTTCCGTGAATCACCTGTCGCCAAGTGTTACCATATACGTGCAAGGGGTTGATTCGCGCAGGTGATTGTGCTAAATTCACCGCGGTGCACGAGGCGATGCCGCAGTGTATGCCTGAAGAAACACTTGCTCTGGCAATTTGATGGAGATAGGGGAACGGAGAGCACTCCGTTTTCTGAACTCTTAACAAATGGGGTTCGACTCCCCGTATTGCTTTAAGAGGGCTATGCCCATGCGTAAGTATAACGCACTTCTTTCAACAACGTGACTGCCGTGCAATTTCCCCTGAATGCACTCGCCGCCTTGTCCAAACGCGGATACCGTGATTCGGAACAGACGAACCAAAACGATGGTTCTCGTTCGTCTGTACGATCGCTCAAGTGTGCGGCCGCGACGGGTGCATAGGCGGTCACAAGTTACCAATTATCCTTTAGGGAGGTCTACATACTATGAAAACGGTTATCATTCATGACGATCAGCGGGGCCTGTTGTTTAAAAACGGGAAATTCCAAAAAATGCTCGGTGCCGGAAAGTATCGTGCTTTCGGCAGACGGGAGATTCGGGTAGCTGGGTTGAATATGCCCATTATGCCGGAATGCTGTCGCGCAGAGACACTGCTTTCGCATCCGGACGCAGCGCGTGCGGTGTCGGTCGCGGACGTAGGAGACGAACAGGGCGTGTTGCACTTTGTGGACGGCAAGTTTGACAACTTGTATCTGCGCGGTAAGCATCTTTTTTGGGCGGATGCGGGGGAACATACCTACCGTTCGGTAGATATGTCTACTCCGGACGTGCCCGCCGACCTGCCGCGGTATGTTTTTTCGCGTATTCCGCCGTATATGTATCAAAAGATCGAGGTGGCGGAATACCAAAAAGCACGGTTGTATTTCGATCAGCAGTTTGTGCGCATACTGGATGCCGGTGTGCACTATTTTTGGAATACGGGCGTAAAGATCGACGTGGGGTACGTGGATACCCGTCTTACGCAGATGAAGGTCACCGGTCAGGAAGTGCTGACGGCAGATAAAGTGACGTTGCGTATCAATTTCGTGTGCAATTACCGTGTGACCGACTACGTGCGGATACTGACCGAGATCGACGACTTTGCAGAACAGATCCACGTAGCGGTGCAACTTGCTCTGCGCGAATACGTGGGACAGTATAAACTGGATGAAATATTGGCGAACAAAGAAGAAATGTCGGCTTTTGTCTTTGGAAAACTTAAGGAAAAGCAGGCGGCTCTGTTCGTGGAATTTACCGAAGCGGGCGTGAAAGATATCATTCTTCCCGGTGAGGTTCGCGACATTATGAACACGGTCCTCTTGGCGGAAAAACGCGCGCAGGCGAACGTGATCACCCGCCGTGAGGAGGTCGCCTCTACCCGTTCGCTTTTGAACACGGCGAAGTTGATGGAAGAAAATCCGACGCTGTATAAATTGAAAGAGTTGGAATATGTAGAACGTATCTGTGAAAATGTAGGTACCATCACTTTGAATGGTAATACCGATGTGCTGTCACAGTTGACGGGTATTTTGAAACGCGCTTAGGAAGGAGAGTAACCAATGATCGAAGTTTGCGGGAAGCACAACACCGCCGTGTGCTTTACCGATACGTTGGAGGCGGGTGCCTTCGCACAGATACAGGCGGTGTGCAACGAGGCGGCGTTCGCGCCGTGTAAGATCCGCATTATGCCTGACGTACACGCGGGCAAGGGGTGTACCATCGGTACCACCATGACGGTGCACGACAAGGTGGTGCCGGGTATGGTCGGTGTGGATATCGGCTGCGGTATGGAAACGGTGCGTATTGCCGAACGCAAAGTGGATTTCGGCGCCATGGATGCGCTGATACGCCGCGAGATCCCCGTGGGACGGGAGATACGCGAGCGGGTACACGCACTGGCGGAGGAGATCGATCTTTCGGCACTGCACTGCGCCGAGCACGTGCATATCGAGCGGGCGTACCGCAGCATCGGCACGCTTGGCGGCGGCAACCACTTTATCGAGGTAGACCGTGACGAGGAGGGCGCTTTGTATGTGGTGGTACATTCGGGCAGCCGCCATTTGGGGCTGGAGGTGGCGATGCATTATCAAGAGGAAGGATATCGCGCACAATGGGGCGGTGCACGCCACCAAATTGAGGAAGCGGTGCAACGTCTCAAAGCGGAAGGGCGCTACACCGAAATAAACCCCACTATAAAGGCTCTCAAAAAGCAACAGGCAACGCCGCTGTCGCGCGACCTTGCCTACGTGGAGGGGCGTTTGTTTGAGGAATATATCCACGATATGAAGCTGGTACAACAGTTTGCCGCACTGAATCGCCGTGCCATGACCGAGGTGATCTTAGAGGGAATGGGCTTTCACGAGGAAGAGCGGTTTACCACGATCCACAATTACATCGACACGGATGCGCGTATTCTGCGCAAGGGAGCGGTTTCTGCGAAGGCAGGGGAGAAACTGCTGATTCCCATCAATATGCGGGATGGCAGTTTGATCTGTATCGGCAAGGGCAACGATGAGTGGAACTGCTCCGCACCGCACGGGGCGGGACGGCTGATGTCGCGTAATGAGGCATTCCGTTCACTGTCGCTCGAGGAATATCGCGCGCAGATGAAGGACGTTTACACCACCTGCGTGAATGCGGCAACACTGGATGAGTCGCCGATGGCGTATAAGGATATGGGAGATATCGTCCGTCATATCGCACCCACCGCCGATATTGTGGCACACGTAAAGCCGCGCTACAATTTCAAAGCGGCGGAATAAAACAGCTTTGAAACAACACGGGACATCACATTTGTGATGTCCCGTGTAATTTTTAGTCGTTATCATCTTCAAAAGAATATTCGTTCAGTTCTTCGAAATCCAAAAATTCGGCTAAAGTCATGTTGAAGGCGAGCGCAACCTTGTGCAAGGTCATCACACGCGGATTTTTTGTCAGACCGCGTACGATGTTATCCAGTGTAGATTGCTTCACGTCGCTCATAGTTGCCAGTTTGTTGATGGCAATACCGCGTTTTTTGCAAAGGTCGCGTATGCGTTTTACGTACAGTTGTGAATACTCCATGATCCATACCCCTTTATCGCAGCGATCACCCATTTACGGGTTATGTATATATGATAAAGCGGTTTATGCAGAAAATTACCCGAATACGGGTTGACAAGACGAATATATTGGCGCTAAAATATATCTTGACCCGTATTCGGGTAAAATGAGGAGGTGTACTATGCTATCTTGTACTTTTTTCGGCCATAGAGATGCACCGTATGACATAGAGATGCCCTTGAGGAAAATTTTGATCGACCTCATTACAAATCAAAATGTGACTATGTTTTACGTAGGTAATCAAGGGGCATTTGATTACATAGCAAGAATGGTGTTGCAGTCTTTGCAAAAGGAGTATACCCACATACGTAGTGTTGTTGTTTTGGCTTATTTACCACGGGATAATCAAAATGAACAAAATGAAGTGGAAACTCTGTTTCCTGACGGGCTGGAACTTGTACCGCCGAAATTTGCCATTGACAGACGAAATAAGTGGATGATTGCAAAGGCAGATTATGTGGTAACGTATGTGAACCGCTTGGGGGGTGCGTCGCGATACAAAGAGTTAGCTGATAAACAAGGAAAGATCGTATATAATCTTGCCGATATCTAAAAAACAAGGGTAGCACGTGCGTGCTACCCTTGTTTGCTCTTTTCTTATTTCCACCGAAAACTGCCCGAAAGCAGGGTGACGGTGTCTTTGTCCACCGTGAGCAGACCGCCGTCGGTGTGCCCCGCACGTTCGGTGCCGTCGGGCAACTGAATGCGGCAATCACATGCCGCAACGGCGGTGATGAAGGGAATGTGCCCTGCAAGTACCGCGAGGTCACCTTCACTGCCGCGCACCATCAAAGCGGCGGCTTCACCTTGGAACAAATGCCCGTCGGGGGAGGAAACGGTCAGTTGAAACGTTGCCATACCGCTTACCCCTTCTTCGCTTTGGCAACCGCTTCGTCGATGGTGCCGACGAACAAGAACGCCGATTCAGGAAGGTCGTCGTGCAAGCCTTCGATGATCTCACGGAAGCCGCGAATGGTCTCGGACAGCGGGACATACTCACCGGGGATGCCGGTGAACTTCTCCGACACGTCAAACGGTTGCGACAGGAAGCGCTGGATCTTACGCGCACGTTGCACCAACAGTTTGTCCTCGTCCGAAAGTTCGTCCATACCCATAATCGCGATGATATCCATCAGTTCCTTATACCGTTGCAGAATGCGTTGCACTTCGCGTGCTACGCGGTAATGCTCTTCGCCCACCACTTCGGGAGAGAGGATGCGGCTGGTGGATTCCAGCGGATCCACCGCGGGATAGATGCCCTGCGACGCGATACTGCGCGCCAGCACGGTGGTGGCGTCCAAGTGTGCAAAGGTGGTCGCAGGGGCAGGGTCGGTCAAGTCGTCGGCGGGGACGTATACTGCCTGCACCGAGGTGATCGATCCCTTTTTGGTGGACGTGATGCGCTCCTGCAACGCGCCCATTTCGGTCGCGAGGGTGGGTTGATATCCCACTGCCGAGGGCATACGCCCAAGCAGTGCGGACACTTCCGAACCCGCTTGTGTAAAGCGGAAGATGTTGTCAATGAACAGAAGCACGTCTTGTCCTTCGGTGTCACGGAAGTATTCCGCCATCGTAAGGCCCGACAGACCCACGCGCATACGTGCCCCGGGCGGCTCGTTCATCTGGCCGTACACCAACGCGGTGTTGGCAAGCACGCCCGACTGTTTCATTTCGTTGTAAAGGTCATTGCCTTCACGAGTGCGCTCGCCGACACCCGTGAACACCGACAGACCGCCGTGCTGTTTGGCGATGTTGTTGATGAGTTCCATGATAAGCACCGTCTTACCGACGCCCGCACCGCCGAACAAGCCGATCTTACCGCCCTTGGAATAGGGGCAGATAAGGTCGATGACTTTGATACCCGTTTCGAGGATCTCGGTCGAGGTGGCAAGTTCGTCGTAGGCGGGGGCGGGACGATGAATGTTCCAACGCTCGGTGCTTTCCACCGCGTCGCCGTTATCCACCGTATCCCCCAGCACGTTGAAGATGCGCCCGAGCGTTTCCCGCCCGACGGGCACGCTGATGGCACGACCCGTGTCGGTCACGGGGGTACCGCGTTGCAGACCGTCGGTCGAAGCCATGGCGATACAACGGGCGACGTTGTCGCCGATGTGCTGTGCGACTTCCACCGTGAGGGTGTCGTTTCCCTTCGGAATAGTCAATGCGTTATAGATGGCGGGCAGATGCCCTTCTTCAAAACGGACGTCCACCACGGGTCCCATGACCTGTGAGACGCGTCCGGTCTCCATAGTAGCCATATCGTTCACTCCTTAATATACCGCTCAATTACCACTGCCCGCAACGATCTCGGTGATCTCCTGCGTGATGGCACCTTGGCGTGCGCGGTTGTATTGAAGCTGCAAGTCGTCGATCATCTGCTGAGCGTTTTTACCTGCCGAATCCATTGCTGTGCGGCGTGCCGCCACTTCCGAGGCGAAACTTTCCCGCACCGCCGCCATCAAAAGGCCTGCCACGTATTCGGGTACGGCGGCTTCGAGCAGTTGCGTTTCGTTCGGTTCAAACACCACGCCGACATCGTCTGTGTTTTCGGTGGGTGAGAGAGGAAGCACCCACTGCACCTGCGCTTCCTGCACCATAATGGATACGTAGCGGGTGGATACGATGCCGAGACGGTCAAATTCACCGGCGGCAAAATCGGCGCACAAGGCGTCCGCCATACCGCGTGCTTCGGCATAGGAAAAATCCTCCGAAGAATTGGGCAGACCGCCGTAACGCTCGCACGCCCGTTTTCCGATCGGCAACACGGCGGCGGGGGGGAGATCACGCACCAAGCGAAATACGTTGGCGTTATAACCGCCTGCCAGTCCGCGGTCACCCGCGATCACGATCAGCCGCGTGCGACCCTCTTCCCGCACCTGCATATAAGGACTGCGCTGACACTCCGCACAAGCGGTGAGTAGTGAGACGGCTTGCTGTACCGCTTCGGCGTATTGCCGTCCCTTGTTCATGCCTTCGTTAGCACGCCGCATTTTGGAGGATGCCACCAATCCCATCGCTTTGGTCAGGTGTAAAGTGGAATCTACGCTCTTAATGCGGGTGCGTAAGGTCTTGATATCTGCTCCCACCTACATCACCCCGCCAATTCCTGCAAGGTGGTTTTGAGTGCCTCTACGTCGCTGTCGTCAAAATATCCGGCGGCAAAACGGGCAAGTAACTCGGGGCGGTCGGTGTGCAACTTCTCGTACAGCCGCTCTTCATAAGCGTGTACGTCGTTTACCGCGACGTCATTCAGCCAACCGTTAATAACGGCATATACGATCGCTACCTGACAGCCCACCTCAACGGGAGAGTTGCGGTTTTGTTTTAACACTTCCACGATGCGCTCGCCCAGTGCCAAACGCGCTTTGGTGTCTGCATCCAAGTCGCTGCCGAATTGGGCGAAGGACTGCAATTCACGGTATTGTGAATAGAGCAGTTTCAACTCACCCGACACTTTCTTCATCGCTTTGAGCTGGGCAGAGCCGCCCACACGGCTGACCGAGATACCGGGGTTGATAGCGGGCATAATGCCTGCGTGGAACAACTCGGTCTCCAAGAAGATCTGACCGTCGGTGATGGAGATGACATTGGTCGGGATATACGCCGACACGTCGCCTGCCTGCGTTTCGATGATGGGTAGAGCGGTGATGGAGCCGCCGCCGTATGCGGGGGCAACGCATGCCGCCCGTTCGAGCAGGCGGGAATGCAGATAAAACACGTCGCCGGGATACGCTTCACGCCCGGGCGGACGGCGGATCAGCAAAGAGAGCGCGCGGTATGCCACGGCGTGTTTCGACAGATCGTCGTAAATGATCAGCACGTCACGTCCCTGTTCACGGAAATATTCCGCCATCGCGCAACCCGCATAGGGGGCGATGTACTGAAGCGGTGCGCTTTCGGATGCCGAAGCAGAGACGATGGTGGTATATTCCATCGCACCCGCCGCTGCGAGTCGTTCCGCGATCTGCACCACCGAAGTACTCTTTTGCCCGATGGCAACGTAGATACACAGTACATCGCTGTTCTTTTGGTTGATGATGGTGTCGATCGCGATCTCGGTCTTACCCGTCTGACGGTCGCCGATAATAAGTTCGCGCTGACCGCGGCCGATCGGGATCATACTGTCGATCGCTTTGATACCCGTCTGTAACGGCACCGACACACTCTGGCGTTCGATGATGCCGGGGGCTTCCGACTCCACGGGACGGGATGCGGCGGTAACGATAGGGCCTTTGCCGTCGATCGGCTCACCGAGTGCGTTCACCACACGACCGAGCATCCCTTCACCTACCGGCACCGACAGCACGCGGCCTGTACGGCGCACGGTACTGCCCTCCCGAATGGAGTTTACATTGGAAAGAACGGCGACCGAAACCGTCTCCTCCTCCAGATTTTGCGCCATACCGAAACTGCCGTCTTCAAATTCCAGCAGTTCGTTCGCCATGCATTCCTGCAAGCCGTACACGCGGGCAATACCGTCACCCACCAGAATGACCGTACCCGTCTCACGCATTTCCATGCGTGCGCGGTACTGCTTGATCTGTTCTTTAATAATGTTACTGATCTCTTCGGGTCTTGCGTTCACTGCTCCATCACTTCCTTCACTTCCTGCAAACGACGGCGCAAACTGCCGTCCAGCACTTTGCCGTCCATCTCCACGATGATCCCGCCCAAAAGTGCGGTGTCGGTCACCCACGTCACGGTAACCGTTTTGTCGCTCATCGCGTTCAATTTCTCATTCAGTTGCTGCTGCTCTTGCGCCGTCAACGCCACCGCCGACGTCACGGTTGCGGTGGTCATCCGCCGTGCGTTGCGGCACAGTGCGGCAAACTCGTCCGCACAGGCACGCCATTCGCGCATGCGCCCGCGTTCGCACAGCAACTGCAAGAACGACACCACGCTCTCGGGCAGAGCGGCAAACGCCGTGCCGAGAGCCGCTGTTCTCTCCGCTTTCGGAATGGCGGGGGAGGACAAAAACTCCACGTAATCGGGTTGCTCCGCCAACACGGTCGTCACCGTTTCCAACGCGGCGGCCGTGTTTTCGATCTCCCCGTTTTCCATACTCAGCAAAAACAGGGCTTCGGCATATTCCTTCGCTTTGTTCGTCATTCGCCGTCACCCATATCCTTTATAAAGGAATCGATCATTCGGCGGTGATCCTCGGCGCGTACTTCACGCCCCAGCATTTTGGTGGCGAGTACGGCAGAAACGTCCACGATCTCCTGACGGATCGCGGCTTCGGCCTTTTTGTGTTCCAGTACCGCCTCGTTTTGTGCCTGCTGTACGATACGATCCGCCTTTTCACGTGCTTCGGCAACGATGGTGTTCCCGCGCCGTTCGGCGTTGGCGGTCGCCGTCTTCACGATGGTTTCCGCTTCGGCTTCGGCGTTTTGCCGTTTTTCTTCCCATTCTGCACGGGCGGCCTCGGCGTCCGCTTCGGCTTTGGCGGCAGCATCGTACTGCGCCTGCACCTGCGCTTCCCGTGCGGCAAGCAGGTTCTTGACAGGCTTATACAGGAACTTTTTGAGGATCAAGAACAACAGCAGCAGGTTACACAGCGAGATAAGGATCGACCACAGATTGACCGATATAATACCCAACGTCTGCATGTATACGACTCCTCTTTATCAGATAGCGTTCATCAAGATGTTCACGAGCATGTTCGGTGCCACGAAGATGAGCAGGATCGCGATGACCAACGCATACAGACCGGTGGTCTCCGCAATGGCGCAACCCATCAGCATAGTAGTGGTGACACTGCCCTTGCATTCGGGCTGACGGCCGATCGCTTCGCACGCCTTCGCAACGGCGTTACCTTCACCGATACCGGGGCCGATACCCGCGATCATCGCCATACCTGCACCCAACGCACAGCAACCCAAAATGATACCGATAGCCAATTCCAACATAACAATTACCTCCAAATTTTCATTTTACGATTTTGCTTTTTTCTTTTCCTGCCGTTTGAAAAATTCTTCCGCGGGGAACCCGCCTGCCACATATAACATCGTCAACATAGCGAAGATATAGGCTTGCAACACGCCGCTGAACACATCGAAATAGATGGACAGCACCGCGGGAAGACCGATACGCAAAAAGGGAAATTCACCGAGCCAACCCGGCAACCAACCGAGAACGATGGCGGTGAGCCCTTGCAGGCCCGTGGCGATCAGCACCGAAATGACGGTGCCCGACAAAATGTTGCCGTAATGACGGAACGCCATGGAAATGGGGGTGGCGACTTCGCTGATGATGTTGAGCGGTGCCAAAAACGGCACGGGGTCGCCGAAACTTTTGAGATAGCCGAGCGGTCCGCACTTGAATTTGTAGTAGGTGATCAGGATAAACACCAAGATCGCCCAACCGCCCACAATGTTGATGTCCGACGTAGGGGGATACATCCCAAGCAGTGAGAGCAAACTGGAAAACGCCGAGAGTGCGAGTATGGCGGCAATAAACGGAACGAAGCCCATAAAGTAGTCGCCCATATTCTCCCGCACCATATTTTCGCTCTTTTCCACCACCCATTCGAGCATCGCCTGCCGCCGTGTTTTCACCTTCGCACGGATACCGTGTGTGAGGTACAAACACAAGAACAGCACCGAAAGGATCACCAACCAGGAATTCACCTGCGCTTCGCTGATGATGATATCCTGCACGGGGAAGGGGATGGTGAAGTACACCAGCGCACCGGTGATCTGGATGCCCTCCGACGGCGGTGTGAAGAGTATCTTCAAAACCAACCCGACCGCCAAGGGGAGTATCGTCAGCACCAACAGAAGAACGTCCACCGCCGCAAAACGACGGTTTGCCTTATTCATCGGTCACGTCACCTCCTATACGCGTAAACCGCGGACGGAGCATTACCGCTATACGTGGGAAGAACAGAGGGATCAGCACCGCCCACAGCGAAAAGCAGGGAAGTACCGCACCGAGGATCGCCACGACGACCAACATGAGCGTACGCAACCCTTGCGACGCTTTGACGGCTTGCTTCGCGTCCTTTTCTTCTTTTCGCACGGCGCTTTGCACCGTCAGTCCCATTAAGAAGAAGTTGCCCACCGCGGCGGCGGCACCGAGAAGATTGCCGAGAAGCACGGTATAATCCCACCGCCCGATCACCAAAAACACCGCCTGCATGAGCAGACTGAAAATACCGACCCACGCGGCAACGAACAACGTCTCCCGCCGCACGGTCTTGTCCACGGTCATCACACGGTCACTCCTTTCACAAAAGCAACTTTAAGGTACATTATATATGAAGAAGCCTTGTATTTCAATAGTTTTACACCCGAATTTGAAAAAATTTCATATTCGATGGTGTAAAGTTACAACATTGTAACTTTACACCGATTTTTCGGCGTGCTATACTGAAACGGAGGAGGGGTCGTATGGCACGCAAGCTGTTTTGTGAATGGTCACCGTTTTGTTACCGCCTGTCGGTGGCCAAAGGGGTGGCGTGGCGTCGTTTGCAGGACGTGTTTTCGTGCTTGCGCTTTGCCCGCCAACGCGGCGGCGACCCTCTGCCGCATAAAGTGTACGCCCACAATTCGTTGATCCGCCGCCGCTTGGGGGACGTGGATATGCGTCTGCAGGAGAACAAGGCGGTCAATCTGGCGCTGGCGGCACCGCGGGTGAACGGGGCGTTGATCCGCCCGGGCGAGACCTTCTCTTTTTGGCGGCTGGTGGGGAACACCACCGCCCGCCGCGGATACAAGGAGGGGCTCACCATTCTCTCGGGAAAAACCTCCCGCGGCATCGGCGGCGGTATGTGCCAGTTTACCAATCTGTTGCACTGGATGGTGCTGCACACCCCGCTTACGGTGACGGAACGTCATCACCACAACGGGCTCGATATGTTCCCCGATTTCGGGCGGCAGGTGCCGTTCGGCAGCGGCACGGCGGTGGCGTACAATTATATCGATTACCGCGTGAAGAATGACACGGACATCACGTTTCAAATATTGGTACACACCGACGGCGAGTATCTGCGCGGCGAGATCCGTGCCGACCGTCTGCCGCCGTATACCTATCACATCCGCACCGAAAATGAGTGCTTTGTGCGCGAGGGTGCGGACGTATACCGTGTGGGGGATATTCTGCGCAGCACGATCGACCGCCGAAGCGGGCAGGAGATACGGTGTGAGCATTTGCAGCATAATCACGCACGAGTACTGTACGATACCGCCCATTTAACGGTGGTTGAAAAAAGTGAGTAAAAAAGTGTTGACAACCGTAAAAAAGCGTGCTATAATGCGTCACATATTGAAAAAGCTGTGACGAAGACGGCAGAAACAGGATGTTTTCAGAGAGTCGGCGGGTGGTGCGAGCCGACAGCGGAACGTTTCAACGCCCATCCCTTCCGAGCTGATCGTCCCGAAACCGTTTGGTGTGTAGGGCGTTCCGTTGACTGCTACGTTCGTGCAGAGGGCTTGTTGGAGCCTTAAAAGCGGTGTCGTAAGACGCAATTTGAGTGGTACCGCGGGTGAAGGAATTTACTCGTCTCAAAGGAAACTTTGAGACGGGTTTTTTTATTTGTAATCAAACTTGGAAGGAGAGGACAACAATGGATTACAGTTTGAAAGAAGTAGCAGGGAGAATCAAAGCCCTGCGCGAAGCCAAGGGGTATACGCAGGAGGAGCTGGCGAAGCTTACGGGCGTATCCATTGAAGATTACAAGATTCTGGAGAGGGGCGAAACGGATTTCAGCTTTACCTTCATTTATAAGTGCGCGAAGGCGTGCGACGTGGAGGTCGTGGATTTGCTTGAGGGTACCAGCACGACCCTGTCCTCCTTTGCCATTACCCGCCGTGGGGAAGGTCTTAAAATTTTGAAGCAGCACGGGGTGGAGTATAACAACCTTGCCCCGAAGTTTAAGGATAAGCTTGCCGAGCCGTTTTTGGTGAAGTTTCCGTACATCCCTGAAGAACAGAACGCGCCGATGAAGCTGAATTCGCACAACGGTCAAGAATTTGACGTGGTGGTAAAAGGCTCGCTGAAGGTGCAGGTCGGCAGTCACGTGGACGTTCTGAACGAGGGTGACTCCATCTTTTATAACAGCTTGATCCCGCACGGGATGATCGCGGTCAGCGAGGGCGGATGTGAATTCCACGCGGTGGTGCTCAACCCGCAAAACGGTCTGGTCAGCGAGGAGTATCCCGAAGTGCCGTACGCTGCACCCAAGGCGGTGGAGAAGGAAGACGCGCCCGTCGGTGTGGCGGACAATTTCGTGGAATCCTTCTACGATGAAAACGGCGTGTTCAACGGTATCCGCTTTAAGAATGAAGATACCTTCAATTTCGCGTTTGACTGCGTGGATGCCATCGCCCAAAAGACGCCCGACAAACTCGCGATGCTGTGGGTGGCGAACGACAAGACCGATCGCCGCTTTACCTTCAGCGATATGAAAAAATACTCGGCGAAGACCGCAAACTATTTCGAATCCCTCGGCATCAAAAAGGGCGACACCGTTATGCTGGTGCTGAAACGCCACTATCAGTTCTGGTTCTGTATGCTGGCACTGCACAAGATCGGTGCCATCGCGATTCCCGCCACCAACCAGTTGGTGGAGCACGATTTCACCTATCGTTACAAAGCGGCAAAAGTGAAGGCCATCGTCTGCACGGCAGACGGTGACGTTTCGACGGAAGCAGAAAAAGCCGCTGCCGAGTTCCCCGATATGCTGAAAATTCTGGTCGGCGGCAAAAAGGACGGTTGGAACGATTTCGACGTGGAGATGGAACGCTTCAGCACCCATTACTTCCGCACCGAACAGACCCCCTGCGGCAACGATCCGATGCTGATGCTCTTCACGTCGGGTACGACGGGCTATCCCCGCATCGCCACCCATTCCTACAAATACGCGCTCGGTCACTATCCCACCGCACGGCATTGGCACAACGTCAATCCCGACGGCTTGCACTTCACCATCTCGGACACCGGCTGGGGCAAGGCGCTGTGGGGCAAGCTGTACGGTCAGTGGCTGTGTGAAGCGGGCGTGTTCACCTACGATTTCGACCGCTTCCACTCGGAAGACATTCTGCCGATGTTCGCCAAATACCACATCACCACCTTCTGCGCACCGCCCACGATGTATCGTTTCTTCATCAAAGAGGACCTGTCGAAATACGATCTGTCCTCCATCGAATACGCCACGACGGCGGGTGAAGCACTCAATCCCGAAGTGTTCCATCAGTTTAAGAAAGCAACGGGACTTACCATCATGGAAGGCTTCGGTCAGACCGAAACCACCCTCTCCATCGCGAACTTCGTGGGATCCACCCCGAAGATCGGCTCGATGGGTAAGGCAAGCCCGCTGTACGACGTGGTCGTGCTGGATCCCGACGGTAACGAGTGCAAGATGGGTGACGCGGGTGAGATCTGCATCCGCGTGAAGGATACCGCACCGTGCGGCTTGTTTATCGGCTATTATCTAGACGAAGAAAAGACCAACGAGGTCTGGCACGACGGTTTCTACCATACCGGTGACCAGGCGACGATGGACGAAGACGGGTATCTGTGGTACGTCGGCCGTATCGACGACGTCATCAAATCCTCGGGCTACCGCATCGGGCCGTTCGAGATCGAAAGCGTTATCATGGAACTGCCGTACGTGCTGGAATGTGCCATCACCCCCGTCCCTGACGAAGTGCGCGGTCAGATCGTGAAAGCCACCATCGTGTTGGTGAAGGGGACCGCGGGCAGTGACGCTCTGAAAAAGGAAATTCAGGAATATGTCAAGACCCACACCGCGCCTTACAAATATCCGCGCATCGTGGAATTTGTGGACGAGTTGCCGAAGACCATCAGCGGCAAGGTACGGCGTGTGGAGATCCGCAAAAACGATATGGAAAAAATGAGCAAATAAGAAAGCAGGAACTGCACGGCAAAACGGCAGTTCCTGCTTTTTGTTATCCGATTCCGTACGTCCCCGTTTGCGGGTCGCGAAAGAGGGGGAGACGGGGCGTTTCAAAGGTGAACACGATAAACAGCACTCCCAAAATGCCGATCAGTAACAGTGCGATCCACGGGTGTTTACACCGCGTGCGGTTGCGCCGAAACATTCGCCATTCCACGAAAAACGCTGCAGCCGCCGCCGTGAAGAAGACGGCGATATTATACCAATCGGGCGACTTCCCGATCGCTCCGTTGTAGGTGTAGTACAAGGCGGGAATGAGCGACAGTCCCACCAGAAGACCGCCGAGTTTGACCCACCAAAAGTTCCCGCATTCCTTGAAAAAATAGCTTTGTATCCACGCGAAAAGGAACAGCGGAAAAAACAGCAGTTTCATGTGTTCCCATGTGGATTCGTTTACGCTTGCGACCAGTGCTGCGACAATGCTTTCGCCCGACCACTCATACAAATAATGCAGCATTGTGCCGAGCAGTGCCGTAAGACAAAATCCCGCAAACTGCCAAAGCGATACGTTTCGTTTCATACATTACCACCTCAACAGTATCATCATACGCCGAAGTGAATGCATTTATACGAAGAACGGCATACTATAGGCGAGGTGAATGATATGAACGAACATCGCTCCGTTTGGACGGAGGATATGTGCCCCGCGACGTTTGACGCGTTGAACGATAACGCCACGACCGACGTGCTTGTCGTCGGCGGCGGTATGGCGGGGGTGCTGTGTGCCTATCGCTTGAAGCAGGCGGGGGTGGACTGTATGTTGGTCGAAGCCGACCGTATCGGCGGGGGCATCACCAAAGATACCACCGCCAAGATCACCTTTGCACACGGCTTGTTATACGACAAACTGATACGGCATTTCGGGGTGCATACGGCACAGCTGTACCTTGACGCACAGCAGCAGGCGTGCGCACGGTATGCGGAGATGTGTAAAGATATCGCGTGTGACTATAAAGAATGCGATTTCTTCGTATACGCGATGAATGGCCGTCGAAATGTTGAGCGTGAGATCACGGCACTGAATCGCTTGGGGGTGAAGGCGGAATTTTCATCCGCCCCCGCATTGCCGTTTGCGGTAGCAGGTGCGGTGCGGGTGGAAAAACAAGCACAGTTTCACCCGCTGAAATTTCTGTATACGGCAGCCGAAGGTCTGCCGATCTACGAGCATACTAAAGTGACGGAATGGGCACCGCATAGGGTGAAAACACAACGCGGCACGATCGCTTACAAAAAAGCCATCGTCACCACCCATTTCCCCTCGCTTAACAAGCACGGCGGGTACTTTTTAAAACTGTATCAACACCGCTCGTACGTGTTGGCGTTGGCGGGCGCCGCACCTTTGGACGGTATGTACGTGGACGAAGCGGACAGAGGACTGTCCTTTCGCCGCTATAACGACCTCCTCTTGCTTGGCGGCGGCGGTCACCGCACGGGCAAGCGCGGCGGCTGTTGGCAAGAACTCGAAGAGTTTGCCCAAAAGTATTATCCCCGCGCCACCGTCATTTCGCGGTGGGCGACGCAGGATTGCAAGACGCTGGACGATATGCCGTATATCGGACAATACGCCAAACACACCCCCGATCTGTTTGTTGCTACGGGGTTTAACAAATGGGGGATGAGCAATGCGATGGTCGCGGCGGATATCCTGTGCGACCTTGTCACGGGCAAAGAAAATCCGTACGCGCGCGTTTTTTCGCCGTTGCGGAGCATGTGGCACCCGAAACTCGCCCAAAACGCCTTCGAATCTACGGTAGGGTTGCTCACCCCTACCGTCCCGCGTTGCCCGCACCTCGGCTGTGCGCTCAAATACAACCCCGCCGAACATTCATGGGATTGCCCTTGCCACGGGTCGCGTTTCGGAGAAGACGGTGAACTTATTGACAATCCCGCGACAGACGATATGCGGTGATCGTCGCGTATCTATTGAAAAACGGCAAACTTTGCGATATAATGGGTGCAGAAGAGGAGTGATAAGAATGACGGAAGTCGTTGCAGCCCTCGTATGGGATAACGATACCTTTTTGATCTGCCAACGTCCGACGAGTAAATCCTGTGCCCTGCTGTGGGAATTTGTCGGCGGTAAGGTAGAGGCAGGGGAGACCAAAGAGCAAGCGCTCATTCGCGAGTGTCGGGAAGAACTCGCCGTGACCCTTACCGTCGGTGATGTGTTCATGGATGTGGTGCACGAATATCCCGATATTACGGTACACTTGACGTTGTTTCATGCCACGATCGCCGAAGGCGTCCCGCAAATGCTTGAACACAACGATATTCGGTGGATCACGCCGCGCGAGATACCGAACTACAACTTCTGCCCGGCTGACAAAGAAATACTTGCAAAGATTTGCGACACGTACAAATAAACGATCCCAAACCGTTCGGCTATACAAATAAGAAGGCAGTGAATCAACTGTGGTTAAATGCCGATTTTATGAAGGCTTGAATAAAGCTAAAACTTCTCAAAATCCGACGTTTTCCGACACTGTCCCAAACGTTACAGGAGTACCTGTTTCCGCTCGATTTTAGGCATTTCCGCCTCTTTCCGCTCGGAAACACATCCTTTCCGGCTTTTCTTTCTCCACTGTTTCCGTGTACTCCGTGCGTGGATGTGGGATAAACTGCGGTCAAGCAAAATACCCCGAATGCAGCTTCCGCCGCATCCGAGGTGTTTTTTGTCGTCTGTATGGTAACTCTTGTTCCGCCAAAAGTCAAGGCCTTTCGGAACTATTTTCGATAACCGTTTTTCTGGCACATTTCGTTTATGGACTCAGCAAAAATAGAACGGGAATGCTTGTCGGGATTATCGTTTGTGTTTTTC
>SVPJ01000037.1 GCA_015065885.1 Oscillospiraceae bacterium | reverse complement strand
TGTCACGCAGGGGATCTGGTGCCTGCGCATCGCGGCAGCGGCGCTGTGCGGCTGCATCATCGGGTATGAACGCACCCGCCGTTCCAAAGGGGCGGGCATTCGCACCCACATGATCATTGCGATGAGCGCGGCGTTGATGACCATCGTGTCCAAGTACGGATTTTTGGATATGGTCGGCACGGGATTGAACGCCGACGCGACGCGCATCGCCTCCAACATCGTCACGGGCATCCCCTTCCTCGGCGCGGGTGTCATTTTGGTGCGGCAGAAAAAGGCTTCGGTGCAGGGTCTTACCACGGCGGCGGGTATGTGGGCGACCTGCGGTATCGGCATGGCTCTCGGTGCGGGACTCTACACCGTCGGTGTGTTCGGCACGCTTTTGCTGATGCTGATGCAATTTCTGCTGCATCGCGTGCTCACGGGGCACGACACCAGTTTCATGGGCGAAGTTACGATCGTGGCCGATCTGGACTTTGATGCCGAAGACGCCCTTGCCGCCACCTTCAAGGACTATTCCCTCACGGTGATGAAAAGCCGTGTTCGTCGCCGTGACGACGGGCGCTTTGAGTACAGCATTTCTTTTAAGACCGCGATCGAGATTCCCGCCGGCGTGCTGGCGGGCGTGCTGGCATCTACCCCCGAATTTGTGGCGATCGAAGTATAACTTGTAATTTACCGCACTTTGTGATATACTGTTTTCAAAAGGAGGGACGTCCTATGCTGTTGGTTTTGGATATGGGTAACACCAACATTACGGTGGGTGTGTTTGACGGCGACCGTTTGGTGGTGGAGTCGCGCCTTGCGACCGATTACCGCAAAATGGGTGACGAATACGCCATGGATCTGATGGATATTCTCAGCCTCTATCATCTGCAACGTGAGGACATCGACGGCGCGATCATAAGCTCGGTCGTCCCCTCGCTTGACCGCGCGTTGCAGGGCGCCATTCAAAAGGTGACGGGCGTTCTTCCGTTGCAGGTCGGCCCCGGTGTGAAGAGCGGCATCGATATCCGCATCGACAACCCACGCCAGCTCGGCGCCGACTTGCTGGTGGGTGCCGTGGCAGCACTGCACAAATACGGTGCCCCCTGCCTTTTGTGGGATCTCGGCACCGCGACCAAAGTGTCGGTCATTGATAAAAACGGGGCGTTTCGCGGCGGCGCCATCATGCCGGGCGTGCGCACGTCGCTGGATTCACTCAGCAACGCCACCGCCCTGCTCCCTACCGTGAGCATCGACACGCCCCCTTCGGTCATCGGCACCAATACGGTGGACTGCATGGCATCGGGCACCGTGTTCGGCACGGCGTGTACCATCGACGGTATGAGTGACCGCATCGAAGCGGAACTCGGCTACCCTGTAAAGGTGGTCGCGACGGGCGGCCTTGCGGGGGAGATCGTGGCGCAGTGCCGCCGTGACATTCCCTACGACCCGTCCTTACTGCTGGAAGGCTTGCGGCTCATTTGGCTCAAAAATCAAAAATAAAGGCGATCACCCCATAGGGGGATCGACCGTTTACATATAGTCCGTCTATACACCCGCGATTGCGTCTCATCTCTTTTGAGAGCGACAGCAAGGAGGTCATTGTATGACAAACAACAAAACAAACATTCAAAAACTCACCCTCGGCGCTATTTTGACCGCGCTTGTCATCCTGCTTCAGCTGATGGGCTCGTTCATCCGTTTCGGCCCATTTTCGGTGTCACTGGTGCTTATCCCCATCGTCATCGGTGCCGCGACCTGCGGTCCGTACATCGGTGCGTGGCTCGGCTTCGTATTCGGCGTTGCCGTGCTGCTGTCGGGCGATGCCGCCGCGTTTTTGGCGATCAGTGTACCGGGCACGATCCTCACCGTGTTACTGAAAGGCACGCTGTGCGGACTCTGTGCCGGTCTTGTTTACCGCCTGCTTGCCAACTTTGATATTTCACTTTCACTCAAGCGTCAGTCACCGCCCGCGAACGTGTTCACCGCCTCCATCAATATCGGCGTGCTGTTGGCGGCGTTCGTGTGTCCGATCGTAAACACCGGCATTTTCCTGCTCGGCTGTGCGGTATTCTTTATGGACACGGTAGCACAATGGGCAGGAAATATGAACGTCGCTGCGTACATGTTCCTCGGTCTTGCGGGCGGCAACTTCCTGTTTGAGTTGAGCGCGAACCTTTTACTCAGCCCAACGGTGGTGAAACTGTTGCATTTGGCGAAGAGATCCAAATAAACAAAATGAGGCGAAGCCGTGTGGCTTCGCCTCATTTTTTATTCTTTTGTGCCGACCACTACGCGCGGCACACCGCCGAGGTCGTCGTAAACCGTCACGTCGCACAGTCCCGCTGCCGTGAACAGTGCCGAAACGTCCGCCGCCTGCCCGATGCCGACTTCCACCGCGCAAAAGCCGCTGCTTTGCAGTTTCGGCACCCATTCGTTCGCGATGGCACGGTAAAACAGCAGTCCGTCTGCCGCGCCGTCCAGCGCTATGGTCGGCTCGTGTTGCACCTCCCGCATCAATCCCGTAAGATCGGCGGTGGGAATATACGGTGGATTGGAGAGGATCGCGGCGTATGCGCCGTCAAACCGTGCGGCATCCCGCAGCACGTCTGCCTGCACCGCCTCGACCGCATACTGCGGGTAGCGGGCGATATTGCTTTTGAGATACGGCAAGGCGGCATCCGACAGTTCCACCGCCGTCACCGCAGGTGCGGTGCGGCACAGCGACGCCACACCGAGCCCCACGCAACCGCTTCCCGCACAGAGATCCAACACGCGGGGGCGTTCTTCCATTGCGTCCAACCGTGCGGCGGCGACTTCACACAGCAATTCCGTGTCGGGTCGGGGGATCAGCACCCCTTCCCCCACCTTAAGCGTCAGGCGTAAGAACGCCCAATCGCCCAAGATATATTGCAGCGGATATCCTGCGGCGCGCTTTTCTGCCGCCGAAAGCACCGCCGCCGCCCGTGCGTCCTCCACCTCGCGGGTATCGCACGGCGGCAACCCCTGCGGGGGCAGTTTGCCGATATCCTCAAGCAGACACACCGCATCAAAAGACGGGCTGTCACAGCCCGCCTTTTTCAGTTGGTCTTCAATTTTTAAAAACAGCGTTTGATAGGTCATACCATCACCATTTGTCCGCTTCGGGATCTTCGGGGATCACCGCGGTGAGCGAGGCGATCGCGCACTCGATCATATCGTCGTCCGGCTCTTTGGTGGTGAGTCGCTGTACCCACAGACCCGGCTTGGAAATAAAACGGGTGAACGCGTTGTCCCGCCGTCCCGCCAGTTTGATCAGTTCATACCCGACGGCAACCACCACGGGGATCAACAGCAATTTCACCGCCGCACGAAGCAGCGTGTTGTCGTAGATCGGCACGCACAGCGACACCAAAATACCGACGATGAGCGCGAGTACCAGGAAAGAGGTGCCGCAACGCGGATGGAAACGGCTTTGTGCCCGCACGTTTTCCACCGTCAGCGGCAGTCCCTTTTCATAACAGAAGATGGATTTGTGCTCCGCGCCGTGATACATAAACACACGGCGAATATCCTTCATCAGCGAGACAAGCGCCACGTACCCAATGAAGATGGCAAGACGCACGACACCTTCGAACACGCTTTGTATCCAGCGGAATTGCGGTTTTGCAAGTGCGGGGAACAACCCCTTCAGCACCGTGTTGTACAGGAAGATGGGCAACCACATAAACAAGACGACCGCCAGTCCCACACCGAGGATGACACTGATGACCATCGCTACGGTGAACAGCACCTTCTCCCCTTTGGTGGGTTCTTTCTTTTCCGCTTCGTTTGCCAAAATCTCTTCCACCGTGGGCGGTGTCGTGCCGTCCTTTTCGGCTTTTTTCGCTGCCTTCTTTGCCTGCTTTTCCGCACGGCGGCGGGCATCGTCGGCGCTCTCTTCGGCATCCAGGCCGGAAAGTTCCGCCGAACGCATCAGGCACTTGTACCCCATCGCCATCGACTCCACCATGTTGATCACGCCGCGAATGAACGGCCATTTGGTAATGCGGGGGCGTTCCTTCCCTTTGGTGGGCCATTCCTCCATCACGATCTCACCCGAGGTGTGGCGCACCGCCATTGCCGTTTTTTCGGGACCGCGCATCATCACGCCTTCGATCAACGCCTGTCCGCCGATCGAGGTCTTTTTCGCGGCGCATGCCGCTTCGTTTTGATTATTCATTGGTACTTTCCTCCATACGTTTCAGCGGCAACATCACCGAAACGGTGGTACCCACTCCCAGCGTACTGTCGATATCCAACCAGCCGCCGTGACGGCGCACGATCTCGTCCGCCAACGCCAAGCCGATACCCGAACCGGGACGTGTTTTATCCGCTTTATAGAATTTACTTTTTACATTGGGCAGATCTTCGGGGGCGATGCCGATACCGCTGTCGCTGATGACCACCTGCACGTATTCGTGCATCACCGCCGCTTCGATACGCACGCGACCGCCCGCATCGGAATATTTGACGGCGTTATCGAGGATATTGATAAATACCTGCTTTAAACGGTCACGGTCGGCGGTGATGGGCGGCAAATGCGCCGCCTCCACGTATTGCAACGCCACCCCGGCGCGATGGGCACGGTCACGGAACAGAAACACCGCTTCCTGCAACTCCGCCAGCACGTCCACGCGGTCAAAATTCAATTTCATACGCCCGCCTTGCATGCGGGAGAAGTCGAGCAATTCTTCCACGATACCCGACAGCCGTTCTGCCTCGGCGGCAATGACCTCCAACCCCTTTTGGGTCAGTTCGGCATCCGCTCCCGGTTGTTGCAACGTCTCACTCCACCCTTTGATGGCCGTAAGCGGGGTGCGTAATTCGTGTGAAACGGAGGAGATAAAGTCGTTTTTGACCTGTTCGGTCGCCGCGATCTCCCCCGCCATATAGTTGATGGTGTCGCAGAGTTCACCGATCTCGTCGTTATACTTCTTTTCGATACGGGACTCGTAATCTCCAAGCGCAATACGCCGCGCGGCAATGCCGAGTTCCGTCACGGGGGAAACGATGGAGTTGATGAAATACGAGCCGGACAGCACCATCAAAAACAAAATGGCAATACCGACCAACACCACCACCAGACTGATATACACGATGTACCGATCCACCAGTGACAGCGACACCACGTACCGCATAGCGCCTACCGCCGTGCCGTCGTCGCGATACACCATCGCGGACAGTGCCATGACCTTTTCGCCGTTTTCGTTTTTCCCGTGCCACACACCGATACCGTCGTCGCTTTCGCGTGCCGCGTCAAAATCGGCAGGCCGTTCGCTACGTGCGGTAGAAAATCCGCTTGAACTCATCAATATGTGAGCATCCGTATCGACGATCTGCAATTCCATCGTCTCTTTTTCGGTGAAACTTTCCACCAATTCGCCCGCATTCTCTTCAAAATCAAAAGGAGTAGTGATCGTATACCGTTCAAGCAGCACCGCTTGTGCGCTGGCACGCACGTACAGCGCGTTTTTCGCCTCGCCGTATACGTAAGCGCGAAAAGCAAAGAAAAAGGCGGTCTCAAGCAACAGCAAAATGACGGCAAATACGCCGAGACCGTTTACGAGCCACCGGCGGGTAATGCCGCGTCCCGACAACGACTTCAGTGCCATTTGACCACCTCCTGCTCTTTTTATGCCTGCCATTTATAGCCGAGACCCCACACCGTTATGATGTGGTGGGGCTCGGACGAATCCTGCTCCACTTTCATACGCAAACGCCGAATATTGACGTCCACGATCTTCTCCTCCCCGAAGTAATCCTCGCCCCATACGTGGCTCAAAATATCGTTGCGTGAAAGAGCCTTGTTGGGATTGGTGAAGAAGTATTCCATGATCTGAAATTCCACTTGCGTCAACTCCAGCGGCACGCCGCGGTGCTTCAAGGTGCGCGTGCGCAGATCAAGCACGAACTCACCCGACGTGATCTCCTGCAAATACACGTCGTCTTCCTTCTTACTGCTTGCCACGCGACGGTACAACGCTTCCACGCGTGCCACCAATTCGGCAGGACTGAAGGGCTTCGTAATATAATCGTCTGCACCCGTGTTAAATCCGTTGATCTTGTCTGCTTCCTGCGTGCGGGCAGTGAGCATAATAATACCCATGGTGGGGCTGTGCCGTCGCAATTCGCGGCAAACGGAAAAACCGTCCATACCGGGCAGCATCACGTCCAACAAGGCGATATCCACCGCTTCTTTTTGCGCACGGAACTTGTCGAGCGCACTCTCGCCGCTGGCGGCTTCGATCACGTCGTAGCCGTGCCGTTTCAAATTGATAACGACGAACTCACGAATGGCGTTTTCGTCTTCACAAACCAATATCCGCTTCATATCGCACCTCAAAATACCGTCAGCATATACCGTAACGTCTCATCGTTGATTGCGTAGTCATTGTCCGTATCGTACCACACCTGATAGGTCGCCGTACCGTTTTTCACGAGATCGGCGAACACGTAGTTTTCGCTTGCGGCAGGCGGTGTGTCTCCTTTAGGAACATACCGCACCGCAAACACCGTTTTTCCGCTGCTTTCGCCCTCTTCCACGGTACGTACCCACAGCGTACGGTCGGCGGCGGAATACATCGTGGTAAACTGCTCGGCAAAGGTGTCTTCCGTCAAAAGATAGTAGCGATCGGCACTGTTATATATGCAGGAGAATTTCTTCACCGCCTCACCGCGCATTTTATCGAAACCCCAAAATTCCGTGAGACGGCAGGTACTGGTATGCACCTCACCGCCGTCTCCGTGTCCGACAAGCGGCGTACATTGCGGCCATTCCCATCGGCCGTCTTCATCCACGTCCGCCGACGGAATATCCGCGGGACGTACCGTTTTCAGATTGGCACCGTCTGCCTCACTGTAAAACGGAGCCACCAGGCGGTCGCCGTCCCAGTACAGCAACTGCGTGACTAAAACATCCCCGCTTTTTTCGGCGTCCAAAACGACGCCTTTGCTACCATCCTCAAAGATCGTTACCTGCGGGGTGCCGAGTCGCTGTACGTAACTGTCCACCGTCACGCGACCGACCTCCACCACCGCGCCTGCCGACATCGACCACAGCGAAGCGGTCAAGAACTGCGTATCGGCATGCCACAAGAGACAATCGTCCCGCCCGTCACCGGTAAGGTCGGTGACCGTGACCGACGAGCTGGTCGCCGTAAACCGTTCGGTAATGCGGTCGCCGTTCAAACCGTATACCGCAACCTGATAGGTACGGTCGCTGAACATATCCCAGCACACCACGAGTTCCCGCACACCGTCGCCGTCCATATCTCCAAACGTGATGCAATGAATATCGGCAAGCAACACCGCAAGGTCGAATACCGAATGCCATTCCCCATCGGTTTGACGCAAGAGATTGATGTGGGATTGTGTGTTTTCAGCGTCGTAGAATGCAATCGCCTCGCTCTTGCCGTCGCCGTCGATATCCTCCATCAAGAACGCCGAGCGGTAGGCACCGCTGCGCGGGTACTTTAACGTGTAATCCTCCCGCTTTATATGTTCGGCAATATAGACACCGAGCGCTTCTTCTGCCGCCCCCTGCTCTCCCATCGCTTTGGGCGGACGCAACTGCAACGCAATATCCGTACCGAGCGAGGTACACCCCGACAGTACGCACAGCGCCACCGCAAGCAAGGTGACCAACAAATGTTTATATTTCACGGGGAACACCTCCTCTAAACCCGAAAAAGAGGCAAACGCCTCTTTTTCGAAATATCCTCCGTCTTACGCGGCGGGTTGTTCGATGGACAGATACACCGTGTAGCCTGAACTGCCGTAATACACCCACGCTTCGTCGGTGTTCAGCACGGGACGCACCGCGTAGGTGCCGAGACTGCTGTTGCTCATATCCACCGTGGCGGACAGATCGGCGACACTCAACGCTTCGACCGCCGCCCGTTTGCCGAACACGGTCACCTGCAATTCGCTCGTCAGCATCGTGACCGTTTTGTCCACGGGCACGTTTTGGAATTGAATGGGCGTGTTCGTCATATCCGTCCCGATATTCCACGTAAAGGTACGACGCGTGTAACCCGACCAATCGAATTTCTTACCCACGTCCAACAAGGTGGTACCGTCCTCCCGCACCGTCACGTGCTTGTCGTTGCCGATCACCGTGAGGCCGGCAGGCAATTCGAGCAGATCCGACACCGCTTTTTCGGACGTGGAGAGCGAGTCGAAATCGACCGCTTTCAGTACGGCGATCCGCTCGGCGTACTCGTTCAGCAGTTCCTGTTCGCCTTCCACGATCACCGAGGTCGGTTCCAGGGTGATCACGTCGGCAATGTTTATGCCCGCAGGGGCGTTCAGCACTTCGTAGGTAAAGGGGATCTCACGGCGTTCTTTCACCGTGACTTCCACATCCAGTGCGGTGATGTCCATCAACGCCGCATTGGGGTTGACCGCCGGGTCTTCGGCATACCGCAAAAATTTGCAATACTGCAAATTGAGCGGTGCATTGTCGCTGTCCCGCGCCACGACGTTCCCCTGGAACGAGTGCTTTTCGGAAAGCGCGATCTCGCTGTCCACCGACGCTACCAAGCGGTCGATGCGGGAGACCTCACTGTGCGGACCTTGCACGATCAGCACGCCGCCCGGCAGGTTGTCCTGCACCACGGTAACAGCGTGAATGTCCCGCTCGTCCCCTTCGGCGGAAACGAACGGCGCTTCCGCCGTAACGGCGCCCGTCGCGGCGGTAAATTCCTGACCTTCCACCCATTCGTCACAGAACAGCGTGGTAAACGAGGGGGAGGTCGAGAGGATCTCGTACCCGCCCTTTTGGCTGTTACGGCTTGCCACCACGTTCACGCGGCAGTTGCCCGCATTTTGAATATCCGCCGTGTTAAGTTGCACGCGGATATCCTCCTGCGTCAGTTGCAGGATATCCGACCAAGCGCCCTCTACCACCACGTCCACCGTGATGCTCTTTTCTTCGATCACCTGCAAGGTGCCGTTGCCGACCCCCACCGTATTCAACGTGCAGGTGATGGTGCGGGTGGATATGTTGGACGAGCCCGAAATGACGAAATACCACACTGTGACGGCCAACAGCAACGAGCAGATCATCATCAAACGGTCGTTACGCAACAGACGGCTGACAGAAATGCGTTTCATATCATTTGCCCCCCTTGCGTTTGAAGATCCGATACTTTTTCTCCTGTGCTTCTTCCTTTTGGAAAGCCGCGAGCATCGCACTTTCGAGTTCCGACTTCAACTCCTCGGGAGTAAAGTCGCGGCGCAACGTGCCGCCCTGTGCGATCGAAATAGTCCCCGTTTCCTCCGAGACCACCACCACGACCGCATCGGAATTTTCGCTCATGCCCACCGCCGCACGGTGGCGGGTACCCATACTGGTACCGATCTGCAGATCGGTCAGCGGCAGGATGCACCCTGCCGCGCATACACGCCCTTCCCGCAGGATGACCGCGCCGTCGTGCAGGGGGGTATTTTTAAAGAAAAGGTTGCCGATGAGTTCGGCGGACGGCTGCGCTTCGATCAACGTACCCGAAGCCACGATATCCCCGAGTTTCGTCTGCCGTTCGAACACAAGCAGTGCGCCCGCTCCTTGCTCTTGCAATCCCGTCACCGCCTTCACGGTGGCGGCGATCGCTTTTTTCCACGCCTTGGCCATCTCCTCGCGGTCCATACCGAGGGTACGCAAAAAACCGAACCGCGAACTGCCCGCCTGCTCCAGCGCACGGCGTATTTCGGGTTGGAAGATGACCACGATCAGGATAAGGGCATTATCGAAGAGAATGCTGAGCAAAAACTGCAGCGTCTTCAGTTGAAACAGCGTGGCGGCACCAAATGCAATAACGAGCAAAAGGATCCCCTTAAACAACTGCTCCGCCCGCGAATCGCGAATCAAGCGGATCAGTGCAAACGCCACCAGCGCCACCAACAGAATGTCCACGACGCTGGTAAGGATATTGACCGAGCTGAGCAGCGTATACATACTCAACCACAGTTCGGAAAAGAAGGTTTTGATTGCCGTCATACCGTCACGCATCCCTTTTCATTCGATAAACATATTATTACCTATTATCATTTTACCACAAATTCCGGCTATTGCAATCCCTTTTTTATGATAATTTGTAAATTATCTGCAAAACTTTGTGCCATTCTTCCGCCGTGGTATACCGCGAAGGAGAAAGACGCACCGTGCCGTGCGGGAGTGTTCCCATGTGACGGTGTGCCGCAGGGGCACAGTGCAATCCTGCGCGCACCGCCACGCCGTCACGATCCAGCAACGCCGCGACCTCCTCGGCGTTCTTGCCTTTCAGGTTAAACGAAAACAGCGGCACGCTCTCCCCCGCCGTCGGGCGCGCGGTATACAACACCGCCTGCGGCAAGCGTTTTAATCCGTCATACAGACGGGCACACCGTGCCACCTCCTCGCGGTACAGTGCCGAAAGGTCACTTTCGGCGGTATAGGCCAGCGCCGCCGAAAGGCCGCAGATGCCCACCGTGTTCAACGTGCCGCACTCCAACCGTTCGGGCAGCCGTTCGGGCATATACGGCGACAGCGATTCACTGCCGCTGCCACCCGCAAGCAACGGAAACGGCGTATATCGTTCCCCGCACAACAGCAGTCCCGTCCCCGTCGGGCCGCCGAGCCCCTTATGCCCCGGCATACACAAAAGGTCGATCCCCATCGCCTCCATATCGATCGGCAGTATCCCCGCCGTTTGTGCGGCATCCACCAAAAACACCAGCCCGTATTCCCGCGCCAGTGCGCCGAGTCGTGTGATCGGCAAAACGTTACCGAATACGTTGGAGGCGTGCAGACAGGCGATCGCCACCGTATCGCGAGTAATGAGGCGGCGGAAATTCTCCACCGTTTCCTCCGCTGACTGCCCGACCCGCGCCACCGCAAAGGCAGGATATCGCCCGCCGGATGCGATCAGCGGCCGCATCATGGAGTTGTGTTCCATATCCGACACGATCACCCTCCCGTGACGGACCAAACTTTTCAGCGCAATATTCAGCGAAGCGGTACAATTGGCGGTAAACACCACGCGGGACGGATCGGACAAACCGAACAGCGCCGCGGCTCGCTCGCGGCATTGATATACCATCTCGGCGGTACGCAAGCTCATTTGATGACCACCGCGTCCTGCGTTACCGCCGTATTCATAAAACGCACGCACTGTCGCCGCTTCCACGGGCGGTGCTTTGGGATGCGCCGTCGCGGCGTTATCGAAATAGATCACGGTGTCGAGCGAACGCGGATACCCGCCGCGTTCAACAGTCTCTGTGCGCGATCGGCATCCCCCGTAACAGTCAAGGTGTATCCGCACCCCGTCCGCTCGTCGGGGCGCGCTCGCCCCACCGTTGCCGAAACGCCGTTTTGCGAAAGCAGGCTCTTCCCGCGCATCGCGTTGGTGACCGACCCCACCGCAAATGTCGTCGAATTGCTCTTGTTCACTCCTCTCACCTTCTTTCCGTATCAAACTAAAAAGAGAGACCCGTTCTCACTATATGCACGCGCCCGTACCACCGCCATAAAAAAGAAGTGCTTCGATCACTCGAAGCACTTCTTAGGGTGAGCATTTAAACCCTAGGATATCAACCGAACGTTTTGATTTTTCCGACCGCCATTTGCAAAATCATGCGTGCGTCGGTGGAATCCACCTTGCTGTCTTTATTTACATCTGCCGCCGCCGTGTTCAATCCGCTGTCTTTGACCTTGCCCACAGACAACTGCAACACCAGACGTGCGTCGGTGGAGGTGATCTTGTCGTCACCGTCCACGTTCCCCATTTGCCAAGCCGCAGGGAGCTTTACGCGCTCCTGTCGCAACGCTTTGGTAAAGGCGTCGAAATTGGGGCTGTCGGTCACGTCGCAGTACAACATCCCCGCCTCCGTTTTCATACCGTATATGTTGTGATACGGACGCAGGAAAAATTGCGGAGAATAGATCGGTTGGGAGGTGCCCGTTACGGGGTCGTACCGATGCACCGCTTTCGCCAGCGAATAGTAAAGATACTGTCCGTCTGCACTAAGGCGCGCGAAATTTTCGGCATACCCCTGCGTGGGAGAGGCATACCACGTATCCTCCACGCTCACGGCGTCGTAAAGGGCATTCCCTTCACAGTAGCGCAACGTTTCCCGCGCGTTATCGATGTAGTACAGCCGCCCGTTCAGATACTGAAACGCAGTGGCAGAGCCGTGCCACGGCCATTCCTTCGATTCGAAACGCGTATCGGTCGGGTTGGTATCGTAATCCGTTGCCGCGTGTTCCGCCGCATAGATACCGTTGCTCGAAAGCAGGAAGAACTTGTGGTTCACACGGCCGGTGACGTCCCACACGGGATCGTCCCACGTGACGTCCACGTGATACCATTTGCCGTCCACCTTCACGATATTCCACGCATGACCCAGTTTTTGGGAGCGGCAAATATAGCTTTCCATACCGACGCGGCGCAACAGATAGATATACGCCTTAGCGTACCCGTCGCACACCGCAATGCGATTGCACAGCGCACCGTACATCGTGTGATCGATCGGCGTGACCGCGTTCAAGATCACCGCCGCATTGTCGTAATCCACCCAGGTCGCCAAACGGTCGTGCAGCAGCAACGCCTTGTACTCCTCGGTAAGATCGCTGTTCACAAGGTCACGCGTCATTTGCTCCGCGATCTCATCGCACTGCTTCACCATAGCCCGGTATTCCTGCTCGGTATACCGATATTGTGCAAAGCGGACACGCGTGACGATGCGGTTGGCGCCGCCTCGATAATTAAACGTCCAACTGGCGACGTGAAACGCCTCCGGCATCGTGTTACGTATCAACGCCGAAAGGCAGGTGTTCACCTCTTCGCTGTATACGATGCCATAGCGCTCAATATCGCATTCCTGCTCAAAAGCAAGGACAGCCGCCAAGATCTCGGTACGCAGAGAAGCCACTTGTGCCGATGTGATTCCCAAAACGGACGCCGCATCGACATCGAACGGCAACACCGTATCGGCAACACCTTGCGATGCTGCCGCCCCGACCGTCGCGACACGGACGGTCGGCATTCCCACCGTCAATACCGTGAGCAGCAAGCACAGTGCCAAGATCCGTTTCCACAGTTTACTCATCGATACCCCTTCTTTTCTGATCAATCTTTACGGGAAAGCAATGCCGCAAACGCTTTGTGTGCTTGATAGACGTCCAGTTTGGAGACCACTTCGAACGGTGCGTGCATCGACAGTACCGGCACACCGAGGTCCACCGTCTCCACGTCCAGATTGGCGATGAACTTCGCCACGGTGCCGCCGCCGCCCTGGTCCACGCGGCCGAGTTCACCGATCTGCCAGCAGACATCGTTTTCGTCCATAATGCGGCGGAAACGACCCATCAACTCTGCCGAAGCATCCGACGTACCGCCCTTACCGCGCGAGCCGGTATACTTGGTCAGCACCGCACCGTAGTTCAGGCGCGCGGCGTTACGCGCTTCCATCACGCCCGCATAGATCGGGTCGATCGCCGCGTTCACGTCTGCCGAGAGGCACATGGAATTACTGAGTACGTGGCGGGGCTCCTCACCGAACATCGCGGCGAGATCCGCAATAAAGTAGCGGAAGAATTCCGAAGCCGTACCGGTGTTACCGTCCGAACCCGTTTCCTCCTTGTCCGCAAGCAGGGTCACCGCCGTGAATTCGGGGGTCTCCAGCGAAAACAGCGAGGTCAGCGCAGGATAGGCACACACACGGTCGTCGTGGCCGTAACCACCGATCATACTGCGGTCAAAACCGACGTCCCGCACAGGGATGGCAGGCACCGCTTCCAGCTCGGCAGAAAGGAAGTCCGCCTCCACGATGCCGTATTTGTCGTTCAGGATCTTCAAAAGGTTCAGTTTGATCGCTTCGGCAACCGTATCCTCACTGCGGAACGGGCGGGAACCGATCAGAATGTTCAGATCCTCACCGCGCACCACGTCGTGGGCGGGACGGCCCATCTGCTCACTCGCCAAATGCGGCAACAGATCGGTGATGCAGAAAACGGGGTCGGTCGGCGCGTCACCGACGGACACCTTCACGCTCTCGCCGTTCTTCTTGATGATCACGCCGTGCAACGACAGCGGGATCGCTGTCCACTGATACTTCTTGATACCGCCGTAGTAGTGGGTATCGAGATAGCCGAGACCATTATCCTCATACAGCGGGTTGGGCTTCATATCCAGACGCGGGGAGTCGATGTGCGCCGCCGCGATGGACACGCCGTCCGCGATCGGACGGGTACCGATGACCGCGAGCAAGAGTGCCTTGCCGCGATTGTTGTAGTACACCTTGTCACCGGCTTTCAGCTTCGCGTGACGGTCGAACGGCTTGAAGCCGCGTTCCTCCGCCATTGCCACGGCGTTTTCCACCGCCTCACGCTCGGTCTTCGACGCGTTCAGATACGCCGCGTAACCCTCGCAGTAGGCGTCCGCCGCCGCGATCTCCTCCTCACTCATACGCTCAGCCGCCGATTTCGGGGTGTGGAACAGCTGTTCACGCAACTCCTCGGCTACCGATTTTTTCTTTTCTTCCATATTCTCGCTTCCTTTCAATTGTCTATACCGTAGAGTCTTTGATATATTTTTTGTGCGCGGCGCACTTTCTTAACGTAGTTTGCCGTTTCCTCAAACGGAATGGTATGCAGCGTTTGTCCGTCGGCAGAATAGGCGGTATCCGAAAGCCACGTTTGCACGTGCCCCATACCTGCATTATATGCCGCCAGTACCGTATCCTGTTCGCTGAACTGCTCACTCAGCAAATGCAAAACGCAGGTGCCGATCTCAATGTTAAACGCGGGATCGGTGAGCATCTTTTCATCGGGCGTGCCGCTGACACCGTTGCGCATCAACGCCCATTCCATCGTCGGCGGGGTGACCTGCATCAGGCCGACTGCACCCGCCGAAGACCGCGCTTCGGGGTCAAACCCGCTTTCGGTGTGGATGACGGCGTACACCAACGAGGGCGAAATACCGTATTTTTCCGCCACCGACCGCACTTCCTGCTCGTAGGACAGCGGGTACAGCGTACGGAGCAGCCACACACCGCCAATCACCAGCAACACGAAGAGAAGAACGGTAAGCAGCCACCGACGTGCGCGACGTTTTGCTCTACTCGCCATAACGTCCCCCCTGCAGGTGAGCGATCCACGCCCCGACCGCTCGTCGAAACGCCGCAAGGTCGCCGTCGTTATACAGTACTTCATCCGCCCGCTCGCGATAAAATGCTTCATCGGGCTGTGCGTGCATACGCAACGCCGCTTGCTCAGATGTGATACCGTCCCGCTCGCAAATGCGTGCCTGCCGCACCGCAGCGGGTGCCAGCACCGCCACCGTGCGGTCACACATCGTGTCCATCCCGCTTTCGAACAACAGCGGCGCATCCACCGCCGCAAGCGTAACTCCCTCTTGCCACAGTGCGGCAAACCGCGCTTCCGCCAAGCGGAAGATATGCGGATGGGTGATACCGTTCAGCCGTGCGGTCGCTTCTTTGGAAGCAAACGCTGCCGCGGCAAGTGCCGCGCGGTTCAGTGTACCGTCCTCATTTAGCACCGCAGGCGAAAACGCCTCTGCCAATTCGTGAAGGCACGGGTGCCCTTTGGCGGTCACCTCCCGCGCCAGTACGTCGGCATCCACCACGGGAATACCCGCCTCACTGAGCAAGTGCGCCGCTTCACTCTTGCCCGCACCCGTCGGACCCGTGAGACCGACGATGCGGCCGCGTTTTTCAATCGTCAAGTACGATCACCTCAAATTCTGCCGCGCGTAACAAGCGGTTATACACCGCCAGTCCCAGCCCGTCCGAAGAAGGGCAGGCGGCGTACACCTGCGTTACGGTGGGGTCGTCGTCCCATCCGCGCAACACGTCAAACACGCGCCGCGCTTGTGCCGCGGCATCGTCACGCGCGCCGTAGGTACGATACGGCACGGTGAGTGCCGCCTCTTCCCCGTCGAAGCACATCGCCGCGACCCCTTCACCTGCGTGGGCGTTCACGAACGCGGCGTACGAAGCCGCCGCAGAGCGCACCAACGTCACGTTGGCGCGGGGTGCATAATGCTTGTATTTCATGCCGGGGGATGCCGCCACGACGCCTTGCTCCAGCATCGCGGTCACCGCAGGGTCCACTTCCACTTCCCCCACCGCTTCACGTAACATCTCCACCGTGATGCCGCCCGGACGAAGCAGACGCGGCACCTCACGGGTCATATCCACCACCGTGGATTCCACGCCCACGCCGCTGGCACCGCCGTCCAGTATCGCCGCCACGCGCCCGTCCATATCCGCCGTCACGTGGGCGGCGGTGGTGGGACTGGGACTGCCCGAACGGTTCGCAGACGGTGCGGCAAGCGGACAGCCTGCCGCTTCGATCACGGCACGCGCCGTGGGATGAGCGGGCAGACGCACCGCCACCGTGGAAAGTCCGCCGCTCGTCACCGACGGCACACACGCCGCTTTTTTAAAGATCATTGTGAGCGGCCCCGGCCACCAAAGCGAAGCCAAGCGTTCCGCCGCGGCGGGCACTTCCGTCACCAGTGCGTCCAACTGTGCACGTGCCGCAATGTGTACGATCAGCGGATTGTCCGACGGACGGCCCTTCGCCTCAAATATCCGCATGACCGCCGACGGGTTTAACGCGTCCGCCGCCAAGCCGTACACCGTTTCGGTGGGGATCCCCACCACCTCACCGCGGCGAAGCAGAGCGCCCGCGCGGGCCACCCCTTCTGCCGAGGCGGTCAAAAGTTCCGTTTGCATGTTATTCCCCATTCTCCAGCTGACGGGCACGGTCGGCGGTCGCCAGTGCGTCGATCACCTCGTCCAGATCCCCGTCCAACACCGCATCCAGTTTGTAAAGGGTCAACCCGATGCGGTGGTCGGTCACCCGCCCTTGCGGGAAGTTGTAGGTACGGATACGCTCGCTGCGATCTCCCGTACCGACCTGCGAGCGGCGGTTTTCCGCGATCGCCGATTCCTGCTCGGCACACTTTTGCTCGTACAACCGTGCGCGGAGTACCCGCATCGCTTTGTCCTTGTTTTTAAACTGACTGCGTTCGTCCTGACATTCCACCACCGTACCCGTAGGAATATGGGTAATACGGATGGCGGATTCGGTCTTGTTGATATGCTGACCGCCCGCACCGGAGGAACGGAAGGTGTCGATCATAAGATCTTTCGGGTCGATGGTCAGTTCCACTTCCTCCGCTTCGGGCAATACCGCCACCGTCACGGTCGAAGTGTGAATACGCCCGCCCGATTCGGTTTCGGGCACGCGTTGTACACGGTGTACCCCGCTTTCGAATTTTAAACGGCTGAACGCGCCTTGCCCGTTCACCACAAAGCTGATCTCCTTCACTCCGCCGAGTTCGGTCGCGTTCAGGCCCGCCACCTCTACCGTAAACCCGCGGGAGGCGGCATACATGCTGTACATTCGGTAAAGGGAATGGGCAAACAACGCCGACTCTTCCCCGCCCGCGCCCGCGCGGATCTCCACGATCACATTGCGGCTGTCGTTCGGGTCTTGCGGCAACAGTAATATTTTCAGTTCCTCCGCCGTCCGTTCGGCAAGCGCACGGCTTTCGCGCAACTCCGCCGCCGCCAACTCACCGAGTTCCGCATCCTCCAACAGAAGACGTGCTTCCTCTTCCCGCCTTACGGCGTCCTGCCACGTGCGGTAGGCGCTCACCAACGGCTCCAGACGGGTGCGTTCCTGCATCAGCGTACGGTACTGTTCCATATCCGCAATGACGGCAGGGTCACACAGCCGCCGTTCGGTCTCCAAAAACCGTTTCTCTACGTCGCGTAACTGTTCAAACATCACTTACACCAACTGTCCGTCCCGCCAGATCTTTTTGATGTGGCGTTCGGTCTTAATGCGCGGCAGAAGCATCTCCCTGCCGCACCCTTCACATTTGAGGCGGAAATCCATGCCGATACGTAACACGGCAAACCGATGATTGCCGCACGGGTGCGGTTTCTTCATTTCCAACACGTCTCCCACTTGCACGTCCATCGGTCTTCCTCCTCACGGTTCCTCATAGATACTTATATTATAACACATATGTACCGAAAATGGCAAGAGAAAATTACACGATCTTTTCGCTTTGTCGAATCCCCAAGAAAACAGTTGCATTTTCCGCAACCTTGTGATACAATGTAGTGAAGAGTTTTGAGGTTGGAGGCGTTTACTTATGCGAGCAGACGGAAAACGGCTGAAGCACTGCGATCCGATGTATACGGTGGCGGGACACATTATGCGCCAACGTACGGATGCCATGAATATGATCACCATCGACATCCCTTGCGAGCCGATGCAGAAGTACATCAATGCGGCGCGCAAAGAAGGACGGCACATCAGCCACATGGCGCTGATCCTCGCGGCGTATCTGCGCACCATGGCGAAATATCCGTTTTTGAACCGTTTTCTGGTGAACTGCAAAGCCTATTCCCGCAACGAGATCAAGATCGGTATGGTGGTGCTGAAGAGCGGACAGGACGACGGCACCATGTCGAAGATCGCGTTGGAGATCACCGATACGATCGACGACGTCAATCGTAAGATCAACGAGTACGTGGAATTCAACCGCACTACGGAGGACAACAATTCCACCGAGAAACTGATCAGCACCCTGCTCAGCATTCCCGGTCTTTTGCGCGTCGGCGTGCCGATCCTGATGTGGCTGGATAAGCACGGACTGTTACCGAAGTCGATCATCGACGCCAGCCCCTTCCACGCCAGTCTCGGCATCACCAATCTCGCCAGTATCAAGACCAATCACATCTACCATCACTGCTACAACTTCGGCACCACCAGTGTGTTTATGGCAATGGGCAACGCCCGCGAGGTGCCGCGCCGTCACCGCGGGGAGATCGTGTTCGAAAAATGTATGCCGATCGGCGTGGTGATGGATGAGCGCATCTGCTCGGGTCACGATTTTGCGATCGCCTTCCGCTATTTCAGCAAGATGATGGAAGACCCGACTCTGCTTGAGACTCCACCCGAAGAAGTGGTCACCGACCCCGCACTGTAAGAAAAGACGGAGAAAACACGCGGTTTTCTCCGTCTTTGTTATTATTTGCGGCGGCGCTTCGGCTTTTTACCCGTGGCGGAATACACCAGCCGATCACGTATCGAAAACTCCTTGTAGCCGAGGAAATACCCCAGACCCGTCATCAACGGTAAGACCAACAGAACGGGGATCATTGCGAGGATGCCGCCCCACGGCACGTCCACAGGGTTGGTCACTGCCGTCGGCACCACGCTGTCAAAATACGGCAAGAAGCACATATTAAACCAACGGTAGGTCTTCACAAAACCCGGCAACAGACCGCCCGCCTTGCCCACGACGAGCAGTACCCACATCACCAATGCAGGCACGGACGCGATCGCCCCCACTTTCGCACCACGCAGGCGATCTTCGGGCATGTGGCCGAATTGCACCTGATTGCGGTCGTGGTCCCCCATATACCACAAGGTGGAATACGGGAACGCCAAGAACAGGATCACCATCAGAATCTGCGCCACCCAATCGGTGATGGCTTTCATCGCGGGGTCCACTGCAGTGCGGATGTTCTCTTTGTAACTTTGGGTAATAGGATACTTATCCAGATCTTCCGCGGCGACAGGGATCTCGGTACCGTCCTCTTCCAATATGTACGCGACGGTGTACGCCTCTTTCTCCGCCGTGGCGTTGTAGGTCTCGCACACAATAGTGCGCCCATCTTCCAGCACGCCGCCCACGCGCTGACCCAAAATCTGCGTACTGCCGATGGAGAGTGCCATCGTCACCGACATATGCAAAAAGAAGCACATCACTGCCGCCAGTACGCTGTATAGAAAGATCTTGACCGCCATGCCGACGGTCGTGTTCGGGTTTTTCATATTCTCGCCTTCCTCTCGTCCGACAGTATACCACAGTTTTCCCGTTTTGACAATTCTAAACGCACTTTTCTCACAGAAAATTTACATCCGTAAAAATGTTTGAAATTTTTTTGATTTTTTTCAAAAATCCTCTTGACAAACCGCGATTTATCGACTAATATATATGGGCGGTCAACACCGCTTCACATACATGGGCTCGTAGCTCAGCTGGGAGAGCGCACGGTTCGCATCCGTGAGGTTCGAGGGTTCGATCCCCTTCGAGTCCACCATGAAACAAAAAGACACTCCAACGGAGTGTCTTTTTTGTTTCATACGAGAAGGGGATCGAACCAGGAATGGGAGCGAAGCCCTGCGCAGCAGGGTGAGCGACAGAGAAACGCTCCGGTGGAGCGTTTCGACATTCCTCCAACCGAGCGCAAGCGAGGGCGAACAAGCCGCGACTAAGCTCTCCACCACAGAGGGTCTTTCCAACGGAGTGTCTTTTTGTTTCATACGAGAAGGGGATCGAACCACAAAAGGTCGCGTTGCCGAGCGCCCGCAGTGCGGGATACAGCGAGGCATAAGCGAGTGCCGCGGTCGAAATTCACCGAGCGATAGCGAGAAGCGTGAATTTCGGGCACCGCAAACGGAAGCGAACATCGCACGCAGTGCGATAAGGAGCGACAAAGCAACAGTCCGGTGGACTGTTGCGCCTTTTGTCCAACCGAGCGCAAGCGAGGGCGAACAAGCCGCGACTAAGCTCTCCACCACAGTGGGTCTTTCCAACGGAATGTCTTTTTTGTTTCATTCCCTTTTATCGAAAAAAGTCAAAAACATCCTGTTGACAGTTTCACCAAAACCGCCTATAATAGCATTGTGACAATCGATATGGGGTCGTAAAGGTTTCGACGGGGATCGTGAGTCACGGTAAGCGAGTAGCGGTGCCGAACCGCTATAAAATCGGCAACTTTAAAGAATAACTGACAACAATACTGTTGCAATCGCGGCCTAATTAGGCTGCCGTTTCATCCCGAAGTACCGCGGTCGGGAATGAAGCGTCGATGAGCGGTGAACGTGAGCCGTCGCTTGGTGCAGTGACGGCCACGCCTTAGCACCTACCGTAACCGAAAGCCTGCCGCTCGGCGTTCGGCGAGGGGAATCCCAAAAGACCGGCTGCACTCGGAGAAAGCTGTGACAAGTGTTTTTCGGACGGGGGTTCGATTCCCCCCGGCTCCACCAAAAGAAAAAAGCGCCATTAGGCGCTTTTTCTTTTGGTGAGGGGGGAATCGAACCAGGAATGGGAGCGAATCCCCAGCGGGGTGAGCGACAGAGAAACGCTCCGGTGGAGCGTTTCGACATTCCTCCAACCGAGCGAAGCGAGGGCGAACAAGCCGCGACTAAGCTCTCCACCACAGAGGGACATTTTCACTCACCTTCCCCACTTTCCGGCTCCACCAAAAGAAAAAAGCGCCATTAGGCGCTTTTTCTTTTGGTGAGGGGGGAATCGAACCACGAAAGGTCGCGTTGCCGAACGCAGGACATTCGCCTGCGGCGAAGTCCATGTAACATTTTTCTTGCCGCCTTAAACAGGCGGCATTTTGCTTTGCAAAACCGAAAAAGTTACGGCAGAGCGGGATACAGCGAGGCACAAGCGAGTGCTGCGGTCGAAATTCACCGAGCGACAGCGAGGAAGGTGAATTTCGGGAACCGCAAACGGAAGCGAAGCCGCAGGCGAGCGACAAAGCAACAGTCCGCACGCTCTCATTTGTGAGAACGGATGCAATCCGTTCTCGGGGACATTGCCATAGCGACTGCAACACCCCGCCTCTTCGGGCAATGTCCGTTCGTCCAACCGAGCGAAGCGAGGGCGAACAGGACACGGCAAGATCTCCACCACAGCGGGGCTTTGCCACTTCCCCACCTGCTTCACGGCTCCACCATTCATTCTTACAATCAGGTTATAATTAAATTTGTAGCGAACGTTTGTTCTTCAAATGTTCGCTATTTACTTTTTTCAAAAATATGCTATATTGGAAAGGAGACAAACGTATTGAGTGTACATGCCGCTGCGGCGAGCGCCGCTATTCAAGGCGAACATCTATCGCCCCAAATTACAACCGGTTCGAAATACAAACACTGGGTCAGCATCGAGGATTACAAACGATGCTTCGTGTGCGCAAGTTATCATGGGAAGATTTGGTTGATCGCAGAAGACCCTATCCCCAAACCACGCCTACACGGGTTTTGCCGATGCAAAATTC
>SVPJ01000036.1 GCA_015065885.1 Oscillospiraceae bacterium | reverse complement strand
TCTTCTCTTTTTCTGCTTCTGTGGGTTTGGGCTACCGCCCAAGTGTATTTGTACATACAAATGCGATGCTGGTTCTTAACAAGGATTAAATGAAATTTCAAATTCTCCGTTAAGGACATCACACTTACGGCAGGTGCTTTTGCTTATACCGGGTTCTCCTGCAAGAAGAGGGGGGAGGTTTTTTATACGGCACCGCTTTGCCGTGGGAAAACCGCGGGGTCGAAGCCGTCCCCGCCAAAGCGGTTTACGTTTCCACGCCGCAGGCGGCGAGTACGGTCTTGTAGAGGGCCCGTTCGTAATCGGGGGTATAGGGGTTGACGAGATCACCCCGCACCATCGCGGCAAACGCCGCCATCATGCCGTCATAACGGTCGAGCGGGGCGCTTTTGCTTTCCTCGCCCCATTCGTGCCATCCGTCGGACGTACGCACTGCACGATGGGTACACAGCGCACCGTCTGAGTCGGGGATATACCACTCCAGCGGCTTTAACTCCACCGTGCCTTTGGTGCCGACCACCACCAACTGGCGGCGGGCGAAACCGCCGCGCTCGATCGCGGTGGTACGGGCAAAGGAATTGCCGTGGGGATACTGAAACACCGCAAAACCGATGTCCTCGGCGGTCACGCCGTCGATGTTGCTCGAACAGTTCAACGGAATCACACGGTCGGGCGTGCCCTGTATCTGCAAAATAAGGTCGATGAGGTGACACCCCAAAAAGAAGGTCATACCGCCCTTGAAATGGGAAAGCCACTGACGGGTGGCGGGCGGATGCAGACAGTTCATCTGTGCCTCCACGCTCAAGATCTCGCCGAGTTTACCCGCCCTTACGTCGGAGATCAATTCCTGCACGAAGGGGTTGTAACGGTACATATACCCCGTATGGAAGACGATGCCCTGCTTTTTCACCGTATCGATCAAGCGTTCAAATGCCGCAAGATCGCACCCGCCCGGTTTTTCCATGTGCAGATGCTTGCCGCTGTCGGCCACCATTTGGGCGTATTTCGTGAGATAGATCTCGTCCGTCTCCACCGCCACTGCCTCAATGGTCGGGTCGGCGAGGATCCCCTCCACCGTCATTTCACGGAGTCCCTCATATCCCGCCATTTTATAGGGAATACGCTCCCGCTCGTTTTCGGGCAGGGCGTATCCCACCACCTCAAACAGATCGGTCTGTTTTCGAAGTGACGCCAGCACCGCGCAACTGTGGCTGTTTTGGTTTGCCCCGATCTGGGCAATGCGGATCTTTCGCATACGTACCCCTCCTTTTACGTTCAGTATACCACGCACAATTCTGCTCGCGCAAGTCAGAATTCTGGAAAGAAAAAGGTAAAATTCTGTCCATACCCCTGCGCAAAAAGCGCACAAACCGTTTGACTTATTCCGTCGAACGTGCTATGATACCGATATATGAGTTTAGGGGTGAATCGTAATATGTTCTGTCCTTTTTGCGGAAATCAGGTGAAGAATGACAGTGTGTTTTGCGCGGCGTGCGGTAAAAAGATCAATATCCATACGATAACCGAGGAGGAAAAGTCGTCGGCGGAATTGCCGTCGGTGGATCTTCCGTCGATCGAGTTGCCGTCGATCGAGATGCCGATCGAAGTGTCGATCAACGAGGCACCGCAACCCGCGGCACAGCCGTCGTATGCACCGCAACCCGCGGCACAGCCGTCGTATGCACCGCAACCCGCGGCACAGCCGTCGTATGCGCCGCAATCCGCGGCACAGCCGTCGTACGCGCCGCAATCCGCGGCACAGCCGTCGTATGCGCCGCAATCCGCGGCACAGCAGCCGTACGCGCCGCAACCCGCGGCACAGCAGCCGTACGCGCCGCAATCCGCGACACAGCCGTCGTACGCGCCGCAATCCGCGGCACAGCCGTCGTATGCACCGCAATCCGCGGCACAGCCGTCGTATGCACCGCAATCCGCGGCACAGCAGCCGTATGCGCCGCAATCCGCGGCACAGCCGTCGTACGCGCCGCAATCCGCGGCACAGCCGTCGTATGCGCCGCAATCCGCGGCACAGCAGCCGTATGCGCCGCAATCCGCGGCACAGCCGTCGTACGCGCCGCAATCCGCGGCACAGCCGTCGTATGCGCCGCAACCCGCGGCACCGCAGTCGGCGCCGCAACCCGCGGCACAGCCGTCGTATGCGCCGCAACCCGCGGTACAGCAGCCGTACGCGCCGCAATCCGCGGCACAGCAGCCGTATGCGCCGCAATCCGCGGCACAACAGACGTACGCACCCCAACCCACGGCACAGTCGTTTGCACCCCAACCCACGGCGCAACCCGTGTCGGCGATGCAATCCGTAGCAAAGCAACCGTTTGCCCCTCGCCCGGCGGCGCCGAGAATGCCGTCGATCGGTGTGCAGATCGGCGGCGGCAGAAAACGTGCGGGTCTCACGTGGTTGATCGTGTTGGCGGCACTCGTTGCCATTGCTTCCGCGTTGTTTTTCTTCTTCTATGAAAGTGATGAGGAGAAGATACAAAATCGACTGGATTCGTTTGCCGATGCGTGCAACGATATGGATATTCAGGAGATCTTCTATAGTTTTGATAAGCAGACCCGTATGCTGTACGATACGTCCATCGGCATCACCGAGGGTCTGGTGGGCGGTCTGATCGGGTTTGATCTTCCCATCGGCGATATGATCGAATTCGGCGGCTTGGAACTGGGCGGTCAGTTTAACATCGACATCGAAGTGCTGACCATCACCGTCGACGACGACGAAGCCGCGGTGGAAGCGTCCATCACCATCGACGGCAAGACCGAAACGGATACGATCTACATGTGTCAAGAGGGCAGTGATTGGTATATCGACTACGAAGCGACCACCGGCGAGTCCATCATGGGCTCGATGAACTCACTTTACGGCTGATAAGTAGTACAATAAAGGACTTAGGGCATAATAAAACGCTCTAAGTCCTTTGTTTTTTAAGCACCTGCTATCTCAGCACACAACCACATCGCGCCTACGACAAGAAACAACCAAATTCCTCCGCCCAAAATCAGGACAAGAGCGAATTCGAAAACCATCAAAAAGGAATCGCTCACAGAAGCGAGCGCGCCCACGATGTAGTCTAAGCCGACCAATGAAAGTACACAGGAAAGGGCGGTCAGTACGCAGGCGGTCGCGCGCCGTCCGACGGTTGCACCATTAAACAAAACGTAAAAGAAGAGAAGAACAAAACCTACAACAACGAGAAGTGCCAAAATGATGTGGAGCGTAGGCAAAGCGTCGGATATTTCAAGAACAAGTCCCGAAGCAAAAAGAAAGAGAAAGATGGCGATAGGAACGAGAGGGACAATAAAAATCAAAAGTCACACCCCTTTGAAATATGTTATCGAAGATAATGAATTCCGCAGAACCACGCACAGGAAGCGGCATTGTTTGCCGCTATTTGTGCGTATTGCGCCGCACGGTCGGTGTTGCTCTCGATGCTGGATAAGTGATTGAGCATCTGTTGGTTTTGCGTCATTACATTTTCGTTTTGTGCGATCTGAATGGCATTTTGAACGATGATACGATTGTTTTGCTCGATGATGGTATCCAGTTTTTGCTTGATAACATCTAAATTACACTGCAAAAAGGCTGAGGAGAGCGATTCGGCGGAGGTGGTCATAAAGTCGTGAATGAACCACACAGCATGAATGTTGCGGAACTGTTTTGGAATGATATTGATGGCATAGGCCTCTTGTAACAGTTGCTCGGCTTTTTGATAATCGTGACAGATTGTGTCGGCAACTTCTTGCGCGGGACGGACCTTTTGAACCAAGTTATACTCGTACCGAGAAGGTGCATCCTCTTTAAATTCCTCCAGACAATCTAAAAAGGCATTGCGCGCCCCCGTTTGTCGTAACTTGTCTTGCAGAAAGTTTCCGCTGTCGACGTCCCACCAAAAAGATGGTTTCTTAATCGTGCGCATCGAAAGGTCGTCGATGATGCCCCAATAAAATTCACCGTTGTGCGTATACACGGGTTGCCCCCAAACGTAGTTTACAAATCCATCGCCGTCCGGAGCGTCTGCGGTGTTCAAAAAATCACCTGTGTAGGCACCTTCGCCGGCGCCGCGAAACGCACCAATGTGGTATTTCCCGCCGTGATAGCACAACCAAATATATCCGTAAGGCATCGAAAATCGTCTTACGTAGTTACTGTTTTCTTCGGCTTTTGCCTTTTTCAGGGCTTTTTCGCGTTCTTCCGCCAGATCGACCAGTATGCATTCCAAAGCCAATACGTTTGAGAGGTAGATGTTAAGGGCGTTACGGTCCCAATCCTGTGTTTCAAGTCGGTTGTCTTTTGCAGGAACGATCGTCACAGAAGTCTGTTCCGTGCCACAGTGGGGACAGAAACGCGTGCCGTCGGCGACACTTTTTCCACAATGAAAGCAAAACATAAACGGGTTCCTTTCTGTCAGATGTTTTTAAGTGTGTGGTTGATACTGCTCAATTCGATGATCCATTTGATCAACTTGATGGGCAATGCGATCAACCCGATAAAATATGCTAACAACAATTTGATCAGGAAGTAGATTATCCAGCCAACCCACGACAACCAGAGAAACATGCTGGGAGTGATGGCGTTCAAAATCGCCCAACCATACGGAATGCCCGCCAACAAAATGCCTGCGGGACTTTTGATGACAAAGATACCCACGAGCATCAGTAAAACGCTCAATGAGATGCTTTTTACCAACTGGCCCTTGATTTCCCTCGCGCGGGCAGAGGCGCAGCGCGAGCACAAAGGCGGGTGAAACTTATCCGCACATTCTTGGCATAGTGCTTGTCCGCATTCGTTGCATAGCACAACGCCGTCGCGTTCTCTGTGTTTACAACATTTCATTTGTATTCCTCCTCTAAGTAGACAAAATCTGCATTTTCTTAAGTATATATCTTTTAAATCCATTTGTCAATATAAACAGAGAAATAAAATCCGCAAAAAGCGCTGTGTATAGATTTATAATATCTTTGCGAAAGGAGTGTAAAGAATGGACTATACACGGTGGTTTTCCGAGCGTATAACCCAGTTGCGGATTGAAAAGGGAGTCTCTGCAAGAGAGATGAGTCTGGCGTTGGGACAAAGCGAGAGCTATATTAACAAGATTGAAAATCAGCGGACGTTACCGTCGATGACGGGCTTCTTTTATATTTGCGAGTATTTTGGTGTTACACCACAGGAGTTTTTTGCGGCAGAGATGACGACGCCGCAAACGGCAAAAATGATTGCCGATGCCGCTTCGCGCTTAAAACCGAAACTGGCGGAGCATATATTGCAGGTCATACAGGACATCGTTGAGTAAAACAGACATAAAAGGCTCGGGAAATTTTCCGAGCCGTTCGTATACCGTTTTTAATTCAGCGTCTTTTCCACCGCCACCTCCGGGGTCGCGCGAGAGGCCCGCTTGCCTAAAGAGGCCGGCAAAATCGAAGGTTTTGACCGGGGGATATTCACGATCGAGCCGCTCTTTTACCTGTCGATCGATATATTCACAAATCTCCCGAAAATGCCGAAGCCGTTGCGAATGCCAACACCTGCCCAATCGTAGGGGTCGGCATGTATGACGACCCGTGGAGAATGTGCGTAATTGAAAATGCGCTTTTCCTTTACAACCCCTCCGACTTTTGCTGAAAGCAAAAGTCACCTCCCCTTACACAGGGGAGGCTTGACTTGCTCGTATTATACTACGAAGAATCGTACTTTGCAACAAAAAAGGGCTTGGGATCACTCCCAAGTCCTTTTTTGTTTTACGCTTCATATTGGTACCGTGCGCCGCGCGAAATCATCACTTCGCGCACGTCCGCACCGCCAATCGCGCGGGCGAGGACACCTTTTTCGACAGCCATGGCAGCGGCAATGCCCGCCGCTTCGCCACAGGCTCGTGCGGATTGCTGTACCCGCAAAGAGGATTGCACCAAAAACTCCGCGCCGAGGCAGCGTCCTGCAACCAGCAGGTTGTCCACGCCTTTCACCACGATGGAGCGATAGGGGATGTCGTACCACGGCAAAGCCGCCTCGTCGGCAGGCGCGTGAAAGCCAATGAGTTCCTCGTCACCGTGCACGTCCACGGGATAGTTGGATTGGCAGATCATATCCTCAAATTTTTGTTTTGCCAACAGGTCTTTGGCGGTCAGCACATATTCTGTTTGGATCTCGCGGCTTTCGCGCACACCCACCATCGGTGCAATTTCGGCAACGTAGGCGTTTTGAAAGCCGGGGAAGTGCGCTTTGAAATAGGTCAACTGACGAAAGATAGCGCGTTTGCCCTTCAGTTGGGTGAGAGTCAGGTCGTCGGGGTTGGTGCCGTCAACGTTTTCGAAAAATTCGGGACAGTTGAAAGCCAACCCATCTGCGCGTCCGGGAATGGTGAAGACTTGAAAATATACGCGGTCGCCTTCTTCCAATTCGCCCGCGGCGACACCCGCATCCAAAAAAGCACTCAATGCCCATGGCGAGGCAGATTCGCCGCCCGCATAAAACGAGGCGGGCACGTTTTCGGCGTAGTACACGCCGCCAAGTCCGCTTTTCGCCTGCTCTTGCCGCAAAAACGCACCCGCGGCAGGGAGATCTACGCCACCCAACACGTAACGCAGCGACATCGCTTGGCAGAGCCCCGTTTTGGGATTGCCTTTGGTGTAGGCGGCGCCCGCCATCACGCTGACGTCACCGTCGCCGGTGGCGTCGATAAAGACGCGCCCCTTCACCAATTGCTCCCCCGCCTTGTTGACGATGCGTACGGCGGCAATGGCGTCCCCTTCCTTCACCACGCCTGCAATGTAGGTGTGATACAGGATTTTCACTCCCGCCTCCACACAAAGCTCTTCCAACACGAGTTTTAACACCAACGGATCGAATTTTTTGCCGTCTCCGTCGCTCGCCGCGTAGAATTGCAATTTTTCCAACACCTTCGGTTGGATGTAGGAGCAGGGCGGATCTTCGCGCATACCCGTGCTCATAACAGGGGTGACCAAGCCGTTGGTTGCGGTGCCGCCGAGCGAGCCGAATTGTTCAACGATCAGCACCGTTTTGCCCTGCTCTGCGGCGGCAATGGCGGCAAACGCACCGGCGGTGCCGCCGCCACACACGACCACGTCCACGTCGGCGTATAGGGGAAGATGGGCGTTCATACGAAATCCTCCTTTCGTCACAGCGGAAGCTTATCCACGAAAAAGAGCGGGTCTTCCGACAGCTTTTCGTGGGCACGGCGCCACACCGCTTCGGCAGAAAGCAACCAGCAATCGGCGTCCAGCACACACCCGTGGGTATATTCGTCAGGGGTCATCAGGTCGATCACACGCGCATACCGCTGCGCATAGAAAAACCCGTCTTTTTGGAAACCGTGGCGGCGGGCGGTTTGACGTATCTCGCCCGCGTCGGTTTTCAGCACGTAATTCACCGTGTCGCAGCCGTAAAGATACGGCGGCTCCACCAGCTCTTCCACCCCGTGCAGCGAGGTGTTGTGGTCGGGGTGGCTGCCGAGTATCAAAATTTTACCGCCAACAAGCGGCAGCTTGGCAATGGGGGAATGCTTGCCCACGGGGGTGAGGTCCTTTTCGTGACCGTCCGCCAATTCGTTTGCCCGCTTGCCCTTCAAGCTGCACGAATGGGTGGCGTGCACGCTGCGTACGACACCGTCCACCTGTGTGCGAAAAAACTCGGGCAGGTAACCCACGCAGCTCGGCGTTTCCCGTTGGTCAAAAAGCGGTTGCTCCGCCGTTACGGTGGCATAGGAAAAGGCGGGAAGAATCAACGTGCCGTCTTCACCCAACACCTCAAAAAAGGCGTGAAACAGCGCGGCGGCGCCGCCTTCAATGCCGCCGAGCGAGCGGAAGGAGGCGTGCATCATCACGGTATCGCCGGCACCAACTCCCAAAGCGCGCAGATCGGACTTGAACCGTTCGGTCGTGTGTATATGTTCAGACATGGTATCCCCACTTTCGTCGGCAGATGTTACACGCACATTATGACACGCAGTAACGGAAAGGTCAACCCTCCCGTGCCAAAAACTCGCTTTTTTCCATTTTTTGTTGGTCATGCGTGGCGGGTATCGGCGAAAATGCAGCAACAAAAAAGGACTTGGGATCACTCCCAAGTCCTTTTTGTAAATCCATCACCACGGGGGTCGCGTAAGGCCCCCTTGCCTAAAGGGGGCTGGCAAAACCGCAGGTTTTGACTGGGGGATATTAACGATCGACTGCTTCTTTTACGCGCAGGTCAATATAGTCACAGATCTCCCGAAAATGCCGAAACACCTCGTTGTTGGGAATGCGAAGCACCGTCAAATTGCGCTCTTCCATCCGTTCGGTTCGAATGGCATCGTATACTTGTTGGTGTTTCTCGTAATGCTGTGATCCGTCAAGCTCAATCACGAGTCGCGCATCGTGGCAATAAAAGTCGGCGATATAGTTGTCGATCACCTTTTGCCGCAAAAAGCGCACGGGATAGGTGCGCAGGAAGTCATACCACAAGTGCCGTTCTTCCTTGGTCATATTTTTGCGCAGTGTCCTTGCGTTGTCGGTCAACCGTGGGTTGTGTTTTCGTTCCATGGGAATCCCTCCGTCTTCGCCTGCGGCGAATCCACCTCCCTTTAGGCAAGGGAGGCTCCTTGCCAACAGTATACTACGAAACAGCGCATATTGCAAACAAAAAAGGACTTGGGATCACTCCCAAGTCCTTTTTGCATAAACGTCTTACTTCATGGACTCTTCCACAGCCACGGCACAAGCCACGGTCATACCGACCATGGGGTTGTTACCGGCACCGATGAGACCCATCATTTCCACGTGCGCCGGCACGGAGGACGAACCCGCAAACTGCGCGTCGCCGTGCATACGGCCCATGGTATCGGTCATGCCGTAAGAAGCAGGGCCGGCAGCCATGTTATCGGGGTGCAGGGTACGGCCGGTACCGCCGCCCGACGCCACCGAGAAGTAGCTGACGCCGTTCTCGTTGCACCACTTCTTGTAGGTGCCTGCCACGGGATGCTGGAAGCGGGTCGGGTTGGTGGAGTTACCGGTGATGGAAACGCCGACCTTCTCGAGCTGCATAATGGCAACGCCTTCGGGAACGTTATCCGAGCCGTAGCACTTTACGTCGGCACGGGGGCCGTTCGAGAACGCCTTCTCGCTGATGACCTTAACCTCTTCGGCATAGGGATCAAACTCGGTCTCCACATAGGTGAAGCCGTTGATACGGCTGATGATATACGCCGCATCTTTGCCGAGACCGTTCAGGATCACGCGCAGGGGCTGCGTACGCACCTTGTTCGCGTTCAGCGCGATCTTGATAGCGCCCTCAGCGGCCGCAAAGGATTCGTGACCGGCGAGGAAGCAGAAGCACTCGGTCTCTTCGGAAAGGAGCATTTTGCCGAGGTTGCCGTGGCCGAGACCGACCTTGCGGTTTTCGGCAACCGAGCCGGGGATGCAGAACGACTGCAGACCGATACCGATAGCGGCAGCGGCGTCAGCCGCCTTCTTGCAGCCCTTCTTGATGGCGATAGCGCAACCGACGGTGTACGCCCATTTGGCATTTTCGAATGCGATGGGCTGCGTTTCTTCCACGATCTTGTAGGGGTCGATGCCCTGAGCGGCACAGATTTCCTTGCATTCGTCGATGGAGGAAATCCCGTATTCTTTAAGAGTGGCAAGAATTTTTGCCTCGCGTCTCTCGTAACCTTCAAACTTAGCCATTGTTCGTATTTCCTCCTTCAATTATTCTTTTCTCGGGTCAATGTACTTCGCGGCGTCGTTGAAACGGCCGTACGTACCCTTGGACTTCTCGTATGCTTCGTTCGGTTCCATACCCTTTTTGATGAAATCGGTCATTTTGCCCAGCGAAACGAACTCGTAGCCGATGACCTCGTCGTTCTCGTCCAACGCCATTCTGGTGCAGTAGCCTTCGGTCATTTCCAGATAGCGCACACCCTTGGCCTTGGTGCCGTACATGGTACCAACCATGGAGCGCTCGCCCTTGCCGAGGTCTTCCATGCCCGCGCCGATGACCAAACCGTCCTCCGAGAAAGCGGACTGCGAACGGCCGTAGACGATCTGCAGGAACAGTTCGCGCATGGCGGTGTTGATGGCATCGCACACAAGGTCGGTATTCAGTGCCTCAAGAAGCGTTTTGCCGGGAAGGATCTCCGCCGCCATGGCCGCCGAGTGGGTCATACCCGAGCAACCGATGGTCTCCACCAGCGCTTCCTCGATAATGCCGTCTTTCACGTTGAGCGAAAGTTTGCAGGCGCCCTGCTGGGGGGCACACCAACCCACACCGTGCGTGTAGGCGGAAATATCTTTGATCTCTTTTGCCTGTACCCATTTACCTTCTTCCGGAATGGGAGCGGGGCCGTGATGCGGGCCCTTGGCTACACAGCACATTTCCTGGACTTCCTTTGAATAGTTCATGAAAAATACTCCTTTCGACAGTTAAAAACTACTACGAGTAAGTTTACCACAGTTTGGCGTAATAATCAAGTTTTTTCTTTTCTTTTTTTCGTTCCTGCAGAGGATTCCGTGATTTTTTTACAAGTTTGTGGGGTGTGACTTGAAAAAGAGGCAAAAAGGTGATAAAATTAAAGGAAAATCCCGTGTGAAGTGGTGAAACGTATGAGCAAGAAACTGTGGATGGGCAACGAAGCCATCGCCTTCGGCGCTATTCGTGCCGGTGTCGGCGTGGTGACGGGGTATCCCGGCACCCCCTCGACCGAGGTGCTGGAAACGATTGCCAAACATAACGATAACGGCCGTATCTACGTGGAATGGTCGGTGAACGAAAAGGCGGCGATGGAGGTCGCCGCGGGTGCGGCGTACGCAGGACAGCGTGCGCTCGTCACCATGAAGCAGGTGGGGTTGAACGTTGCGTCCGACCCCTTGATGTCGCTTGCCTACGTGGGGGTAAAAGGCGGCATGGTGGTGTTCGTGGCGGACGACCCCGGCCCCATCTCCTCCCAGACCGAGCAGGACACCCGCACCTTTGCGGCGTTTTCCAAACTCCCCATCTTTGACCCGACCTCGCCCGAAGAGGCGTACACCATGATGGCGGACGCGTTCGAACTGTCGGAAAGATTAGGTACCCCCGTGCTGTTCCGCGCGACCACCCGCATCTGCCACGCGTGTGCGACGGTGGAAGCGGACGACACGGTGTACGAAGTTACCCCCGAAGGGTTTACGAAAGACCCGCGCTGGGTCATCTTCCCGCGCCTGTCCTACGCGGCACACAAGCACATTGAAGCACGTAACGCACAACTTTCCGACACCTTCAGCGGGTATGCGGGCAACACCCTCACGGGGGCAGGCACCCTCGGCATCGCGGCAGGCGGCGTCGCCTGGGCGTATTTGAACGAGGTGCTCGACGGCACCGAAGGGGTGAAACTGTTAAAAGTGACCACCCCGCACCCGTTCCCCGACAAATTGGCGGCGGCGTTTTTGGAAGGTGTCAGCGAAGTGCTGGTGCTGGAAGAACTCGACCCCGTGATCGAGCGGGCGCTCATTGCCGTGTGCGGCAAGCAGGGGCTCCCCGTGACGGTGCGCGGCAAACTGGACGGCACCACCCCCGCGGCGGGCGAACTGTCCGCCGAAACGGTGCGGGTGCTGGTAGCGGATTTTGTGGGGCGTGAACTCCCCGCCGAAGCGGCACTCGATCTGCCGCCCCTGCCGGTGCGCCCGCCGGTGCTGTGTGCGGGATGTCCGCACCGCGCCTCGTTCTATGCGGTGAAGCAAGCCGCGAAACAGATGAAGAAAAACGCCGTGTTCTGCGGCGATATCGGCTGTTACACCCTCGGCAACGCCTTGCCGCTGGATATGACCGACACCTGCTTGTGTATGGGTGCGGGCATCACGGTGGCGCAGGGCATCAAGCGGGTGGAGCCCGACCGTTTGTGTTTCTCCTTCACGGGAGACTCCACCTTCTTCCATACGGGGCTGGTCGGCATCGTGAACGCGGTGTACAACAAGACCCCCATGGTGGCGGTGATACTGGACAATTCCTCCACCGCCATGACGGGGCATCAGCCCAACCCCGCGACGGGCAAAACGGTCACGGGCGAGGTGGCAGAGCGCATCTCCATCGAAGGGGTGCTCACCGCACTCGGTGTGTCCACCGTGCTGACGGCAGACCCGTTCGACCTTGCCGCCGCCATCGACACGGTAAAGCAGGCGGCGGTCGCGGCGGAAAACGCGGTGGCGGCCATCGTCTTCCGTGCACCGTGCATTGCCGTGACAAAACCTACCCCCGCGCTAAAAGTAGCGGAAAACTGCATCGGTTGCAAAAAATGTGTGAAAGAACTGGGCTGCCCTGCCATCGTGCGGGACGGCGAGCGGGTGCGTATCGACACGGCGCTGTGCACAGGTTGCGGCTTGTGTGCCAAAATATGCCCCGTGAACGCGATCGGAGGTGGCGCAAATGTATAACGTATTGCTGGCAGGTGTCGGCGGGCAGGGAACGGTGCTCGCCTCCCGTCTGATCGCGGCGGCGGCTCTCGCCCACGGCGAGACCGCCCACACGGCGGAGACCATCGGCATGGCGCAACGCGGCGGCTCGGTGGTCAGCCACGTGCGCATCGGTGAGGGGGCACATTCCCCGCTCATCCCCCACGGCACGGCGGACGTACTGATCGGGTTTGAGCCCGCCGAAGCGGTGCGCGCCCTGCCGTATTTAAAGGCGGGCGGCACGGCGGTGGTCTGCACCGCGGCGGTAAAACCCGTGACCGACGCCTTGAACGATTCGGGTTACGAAGCGGGAACGATGCTTGGCTTTTTGAAAAAGCAGAAGATCCGCCTTGTTACGGTGGACGGTGACGCCATTGTTGCCGCGTGCGGCACCGCCAAGGCGCTGAATATCGCCCTGCTTGGTGCGGCAGCCGCGGCGGGCGTGCTGGGCGTGACAGCAGAGGAACTGCAAGGCGCGGTGGAGGGCTTAAATCCCCGCTTCCGCGAAGCCAATTTGAAGGCACTGGCACTCGGTGCCGCAAGTGTGTGAAAAGGAAAAGGAGGGGGCATATGTCAAAGCGAGTATTGGCGTGGATGCTGACGCTGACACTGTTTGTGTCGGCGTGTCCCTCTGCTTTGGTGACGGCGGATACGCAGGGTGCGTACACCTACACGGTGAGCAACGGAGAAGCAACGATTACGGGCGTGAAGGACGGTCTCAGCGGCGAGGTGGTTTTGCCTGCAACGCTTGGCGGTTATCCCGTGACCGCTATCGGCCGAGATGCGTTTTCCGAGCAAAAACAGATCGAGTCGCTCGTGTTGCCGTCCACCCTTACGACGATCGGCGCAGGCGCGTTTCAGGATTGCAAGGCGCTTTCCGCGATTACGATCCCTCCCTCGCTGGTGAGTGTTGGGGATTCTGCCTTCAGTGGTGATAAAATTGCCGCGGTGTATATCACGGATATGGCGGCGTGGTGCAGAATTACATTCGAGAGTTACTCCGCTTCGCCGGCAAACAGTTTTTACGCAAGCTTTAAAACAAACGTATATCTGAACGGTGAGCTTGTGACCAACCTTGTAATTCCCGACGGCATTTCCGAGCTGAAGCCGCACGTCTTCAGCGGATGGCGCGCGCTCATTTCCGTTGACATTCCGTCGAGTGTGCGGAAGATCGGAGGACAGGCGTTTAGCGGATGCACCTCGCTTACCTCGTTGGAAATTCCCGACAGTGTGACCGAAATGGGGGCGGCGCCGTTTAACGGCTGTACCGCGCTTGCATCTCTGCGGTTGCCGCAGGGCATAAAAGAGATTCCCGGTGCGATGGCTGTCGGTGCAGGGCTACGATCCATTCGTATCCCCGACAGCGTGGAAACGATTTCTCCGGAAGCCTTTTCCTCTTGCTCTTTGCTGAAGGAAGTTTTTCTTCCCCGTAATGTGAAGAGGATCGGCGCGGGAGCATTTGAATTTTGTGATGCCATCACGGACGTGTGGTACGGTGGTAACGCAACCGACCGTGCGCGGTTGAGCTGGGACGGTGGGAGCGAAAGTCTGATGGACGCCGTGTGGCATTACAACACGTGTGCGGGGGAACATACCTACACAGGGGTGTGCGACGACACCTGCGAGGTGTGTGAGTATGCGCGTGCGGTGGAAGAGCGGCATACGTTTGATACCCCTTGCGACGGCGAGTGTAATGTGTGCGGCAACACGCGGGAAACCTCCCACGTGTGGGAGAGCGTTTGCGATGCGTTGTGTGACATCTGCGGTGAAACGCGGCAGAGGGATCACGTGTGGGACAATGCTTGTGACACGCAGTGCAATGCGTGTATGGCTACGCGTGAAACGGTACACGTTATCGTGGTTGATCCTGCGGTTGCGGCAGGTTGTACCACCGACGGCTTGACAGAGGGGGCACACTGCAGTGTGTGTCACGCGGTGCTGACCGCGCAAGAGACGGTTGCGCCCCGTGGGCACGTTTACGATTCTTCCGCTGACGAGATCTGCAACGTGTGCGGCGATATTCGATATTACTCCTACGAAGTGTCGGACGGTAAGGCTGTTATCACAGCGGTGAGCCGTGAGATCGCAGGCGAGGTGACCCTGCCTGCGACGCTCGACGGCTACCCCGTCACCGCCGTGGGCGCGGATGCGTTTCGCGGGTGTACGGGTATTACCTCGCTTACCATACCCTCTGCTGTAGAAACGATCGGCGAAGGCGCGTTTTACGGATGCTCGAATTTGCAGTCTGTGCACTGGAAGGCGGTAGATTGCACGGTCGCGGGCGGTGCGGCAACCCCGCTTTTCGCTGCTTGTGATAAATTGAATTATGTACATGTGTCAGGCGGCGTGAAGCGCGTGCCCGCCTATGCGTTTATCGGCGCGCCGATCACCGCCGTGTCTTTCGCGACGGGTGTTGAGTGTGTCGGTGACTATGCCTTCAGCGGGTGCACGGCGTTGCGGTCGGTGACCCTGCCGCAAGGGGTCCTCACCGTGGGAGAGGGCGCGTTTCGCGGATGCAGTGCCGTAGAGACGGTGATACTGCCGGATAGTCTGCAAACGATCGGCAGCTACGCGTTTATGTCCTGCAAGGGTATGCGTGAGATCACGGTGGGCCGTGGCCTTCAGACAGTCGGTTACGCGGCGTTTTTGGATTGCGCGGCACTCAGCAGTGTGCGATATAACGGCACTGCCGCGATGCGCACCGCCGTGCAGTGCGGCAGCGATAACACGCCGTTCGTGGAAGCGCAGTGGCATTACACCGCGCCGAAAGGCGACGTGGACGGCAACGGCAAAGTGGATTCCACCGACGCGCGCTTAGTGTTGCAGTATGCGGTGAAAAAGATTGCCGCCGACGCACTCGATACGACGGCGGCGGACGTGGACGGCAGCGGCGCGGTGGACTCCACCGATGCACGCCTCATTTTGCAGTATGCCGTGAAGAAAATTGACGAGTTTCCGTAAAAATAAAAAGAGCCCTAAGAAAAATTTCGAAATTTTCTTAGGGCTCTTTTTCACTTTCTTACAGTGCGCGGCGCAGTTTTGCCGCCGTTTGATAGCGGTCGTTCGGGTCGGTCATGGTACATCGACGCACCACCCGTCCGAGCTTGCCGCCTGCGGCAACGCGGCAGGGGTGCTGCCCCGTAAGCATCACGTTGAGCAGCACGCCGGCGGCGTAAATATCGGTGCGGGCGTCGTTGCGGGACAATCCCAGCTGCTCGGGCGGGGTGTAGCCCACCGTGCCCATCACGGCGGAATCCTCCTCGTCCGTCACGTCGCAGGAGATGTTGAAGTCGATCAACACCACCCGACCGTCGCTGTCCACGATGACGTTTTCGGGCTTCACGTCGCGGTGGATGATGCCCCGCTCGTGCAGTACGGTCAGCGCATCGCAAACGGCACGCATCACCTTTTTGGCGCCGCGCCGATGATATCGTCCGCTTTCCATGACCTCCGCGACGGTCATACCGTCCAGCCATTCCTCCCACACGATCGTGCCATCGCTGAGTTCCACCGTGTCGTACACGGCGGGCAGATTGCGGCAGGAGATACCGCACAAGGCGGTATACGCCGCCGAGGGGCGGTTCAACTGATGCAACACGATATCCTGCTGCCGCTCGCGGTGGCGAAGCCGCAGGGTGCGGCACCCGTGCTTGTCGGCAAGCACCGAAACGAGACGGTAGGTCTCAAAAACCGTTACCATATATTCCGCACAGGTCATACCGTTCCCTCCTCATAAATGGCGGCGGGATCCCACGTAGCGTGCGTGGCGGAGTACAGCGAGAAACAGCACGCCGCAAACCGATCGTTGGCAAAGGCACACCGTCCGTTCGACGGGGTGTGCAGCGTCAGCGCACCCGCCCGTGCCGCAACGGCAGGTAGGGCAGAGGGCGGCATATAAAAATCGTCACTGCCGATATACAAGTCGGAAAGATTCGTGAAATGGACGAGCAGCCCGTCGGGGACCCGATGGATCGATGGCGGCAGATACAGCGTGGTGATCCGTGCTGCAACGGCGGGGACGTCAAACGCCAGTCCCTGCGCCTGCCGCATATCGATGCCGACGACCGTCCGCCCGTCGACCGTGGCGGGAATGCACAACGTACCGCCTTGCGGCAGATATTCAAAGCCGGTGATCACCGCCGCATTCGTCGGCAGACCGTCGCCGTCGGCAGCGGTGGCGGCACGCCAATAAACGTGCGGCACGCCTGAAGGCGGCGGTGCGGTGGGTTGGGTGAAAGCGGTGGTAGTCGTGGTGCTTGTGGCCGACGCCGTTGTCTGTGACGTGGTCGCGGTCGGTACCGTTGTGGTCGTGACGGCAGTCGTAGCCGTCGTTGCGGCTGTAGACGTGGTGGTTGCAGAGGTCGTCACGGCGGTGGTCGTAGCCGTGCTCCCGCTTGTACTTGTGTTCGCGGTCGTATCCGCCGTGGTCACGGTGGTTTCGGTGACGGCGCGTTCCGTGGTGACGGTGGTGGTCGTGGTCGCTCTCGTACTTGTCGCGGTGGTCGTGGCAGTTACGGCAGGCGTGGGTGACGACGGCGTGTGCCCTGCCCAAAGCGCGGCCGACACGGCGACAAACAACGCGAAAACGGCGGCAAGTAAAACCCACCACCGTATGTTGCGCTTCGTAGACGTTTGTACGGGCGTTACTTCGGTCAAACGCGCCATACAGTAAAGGCAAAACCGCGCGTTTTCCGCAATTTCCGCACCGCAAAACGGGCATTGCTTCATAAATCTCTACACCAACATTTCCTGACCGTATTGGAGCAGCATCTCGTTCAACTCCGGTACGGTTAATTTCTTATGAAGACCGTACAGTATGACACTGTCAAACGGACGCTTGACGTACAGTGGTGGGTAGCCGGCACATTTCAGCAGTTGTTGTGTCGTGTCGGGCGATAACTCCATTGCGACCGCCAGCGAAAGTAACCGATTACGGTCGGGCTTGCGCAAACCCGAAAAGATCTGGTAGGCATACGACTCCGAGATCTCCGAACGGCGGATGATAACCGTCTTGGTCAACCCGCTTGCACGGATCAACGCGTCCAGCATATCCGATAACGACTGCGTCACCATGTGATCCTGATTTTCTTCGTAAAAGGTTTGAAAATCGGGGCTTAGCGCCAACTCTTCCAGTATTTTCGACGTCTCCTTCGGCATGAAACCACCACCTTCTTAAAAATATACCATATTCCGCTCTTTTTTGCAACTATGCTGTCTGCACAGTTATAAAAAACGGAGTTCGGGTTTGAATGCTCACCCTACGGTGAAAATCTTGAAGATCCGCCGGTGGGACTCTTGCCCATACGAGACAAAAACACCCGTATGCAAAGGCGTTGCCTCCTCGTACGGGCGTTTTTTGTCATATTCGTATCCTATTCGGTATCGTCGTTCTTTTCTGCACGTTCACCGACCTTCACTTCGGCGGCGACCAAGCGGTTGCCGTCGGTCTCGGTCACCGTCACGGTGAGGTGGGCAAAATTGAAGGCGGCACCGACCGTCGGCACGCTTTCCAGCTGTTCCATGACCCAACCGCCGAGGGACACGCTGTCCGACTCGCAGTTGACGTCGAAAAACTCGTTAAAATCGTCCATATTTACCGCGCCGTCCACGCGGTAGGTGCCGTCTCCCTGCGGTTGGAACTCCTCCACCGCATCGTCGTGTTCGTCCCAGATCTCACCGACGAGTTCTTCCAGGATGTCCTCCATCGTCACGATGCCGAGGGTGCCGCCGTATTCATCCACCACCACGGCGACGTGGGATTTGCTTGCCTGCAGTTGAGTGAGCAGGTTTTGTATCTTTTCGGACGGGCGCACGTACACCGCAGGGGTAATGAGTTCCGAGAGCGGGCGGGTGCTGACACCGCCTTCGGCGTAGAAATCCTTTTGGTGGATGATGCCGATGACGTGGTCGATGGTTTCGCGAAAGACGGGTAAGCGGGAAAAGCGGGTCTCGGTGAACACCGCCGCAAGGTCTTCGTGGGTGATCGCTTCGGACACCGCCTCCACGTCCACACGGTGGGTGAGGATATCTTCGGCGGTGAGGTCGCGGAACTCCAGCACGTTGCGCAACAGTTCGCCTTCGTCGGCGTTGATACTGCCGTCCTGTTCCACTTCCTCCACCAGTTGCAACAATTCCTCCTGCGACATTTTGGAATCTCCGCGTGCCTTGAACAGCCGTGCCACCAACCGCTTCCACTGCGTGAACAGGAAGTTCAGGGGAGTGAGCAGGACAATGAGCGTCCGCACGAGCGGCGCGGAGAACATGGCAAACGCTTCGGGGCTGTCTTTGGCGATGCTTTTCGGGGTGATCTCGCCGAAGATCAGCACCGCCACCGTGATGACGGCGGTGGACACGGTGGCGCCGATATCCCCGTACAGACCCACAAACACCACCGTGCCGATGGACGCCAGCGCGATATTCACGATGTTGTTGCCGATCAGAATGGTGGAGATGAGGGTGTCGTAATTCTCCGACAGTTTGAGTACCAATGCCGCTTTGCGGTCGCCTTTATCGGCCAACACCTTCAGTTTTGTCTTGTTCAGCGAGGAAAAGGCGGTCTCGGTCGCGGAAAAATACGCCGACATGACCACACAAAACAACATTGCCAAAATACTCGGTAACATAGTTTATACTCCCTGTTCTTTGAAAAATGACATAAAAAGGCATACCTCTACCCGTTACGGGTACAGATATGCCTCGTGTTTACTTGTATTGCATAAAGGAACCGCGGTACTACCGTCTGCGTCCATACTGCAACACCTTTCTCTTTTGGAATTGCCTACATTATACGATTGAAAAGCGACAATGTCAAGAGAAAAGGCAATATTTTCCGAAAGGAAAATACAAATTGTATATTTATTTAGAAATATTTCGGACTGTATTCGAAGCCGCGTGGAAGCAAAAAAATACCCCCGCATTTATGAGGAGACCCACTACACTGCCGTGGATACCGAACGGCTCGCCGAGAAGCAGCGTCCAAAAGAGCGACGAAAACAACCCCGCGCCGACAGCACAGAAAAAGCCGCGCCGCGACACCCGCACCCCGCGAAAGGCGGCGGCAAGCGGCACCAGCATCACGGGGCACCAAAAGGAATATGCCACGAGCAGGATGTCAAAGATGTTCGGCAACCACAACGAAAGTCCCACGGCCGCCGCCCCGATGAGCAGATTGCTGTACCGCAACAATCGCAACTGTACTACGGGGGAGGTTTTCGGAAACAGAGGCAGTACGCAATCGCACACTAAACCGACGGTGGCACCGTTCAAAAAGCCGTCGGCGGCGGAGAGGATGATGGAGACCATCGCCGCCATGACGAGACCGCGCAGACCGACGGGCAACACCGTGAGGATCATACGCGGCATGGCAGTGGCGGCATCGCCCAACGGGTTTAACGCGAAAGCCGTAAGCCCGATCAACCCCGTTACGGCAAAAAACGGCACGGCAAACGCACCGCTGAGTATGGTGGCACGGGCGGTGACGGCAGGGGTACGCCCGAGCAACAGACGTTGGGTATACGGCGGGGCGAGCGCTTCGCCCACGGCGAGCGAGACGAACAGCGAAAGAAACCCCCACAAGGTGGTGCCGTTCAGCGGATTCCAATAGGCGGCAGGCAGAGCCTGCACCACCGCACCGATCCCGCCCGCGCGGTGTAATCCGCCGATCAAAAGAAGCGGCATACCTACCGCCAACAAGAGAAACTGCACCATATCCGCCGCGATGACCGATTGCATACCGCCGAAGGTGGTATACACCACCACGATGCCGAACCCGATCAGGATCCCCACCGTGTCAGGCACCCCGAGCAGGGTGCGGAAGGTCAGCCCCATCGCTTCCATCTGCGCCGCGACCACCCCTGCGCAACTCAAAAACGAGAAAAGGCCGCACAGCACCCGTGCCCCCCACCCGTAGTCGAGTTCCAAAATACCGCCCACCGTAGTGACCCCGCGAAAGCGGGCAACGCCGCCAACCAGAAAGCGCCCGATACCCATCATGGCGAGAGCAAACCCCATCAACGCCAATGTGGAGCCGATGCCGTGGGAAAACGCTTCCGACGCGTTACCCGACGAAAAGCCGCCGCCGATATACGACGCCGCCAGGGTGGCAAAAATGACCGCCACCCCGTACCGCCCGCTGTGGGCGGTGAAATCCGCCGTGTTCTTAACCTGCCTCCCACCCCGCAAACCGATGAACAGCAACACGGCAAGATACCCTGCCACCAACGCACAATCGAGCCACATACCGCACCCCTCCCCGTTCACTGTATGTCCGCACGGCGAGTAAAATACCTATGAAAAATAGGTTGCCCTGTGCGAAAAAGTATGGTACAGTAAGAAAAAAGGCTGTTGGAGGGATTGCTGTGAAGATGCCGCACGTATGGGGGCAAGGTCAACTTTTTGCCTATTCCGCATGGGATGGAGAGGTACACTGCGCCGACGATCTGGTGGGGATTTTGAGTGCCGACCGTATCGGTGTTCGCTTTTTTACCAAGGTCAAACGGGAATTGGCGTTGGTAGGGGGTAAGTTGTGGGACGTCGTGTTTGATGCGGTGACTTCGGACTATATTGCCGCGACCGTTAACCGCGGGGCGCGTATCCGCATTCTCTTTGCTGCGGCGCATCTGGTGGTGGGCAACGTTGCCGCCGAGATGGTGCCGGTGGTGCTGTGCGAAGGACGGGTGACCGCCCGCACGGTGGACGGCGTGGAAATTCAGGACAGCGGCGACGGTGAGTATACCGCTTTGGCGGTGGAAGGCACCCGTTTTGCCTTTGCTTTCGGCAAAAGCGAGAACGAAGCCGCAACCTTGGCACGGGACGGTCTCTCCCTCGATCCGGATGCGCTCGAAACGCAAAAATGCGCGTTTTACGAACAACACGGCTGGGAGGACGCGCAGTACGGTGCGTTGTACGGCAAATGCCTTTCGATCATGAAAAGTCAGCTGTATTCGGCGGGCGAAGGCTTCTCGACGATCTGGTCCACCCCCGACCGCTTGCCGCACAAGTATCTGTGGCTGTGGGATTCGGTGTTCCACGCGGTGGGACATCGACACGTGGATACCCGCCTGGCGCAGGGGTTGATCCTCGCCATCTTCGACCATCAGGCGGCGGACGGCTTTATTCCGCATATGGCAACGCCAAGCGGCGCGTCGGATGTGACACAGCCGCCCGTGATCGCGTGGGGTGCGATGAAGGTGTTCGAAAAATCGGGTGACCGTGCGTTTTTGGAAACGGTGTACCAAAAAAACAAGGCGTTTTTGTATTGGTGCCGCGAAAATCGCGTGAAGGGCCCCGAAGGGCTGTATATTTGGCAAACGGCGGGGCAGGAGATCTGCCGCTGTGCGGAATCGGGCATGGATAACTCCTCCCGCTTCGACGACGTGGTGAACGTCGAAGCGATCGATTTCTGCTGTTATATGGCAAACGAAACGCGACAGATGCGGCACATGGCGGAGATACTGGGCCACGCCGAGGAAGCGGCGGAATTTGCCGCGTGGCACGAAGCCTTGTGCCGCGCGATCAACCAAAAACTGTGGGATGAAAACGACGGTTTCTATTTCGATTACGATTATGACCGCGGGTGCATCCACAAGGTGTGGTCGGTGGCGTCTTTCCTGCCGCTGTTTGCGGGTGTGTGCGATGAAAAACAGGCGGCGGCACTGGCGGCGCAGTTGCAAGATCCCGAAACCTTTGCCACCGCGTTCCCGATTCCCTGCGTGGCAAAGAGCGATCCCACGTTCGGCAGTGATATGTGGCGCGGGCCCGTGTGGATCAACTGTAACTATATGGTGATCGAAGGATTGCGGGGCTACGGCTACACCGCTCTGGCAGATGCCTTGCGCGACCGCACGATCGAAGTGATGGGCGAATGGTACGAAAAAGCGGGTACGCTGTACGAATTCTACGGCACCGAAAACGACCGTTGTCCCGCACAACTCAAGCGCAAGGGTGATGTGATCGAACCGTACAATTTCCAAGTGCGGTATCAATCCGTCCGCGACTACGGCTGGAGTGCCGCTCTCTTGTGCGACTGGTTGAACGAGAAACGATAAAAAAAGCCCGCCGTAAGAGTCGTACAGTAAGGGACAGTACAACAAGATACGAAAACACCCATAGTTTTTTAAAAACGATGGGTGTTTTTAATATTTCCTTTCTTTGTTAGTCAAGTCGTGCTATAATATAACTAACCGATAAATAAGAATTTAACGGAGGTTATGTATGCTTGAAAAAATGAGTGATTTCTTTGAGGCAAGACTTGACGGATATGATGAGCATATGATGACTAACATCGAATATGCAAGCGAGTTCTATCCTT
>SVPJ01000035.1 GCA_015065885.1 Oscillospiraceae bacterium | reverse complement strand
AGCACAGAGCAAACCACTCTGTACTGCCACAAACAAAGGCTATTTAACATTTTTTAAGAAAACAACAAACCCGAACGTTTCACCGATTGGTAAAAGGTTCGGGTTTGAATGCTTTGGTGCGAGAGACGGGACTTGAACCCGTACGTCTTCGACACACGCACCTCAAACGTGCCTGTCTGCCAGTTCCAGCACTCTCGCATATTTGTTTTGCAACGCTAATGATTATAGCATCCCTTTTTCATAAAGTCAAGCACTTTTTTCCGGATATCGCAATTTATTTTAAAAAACGCCGTCGAAATTTCTTCGACGGCGTTTTTGCTCGCTGATTACAGGAAGGTACGGCGCAATTCTTCACCCGAAAGCGGGGAGAGGTAGGCAGGCGGCACGTCAAATACCGTTTTACAACCGTATTGCCCTTCGCTTGCCAGGCGGGCGGCGGCACGGGCATAGGCGACCAACACGCTGGCGGTGAATTCGGGGTTGGAGTCCAACTCAAGGTGGTATTCGATCACGTGCGTGTGTTCCTCATCCAAACCCGTTTTGCCCACGCGCACGACGAAACCGCCGTGAGGGATACCGCTGTGATCCCGCAGGAATTCTTCCTCACCGATGAAATGCACCGTGGTATCGTAATCCGCGAAGTAGTGCGGCATCGTGACGATCTCACGTTCAATGCGTGCGGTATCGGCACCCTCTTCCGCCACCACGAAACACTCACGGGTGTGCTTTTCGCGGGTGGTGAGTGCGGGCGTTTCACCGCGGCGCACCGCTTCCAGTGCGGCAGGCACGGGAATGGTGTACTGTTTCGCATTCTTCACACCGTCGATGCGGCGTATGGCATCCGAATGCCCTTGGCTGACGCCCTTGCCCCAAAAGGTATAATCCTGCCCTGAAGGGAGGATAGAGGCGGCGTACAGGCGGTTGAGCGAGAACATACCGGGATCCCAACCCACCGAGATGAGCGCGGTGGTCTTGCCTTCCACAGCAGCGGCGTTTACCGCATCGTAATGTTCGGGGATCTTCGCGTGAGTATCAAAACTGTCCACCACGTTGAACATGGCGGCAAGCGCGGGTGTTTGTACCGGCAGGTCGGTCGCACTGCCGCCGCACAGGATCATCACGTCAATTTTGTCGCGGAAATCCGCCACCGCGTCCGCCGCGTAAACGGGCAGGTTGGTTGCGGTCTTCAACCGGCTCGGGTCACGGCGGGTAAATACCGCCACCACTTCCATGTCGGCGTTTTGGCGCACCGCCAGTTCCACACCGCGCCCCAGATTACCGTATCCGAAAATACCGATTCGAATGCTCATGCTAAAACGACCTTTCTTAATAACTGCCAAAAGCATAACATACTTTGTGTCGAAACGCAAGAAAAAATTAGCGGTATCCCAAAAATCGGTGATACCGCTGTCCGTTACAGTTTTTTCAGTTCATCCAGACATTTCTGACAGATGTTGTGCCCGCGGAATACCGTGACGTCCCGTGCGTCCCCGCAATAGAGACAAGCGGGAAGATATTTTTTCAGGATAATACGGTTGTCTTCGGTGAAAAATTCCAACGAGTCGCCCTCTTTGATGTCCATGGTGCGGCGAAGTTCGATCGGAATAACGATACGCCCGAGGTTGTCAACGGGACGGACGATGCCGAGAGATTTCATAAGTTTGTACCTCCGTGAAAAACTAAACGAAACTTGTCGTTTCGGGTCGCTTTATATTACTATTTTTTTCCAAAAATGTCAAGAGTTTTCTACACGCCACATATACTTTTTCCGGAGGGATGGTATGTTAAACAAGATTTGGGTCGGCTTGATGCTGACGGCTTTGGCGGGAAGTTTTCTTGCGGGAGAAACGGCGGCGGTGACCGAAGCGCTGTTGAACGGCGGAAAAAACACACTCACATTTATGCTGACACTTGGCGGCTCTATGTGTTTGTGGAGCGGTCTGTTGCGGGTGGCGGATAAGGCGGGATTCACCCGTCTCTTTGCACGGCTGACCACACCGCTGATGCGCCGCTTGTTTCCCGACCTGCCGTCGGAAGGAGAGGCGTGTCGGGCGATGTCGATGAATATGGCGGCGAACGTGTTGGGACTCGGCAACGCCGCCACACCGCTTGGGTTACAAGCGATGAAGCACCTGCGCGCTGCCGCGCCCGATGCCACGCACGCTACGCGGAATATGATGGTTTTTGCGGTGCTGAATACCGCGTCGGTGCAACTGATCCCCACTACGGTGGCGGCGTTGCGGGCAGAGGCGGGATCGGCAAATCCGTTTGCTGTTTTGCCTGCCGTATGGATTACTTCGCTCGGAGCAGCGGTCGTCGCTGTCACGGTAGCACGTGTGTTCGGAAAGGAGTGAGTGACGTGGGTGTCGGAGCGGTCGTGTTGGTATTTGTCGGTGTGATCTTAGTTGTGGCGGCCAAACGGCACGTTGCGGTCTTTGACGAGTTTTGCATCGGTGCCAAAGAGGGGGCACGGGCGGCGGTGCAGGTGTTTCCCATCCTGCTTGCATTGATGACGGCAATCGCGATGTTGCAGGCGGGAGGCGTTCTCCGTTGGTTGGCGGCGCTGTTGCAACCCGCAGCACAGTGGCTGGGGTTCCCTGCCGAAGCGTTGCCTGCCGCACTGCTTCGGCCGCTGTCGGGCAGTGGGTCGCTCGCGGTATTGCGGGAGGTGTTGCAACAACACGGCCCCGACAGCACGGCGGGGCTGGTGGCAAGCGTGTTACAATCGTCCACAGAGACCACCTTTTACACATTGGCGCTCTATTTTGGGTACGTCGGTATCAAAAAGACGGGGTGTGCTCTCCCTGCGGCGTTGGCAGGGGATATCACGGGGATGATATTATCGGCACTTACGGTGCATCTTTTCTTCTAAAAAACCTTGCTGTCGGCGGTAAAGTGTGATATACTGATAGTCACCCGCATGTTGTCCTTTCCGTATAGTGGAAGGAAAGGCGGGGTGCGTATGAGAAAACGGCGTCGGGTGCGTTGGGTGTTGTGCATCGTTTTGGCGGTGATCGTAGGAACGTCATTGGCACTGGATTACGCCATGCGTCCGCTTGTGCGGGAATACGCCGTCAACCGTGCCCGCACCGTGGCGAGTGAAGCAATGGCAACGGCGGTAGAAGAAGTGCTTAGCACGACGGCGCACGGTGATCTTACCGTGGTGTCACGCGATGCGGACGGTGCCGTGCTTTCGATCGAGACCGATACGGCAGAGGTCAACCGTTTGAGTGCACAGGTAGTCACCGCGCTGGGAGCGGTGTTGTTGCGGGAGGAGTATTCCGCGTTGACAGTGCCCCTTTTGAATGCGACGGGACGCGTTTTTTTGATGGGGCGCGGGCCGAAAATAACGATGAAACTGTTGCAAAACGGCGCCGCCACCGTGCGGGTCGTCAGCGCGTTTTCGGATGCAGGCATCAACCAGACGGTGCACCGCTTGGAACTTGACGTCACCTTTCGTGCGGTGCTGTTGGTGGCGGGAATGAGTGAGCCAATAGAAACGAACGGAAATTTTTTGGTCACCGAAACGGTCATTGTCGGAACGGTGCCGGACAGATACGTAGATTTTTCGGGAGGATAACTACCATGGATTTTGAACAGGCAAAACAGCGTATTGCGGCGTTGCGCGAGGTGATCGACTACCACAGCCGTCGCTATTACGACGAGGATGCACCCGAGATCGAAGATGACGAGTTTGACGCGCTGACGCGGGAACTGCGCGAACTGGAAACGGCGTTTCCGCAACTCGTTACGGCGGACTCCTATACCCAGCGTGTACACGGTGAGGTATCGTCGCTGTTTACGCCTGTGCAACACGAGGTGCCGCTTGCGAGTCTGCAGGACGTGTTTTCTTATGAAGAAGTGATTGAGTTCGACCGCCGCGTGCGCGAGGGGATCCCGTCCCCCCGTTATGTGGTGGAGCCGAAAATTGACGGGTTATCCATCGCGTTGACTTACGAAAACGGTCGTTTGGTGCGCGGCGCGACCCGCGGCGACGGTGAAGTGGGGGAGGACGTTACTGCCAACGTGCGGACCATTGCAAGCATCCCCGCCGTGCTGACCGAGACACTGCCGCGCGTGATCGTGCGCGGTGAGGTGTATATGCCGCGTGAACAGTTTGCCGCCTTGGTGGAACAGCAGGAGCAAAACGGCGAAAAGACCTTCAAAAACCCGCGCAACGCCGCGGCGGGCTCGCTTCGTCAGAAGGATTCGGCCGTGACCCGCTCGCGTGGATTGGATATTTTCGTTTTCAATCTGCAAAGGATCGAAGGCGAGGATATCACCTCACACGACCGATCTCTTTCGCGCATGGAAGAATTGGGTTTTCACGTCGTGCCGTTCCGTTTTACGGCAGAAACGGCGGAGGAGATCGTCGCCGCGGTGCAAAAGATCGGCGAAATGCGGCACGGGTTGTCGTTCGATATTGACGGTGCGGTTGTAAAGGTGGATAACTTTGCAGACCGTGAACAACTCGGTTCGACCTCTAAATTCCCGAAATGGGCGGTGGCGTTTAAATATCCGCCCGAAGAGAAGGAGACCACCCTTCTGGACGTGGAGATCACGGTGGGACGCACGGGCGTGCTGACGCCGACGGGGGTGTTTTCGCCGGTGATGCTGTCGGGCAGTACGGTCGCCCGCGCTACGTTGCACAATGAGGAATTTATTCGCGATAAAGGACTGTGTTTAGGTGACACGGTGGTGTTGCGCAAGGCGGGAGATATCATTCCCGAGGTGGTGCGTGTAAAGGCGCATTTGCCTGGTGCTCTCCCGTATGCCATGCCCACGCAGTGTCCGTCCTGCGGGACGGCGGCAGTGCGGGAGGAGGGGGAGGCGGCTTTACGTTGTCCCAACCCATTGTGCCCTGCTCAGCAACTGCAAAAACTGATACATTTTGCTTCGCGTGATGCGATGGATATCGAAGGTCTTGGTCCTGCGGTGGTGGAATTGCTTGTGGATGCGGGTGCGGTGGGCTCGGTTGCTGACTTGTATCATCTGTCTCACGGGGCGGTCGCCGCATTGGAGCGTATGGGTGAGCGTTCGGCGGATAATCTGTTGGAAGCAGTGGAGAAGTCCAAAGAAAACGATCTGTTCCGTGTGCTGTTCGGTCTCGGTATCCGCCACATTGGGCAAAAAGCGGCGAAACTGCTTGCGGAGCACTTCGGTACGATGGATGCCATCATGGATGCTTCGGTGGAAGAACTGTGCGCCATCGACGGCTTCGGTGCGATCATGGCGCGGAGCGTACACGACTTTTTTGCACAACCGTCTTCGCGGTTGTTGGTCGAACGGTTGTCCGAAGCAGGGGTGAACATGACCTGTCGTACCGAGCGTGCCGACCGCCGTTTTGAAGGGATCACTTTCGTGCTGACGGGTACGCTTCCGACCATGAAGCGGGACGAAGCGGCGGCGTTGATCGAAAAATACGGCGGGAAAACGTCGGGCAGCGTTTCAAAAAAGACGGGCATTGTTTTGGCGGGAGAGGATGCGGGCAGTAAGCTTACGAAGGCACAGCAGTTGGGGATTCGCATCATTGATGAAGCTGAATTTTTGTCCATGTTGGAATAATAACGAACATAAAAAGGCTGTTACATCGTTGCGGTGTAACAGCTTTTTTGTGTTCTATTGCGCTTCTTACGGTCATATAGTAAAACCGAGAGGTGAGGACGAGCATGGACGAATGGGAAAAAGCGATCGCCGTCTTACCGCGTGATATGCAAGAGGAATTGTACTCGGTGTCACCTGCCGTGCGAGAGACGGTGGGTGAGATACGGTTCCGCGTAAATACCCCTATTCTTTTGACGGGCGCAGGCGCCTCTTGTTCACACGGTACACGGCGGTACACGGCGGAGGATATGTACCGCTTGTTTTCACACTTGTGCGGTCACTCGGTATACGCGCATCAGGAGGAGATACGCCGTGGGTTTATCGCTACTGCCAACGGATGCCGTGCGGGGGTGGCGGGACAAGCGGTGATCGAAAACGGACAAGTCGTATCCATGCGGGATATCACGTCGATCTGCTTGCGTCCCGCGCGGGAACATCGCGGTTGTGCCGCACCGCTGTTGCCCTACTTATATCGCGACGGGCGTTTGCAAAGCGTGTTGGTGTGCGGAGGTCCTGCGAGCGGGAAGACGACGCTGTTGCGGGATGTTATACGTACGCTGTCCTGCGATAAGCGCCGCCCTGCCCAATTGACGGTGGTGGACGAGCGTGGAGAGTTGACCGCAACGTTTGATGACGTACGCCCGTTTGATGTGCTCGGCGGTTTTTCCAAAACCCAAGGAATCGAGCAGGCGTTGCGTACGCTCTCACCCGAAGGGATCGTGTTCGATGAACTGGGCGGCACGGAAGATGTCGAAGCACTGGCAAGATGCGTACACGGCGGTGTGGCAACGCTCGGCAGTATCCACGCCGAGAACACCGCAGTCCTGAAAAAACGGGCGACATTGCGCCCGTTGACCGAAATGGGCGCTTGGGACGTGTTCGTGGTTATGTGCGGACGGCGATCGCCAGGGGAGATCGCGGCGATACAGCTCGCAGAGGAGGTCTTACGATGAAGGGGGTAGGTTTGTGTTTGCTTGTGGCGGCGGGCGGCGGTATCGGTTGCCTGCGGGCGGCTTCACTGCGCGAGCGGGAACGCGCACTCGGGGCAATGTGTCGCTTCGTGGATTGGCTGATTCGTGAAATACGCTACACCGCGGCACCGCTTGACGTGCTGTTGCACCGTGCGTCGGAAGCGATGGGAGGGGATCTGCCGTTGTTTGATACGGTGGAGACATTTGATGCGTGGCGTGCGGCTCTCGCTGATAGTGTAAAGAATATAAACTTTACAGATGAGGACGCCGCCCATATATACCGTTTTGCGGAAGAACTCGGTAGGTCGGACGTTGCGGGACAACTCACACACGGTGCGTTTTATGCCACGTTGTTTGAAGAGCGGCGCAAAGCGGCACGTGAAGAAGCGGAAAAGCGCGGACGGCTGGAATTGATGCTGTGGACGGGCGGTGCCGCCGTGTTGGCGTTACTCTGGATATAGGAGATTGCAATACGTATGGAAGTGGATCTCATTTTTAAAATCGCTGCCATCGGTATTATCGTGGCGGTACTCAATCAAGTGCTGATCCGTTCGGGACGGGAGGAGCAGGCAATGCTCACGACGCTTGCGGGACTGATCGTGGTGTTATCCATCATCGTCGTGGAGATCAGCGAATTATTTGACACGGTAAAATCCGTGTTTGGCTTGTGATGCGGTATGGAGATCGGAGTGTGTTGCGGCGTGCTGGCGGTCACGGCGTTTTTGGCGGTGTTACTTCGGCAATACCGCCCCGAAGCGGCGCTCGCGATCAGCGTGCTGGCAGGCGGCGCGGTGACCGCGTTGTTGCTTGGGGCGTTGGCACAGCCGCTCGCCACCGTATCGGGCTGGTTGGAACGCGGTGGCGTGGACAAGGCGACGGTCACACTGCTGCTCAAAGCACTCGGTATTTGCTTGCTGACACAGTTGACTGCCGACGTTTGCCGCGATGCGGGGGAAACCGCTCTCGCGACCCATACCGAGCTTGCGGGGAAGGCGGCGTTGCTGCTCTTGATATTGCCGCTGTTCGTGCAGATATTGGATCTCGCCGTACTGTTTATCGAAGGCGGATAACGAGGCTGATATCCTTACTTTTCGCGTGTGCGATGATATGGCAGACGCCGATAACCGCAGCAGCCGCGAGCGCGGACGACTTGTACCGTGAGCAGGTAGAGGCGTTGGGGGCGGAAGAATTGTTTGAAACACTGCCTGCCGAAACGCGGGAACTGTTGCGTTCGCTTGGCATCACAGATCTCGAACTGCAAAGGTACACTGCTTTACAGCCGAACGCGGTGATGCAAACACTGCTTGCACTGTTCAGCAAGCAGGTGGGCGGTGTAGGGGCGCTGTGCGGTGTGTTGCTCGGTGTCATCGTGATGGCGGCGTTTGCCGAAACCGTGCGGCAAACGGCGACGAGCGGTACGATGGGCGAAACGGTGAGCCGTATTTGTGCGGTGGCTGTGTGCGCATCGGTATTGGTGCCGGTCGGTGTGTGTTTGGAAAAGGTGGGAGAAGCGGTCGAAAGCGTGCGGGTGTTGATGTTGAGTTTTGTGCCGACCTACGCCGCCGTGATCTTGGCCGGCGGGCACGCAACGCTTGCGGCATCCTACAGCACGGTGTTGCTTGCAGCTGCCGAATGTGTGACGGCGTTGGTCGGGGGCGTAGCGTTGCCCCTGCTTACCGTTTCGTTGGGACTCGGCACGGCGGGGGCACTGTCGCACCGCAACCGTTTGTCGGGTATCAGCGGGGGATTGGCAAAAGGCTCTATGTGGTTGCTTGGTACGGTAACGGCGTTGTTCGTCGGTATACTTTCCATGCAAAGTTTCGTGGCGACAGCGGCGGATTCTCTCGGACAACGCGCCGCCAAAATGACCGTCAGCAGTTTCGTACCGATCGTCGGCGGTGCGCTCAGTGAAGCGTTCAGTACGCTTACGGGATGTATAAGCGTACTTCGTTCCACCCTCGGAATGTTCGGTGTGTTGGCGTCGGCGGCGTTGGTACTTCCGCCGTTTTTTTACTGCTTTTCCTGGTCGCTTGCCATTGGTCTGTGCCGCACGGCAGCGGAAATGCTTGGCGTGCCGTCGGTGGGCGGTGTGCTTGGTACGGTGCAAACGGTGGTGAAGGTGCTGATGGGGATGCTGGGGGTTTGTGCATTGCTTCTTATCGTGACGACAACGTTGGTGACGGTGGCGGGGAGGTAGCGAAATGGCGGCGTTAAAAGCGTGGGGGATATCGCTCTGCTTTGTGGCGGCGGCGTGCGCCGTCGTAGAGTTTTTGGCACCCAAAAACGGTACGGGACGGCTTCTTGAGATGCTCTGCGGAGTGGTGTTGCTGTTTTGTATGTTGTCACCGCTTGTGAAAGTGGATTGGAGTGAGGTCTTGTCGTGGAGTCCGTCGCAGTTGCAAACCGAACAAAGTGAGCGGTTGCAGGAACATTTACAGCAACAACTGCACGCGCCGCTGGGGGAAGCGATCGCCGAGGCAGGGGCGGCGGCGTTGGCGTCCTACGGACTTTCGGCCGAGAAAATCGAAGGAGTCACGGATATTGACGAGCGTGTCGGCATATACATTAGGGAGATTCGGGTGTATCTGAATCCGCAACAAGCGGTGCGGCGGGTAGCGGTAAAACAGATACTTGAGCAACGCTTCGGAGTGGACGTGACGGTGCGGGAGGTGTGATATGTACAAACGGTTTGTCACCAAAGCGGCGGCTTTTCTGAAAGGTAAAAACGGTGTGCGGTGTATCGTTATCGTGGGTGTGATCGGTATACTGCTGATATTCTTATCGGAAATTCTTCCCGCAGGGGAGAAAACGGCAGAAACGGCGACGGTGGATACCGATGCTTATATCCGTACGTTGGAAGAACGCTTGACCGAAACCGTGTCCCGCATCGATGGAGTGGGGGCGTGCCGCGTGATGGTGACCCTGGAAAACGGTGTGAAGTACGTGTATGCCAGTGAGGAAAAAACGGGAAGTGACTACAAAACCGAGGGAGATACACTGTCACGGGCGGACGATAACGAGCAGTCTGTTATTTTGGTGCAGACCGATCAAGGGTACGAAGGTCTGCTCGTTACCGAATTACAACCGACAGTGAAAGGGGTCGTGGTAGTTTGTGAAGGGGGAGGAGATGCGGTCGTTCAAGAACGGGTGCGAGCGGCGCTGTGTGCCGTACTGAACGTTACGGACAAGCGCGTGTGTGTGGTTGCGGGCAACGGCAAATGAATTTCAGAAAGGAACGATGAGTATGAAACGGTTTTTCGGAAAAAAGCAGGTGTTGGTGGCTACGCTGGCGGTTGCGTTGGGGTTGGCGGTGTACTTAAATTACTATTTGGCACAAAACGAACTGAAGAGCGATACGGCGACCGGCGGCAACAACACGACGACCACGACCGGCGGACATTTGGGAGATTCGCAATACGTGAGCGGGACTACCACCGTTCCCGCAGAGCAAACGGGCAGTACCACGGTGCAGACGCCCTATTTTAAGCAGGCGCGGGAGAGCCGCGAAGCGGCGCGTGCCGAGTCGTTGCAGATGCTTCAAGAGTTGGTGAACGACGTGAAGTCTTCACAAGCGGTGATCGACGACGCGACCGAAAAGATCTTGGCGGCAGCAGAAGCGGGCGAGCGGGAAAGTGCCATTGAAAGTCTTGTAAAGGCAAAGGGCTTTGCCGATTGTGTCGCGTACATCGAAGGGGATCGTTGCAACGTTGTGGTGCTGTCGGAGGGGTTGACGGGGGCGCAAACGTTGCAAATTACCGAGATCATCACCGCGCAATCAAGCATAAAACCTGAAAATATTAAAATATCTTCGGTAAAATCGTAAAATAACAGTTGTCATTTTGATATTTTGTGGTATAATGTAAGTGCTGATTTTGTACTTTAAAAATGCTGTGTCGTAAAACGGCGTGCCGTTCAATATGACAGATGCGTAAATTAAGGAGGTTTTCCCTATGGATAACAAACCCAAGACGAGTGGTAATTGCATCATTTCGGACGAAGTGATCGCGACGATTGCCGGTGCGGCGGCACGCGAAGTGCCGGGTGTTGTGAACACGGTGAGCCGTCCCAACGACATCAAAGGACTCGTTGCTTCGTCCGCACAGCGTGCGGTGGTGGTGAACAGCCGCGAGAGTACCGTGTCGCTCGATGTGTACGTCACTATCTGTGCGGACGGAAAAATTCAAGAGATCGCGACGGCGGTCCAGCAGAACGTTAAGTCGGCGGTTCAGGCGATGACGGGAAAACCCGTCACGCGGGTAAATGTCAACATTGCCGGTGTTGTGCTGGAGGATAAAGCGGCGCAATAATTCAAAGCGCCCTTCGCACGGTTTTCGTGCGGAGGGCTTTGCTGCTGTTTAGAGTTACTGGAAAGGTGGTCACATTGTGACGAGACGTGAAGCCAGAGAACTGGCATTTATTTTGCTGTTTGAAAAAATGTTTACCGATGCCTCGATGGACGAGATCTTGGAAGCCGCTCGCGAAGCACGCGATGTCGAGGTGGATGCGTTTGCGTCGCGTCTCGCGGTGGGTGCGGCGGAAAAGCTGGATGAACTGGACGACGCGATCACGCCCGCGTTACATAACTGGAGCCGTGAACGGCTTTCCCGTGTGGCGCTCACGGTGTTGCGTTTGGCGGTGCACGAAATGCAAAGCGAAGCGGACAATCCCACGAGCGTGGTGATCAACGAAGCGGTGGAACTTGCGAAAAAATACGGCGGCGCGGACGACGCCTCGTTTGTGAACGGCGTACTCGGCACGTTGGCACGCGCATGAAACACGCCGTCTGTTTAGGGGTGGATACCAGCAATTATACCACCTCACTGGCGCTGTACCGTGCGTCGGACGACACGGTGTGTCAGCAAAAACGCCTGCTCCCCGTGAAAGAGGGTGAGCGTGGATTGCGCCAAAGCGACGCCTTGTTTCACCATACCTGCCAACTGCCCGCACTGATGGAAGCACTGGCACCCCGCGGGGTCACCTGCGTTGCGGTGTCCGACCGCCCGCGGGAAGCGGAAGGGTCGTATATGCCGTGCTTTTTGGCGGGCGTGGCAACGGCGCGGCAACTCGCGGCGGTACTTGACGTGCCGCTTCACGTCTTTACGCATCAGCAAGGTCACGTCGCGGCGGCGGTGTACGGTGCCGCGGCCAAGCATTTGTTTGAACGACGCTTTTTGGCGTTTCACGTGTCAGGCGGTACGACCGACGCGTTGTTGGTGGAGCCTCACCCCGAAAAGGTTATCACTTGTCGGCAGGTGGCAGGCTCGCTGGACTTGAAAGCAGGTCAGCTTATTGATCGTATCGGTGTTGCGATGGGGCTTGGTTTCCCTGCGGGTCCTGCATTGGAGCGGCTGGCACTGGCGGCAGGGGAGACGTATTCTCCGAAGCCTTCGATGGAAGGGGCGGACTGCCATTTATCGGGTGTGGAAAATCAGTGCCGCGCACGGTTGGAAAACGGCGTGCCCCGTGAAGACGTGGCGCGGTTTTGCTTGGACAGTGTGCGCGTGGCGTTGGAGGAAATGACCGCTCGCTTGCTTTCGGAATACGGGGATCTGCCCGTGCTGTACGCAGGCGGGGTCATGAGCAATTCGATCTTAAAAGAAGCTGTGAGTGCGCGGTTCGGCGGCCTGTTTGCGCCGCCTGCACTGTCCGCAGACAACGCGGCAGGCATTGCCTTGTTGGGAGCGATGAAGGAGGACTTGTGATATGACGGTCATCACTGTCAGTCAACTGAATACCTACGTTCGCTCGGTACTGGAAAGTGACCCGCATCTTTCTACCGTATACGTGAGCGGTGAGATCTCCAACTTTACGAACCATTACCGTTCGGGGCATTTGTACATGTCACTGAAGGACGAGGGGGCGGTCGTACGTGCGGTGATGTTCCGCGGCAGTGCCTCCAAATTGCGGTTTGAACCGCAAAACGGTATGAAAGTCATTGTGCGTGCCAAAGTGTCATTGTACGACCGCGACGGTGCATACCAAATATATATCGACGATATGCAACCCGACGGCGTGGGGGCGTTGCAGGTGGCGTTTGAACAGTTGAAAGCGCGCCTTGCCGCCGAAGGTTTGTTTGACGAGGGGCGCAAGCGCCCGCTTCCGCCGTATCCCGCACGCGTGGGCGTGATTACTTCTTCGACCGGTGCGGCGGTGCGGGATATTATCAACGTGCTTGGCCGCCGTTATCCGCTGGCGCAGATCGTGCTGGTGCCCGTGTTGGTGCAAGGGGACGGCGCACCGCCGCAACTGGTGGATGCGCTCGAACGGTTGAACCGTCTGCATGCGGCGGACGTGATCATCATCGGACGCGGCGGCGGGTCGATCGAAGACCTGTGGGCGTTTAACGACGAACGGGTCGCCCGCGCGGTGGCGGCGTCGGAAATTCCCGTCATCTCCGCCGTGGGACACGAAACGGATTTTACCATTTGCGATTTCGTTGCGGACCTGCGTGCGCCGACACCGTCGGCGGCCGCGGAACTTGCCGTGCCCGACGGGCAGCAGTTGCTCGCGTTTTTGAAACAGCGCCGCTGGACGTTGCAACGCAATATGCAGCACACGGTGGAGCGGGAAAACAAGCGCCTTGCGGCATTGAAAGAAAAGCGCTGTCTGTCCACACCGCTGTTTTTGGTGGAAGAACAAGGCGTGCGACTGGATTATTTAACACGGGCACTCTCGGCGGCGGGTACGATCGCATTGCAGAACGCGGATAAGCGACTGTCCGCATACAGCGCGAAACTGGATGCTTTAAGTCCCTTGAAGGTGCTGTCCCGTGGGTATGCGATGGCGTTGCGTGAAGAACAGCCGCTGACGACAGTGGAACAAGTCGCCGTTGGCGAGACGGTGACAATACGACTTTCGGACGGTCAACTGGATTGCACCGTAACCGACGTAAAAGCAGAGAAAAAGGAGGAAGCCTGATGGCAACCGAATGGACGTTTGAAAAGGCAATGGCGCGCTTGGAACAGATCGTGGCGGCGCTGGAAAGCGGACGTTGTCCGCTGGATGATTCGATGAAACTGTTTGAAGAGGGGACTCGCCTTACGGCGTACTGTGCAAAACAGTTGCAGGAAGCGGAGCAAAAGATCCTCAAATTGAGTGCGCCCGAAGAGACGGTCGTGCCTACGGCGGGCGAAGCGGAGGAATAAGCGTATGTATTCAGAGGAAATGCAACGGCATTCGGCGGCGGTTGAGGCGGCACTGTCGCAGTGGTTGCCCGCGCCGTCTGCCGATCATACTCCCGTTCCCGAAGCGATGGAATACGCGTGTGCCGCCGGTGGCAAACGTTTGCGTCCCGTGTTGGTGATGGAGTTTTGCCGCGTGTGCGGCGGGGATCCTGCGGCGGCACTGCCGTTTGCGTGTGCCATTGAAATGATTCACAGTTACTCACTGGTACACGACGATCTGCCGTGTATGGATAACAGCCCCCTGCGCCGCGGAAAACCTTCGGTACACGCGGCGTACGGCGAAACGATGGCGCTTTTGACGGGGGATGCCCTGCTCAACCGTGCGTTTGAAACGGTGCTTTCGCCTGCGGCACGTGCGGGTGTTTCTGCCGAAGCAGCACTTGCCGCCGCGTATGAGTTGGCTGAAGCAGCGGGGATCGACGGTATGATCGGTGGGCAGGTGATGGATCTGCGTTCGGAAGGACAGCGTTTGGATATGGACGCGCTCGTCACGCTGCAGGCGGGGAAGACCGCTGCGCTCATCCGTGCGGCGTGCCGTATGGGCGCGCTGTTGGCAGAGGCGGAAGAAGAGAAAAAAGCCGCAGCGTACACGTTCGGATATGAAATGGGTCTGGCGTTCCAGATCATCGATGACGTGTTGGACGCAACCTCCACTGCCGAAGTACTCGGCAAACCCGTGGGCAGTGACGAAGAAAACGAGAAGACGACCTACGTCACGTTGCTTGGTGTAGAGGGTGCCAAGGATTTGGCGAAGACCCGCACCGAAACGGCGGTGGCGGCGCTGGATGTTTTCGGTGAGGCGGCGAACGGCTTGCGCGAGTTGGCAAGGGCATTGCTCACCCGCATTTGGTAACCCTAAAAGAAAGGACTGAAAAGGATGCCGGAGCATGACGGTCTGTGGACGAAAATTCCCGATTCCGCGACGTTACAGAATATGAAAAAAGCCGAATTGAACGAGCTGTGCGATGTGTTGCGGCAGATCATGATCGAAACGGTTTCTCAAAACGGCGGTCATTTGGCTTCCAATCTCGGTGTGGTGGAATTGACCGTTGCACTGCACCGTGCGTTCCGTTTCCCGAAAGACCAAGTGGTATGGGACGTAGGACACCAGTGCTACACGCATAAACTGCTCACCGGCCGTGCCGAGGTGTTTCACACTCTGCGGCAGGAAGGCGGTATCACGGGATTTCCCTCGCCCGCCGAAAGTGAGACCGATTGCTTTATCACGGGTCACAGCAGCACCTCTGTTTCTGCCGCGAACGGCTTGGCAAAAGCCAAGAAGATCACGGGGGACGACGGGTACGTGATCGCGGTGATGGGAGACGGTGCCCTGACGGGCGGTCTGGCGTACGAAGGCCTTTCCAACGCGGGGCGCAGTCACGACCGCCTGATCGTGATCTTGAACGATAACCGTATGTCCATCAACCAAAACGTGGGCTTCGTGGCACGCCATTTGGCAAAACTGCGTATTCGCCGCCGTTACCTGCGTTTTAAGCAGGTGTTCGGCAAGGCGATCAATCACATACCGCTGGTCGGTGCGGCGTTGTATCGCTTCGTTTCGGGGCAAAAAGACCAATTTAAACGTCGTTTGTACCGTTCCAGTACGATGTTCGAGGAGATGGGCTTTCATTATCTCGGGCCGATCGACGGTCACAACATCGCCTCACTGGACGAAGCGTTGCGTTCGGCGAAAAATTTGGAGCGTCCCGTGCTGCTTCACGTGTTGACCACCAAAGGCAAGGGGTGCGATTATGCGATCAAAAACCCTGCCATCTATCACGGTGTGGGAAAATTCGATATTACGACGGGACAGACGGCGGCACCGAGTACGTCGTTTTCCACCGTGTTCGGTCAACAACTGCAAAAGTTCGCGGCGGAGGACGACCGTATCTGTGCCGTGACCGCGGCGATGACCGACGGTACGGGTCTCAAAGATTTTGCGGCGGCGTATCCGTCCCGCTTTTTTGACGTGGGAATTGCCGAAGAACATGGCGTGACCTTCTGTTCGGGTATGGCACAAGGCGGTCTTCGTCCCGTGTTTGCGGTGTATTCCACCTTCCTGCAACGGTGTTCCGACCAGTTGTTGAACGATACGGCGTTGCTCAACAGCCACGTTGTGTTGGCGGTGGACCGCGCAGGCATCGTGCCGGACGACGGCGAGACGCATCAAGGTATTTTTGACGTGCCGCTGCTCAACGCCGTGCCGCAAATGACGGTGTTTTCACCCGCTACGTTTGAAGAGTTGGAACTGCAACTGAAACAAGCGTTGTACGATGTGAAAGGACCTGTCGCCGTGCGGTACCCGAAAGGTGTACCGCTCACTTCGGCGGCGGAGTTTGCACCTACCGAGCGGGCGTATACCTATCTGCGTGCGGACGGTGCGAAGACGTTGCTCATCACCTACGGTCGCATTTCGGCAAACGTTTTGGAAGCGGCGAAGTATTTGACGAAAAACGGGCGGCCCACGTCGGTCTTGAAGTTGAACTGCATCAAACCGATCGACCCGAAATGCGTGGAGTTGGCACTTTCCCACTATCACGTGCATTTCTTCGAAGAAAGCGCTCCCGTCGGCGGTGTCGGCGAACGCTTCGGCAACTTGCTTGCCCACAACGAATTTGCCCGCCACTACACGGTACACGCGATCAAGGAAAACCCCGGTGTTTGCACAGTCGCGTCCGGTCTGCATAAAGCGGGTCTCGATACCGAAGGGATCCTGCAGGCAGTGGGCGGGGACGTGTTATGAGCGTGCGTTTGGATATTTGGTTGGTGCAAAACGGTGTGTTCGGCGGACGGGACGTTGCCAAACGGCATATCGAGGCGGGAGACGTGACGGTGAACGGCCGCACGGTAAAGAAACCCGCTTTCGCCGTCGGTGAAAAGGACACCGTGTGTTGTGATGTGCGTGAACGGTACGTCGGGCGCGGCGGATACAAACTGGAAAAAGCCATTGAGATCGCCGCGTTGGATCTGAACGGTGCGGTGGCGATGGACGTGGGGGCGTCTACGGGCGGTTTTACCGATTGTATGCGTCAGCACGGTGCGCGTCTGGTCTATGCCGTGGACGTTGGCTCGGGGCAGTTGCACCCGTCCCTTCGTGCGGACACGGCGGTGATCTCGCTCGAAAATACCGATATCCGCGATGTTGCGGTGAAGGATAAATTGGAGGAAGTTCCTACCTTTTGCTCGATCGACGTTTCGTTTATATCCTTAAAGCAGGTGTTGCCGTCGGTTTTGGAACTTCTTTCTCCCGACGCCGTGCTGGTGTGTCTTATTAAACCGCAGTTTGAGGCCGGCCGCAGTGCTATCGGTAAAAACGGCGTGGTAAAAGACCGTGCAATACACCAATCGGTGCTTCGCGACGTACTTGCCGCGTGTACGATGCTCGGGTGTGGGTGTCGGTGGTTGACGTATTCACCCATTCGCGGCGGTGAAGGGAACGTGGAATATCTGGCGGTGTTGCAACGGAACGCCGCGGAAAAAACTTTTGATATCAAGACTTTGGTGAACGAAGCATTTAATTCATTATAAGGAGGGGTTACCGTGCGCGTGGCAATTTTGCCGAATCGACAGGTGAACGGTGTGGATGCCGTGGTGCAAGCGGTATGCGCAAAACTGAATTCACTCGGTATCGAAGCGGTCGTATCCGAAGACACGGCGTTCCCGCCGCGTGAGTGCGAGGCACTTATTCGGGATACGGACATGGTGTTGGCGCTCGGCGGTGACGGTACACTGATCCACGCGGCAAAGCACGCCGCCCGTTACGAGCGGTCGGTACTTGGGATCAATTGCGGCCATCTCGGGTTTATGGCGGGTATGGAAGCGGAGGATCTCGCGGCACTGGAACGTCTTGCGGAAGATACCCTTGCGGTGAGCCACCGCATGATGCTGGAAGTGACGGTACATAGTACGGCGGGGGATCGCGTGCTGTATGCGTTGAACGAGGCGGTACTTTCCCGCGGGAATCCTTCGCGTATGATCCGCCTTTCGGTGCAAAGCGACGGTAAACCCGTGGTGTCCTACCGCGCCGACGGTGTGATCGTGGCTACTCCGACGGGTTCCACGGCGTATTCGCTGTCGGCGGGCGGTCCCGTGGTCGATCCCACGGTGAACTGCTTGCTGATGACACCCATTTGCCCGCATTCCTTGCACACGCGTCCGTATATATTCGGGGAAAACGCGTGCCTCACGCTCTGTCCCGAAAGTGAGGGGCGTGAGACGTATCTTACGGTGGACGGGGAAGAGGCGGTCTCGCTCGCTTACGGCGATACGATCACGGTGCGACGCAGTGCGCTTGCCGCCCGTATCGTACAACTGCGCCCCACGGAATTTTACGAGGTACTGGACCGTAAATTGACCGATCGTTGAAAGGACGGAACATTCCCATGAAAACCAAACGACATGCGAAAATATTGGAGATCATCCGTGATAAAGCGGTGGATACGCAGGAAGAACTTATTGAACTGTTGCGTGAAGAGGGCTTTCAAGTGACCCAGGCAACGGTGTCGCGTGATATCAAGGAACTGCGTCTTATTAAGACACTGGGTATCGACGGTACGTACCGTTACGCTCCCGCCAAGGCGGAGAACGTGACCATTTCGGGGCAGTTTTACTCGCTGTTTTCCGAAACGGTGCAGAGTGTGGATTATGCGGGAAACATCGTCGTGGTGCGCTCTCTTCCCGGTATGGCACAGGCGGTGTGTGCGTCGATGGATTCGATGCACTGGAAAGACGTTGTCGGAACGCTGGCGGGCGACGACACCATCATCTGTATAGTGAAAAGTGAAAACCAAGCCATCGGTTTGGTGACCGAACTGAAAAAATTGATCAAGAAATAAAACGAGAAAGGTGGGAGGCGGCGTGCTGAACAGCTTACATATTGAAAATATTGCGGTCATCGAGCGTGCCGACATCACCTTCGATTGCGGGTTTAACGTACTCAGCGGTGAAACGGGTGCGGGTAAATCCATTATTATCGATTCGCTGAATGCCGTGCTTGGTGAGCGCGTGCGGCGGGATATCATTCGCACCGATTGCGAATACGCCGCGGTCTCGGCACTCTTTTCGGATTTTTCATCCGCATTGACGGACGAACTCATCTCCCTCGGTTTTGAGCCGGATGAAGAGGGGGTACTGTTGCTTGAACGCCGTCTCACGGCGGACGGTAAAGCCGCCGCCCGCGTGAACGGACGTCCTGTAACGGTGGCGATGCTCCGCACCTTGGGACGTAAACTTGTGAACATTCACGGCCAGCACGAAAACCAGGCGTTGCTCGATACCGATACCCACCTCCATTACTTGGACCGTTTGGGCGGTACGGGCGAACTGAAGGCGGCGTATCAATCGGTGTATAAAGAGTATCGCGCGTTGGTCGCGGCACTGGAGTCGCTGGATGTTGACGAAACGGTAAAAGCGCGACGTATGGATCTGTTGCGTTATCAGATCGACGAGATCGAAGATGCTGCGTTGGAAGCAGGGGAGGAAGAGACACTGCGTGCCAAGCGTGACCGTTTCCGCAACGCCGAACGTATTGCGAGCGCCGTGGGAAAAGCGTACGTGTACCTCGCAGGGGACGAGGACCGTGCGGGTGCGGTGAGCGACGTGGCAGGGGCTGTGGACGCGCTCGAAAACGCAGGGCAGTATATGGACGATGCGGCGGCTGCGGCGGAAAAACTGCAGGCATTACAGTACGAACTGGATGCCTGTATGGATGAGGTGCGCCGTCTTGGAGATGCTCTTGAATGTAACGAAGCGGAACGCGAAGAGGTAGAAGCACGCTACGAACTGGTGCGCCGTCTGCTTTCAAAATACGGTGCCACCACGGCGGACGTGTTGGCGTTTTTGGCAGAATGCCGTGCGGAATATGACGCGATGGAATCGGGAGAGGCAGAGCAAGCCCGCCTTACGGCTGAGGTAGAGATCGCCCGCCGTAAAGTGGAGGAAGCGGCGGAGAAATTGTCTCTTGCCCGTCAAAAAGCGGCAAAGGCGTTTTGCCGTGCCGTCACCGATCAGATGACCTTTTTGGATATGCCGCGCGCACGACTGACCGTGGCGATGGAAGCGGTGGAACCGAACGCCACGGGTGCGGACCGCGTGGAATTTTTACTTGCGGCAAACGTGGGCGAGACGGCACGTCCGCTTGCGAAAATCGCGTCGGGCGGTGAAATGTCCCGTGTGATGCTCGCACTGCAGGCAGTGCTTGCGGACGTGGACGATATGGAGACGTTGGTGTTTGACGAGATCGACACGGGTGTCAGCGGTCGCGCGGCGTTGAAGGTCGGGCAGAAATTGCACCAAACGGCAAACGGCCTTTCGGGTGCCCGCCGTCGGCAGGTGCTGTGTGTGACCCATTTAGCGCAGATCGCGGCACAGGCGGATCACCACTTGCTGATCGAAAAAGCAGTGAGCGACGGTCGTACCCGTACCGAAGTCACCACGCTGGACGAAAACGGGCGGGAACGTGAACTCGCCCGCATCATCGGCGGAGAAGTGACCGAAAGCGGTATTTTAGCGGCACGGGAACTGCGGCGGGAATACGGGCAAAATAACGGTTGACAAACGGCGAAAAATGTGGTTTAATACTTTCAACGCAGTGAAGAAACGAAGTACCTTGCGTGACGTAGCGCAGAGAATCGTCGGTTGGTGTAAGACGGTGTACGGCGTGGGGGAAATACTTTTCGGAGCGGCAACCTGAAGTAACTTCGGTTATGCGTAGGGAAGACGGGTGCGCCCGATAACGCGCGCGGACGCTGTTTTGGCGCCCTTCAAGGCTGACGTCGTAAGGCGGCGGCAAATAGAGGTGGTACCGCGGAATTCCCGCCCTCTGCAAAGTTTATTTGCAAAGGGCGTTTTTTATTGCCCTTGGCTGAGAAAGGAACGAAAGAGAAAATGAGAAACGTATTTGACGAATTGAGCGCACGCGGCATGATCGCTCAGTGTACCAACGAAGAGAAGGTGCGTGAACTGCTCGGCGGGGAGAAACCCGTCACCTTCTACATCGGCTTTGACCCAACGGCGGACAGCCTGCACGTGGGGCATTTCGTACAGTTGATGGTGATGGCGCATATGCAACGCGCGGGACACCGTCCGATGGCACTGCTCGGCGGCGGCACCGCGATGGTCGGTGACCCCACCGGTAAGACCGATATGCGTAAAATGATGACCAAAGAGACCATCGCTCACAACGTGGCTTGCTTCAAACAGCAGATGGCACGTTTCGTGGATTTTTCGGAGGGCAAAGCGCTGATGGTGAACAACGGCGACTGGTTGCTCGACTTGAATTACGTGGACTTTCTGCGTGAAGTCGGCGTGCATTTTTCGGTCAACCGTATGTTGACGGCGGAATGCTTTAAGAGCCGTATGGAACGCGGTCTGTCTTTCTTGGAATTCAACTATATGTTGATGCAGAGTTACGACTTCTACCGCTTGAATGAAGAGTACGACTGTACGATGGAACTTGGCGGTGACGACCAGTGGTCCAACATCATCGGCGGTGTGGAACTGTGCCGTCGTAAAGCAGGCAAAGAGGTCTATGGTATGACCTTTGCGCTGCTTACCACGTCGGAAGGCAAGAAGATGGGTAAGACCGAAAAGGGTGCGGTGTGGCTGGATGCCGAAAAGACTTCGCCGTACGACTTCTTCCAGTATTGGCGTAATGTGGCGGATGCCGATGTCATCCGTTGCTTAAAGATGCTCACCTTCGTGCCGGTGGAAGAGATTGCCGAACTCGAAAAAGAGCCGAATATCAATAAGGTAAAAGAGCGCTTGGCGTACGAAGTCACCGCACTGGTACACGGCAAAGACGAAGCGGATAAAGCGCTGGCAGCGGCGAAAGCACTGTTCGGCGGTAACGGCGATACTGCGCATATGCCGCAGACCGCGATCACCGTCGAACAGCTCGGCGACGGCATCTCGGTACTCGAACTGTTGGTGCTGACGGGTCTCACCCCGTCCCGTAGTGAAGCGCGCCGTGCGGTGGAACAGGGCGGTGTTTCGGTGGACGATGAGAAGATCACCGATATCAACTTCAAGGTGCTGCCTGCGGCTTTCGAAAAGGGTCATGTGGTACTCAAACGCGGCAAGAAGGCGTTCCATAAGGTCACGTTGTAACATCCCCAAAGAGTCCGTTTTTCAAAAAACGGACTCTTTTTTTGAAAAACCTCTTTACTTTCTCACTGTAATATGGTAAACTACGACTATAAGCGGATTACGGTTTGGAGGCATAAAGATATGAATTCAAAGATCAAGGATAAAAATACGGATTTTCTGTTTGATGCGATCCTGACGCTGAAGACTCCCGAGGAGTGCTATCAGTTTTTTGAGGACCTTTGCACCGTGTCGGAACTGCGTGCGCTGTCCCAGCGTATCGTGGTGGCAAAGATGTTGAATGAAAAGCGGGTGTACAGCGATATCGTGGCGGCAACAGGCGCATCGACGGCGACCATCAGTCGCGTGAACCGTTCGCTCATCTACGGTTGCGATGCTTATAATATGGTGTTTTCCCGTATGGAAGCGAAGGAGGAATCCGACTCTTGAGCGGATACTCTTCTCTGGCAATGGTCTACGACCGCCTGATGGAGGTGGATTACAGCGAGCGTGCGGAGTATCTGCTCTCGCTGTTTTCTTTACATGGCGGTAAATACGGTACACTGTTGGATCTTGCGTGCGGTTCGGGCAGTTTGACACTTGAGTTGGCAAAACGCGGGTGCGATATGGTGGCGGTGGACGGCTCGGAAGATATGCTGGCGGCAGCGATGGAAAAGGGTGCCGATGCTGATGTGGAGGCACTCTGGCTGTGTCAGGATATGACCGAGTTGGACCTCTACGGCACGGTAGAGGGTGCCGTATGCACGCTCGACAGTTTGAACCACTTGCCGTCGTCGGCCGCTGTGGGGGAGGTATTGCGGCGCCTTTCGCTGTTTGTTGAGCCGAAGGGGCTGTTGATATTCGACGTCAACACGCCATATAAGCACCGCGAGGTGCTTGGGGATAACGCCTTCGTGTTTGAGGAGGAAGACTTCCTCTGTGCGTGGCGTAATCGTTATACGGTACGCGATAACAAAGTGACGATGCTCTTGGACATTTTTGTGGAGCAGGAAGACGGCGTTTACGAACGCTTTGAAGAAGAGATCACGGAGCGTGCTTATTCGCTGAAAAAGTGGGAAGAGATGTTAAAAGCGGCACAGTTTACGCCGCTTGCCGTATACGGCGACCTCACGACCGAGGCACCGTGTGCGACAGAGGAGCGATGGGTGATCGTTGCGCGCAACGACACGACGAATTATGCGAATCGAGGATAAGAAGATGGGAAAGATCACGCGTTGTATTACACAAGACGGCTGCGTTATGGCGATGGTGTTGGATTCGACCGATATCGTGGCCCGTGCGGAACAGATCCATAAACCCTCTGCCGTGGTGACGGCGGCACTCGGCCGCTTGCTGACGGCGGCGTCCATGATGGGTGTGATGATGAAGGGGGAGAAGGACAGCATCACGCTGAAACTGGCGGGTGGAGGTCCCGTCGGCACGGTGATGGCGGTATCCGACAGCTATGGCAACGTGCGCGGGTATGCACAGGAGCCGGTGGTGGAGATCCCGCTGAAGGTGAACGGGAAATTGGACGTCAGCGGTGCGGTGGGTACCGAAGGCTTTTTGTATGTGATCCGCGACAGCGGCGAAAAAGAGCCGTATATCGGTTGTACGCCGCTCGTGTCGGGTGAGATCGCAGAAGATGTCACTTCGTATTACGCGACCAGTGAGCAGACCCCGACGGTGTGCGCGCTGGGTGTGTTGGTCAATCCCGATCTTACGGTGAAGACGGCGGGCGGTCTGCTGATCCAACTGCTGCCGTTTTGTCCCGAAGACGTGATCGACCAATTGGAGAAGAATATTGCGACACTGCCCCCGATGACTGAACTTCTTTCGGCAGGGCTTACTCCCGAGGACATTCTGGCACGTGCACTGACCGATATGCCGTTTGACATCTTGGATACCTACGAGCCTGCTTACCGTTGCAACTGCTCGCGTGAGAAGGTGATCGGTGCGTTCGCTACGCTGACAGCAAAGGAACTGCGCGAGATGCCCGACGAAGAGGGAAAAGTGGAAGCCACCTGCCGTTTTTGTGACGCGGTGTACCGTTTTGAACGCGAGGAATTGGAGCGGATGGCGGTCGATCGCGAGGGCTAAAAATTCTTTTGAAAAAACTTGAAATTTTCCTTCAAAAAGGGTTGACAAGCGGAAAGTTTTATAGTATTATATAACCCGTCGCTGATGCGGCACGTATGGGGGAGCATAGCTCAGCTGGGAGAGCACCTGCCTTACAAGCAGGGGGTCACAGGTTCGAGCCCTGTTGTTCCCACCAAACAAATTTGGCCCGGTAGTTCAGCTGGTTAGAACGCTAGCCTGT
>SVPJ01000034.1 GCA_015065885.1 Oscillospiraceae bacterium | reverse complement strand
TAGGTGTCGAACGCGGGCGTGAAGGTGCGGTCGGTCACCGTCAAGGCGGAGAGCCAGTTGTCGTTACTGCCCGTGGAGGTCGGCTTTTCGCACACCTTCTCGGGCATATCTTTATACACGGGAATACAGAATTCCATCGCGCCCGCCTTCACTTCGTCGGTGTACGCCCCCGCGAGGGTGACCGCCTCCGACGAGGGGGCGAAGATGTTGGTCATATATTGGTGACGGTAGTAGCCGTTACCGCCGTCGGTCACGTCAAATTTTTGCAGATACAGCGTGTTCTGCTCGCGGTTGATATACGAGTTGCCGAGAATCACCGCGCCGCCGCGAATGGCCAGCAGCGGCGTCGTCCACGGCAGATGATACGCCGCGTTGGTGGTTGCCGCGTACCGCGCGCCGTTTTGAATGGGGGAGAGGGTGTCGGTCGCGTAGGCATTGACGTTGAAAATGTTGTAATAGCCGTTATACGGTGCGCCCGCCGTGCCGTGAGCGAGCGGGTTGCCCGAAACGCCTTGTTCCTGCCGTGCGCGGGACGCCAGGTGATAGGGGCTGACCCCCGTCTCCCGTCCCGCCGCCATAAACCATGCCGCCCAGTCGCCTTCTGCCATAAAGGTACCCGCCAAAATGGCTTTTACACCGTCGAGGGTGCAGGTCTCGGAAAAGGCTAAATTTTCAAACTGGAAGATGGCGGTGGCGGTGAGGGCGACCCGCGGGTCCAAACAATAGGCGATGATGCTGCGGTCGGCGGCGACCCAGGCATCGCTGTCCAGCCCCTTCCACGTGCCCGTGGCGGGAGTGTACGCCCCGTATTCGCACGATTTCCACGAAGCGATGCTGCCCCGCGGCACCAAACTGACGCCTACCACGCTCTGGGCATCCAGCACTTCCTGCCACGTAAGCCCCGTGTGCTGGGCGCGGAACACCCAGTTGGGATATTGCGTATGTAATTCCCTGAGAGCGGGACGGTAGCTTGCGGGGAATTCCTGCGCGGTGAGCCACGCTTCAAAGGGATCTGCCGTGTCGGCCGACGGTGTGATGCCGCCGACGCCGAAAAGCAACAGCGTTACGCTCAAAACAAAAGAAAGTATGCGTTTGATGGAAATTCCTCCTCTGCTTGACCTTGTGAAAATTTGTTGCAGTACGATCATTGTATCACACTGCGGGAAGATGTCAACAGAAAAGAAGACGGAAAATAAAGGAAGACGCGCCGTCCGAACGGGGCGAAGAAAAAATGAGGCTGTCGCGTTAGGGTAAAATTGCACAAAATTGTGCAAAACACCGTTGACGCGACAGCCTCTTCTTCTTATTCTTCGTCTTTCGACTCTTTTTTGCGTTTCTTGTCGTCCTCATCGTCCTCTTCGGGCGGCGGGGGCGCCACTTCAATATGCACGCGGTCGATCGCACGGTCGTCCATCGCCAGAACCGTGAGGGTGAGACGGTCGTATTCCACCACGGGATGTTCGTCCTCTTCGGGAATGCGGCCGAGTTGGTCGAGCATAAAGCCGGCGAGCGTTTCGTAATCCCCTTCGGGCAATTCCACGCCGAGCAGTTCGGTGACTTCCTCGATCGAGCAAAAACCGTCGATGTCAAAGACATTTTCGTCCAGCTGGGTGATTTCTTCTTCTTCGTTATCGTACTCGTCCTGCATATTGCCCACGATAGATTCAAGCAGGTCTTCCACCGTCACGATGCCCGCAAAGCCGCCGTACTCATCCACCACGCAGGCGAGCTGAATGTGCTTTTCGGTCATTTCGGCAAACAGGGCACCGCCCCGCTTGGTGCCGGGGGTGAAGAAGGTGGGACGCACGAAATCACGCAACGAGAGCATCTCGGGAATGAGCTTGCCCACGTAGGGGAGCAGATCCTTCATGTACAAAACGCCGATGGTGTGGTCGATGTCCTCTTCGTAGATCGGCAAGCGGGAATACCCCGTTTCAATACCGATGGCGAGCGCCTCTTCGATGGTCGTTTCCACGTCGAGTGCTTCCACGTCCACGCGGGGAGTCATGATCTCCTCGGCAATGATGTCGTCAAACTCGAAGATGTTGTTGATCATCTCTTTTTGCGTTTCTTCAATAACACCCTTCTCTTCGCCCACGTCCACCAGCATACGAATTTCTTCTTCGGTGACCGCTTCTTCGTCCGCGTGCGGGTCCATCCCGAACAGACGCACGAAGAGGTTGGTGGCGGCAGAAAGCAACCACACGAGCGGGCGTGCCAGTGCCGCGATCACGCGGAGAATGCCCACCGTAGCGAACGCGATCGGCTCCGCCTTTTGCATGGCGATGCGTTTGGGGACCAATTCGCCGAGTACCAGTGAAGCAAAGGACACCAGCAGGGTGACGACGACGAGTGCCACCGTCTGCACCGCCGCGGCATACGCCGCCGCCTGCGGCACCAATCCCGTGAACCACCGTGCCAGCGGCTCGGACAGCGTGCTGGCGGCAGAGGCCGAGGTCAAAAATCCGGCGAAGGTGATGCCCACCTGAATGGTGGCGAGAAAATGGGAGGAGTCGGCGGTCAGTTTTTGCACCTTTTTGGCTTTTTTGTGACCTTCTTCCGCCATTTTCTGGATCTTATTGTCGTTTAACGTGATGATCGCCATTTCGGATGCCGCAAAGAAGGCGTTGACAAGGATCAGCGCCAACAGCAGCAAAAAGTGCAACAGCAAATTGCCCGTAGGCCCGGGGTCGTCCATAATGTTTGGAACTCCTTTTCTTTATGATCTTACTTACTTCGAAACGATCTGCTCTTTACCGCCCATATACGGCTGCAGTGCCTTCGGGATCGCGAGGGTGTAGCGCTCGCCGTCGAAGGAGAGGTTGTTTTCGAGCAGTGCAATGAGCATACGCGGCGGTGCTACCACCGTGTTGTTCAACGTGTGGGCGAGGTACTTCTGACCGTCCGCACCCTTCACACGGATGCCGAGACGGCGCGCCTGCGCGTCGCCCAGGTTGGAGCAGGAGCAGACTTCGAAATACTTCTGCTGTTTCGGCGACCACGCCTCCACGTCGTAGGACTTGACCTTCAGGTCTGCCAAGTCGCCCGAACAGCATTCCAGCGTGCGCACAGGGATATCCAGCGAGCGGAACAGTTCCACGCTGTAGCTCCACATCTTGTGGAACCAATCCATACTCTCTTCGGGACGGCAGATGACGATCATCTCCTGCTTCTCGAACTGATGGATACGGTAGATGCCGCGCTCTTCAATGCCGTGCGCGCCTTTCTCCTTGCGGAAGCAGGGGGAATAGCTCGTCAAGGTGAGCGGCAGGCTCTCTTCGGGGGTGATGGTGTCGATGAACTTGCCGATCATCGAGTGTTCACTCGTACCGATGAGGTAGAGGTCTTCGCCCTCGATCTTATACATCATCGCGTCCATCTCTTCAAAACTCATCACGCCCGACACCACGTTGCTGCGGATCATAAACGGCGGGATGCAGTAGGTGAAACCTTTGTCGATCATAAAGTCGCGGGCGTAGGACAGCACCGCGCTGTGCAGGCGGGCAATATCGCCCATCAGATAGTAGAAGCCTTCGCCCGCCACGCGGCCGGCGGCTTCCTTGTCGATGCCGTTGAAGTGCGCCATAATGTCGGTGTGGTAGGGGATCTCGAAGTTCGGCACCGTCTTTTCGCCGAAGCACTCCACTTCCACGTTTTCTTCGTCGTCACGGCCGAGCGGCACCGACGGGTCGATGATGTTCGGGATCTTCATCAGCGCGGTGGTGAGTTTTTCTTCCAATTCGCCCTCGCGCGCTTCGAGTGCTTTCAACTCTTCCGCCTGTTCGTTTACCAGGCGTTTTTTCTCTTCCGCCTCGTCGCGCAGACCTTTCGCCATCAGGCCGCCGATCTCTTTGCTCACGCGGTTGCGGTTGGCACGCAGTTCGTTCGCGCGGGTGTTTGTCGCACGCTTTTCATCGTACAACGCACACACCTCGTCCACCAACGGCAGTTTTGCATCCTTAAACTTTTTGCGAATGTTTTCCTTGACCAGTTCGGGATTCTCCCGTACAAATTTGACATCCAACATAGGGGTAAACGCCATCCTTTCGCAGTGCGAATATATATACAGAACGAAGTATACCGCATTTTTTTGAAAAAGTCAAACACAAATCCAAGAGATTGCGCAAATATCACAAAAAAATCCATACGGCGGCAGAAATACCGCATATTCCCGCAGATTTTAAATATTTCCACCGAAAAACGCGCTTTCACCTCTTTACAACCGCGGGCGTTTGTGCTATTATACACTGTGGTGTACCTTGTATGGGTACGCACAAGTGTTGTATTACTTTATCCTTAAAGGAGGACATACCAAAATGGCAAGAAAATTCAAGTCCATGGACGGTAACACCGCTGCGGCGCACGTATCCTATGCGTTCACCGAAGTGGCCGGTATCTACCCGATCACCCCGTCCAGCCCGATGGCAGACTACGTTGACCAGTGGTCGGCAAGCGGTCTGAAGAACATCTTCGGTACCACCGTGAAGGTGGCGGAGATGCAGTCGGAAGCCGGTGCTTCCGGTACGGTGCACGGCTCGCTCGCGGCGGGCGCGATGACCACCACCTACACCGCGTCGCAGGGTCTGCTTCTGATGATCCCGAACATGTATAAGATCGCGGGCGAATTGCTGCCTTGCGTGTTCCACGTGTCGGCTCGTTGCGTGGCGTCCCATGCGCTGAACATCTTCGGCGATCATTCCGACGTGTACGCCTGCCGTCAGACCGGTTTCGCCATGATGGCGGAGACCAACACGCAGGAAGTTATGGACCTCGGCGCTGTGGCGCACCTCGCCGCCATCGAAAGCCGCGTGCCGTTTTTGAACTTCTTTGACGGTTTCCGTACCTCTCACGAGATCCAGAAGATCCAGGTCTGGGATTTCGAGGATCTGAAAGAGATGTGCAATATGGACGCTGTGGAAGCGTTCCGCAAGCGTGCGCTCAACCCCGAGCATCCCGTGATGCGCGGCTCGCACGAAAACGACGATATCTTCTTCCAGCATCGCGAAGCGTGCAACGAGTACTACAATGCCGTGCCCGCCATTGTTGAAAAATACATGGGCAAGGTCAACGAGAAGCTCGGCACCGATTATCAGCTGTTCAACTACTACGGCGCTCCCGACGCCGACCGCGTGATCGTGGCGATGGGCTCGGTGTGCGACGTGATCGAAGAAGTCATCGATTACCTCACCGCGGCAGGCGAAAAGGTCGGTCTGGTGAAGGTGCGTTTGTACCGTCCGTTCTCGGCGGAGCATCTGCTGGCGGCGATCCCCGCGAGCGTGAAGACGCTGTCGGTGCTGGATCGTACCAAGGAACCCGGCTCGCTGGGTGAGCCGCTGTATATGGACGTCGTGACCGCGCTGGCTTCGAAGGGCCGCACGGGCATCCGCGTGATGGGCGGCCGTTACGGTTTGGGCTCGAAGGATACCACCCCCGCCAGCATCTTTGCGGTGTATGAAGAAGCGGCGAAGGCTGAGCCGAAGATGCAGTTCACCATCGGCATCGTCGATGACGTGACCAACCTCTCGCTCGAAGAGAAGCCCGCGCCCAACACGGCGGCGGCCGGCACCATCGAGTGCAAGTTCTGGGGTCTGGGCGGCGACGGTACCGTCGGTGCGAACAAGAACTCCATCAAGATCATCGGTGACCACACCGACAAATACGTGCAGGCGTACTTCCAGTACGACTCCAAGAAGACCGGCGGTATCACCATTTCGCACCTGCGTTTCGGCGACAAGCCGATCAAGAGCCCCTACTATATCAACAAGGCGGACTTCGTGGCGTGCCACAACCCGTCCTACGTGACCAAGGGCTTCAAGATGGTCAACGACGTGAAACCCGGCGGTGTGTACCTCATCAACTGCCAGTGGACTCCCGAAGAGTTGGATCATCATATGTCGGCTGAGGCGAAGCGTTACATCGCGGCGAACAACGTGCAGTTGTACACCGTGAACGCGATCGACCTCGCGGCGAAACTCGGTATGGGCAAGCGTACCAACACCATTCTGCAGGCGGCGTTCTTCGCGCTGTCCGGTGTTCTGCCGATCGAAGAAGCGGTTGGCTATATGAAGGATGCGGCGACCAAGTCCTACTCCAAGAAGGGTGCGGACGTCGTGGCGGCGAACCACAACGCGATCGACGCGGGTGTGTCCGCGTTCGTGAAGGTCGACGTGCCCGCCGCTTGGGCGAATGCGACCGACGATGCCGCTCCCGTGAAGGAAGTCGGCCGTGCCGCGACGGTGGAGATGGTGGATACCATCATGAAGCCCGTGGGTCGTATGGACGGTTACTCCCTGCCGGTGTCGGCGTTCAAGAAGCACTCCGACGGTACGTTTGAACTCGGCGCTTCGGCGTACGAGAAGCGCGGCGTGGCGGTGATGGTGCCCGAATGGGATCCCACCACCTGTGCGAAGTGTAACCGTTGCTCCTTCGTCTGCCCGCACGCGACCATCCGTCCGTTCGCGCTGAACGAAGAAGAAAAGGCGGCGGCTCCCGCGAACACGCTGTACGCTCCGAAGCCGGTCGTGAAGACCGACTACGCCTACTCCCTCGCCATCTCCCCGATGGATTGTATGGGTTGCGGCGTCTGCGTGGGCGTCTGCCCGACCAACTCCTTGAAGATGGTCGCGCGTGAGTCGATGGAGGATCAGCAGCCGGTGTTCGATTACATGGTTGCGAACGTGACCGAGAAGGAAGAGACCCTCGGCACCTCCGTCATCGCCAGCCAGTACAAGAAGCCCTTGCTCGAGTTCTCCGGCTCCTGCGCGGGTTGTGCGGAAACCTCCTATGCTCGCCTCATCACCCAGTTGTTCGGCGATCGTATGTATATCTCCAACGCGACCGGTTGTTCCTCCATCTGGGGCGGCCCTGCGGCAACCTCGCCGTACACCGTGAATGCGGAAGGCCACGGTCCCGCTTGGGCGAACTCGCTGTTCGAAGATAACGCGGAGCACGGCTACGGTATGTACCTCGGCCAGAAGGCGATCCGCGAGCAGTTGATCGACCTGGTGAAGGAAGTGGCGGCTGCCGATTGCGCGTCTGCGGAACTGAAGGCGGCGGCGAACACCTACCTCGAGACGCTGAACGATGGCGAAGCCAACGCGAAGGCGACCAAGGCGCTGGTGGCGGAACTCGAAAAGGTGGACGGCTGCGATACCTGCAGTGCCATCCTGGCGAAGAAGGAATACCTCTCCAAGAAGTCCGTCTGGATCTTCGGCGGTGACGGTTGGGCATACGATATCGGTTTCGGCGGCTTGGATCACGTGCTCGCTTCGGGCGAAGACGTGAACATCATGGTGTTCGATACCGAAGTGTACTCCAACACCGGCGGTCAGGCTTCCAAGGCTTCGCAGATCGGTCAGGTGGCGCAGTTTGCCGCTGCCGGTAAGGCGATCGCGAAGAAGAGCCTCGCGGAGATCGCGATGTCCTACGGCTACATCTACGTGGCGCAGATCGCGATGGGCGCGGACATGAACCAGACCATCAAGGCGATCGCCGAAGCGGAAGCCTATCCGGGCCCCTCGCTCATCATCGGCTACGCTCCCTGCGAGATGCACGCCATCAAGGGCGGCATGGCGAACTGCCAGGCCGAAATGAAGAAGGCTGTGGATTGCGGTTACTGGCATATGTTCCGCTTCAACCCCGCGAACAAGGCGGAGGGCAAGAACCCCTTCACCATGGACAGCAAAGCTCCCACTGCGAGCTACCGCGACTTCATCATGAACGAAGCGCGTTACTCCGGTCTGACCCGCAAGTTCCCCGAGCGTGCGGAAGAGCTGTTCCAGAAGGCGGAGGCGACCTCCATCGCCCGTTACGAGCACCTGGTGCGTTTGGGCGACCTGTACAGCCAGAACGTGTAATCGTTCTCCCTTAAAACAACGGCACCGCCGTCAAGCATTTGCTTGACGGCGGTGTTTTTTGTATCGTAGGGGCGGCAATCTTTGCCGCCCTTGAACATATACACGAATGCGGACGGGTCGGGAGACCCGTCCCTACAACGCCCGCCCGTGACGTGCGTCTGCCTCCCCTGTGTAAGGGGAGGTGCTTTTTTGCGGGAAAAGCCGCAAAAAAGCGGAGGGGTTGTCGTAGACAGTGCCGATGCGAACGGGTGTCTATTTCCCGCGGGCGGCAATCTTTGCCGCCCCTTGAAAATATATACGAATGCGGACGGACGGGTCGGGAGACCCGTCCCTACAACACCCGCCGAGGGCGTGCGGTCGGTCGTGAAACGGACGCGCCATGCGCGCCCCTGCCGAGAAAATTTCCTCTTGACAAAATCCGACTACGGGTGTAGAATGAACGTGTGACTACAAGCGTAGTCACGCAAAAACGGAACAAGCGAAAACCAAAAGGGGAGAACGCATGAAGGGGGTGAGAGGCGTAAGCGGAGTGCAAAACGGACGAAAAATGCAAACAAATTGTTAAAACGCCGAAAAAAGTGAAAATTTTTTCGATTTTTTTGCCGTTTTGCCTTGAAAAAATTCCATAGTTTGTGTATTATATAGATAATGGCTAAAAAGGCGAAGTGCATGCTCGCCGTCCCAGAGGGGAAGGAGCCAGGGAGAGAGGGTGCTTGCACCGCGCACATACGGCGGAGAGACGGTCGCGTTGACCGATGCCGCCCGCAGCGGGTAAGTGACCGTCCGACTCTATATAAAAGTGAGGAGAATCGTTATGTCTAACCGCTTGTTCCAGGGTGTTGTTCATCAGATGTGGGAAGCCGCAGGCCGCAACATCGGCGTCATTGATGAGACGATGACCGTCATCGCCTGCAGTGACCTTGCCCGCGTGGGTGAAGCCGTGACCGCTATTTCGGCGGAAGCGTTTACCTCGCCGGAGGCGTTTGCCGTTGAGGGTCGTACGTACAAGGCGTTTGGCTCCCGCCCGCATTGCGAATACGTGCTGTTCGTGGAAGGAGACGATGACGAAGCCGCGCGTTACGCCGCACTGCTCGCCGTGTCGCTTCAGAATATCAAGCAGTATTACGACGAGAAGTACGATCGCAGTAACTTCGTGAAAAACGTGATTCTCGATAACATTCTGCCCGGCGATATTTATTTGAAGGCGCGTGAGTTGCGTTTCAACAACGATGTGAGCCGTGCGGTGTTGCTGATCCGTATTACCAACACGACGGATATCTCGGCGTTTGACGTGATCCAGAATCTGTTCCCCGATAAGACGAAGGATTTCGTGGTCAACATCAACGAGACGGATATTGCGCTCGTCAAAGAGATCCGCAGCGGTATCGACAGCCGCGACCTCGAAAAACTGGCGCGCTCCATCGTGGATACGCTCAGCAGTGAATTCTATACCCATTCCTACATCGGTATCGGTACCGTGGTGGAGGGGATCAAAGATCTGGCGCATTCCTTCAAGGAAGCGCAGGTGGCACTGGAGGTCGGCAAGGTGTTCGACACCGAAAAGACCATCGTCAGTTACGACAATCTGGGTATTGCCCGTTTGATCTATCAGCTGCCCACCACCCTGTGCGAGATGTTTATGCGTGAAGTGTTCAAGCGCGGCTCGGTCGCTTCGCTCGATCAGGAAACGCTGTTTACCATTCAGCGCTTCTTTGAAAACAACCTGAACGTGTCCGAGACATCCCGTAAACTGTTCGTGCATCGCAACACGCTGGTGTACCGTCTTGAGAAGATCAAGCGTTTGACGGGTCTCGACCTGCGCGAGTTTGACGACGCCATCGTGTTTAAAGTGGCGCTGATGGTCAAGAAATACTTGACCGCCAATCCCGTGAAATACTAAAAAGCGCGCCGCCCTTCGGTCACTGAACGGCGGCGACCTTTTTGCAGACGCGCGCCTTGCGGAAGACATTTCCGCTTGTTTCGGCGGTGCGCGTGTGGTACTATGGGACTGTGTTTTTTATCTGTTCGACAAAAAACGACGGTTATTTTTGGAAAGGAAGGGTATCCTTTGATTGAGTTCCGCGGAGTTCACAAGACGTACGGCAGCGGCATCAAGGCTCTGCGCGATGTGAACATACACATTGATAAAGGCGAATTTGTATTTATCGTCGGTGCGTCCGGCGCGGGTAAAAGTACCTTTTTGAAGCTGATCATGCGGGAAGAGGTTGCCAATGCGGGCGAAGTGATCGTCAACGGCTACGATCTCAACCGTATGAAGCGGCGCCGCGTGCCGTTTTATCGCCGCACGATGGGCATCGTGTTTCAGGATTTCCGCCTGATCCCCAAAATGAACGTGTTCGACAACGTGGCGTTTGCCATGCGGGTGACGGGTGCGCCCCGTCGGGAGATCCGCCGCCGCGTGCCGTATGTGTTGCAACTGGTGGGTCTGCAGGATAAGATGCGCAGTTTCCCTTCGGAGTTGTCGGGCGGTGAGCAACAGCGGGTAAGCCTTGCGCGTGCGCTGGCGAACAACCCTGCGATGATCATTGCGGACGAGCCGACGGGTAACGTGGATCCCGATATGTCCTACGAGATCGTGCAGCTCCTCTCCGAGATCAACGCGCTCGGCACCACCGTTCTGATGGTCACGCACGAACATGAATTGGTGAACAAATTCCATCACCGCGTCATCACCATTAAGGACGGCACGGTGGTTTCGGACACGCTGAACGGAGGTGAGTCGCTGTGAGATGGAGCAGTTTTCAGTATCTGGTGCGCGAAGGCTTCCGTAACCTGTGGCAAAACCGCTTTATGGCGGCGGCTTCTATCGGCGTCTTGATCTCCTGCCTGCTTCTTACGGGCGGTGCGTACCTCACCTTCGTGAACATCGACCACATCTTCAACTGGGTGTACGAGCAAAACGTGGTGGTCGCGTTTGTGGAGGATGCTGTATCGGATGAGGATACCGCCGCACTGAAGGGCGAGCTGGAGAGTATCCACAACGTGCTGGGGGTGGAATTCCTCTCGCGGGACGATACTCTCGACCGTTTGCAGGACTCTCTGCCCGCATCGTTGTTTGAAAGTCTGCAGGGGGAAAACAATCCGTTGCAACACAGTTACATTATCACCTTTGACGATCTGGCGTTGTTTGAAAGCACGCTCGAGCAGGTCGAAGCCCTGCCCGAGATCGAATCGGTGAGTTACAGCGGCGACCTTGCCGCCACCTTGACGCGCCTGCGCCAAGTGATCCTCACCATCGGCGGGTGGATCATTGCGGTGTTGTTGCTCGTGTCGCTGTTCATCATTTCGAACACCATCAAACTGACGGTGTACAGCCGCCGTCTGGAGATCTACATTATGAAATCGGTGGGTGCTACCGACGCCTTCATCCGTTTCCCCTTTGCGGTGGAAGGTATGGTGATGGGTCTCGCATCGGGCGGTATCGCGTACGGTCTGATGTATTACGTGTATGAAAAACTGTCCGAGAACTTTACCTTCGGCCCGATGCTGGGGCTTGTGAATTTCTCCCGCGTGTGGCTCGTCTTACTGGTGGGCTTCCTCGCGGCAGGCTTCCTCACGGGCGTGCTGGGCAGTGTGATCTCGATGAGCCGTTACCTCAAAACGGAGGGTAGCGAGCAGTTGTAAGAAAGGTAGGCTACTATGAGGCAAACAGGATGTGCGTTTCGCATCATAGCCCTCGTTATGGTGCTGGTGCTGGCAGTCGGCAGTTTGCTTGCCGTGTCGCCGATGCCGACGGAAGCGGCAACGGTGAAAGAACTGCAGGATAAGCTGGCAAAACTCGAAAAAGAAGAAAAGGCGTTGAAAGAAGAACTCGCGGCGTGCAAAGGCGACGTGGCGAAGCAACAGGAATATGCAAACTCCATCAAAGAGAAGATCCGCAACAGCGAAGAGCAGATCGAACTTCTCCGCCAACAGATCGAACTGTTGACCGAGGAGATGGACGAAAAAGCGGCGGAGATCGCCGCCCGCGAAGCGGATATCACGGCGGCGGAACAGGGCATTGAAGACCAGTTGGCGCTGTTCGGTGAACGGTTGCGCGTGATCGCGCAGTCGGGTAATCTGAGTGCGCTTCAAATGCTGTTCGATACCGAAAACTACGTGGAGTATCTCTTGAAAGAGTCGGTGGTGGAAAGCATCGCCGCGAACGATCAGCGTATGATCGACGAGTTGAACGCGGAGATCGAACGGCTGAACAAAGAAAAAGAGAAACTGAACGAAGAAAAAGCGGTGCTGGAAGAAGAACGCCGCGGCGTGGAGGAACTGAAAGCCGTCGCGGACGCGAAGAAGAGGGAACTCGACGACCTTTACGCCGAAAGCAACCGCGTGCTGAAAGAATTGGAAAAGTCAATGGCGGAAGTGAATGACGCGCTCAAGCAGAAGCAGCGTGAAGAAGAGGCGCTGGATAAGGAAATCAAAAAACTGCTTGCGGCGACCCAATCGACGGGCAAGTACTCGGGCGGTACGATGCACTGGCCGGTGCCGACGGTGCGCAACATTTCGTCCTATTACGGATACCGTTGGGGACGTTTGCACCGCGGCATTGACATCGCAAACGGTTCCATTCCGATCTATGGCCAGAACATTGTTTCCGCGGCCGACGGTACGGTGATCTTTGCGAACACCTCCGGCTGGGGCGGCGGATACGGCTTATACGTGATGGTGGATCACGGTCTGGACAGCAAAGGCCGTCAGATCGTCACGCTGTATGCCCATATGTCTCACGTATCGGTGAGTGTGGGGCAGAAGGTGACGGGCGGCAGTACCGTGCTCGGCCGTGCCGGCTCTTCGGGTAACGTCACGGGGCCCCATTTGCATTTTGAGGTGCGTGTGAACGGCTCGGCAGTGGATCCGCTGGCAAACGGTTATTTGAAGGCTTCGTAATTAGGAGTGTTGTGTATGCGTAAACGACTGTCGTGGGGTGCGGCACTGTCGCTGATGATCATTGTGGTCGCGGTGACGGTGTGTGTTACCATGTTGGTCGCGATGCGGCGTTTTAACACGCAGGTGAACGAGTTGAACAACCGTCAGGCGATGTACAACTATATTGCCGACGTGGATAACGCCGTGCGACAGAATTATTACGGCACCATCGACGAAGAGGTGTTGCGCCACGCAATGGCGCACGGGCAGGTGAACGGCATCGGGGATAAATACGCCCGCTACCTTACCACCGAGGAATACAATGCCCATATTGTGGCGATGTCGGGTCAGTCGACCGGTTTCGGTATCACCGTGGTGGCGAACGAGAGCGGGCAGATCGTTTTGAGCGACGTGCAGTTCGGTTCCACCGCGTACAGCGCGGGTCTGCAAAAAGGCGACGTGGTGGTCGCACTGAACAAGGCTTCTTTGGGTAACGAGCCGCTGCGTGCGGTGGAGGAAGCCCTCGCGTCGTCGAGTACCGTCCTCCTCACCGTGCAGCGTGACGGCAAGGAGACGGCGTTTGAATTGTCCGCCGCCGCCTACGCCCGCGAGTGCGTGGAAAGTGAACTGAACGGTACGGTCGGTTACCTGCGTATCAAGAGCATCACCGACGTGACCCCCGATCAGGTACACACGGCGTATACGTCGCTGAAGGATCAAGGGGCGGCGATGTTGGTGCTGGATCTGCGCGGCAGTGAGAGCGGGTCGGTCGAAGCAACCAAAAAGATCCTCTCCCTTCTGTTGCCGCACGGACTGTACGGCTATTACGTGGATAAGGACGGTACTACCGAACTGCGTGCGGAGAACACGGCGCAACTGGATATTCCCACGGCGGTCCTCGTCAACCGCAAGACGGCGGGCGAGGCGGAACTCATTGCCGCGACCTTGCGGCAGGCGGGACGCGCCGTGCTGGTGGGGAATACCACCGCCGGCCGTTCGATGGTACAAGAGTATTTTACGCTGACGTCGGATAACTCCGCCGTCTGCTTCACGGTGGGCGAATTCCAACTGCTCGACAAGAGCGGTTGGGAGGGTGTGGGTCTGACCCCCGACGTCATCTCCTCGCTGTCGGAAGAACAGGAGGATGCGTGGGAACTCTTGTCACTCTCCGTGGATCCGCAGTATCAAGCGGCAGTGGCCAAACTCGCCGCAATGAACGAGCAGGGCGGTACGACGACTACCACCACGACCACCACGACGACGGTGACGACGACGACGACGGATACCGCCGACGCCACCACGACGGCGGGCGGTGACGGGGCAACCGCGACCACGACTGCCGCCGGCGAATAATACGCAAAAACAAAGGAGCCACCCGTTTTACGGGTGGCTTTACTTATAAAATATAACTTTAATTTCAATATCTCTGTCAAACTTCTTGCAATTTCCCCCAAGATTGGTATATAATGGAGATAATACGTATAGGGAGGCAACGGTTATGGATGCAAAAATCAATGAAATGTATGAACTGTGGTTGGCGCGTGCCAATGAGGATCCCGATCTGAAAGCGGAACTGCAGGCGATCGCAGGGGATGAAGCGGCGATCTTTGACCGTTTTTATTGCGAACTGGAATTCGGCACGGCGGGTCTGCGCGGCATCATCGGCGCGGGTGACAACCGCATGAACATCTACACCGTGCGTAAAGCTACGCAGGGTCTTGCGAATTATCTAAAGGCACATTACGCGTCGTCGTCGGTGGCGATCGCATACGATTGCCGTATTAAGTCGGAACTGTTTGCCCGTGAGGCGGCGCGCGTGTTGGCGGCAAGCGGTGTGAAGGTGTTTCTGTTTGACGAATTGAACCCCACGCCCGTACTCTCCTTCGCGGTGCGGGAACTCGGCTGTCAGGCAGGTATTATGGTCACGGCGAGCCACAACCCCGCGAAGTACAACGGCTACAAATGCTACGGTCCGAACGGCGGGCAGATGACCGATAACGATGCGAACGAAGTGACGAAATACGTCCGCGCGCTCGATATTTTCCGCGACGTGTCGGTGGCGGATTTCGACGCGGCGGTGGCAGACGGCATCATTGAGATGGTCGGCGAAGCGTTGGTGGAAAAATTCCTTGACTGTGTGGAAGCACAGCAGGTGAATGCGGGTATTTGCCAAAAAGCGCCGCTGTCGGTGATCTATTCTCCGCTGAACGGTACGGGCAACAAACCCGTGCGGGCGATCCTTTCGCGCATCGGGCTGACCGACGTGAAGATCGTCGCGGAACAGGAATTGCCCGACGGCAACTTCCCGACCACGCCGTATCCCAACCCCGAGTTCCGACAGGCGTTTGAACTCGCGTTGAAAATGGCGGAAGAGACCCACCCCGACTTGTTGCTTGCGACCGACCCCGACTGCGATCGCGTGGGTATCGCGGTGAAGGCGGGCGACGGCTACGAACTTTTGACGGGGAACGAAGTGGGGTGCCTGCTTCTCGAATACATCCTTTCCTGCAAGGCGGCGCGCGGTGAAATGCCGATAGCGCCGATGGCGGTGAAGACCATCGTGACTTCCGACCTCGCGGCGAATATTGCCGCGAAATACGGTTGCCGCATTGCCGAAGTCCTTACCGGCTTTAAGTACATCGGTGAGCAGATCGACGAGCAGGTGGCGGCGGGTCATCCCGAAAACTATATTTTGGGTTTTGAGGAAAGTTACGGCTATCTTGCGGGCACCCACGTGCGCGACAAGGACGCGGTGGTCGCCTCAATGCTCATCTGCGAAATGGCGGCGTACTATAACGCCGCAGGTCGTTCGCTCCTTGACGTGTTGAACGGTCTGTATGCGGAACACGGCGTGTTCCGTCACTCGCTCCTGAACGCGGAGTTTGAGGGCGCCGAGGGTATGGAGACCATGAAAGCCTTGATGGAGGGCCTGCGTGCCAACCGTCCCGCAACGCTCGGCGGTTTGAAAGTGGTGGCGTTTGCGGATTACCGCGAGTCGGTCAGCGTGGATCTTGTGAGCGGTGCGACCGCGACCATCGACCTGCCGAAGTCCAACGTGCTGTCCTATAAGCTTGAGGGCAACAACGGCATCATCATCCGTCCTTCGGGTACCGAGCCGAAGGTGAAGGCGTACATCACCGCGACGGGTGCGGATCTTGCCGCTGCCGATGCGATGACGGCGACCTTGAAAGAAGCCGCGGCAGAAATGCTGAAAGCGTAAGGTACATACATACTACGGGCAGGCGAGATTTCGCTTGCCCGTACTCATTTTTTAGGATACGACACACCGATTTTCGGGGTAGACAGGCGGCGTGTTTTGTGGTATCCTTTTGAAAAAAGGGAGGTGACGGCATGGAGGTCAAGCGCTTGACGGCGGAAAAACATTTGGATGCGGACGTGGGGTTTCGCTTTCGGCGGGTGTTGCTCACCACCGAAAGTTCGAAATTGCACTGCCACGAATATTACGAACTGTTTTTGACCCTGTCCGACGGTATCCGCCATCAGATCAACGGACAGGAGGAGATCCTGCCCCGCGGAGCGATGCTTTTTATCCGCAAGGAGGACTGTCACCATTATCCCGATTTTTTGCAGACGGCGCAGTCCTTTATCAACCTCTCCTTTTCGGAGGAGATACTGACCCAGTTGTTCACCTTTTTATCGGATGGTTTCGGCGGTGAGCGATTGCTTGCGGCTCCTCTCCCGCCGCAGGTGATGCTTGGCGAAAAGGACATTGCGTGGATGACCGAAAAGTTGGACGAGTTGAATACCGCCGACCGTTACGACACCGCCGAGCGGCAATATCAAGCGCGTATGCTGCTTTTGAAAATTTTTACGCGGTATTTCGCACAGTTTCGGACAGAAGAGAGCGCACTGCCGTCGTGGTTGCAACAACTCGACCGCGAAATGCGGCATCTTGAGCATTTCTCCCAAGGGGTGGAGCACATGGTGAGCCTGTCGGGTAAGAGCCGCGAGCATCTGTGTCGCTCGGTCAAAAAGCATTTCGGGAAATCCGTTTCGGAATACCTGAACGACTTGCGGTTGAATTACCTTGCGAATTCGCTGGTCACCACCAATCTGCCGATCATCGATCTGTGCTACACCTGCGGGTTTGAGAACACCTCGTGGGCGTACACCTTGTTTAAACGCAAATACGGTACGTCACCCGCGAAATTTCGCAAAAACGGATAATAAATGACCCGATGCCAAAGGCATCGGGTCGTTTTTTCGGATACATTATGCCAAGGTGACTTTCAAGGTGATGATCTCGAAGTTCTTCACCGGCAGTTTCACGGCGTTGTTCTCCACCGCGAGGTCGTAGAGCGTGTTTTCCATCAGGTCGGCAACCGCAACCGCTTTCACGGGTACGCCGAAGGTGATGACGGGCGCGGTCTTGCAATCAAAGGTGTCGTGCAAGCGAACGAGGATATCTTCGCTGTCTTCGCACTGCTTCACCGTATCGATGATGATGTTGTCATGATCGGTCGAAACGAGCGAGAAGGTATCCGCGAGTTTACCGTCGGCATTTGCCGCCACCGCCACAGCGGAGAGCGGCTGATTGAAACTGTACGCCTCGCGCACGGTGCCGCCCGCGCGGAAATCGCCTTGGTGCGGGAAGATGGCGAAGGCAAAGGTATGTTCACCCACGTCCGCCTGTCTGTTCGGGTAGACACCGCTCTTCAGCACGGTGAGTTTCATAGTACTGCCTTCGGTGTTGAAGCCGTACTTACAATCGTTCAGGATACTGACACCGTAGTTGTACTCCGACAGATCCATCCACTTCTGTGCGCACACTTCAAACTTCGCTTCATCCCAACCGGTGTTTTGATGGGTCGGACGTTCCACGCTGCCGAACTGAATGTCGTAACGGGCAGTGGTCGCGTTGATATCGGTCGGGAACGCGATCTTCAGGATCTGCTGCTTTTCCTCCCAGTGAATGTCGTGCTCGGCATCCACGCGGGCGATGGAATCGTACAGATAGAGTCGCTGTTCGATCGTGGAGTCGTGATAGGTGCGGCAGATCTTAAAGCCCTTACGGCATCCTTCGTCGATCGGGGTGATCTCAGCTTTGCCGTCCAGTACGGTACACTTCGATTTGTGGTATTCCGCCAGTTCCCAGTTGTCGTACACGCGGGGCATATCCTCAAACACCTGCCACTCGTTGGCGGGGGCTTGTTCAAAGAACACCTGACGGTCACAGCGTTTGTCGATGAGTTTCACGATACGGCCCGCATCGTCCAGTTCGATATAGAAGAAATCGTTTTCGGCGGTGAGGCCCTGTACCGTCACGCGGCTTTCCGTTTTGGGTTGCACCACGGCCCAGCCTTCGGCAGGGATCTCCTCCGTTTCATACAACTTGCCGTCCACCGTCACGGTGCCGCGACGGGCAAAGCCGAGCGAGTTGTACACCAGCACGCCGCCCGTGGTCTTCACGTTTTCGGCAAGGGCACCCAGCGAGTCGGAGAGCAGGCCGTCCGCTTTCGCGAGCAGACCTTCGTACTGTGCCCAACTGTCGTCGTACACCTCTTTGATGGAGGAACCGGGGATGATATCGTGGAATTGGTTTAAAAGCACCGTATCCCACAGGCTGTACAGCACTTCCTTGCTGTAGGTCTTGCCGAGCAGTGCCGCGGCCGCCGTTTCGGCGGCTTCGGTCTTTTGCAATTTCATTTCCGAGAGACGGTTGTACCGCTTGTTCTTCGCCATGGAGGTGTAGGTGCCGCGGTGGAATTCAAGGTACAGTTCGCCCACCCATTTCGGGGTGCGGCCGATCTCACGGCAACCTTCGGCAAAGTTCTTTTCGGTCATTTCCAGATGCTCTGCCAGTGTACTCATACGGGTCTTCGGCAGGGCGGGCAGACCGTACGCCATACGGCGTTGCATTTCGAGCATATGCGCGGTCGGTCCTCCGCCGCCGTCGCCGTAACCGTAGGAGGTCATGACAACGTTGTTGTACTCCTTCTGCTGATACCGTTGCCACGAGCCCATGACCTCGGTGGGGGTGAGCATGCCCACGTAGGTGCAGGGGTTATGGAACCCGCTGTCCCCCGCAAACTGGCGGGTGGTGATGAAGTCGGTCAGCATCTCGGTGCCGTCCAACCCCTGCCACATAAAGGTGTCGTAAGGAATGAGGTTGGTGTCGTTCCAGCTGATCTTGGAGGTGATGAAATGCTCCACACCGCTCTTTTTCAAAATCTGCGGCATCGCGGCGGAATAGCCGAACACGTCGGGCAACCACAGCACGCGGCTGTCCACGTCGAATTCCTGCTTCATGAAGCGTTTGCCGTGCAGGATCTGCCGCACCATGCTTTCGCCGCTTATGAGATTGCAGTCGGCTTCCAGCCACATCGCGCCTTCAATTTCAAAACGACCTTCCCGCACCTTTTCCAGAATGCGCCCGTACAGTTCGGGGTTGTCCTCTTTCACAAATTGGAACAACTGCGGTTGAGACATCATGAATTTGTATTCGGGATAGCGGTCCATCAACTGCAACGCAGTGGTGAAACTGCGCTGTGCTTTTTCACGGGTCTGCGCCAACGTCCACAGCCACGCCACGTCAATGTGGGTGTGGCCGATGCAGTTGCAGATGACGTTGCTCTTACCGCACAACTCCTCGTAATAGTGCTTTTTAAGGTAGGCGGCAGCGGCTTCCAGTTTTTTGTAGTATTCCGCCGTGTGCGGATAGTTCAGGTCCAGCATACAAGCGGTGCATTCCAGCACCTTGGTGGCGGTCGCTTTTTCGTATGTATTGTGCGGAATAAGGTTGACGCCCATCATCGGCACGTACATATCGTAATACATTGCCTCGATACGCTCGTCCAGATATTCAAGGCGGAACTTCACTTCGGTCGCGTCGTGGATCATGCCCACGTAATAGTAGACGTGTATTTCGTAATCGGTGGAGGGCTCCAGATCCACCGACAGGTGATTGGTGTCCAGCGCGTGGGTGAACTTGCCGTTCACGTACACCATACTCTGCGGATTCAAGGTGTTGCCGTGATTATCAAAACCCGTGGAAACGATCAACTGCACGCGGCTTTGCTCGCGTGCGGCAGGCGTGGTGAATTTCACACGGAACCAGAAGTGTCCGTCGTGCCCCGCAATACGCGTGCCCTTCGGGAACGGTTGCCAACCGGCGGAGGGCAGGGTGTTGTCCGTCTTGTACCCGCACGGCTGATACTCTACGCCGTCCAACTCACAAATGTGAATATGGGCGTGTTGGCCGAGTTTCTCAACCGTCGTTTGAATTTGATCCATAACATTTCTCATTATGTATCCCCCTTTATCAGCAGAGTTGCAAGGACTGCGTCCATACGCTCACATTATACGAAAAAGGGGCGAAAATTTCTTTGTCCTGTGTGATAAAAAGTTTTACTTATGTGATATTTTCCATTTTTTGAAGCAGATATTCCAATACGGCTTTTTCACCGTGATACAGGTGGCGCAATATTTCGCCCGCTGCGGGAAGCGGCAGGTCAGGGACGGTGTCCGCTTGCCGTGTGTACGGCGGCGTGCTGTCTTCGAAGGTGACGGCGCGGGTGCGTATGTCCGCCCACAGTATTCCGCCGAGAAGCAACGCCGCACACAAGGCGAGTGCCAACGTACAAAAAAACGCTTTCATAGTTTCTCCTATGCACCCCACATTGCCGCGAGCGTTTGGCCAAGCAGACGGGCGGCATAGGTGGCTTCTTCCAACGTGTTTCCTTCGCTTCCCACCTCCACGAGCAGAGAGCCGCTCGTGAGATATTGGTTGTACCGCGCCGCCGTCAGCGAGAGCGGGCGGGCAAGACGGTCGTGCCGTGCGGTGAGCATCTCTTGCAATTTCGTTGCAAACGAGAGGTTATCTTTCCAATTCTCGTGCGGCAGTTCGTCGGTGGAAAGCACACCGCACACCACCATCAGTTGTGCCGCTTTTTTGCCGTTTACCGTCACGGTGGGTTTGAGCATATCCCGTTCGTTTGCCATCAAGCCGTCGCGGTGAAGATCGATGGTGACCTTGATACTCGGATACTGCTCCAAAAGTTTCTTTACAGTGACTTCCGAGCGTTCGTACGCACCGCGATAGTGCGGGTAGTCGTGTATGGTGGTGTCGTGGATGACGGCGATCCCCGCCGCTAAAAGCGCGGCCTCCAAGGCGTCGCCTGCCGCGACGACCGTATCGGTGTAGGTATCGTTGCGCGGCACGTCTCCTGCGTTATAGTATCCTGCGTCGTACGGCATATATCCTTCGGTGGTGTGGGTGTGATAGATCAGCACCTGCGGTGCGGTGCTGCCGACCTCCACCGTAAACGGCAGGTCGGCTTCGAGGGCTTCGGCAATGTTCACCGTCACTCCGCTTTTGTTTTTTACCTGAATGCCGCCGATACTCTCCCCACCGCCCACCGTTTGGGTGACCACCTTGCCGCCGCTGCCGTTTTCGGGCGGGGGTGAGGCGGTGCCTGCCGTCTGCACGGCGGTCGGCTCGGTCAGCGGTTGTTGTTCCGCACCGCCCGTGGGCAGGGTGTGCGGTGCGGTGGTGCCTGCGGCGTGAGCGGAGGGGCGGGTCAGCACGGCAGACAACTGCTCGGCGGTGTTTTCCGCCTGTTGCAGCGATACCGAAGCCACCGCCATCACGCGACCTATCCGTGTCCACACGTCACGCGGCAGGCGCGAAGCGCCAAACACAATGCCGACCACCGCGAGCAACGATAAAACGATGCGTATCACCCGTGCCTTCATTCCGCACACCTCCCTAACGGAAGTATATGAGGGGGTGAGGAGGATTATTACACGGCGGCAGAAACGAGGTCGGCAGGGTCGTAGTCGGGTTGTAATGCTCCGTTGACGGCGAGTGCGACCAGACGTGCGGCACGGCGCACCACGAGGTCGATCTCCCGCGGGGTGACCATCATCGCGGCGGCGTTCGCCGCCGCTTCGCTGCCTCCGAATTCCCGCACGATGGTGGCGGCGTCCACCACTGTGGGCACGCCGATGCCGATAACAGGCACCTCAAGCAACTCCTGCGAGAGCGGAAGGCGGGCATTGCCCACCCCCGAGCCGGGGGCGATGCCTGTATCGCACAGCTGTACCGTGCATCCGAGGCGGGAGAGCGAGCGGGCGGCAAGTGCATCGATGGCGATGACGGCGGCGGGCTGTACCGTGCGGCACACACCCTTTAAGATCTCGCCGCTTTCCACCCCTGTTTTCCCCAGCACGTCGGTGCGGATGACCGCTACCGACCGCAGGTCGTCGAGTCCCAAACTGCGTGCCCACTCGCCGCGGATGTGGCGGGTGGCAAGCACCATGTCCGCGGCTTGCGGGCCGATGGCATCGGGGGTGACGGCGGCGTTGCCCAGCCCTGCCACCAACACCGTGCCTGCGGCGGGCAAAAGCGCCGCGAGTTCCTCGGCAATGCAGGCGGCGTGCGCCGCAAGCTGTGTTTCATCGTCCGAGAGCGGTGGCAGTTCGGCGGTGACGTATTGCCCTACGGGACGCCCTACCGCGTTTGCGGCGGCGGTCGTTTTTACCGTCGTACGGGTGAGGGTAATGCCCCTTTTTTGCACGGTGCGGTGGCTCAATCCGTCAACGGACGGCAGATCGGCGGCGGCTTCGATCATCAAATCGGTACGTCCAAACGTAAAAACACCCCCAAAAAGTACGGTAAAAACAGTCTTTCCGAAAAAAGTTTACTTATTCTTAAAAAAAGAGTTGCTTTTTTCGAGGTTTGGTGGTATAATGACCGATGCATGACCGGAATTATTGCTTTATTGCCTATCCGGCAATTCATCCACAAGGAGGTGTGACCATGCCCAACATTAAATCTGCGAAGAAGCGCGTTAAGGTTATCGCGACCAAAACGGCGATCAACAAGGCGAACCGTTCCGCGCTGAAGACCACCGTCAAGAAGGCGAATGTGGCGATCGAGACCAACGCGGAAAACAAGAATGAAGCGGTGCGCGCGGCGATCAAGAAGATCGACCAGGCGGTTGCGAAGGGCTTGCTGCACAAAAACACTGCGGCCCGCAAGAAGTCCGCTCTCGCGAAAAAGGCGAACGCGTAATCAAACAGCAAAACGACCTCTTCGTGTAAACGAAGAGGTTTTTGCTTTTTAAAACGCAATAACAAAGTCCGATCGGATACACAGCGGTTCCGATCGGACGTTGTTTTGATGGGGTTATTTTAAGACTTTGAAGTAGTCGAGGCAGGACAGGACGATGCCGACCAGTACGTACAAGTCGATCAATGTACCCACGATGCCTACGAGGATTCCCACGATCGGGATCTTTGCCAAAACACCGATCAGAAAACCGATCACGGTACCGACTACCAAGTAGATCACGATGTTCACGATCAGGGCGGCGACATCCTTTTTCTCGCCAAAGGAGAAGGGAAAGACTTTTTTCAAAACAGCGGTGTAATCCATGATGTGATCCTCCTGTTTCTAAAGTTTAACTACAGTATACCGCGTGTGCAAGAAATTTGCAAGAGAGGTGTCGAAAAAAACACGGAATATTTCTTCCGCACGGGGCACACTAACCAAAAACTCAAGAGGTGTGTGTCGTATGGATTGGTGGATGATCGTGAAAGCGTTTTTGGTGGGCGGTGGGTTTTGCGTGATCGGGCAATTGCTTGTTGACCTTACCAAACTCACTCCTGCCCGTATTTTGGTGGGTTACGTCACGGCGGGCGTACTGCTCACCGCTGTCGGCGTGTATGACCCGCTCGTGCAGTTTGCGGGGGCGGGTGCCACCGTGCCGCTCACGGGATTTGGGTATTCCCTTGCCATGGGAGTGCGGGAGGCGATCGCCAAAGACGGCGTGTTCGGTATTCTCACGGGCGGACTCACTGCCACGGCGGGCGGCATTGCCGCCGCGGTCACCTTCAGCCTGCTTGCGGCGCTGTGTACCCGTTCAAAGGATAAATCGTAAGAAAAAGCCCGCTGTAAGGCGGGCTTTTTTTACATGACGTGTGCGGTGAGGGTGTCGCCGTTAAGGTCGGTGAGAGGGATGCTTACCACTCGCGCGTCGGTGGCGGTGGTGTAGTGGTAGGTCCGCCCGACGGTATCGTAACAGCAGGAGTACACGGTAGCGTGGCAACACCCGCTGTCGGTCAGCACACACCCGTGCGGGATGGTCACCGTACCGAGCAGGCGGAAGAAGGTTGCCACCCGCGCGGTGTCGGTTTCGGCGGGTAAGGTGTGCCGTGCGGCAAACGCTGCCCGCACGAAGCGGGAGGAAGAAGTCCAATCCCCCGGCAGTCCCTGCGCCCCGCTTCCGAGCCCGCCTGCGGCGGCAGGGGAGAGGTGGGAGAATCGTGCGAGGTGCGCCGCTTGCCGTTCAAAGTGCGGGTCGTTGGTGAGTACCCGTGCGGGGTCGTCCCACACCCGCACGCCTTCCGCAAGCGGCTCCACCGCCAGCGCGCCGCTGCGGTCCGCCACCAGCCAGTGAAGCGGTGCAGGCGGCAGATGTTCGCTGAAGGCGCGGTCGGTCACGGTGAGGCGGGCGAGCAATGCGCGCGCCTCCTCCAAGTTGACGCACGACGCGAGTACCCGCGGGATCAACTCGTACGACGCGGCGTGCGCCCCGTCTGCCGCAGAACGGTACACCGCGCTCCTAAAGCGCAACCCTGCCATACACAGACCGTGTTCGTTCATCGCTTCGTAATATAAGGGATAGCCTTCCGCCACCGTTGCCATACCGATCAGAGCGTGGTGTTCTCGCAACGCCGTACCGTCCGAAAAGGTGAGCGGGAAGCGACGCGGGGTCACGGTCACGGCTTCACCGTAGCGGCGGTCGAGATCCAGCGTGCGACCGAAACACCCGTCGTGCCAAATTGCCGTACACATAAAAATCCTCTCCTTCGGGGTTAGTATACCCCAAAAAAGAGAGGATCACGGGATGTATTCAATAATATCGGAAACGGTGCATTGCAGTATACGGCAGAGGTCATCCAACTTCGCGGTAGTGATACCTTCACCTTTTTTCATGCGGTCAATGGTAGCGGAACTGATGTTGTGTCGCGTGATCAAGGCATAGGTCGTGACGCCGCGCTCTTTCATCGTGCGCCAAAACGGCTCGTAACTTATCAACGCATACCACCTCCCGCTTTCTATATTGTTAGCATACGGGAGAAAATCTTTCTTGACAATAGTCATAAATATGACTATAATATCAAAAAACGCAATTTATAAAAACAAAAAATTCATTTTATAATAAAAAACGACAAAATTTTTGAAAATTTATAAAAATATGAAAGAAAACTATTGACAACTTGCAAAAACTATCGTACAATAGAAACAACAAAACACAAGGAGGCTTGCATTATGAGTGAATCGTTGCCGTTGTTGCTGCTGGATAACAGCAGTATGATGAGTGTGCTGAACGAAGGGGAGTTCCAATGTCACAACCTCACCTTTGAAGAGGCAAAGCACATGCTGGATGTGTATAACGAAAAGGACGTTTTGCAATGCTTCAGCAACTTGGATATCGAAACCATCATTTTCGATTATCTCGGCGTTGCGAAACGGGAGTTTACCTACAAGCGTATCCGCAATATGCGGGTGGGGCAGGATGCGTTGGTGTTTAAACTGTACGTCACGCCCTCGGAGACGCAACCGATCATCCAGGCGGACGACGGGGTAGAGGCGAAGAAGATCCAAAACGTGTACGTGTATTGCCAGTTCCTCACCCGTGTGAAGTAAACGGAAAAAAGACGCCGTTTCTGCCCGATTACGGGCAGGGGCGGCATCTTTTAATAATGTGTTTGCGACGCACCGCGGGCTTTTCACGAACATTAGATGGGTGGTAGGGGCGCACTGTGATGCTTCTCAACCACCCAAAGGTGTGAGGTATAAAAGATCACTCCGCCCGCCATCGAGGCGGGACGGAGTGATGGAGTCGTAACCATCGGACATTCGCCTGCGGCGAAGTCCACGCAATTCCTCTCGGCGGTCTAAACAACCGCCGTTTCGTGCTCGAAAAAACACGGCAAAATGTGTTGGCGGTTACAGAAGAGATAACGACACGTGAGTGGAGCCGGCACGAAAACGAGGAATTGCTGTGATGCTTCTCAACCACCCAAAGGTGTGAGGTATAAAAGATCACTCCGCCCGCCATCGAGGCGGGACGGAGTGATGGA